>CAYRYL010000086.1:0-2378 GCA_964428425.1 uncultured Anaerolineaceae bacterium | reverse complement strand
TTTCCAACATAACCGATTATAGCATTGCTTGCCTACGGTATAATTCGCCTCAGCAAATCAAAAGGAAAGCCCATGAGCATTAGCACAATCAGTCCCGAACTATTTCACAAGCTGGTCGGTTTGGCAGCGCTTGAACTCCTCTCTGCGGAAGGCGCGTACCTTCTGACCGAAATGAACCACCAACTCAGCTCCGTCAACGCCCTCTTGCAGGTGCCGCTCGATGATGAAATCCAGCCAACCCTGCACGGCATCCACTGCCAGGGAGCAGGTCCGCGTGCGGACGTCTGGCAGCCCTTCCCCACGCCCAGCGAGATTTTGGCTGGCGCGCCGAAAACCGAAGACGGCATGTTCGCCGTCCCGGACGTTAAAGGAGCGAAATGAACCTGAACCAACTTTCCGCTTCAGACGTTTCCGCACGTGTCCGCGCCGGCGAACTAAGCGCTCGCGAAGTGCTCGAAGCCTCCCTTGCGCAAATTCATGCCGTTGACGGGCGAGCTGGCAGCCTTGAGCAAAAACCATTCGACCTTTTTGAAGAGGAAAAGGTACATGCCTTCATCCGCCTGACCGAAGACCTCGCCCGCCAGCAAGCCGACGAAGTCGACCGCAAGATTGCCGCTGGTGAAGAGCCGGGTGCCCTGGCTGGCGTGCCGGTCTCGATCAAGGACATCTTTACCCTGCAAGGCATTGAAACCACGGCTGCTTCGCGCATCCTTTGGAACTTCAAACCTCCCTACACCGCCACGCCGGTTCAGAAACTGATCGACGCCGGCGCCGTCATTCTCGGCAAAGCCAACCTTGACGAGTTTACTTTCGGTTCCTCCAGCGAATCCAGCGCTTTCAAGCTCGCGCCAAACAACCCCTGGGACCCCTCCCGCGTGCCTGGTGGCTCGTCGGGCGGATCCACTGCCAGCGTGGCTGCCGAAGAGGTGGCACTTTCGCTGGGCACAGACACCGGTGGTTCCATCCGCCAACCAGCTGCCTTCTGCGGCGTGGTCGGGCTCAAGCCGACCTATGGGCGCGTTTCGCGCTATGGGCTGATGGCGTTCTCGTCCTCGCTGGACTGCCCGGGTCCGATCGCCCGCAACGTGAGCGATGCCGCCCTGATGCTGCAAGTCATCGCGGGGAACGATCCAAAAGACAGCACCTCCTCAATTGTGCCGCCTGCCAATTATCTGGATGCCCTCAAGGAAGGGGTCAAAGGCTTGCGGGTTGGGCTTTCGCCCGATTATGCCCACCTTTTCTACCCGGATTTCGAAACCGGCGAGTTGGCTATGGAGCCCATCCAAATAGAAATTAGCCAGGCTGTGAGGCAAGCGGCTTCTGTGTTGGGGGACCTCGGCGCGGAAATCGTCGAGAACGTACCCCTGCCCAACGCCAAATATGGCATCCCGACCTATTTTGTGGTTTCACGCGTGGAGGCTGCCTCCAACCTGCACCGCTTCGACGGCGTCAAGTATGGCTACCGCACCCCGGTTGATGTGGAAGACCTGCAGGACCTCATCCGGCGCACGCGCGCCGAGGGCTTTGGCTCTGAGGTCAAGCTGCGCATTCTGATGGGGATGTACCTCTCCTCCGAAGGCTACGCCGCGAACTACTACCAGCGGGCTCTCAAAGTGCGCGCCATGATCCGGCGGGATTTTGACCGCGCCTTCGACCCCCACGGTAAGCACCGTCTGGATGTGGTCCTCACCCCCACCACCGCCACCACCGCCTTCAAACGCAACGACGTCTTTGGCAACACGGTGCGCATGCAGTATTCGGATCAGATGACTGTATCTGCCAACCACGCCGGCCTGCCGGCTGTGAGCATCCCTGGCGGGTTGGATGCCGATAATCTACCGATCGGGATCCAGTTTATCGGTCCGGACTTCCGCGAAGACCTGATCCTGCGGGCGGGCTATGCCTATGAGCAGGCGACTCTGGATGAAGCTTGGCGTTCGGTTCGTCCTGTAGTCTTGCGCCAGGAGGTGGCAAAATGAAAGATTACGAAGTCGTGATCGGGCTCGAAACCCACATCCAGCTCAATACCCAGACCAAAATTTTCTGCTCCTGCAAGGCGGACTCGTGGGAAGCTGAACCCAACACCAACATCTGCCCGGTCTGCTCCGGCATGCCCGGCGTGCTGCCCGTTCTGAACGCCGAGGCAGTGCAAAAAGGCGCGCTGCTGGCAGCCGCCATGCACGCAGAGGTCAATCCAGTTTCGCACTTTGACCGAAAGAACTACTTCTATCCTGATCTGCCCAAGGGTTATCAGATCACCCAGTTCGACGAGCCCATCGGCAAGGGCGGTTACTTCGACCTGCATATGCCCGACGGCACCACGCGTCGCGTGCGCATTCACAAGCTGCACCTCGAAGAAGATGCCGGCAAAACCAAGC
>CAYRYL010000085.1:0-2565 GCA_964428425.1 uncultured Anaerolineaceae bacterium | reverse complement strand
AGCCCAGTCAATAATCTCTACATAATTTCTGTCCAACAATTGGGGTGCACAACACCGTGTCTGCCCTGGCACCAAACGGGGTCTTTCGTAGGCCGGATTGCGTAATTCAATCCGGCTTTTCTGCAGGTCGCTGCGGGTGGGGTGACCCCACGAGGTGTTTCGTAAGGTTGACGCCTGCGTCAACCTCAACCGTGTGGCTTTATGGGTCAATAACGATGAAAAGGCGGGCCTTTTCCCTACCGGGTACCAAAACGGGTTATCCATGGGGCGACCCCTACCGCCCACCACACCAAAATCAAATGTTGAAATTGGTTTACGATCCAAAAATCGCAAAAAAAAAATACCCCACTGCCATCGCCCAGAGCATCGAATCCAACCGGTCGAGCACGCCGCCGTGACCGGGGATCAGGCTGCCGGTATCCTTCACCGCCAGCGAGCGTTTAATCAGGCTCATGAGCGTATCCCCAAAAAATGCCACCGGACCCATGATCAACCCCAAAACCGCTCCATTCAGCAGCTCCAATTCTGGCAAAGGCTTGCGCAGAATCCAGCCGATCAATACCCCCGAAAGCAGCCCCACTACTGTGCCGCCGAAAAACCCTTCAAGTGTCTTTTTCGGGCTAAGCCTGGGGGCAACAATCCGCTTTCCAAACCGACTGCCGATCAGATAAGCGCCGGCATCCACCAGCCACACTAAAGCAATCGTCACCAACAACCACAGGTTGCCATTTGGCTGGGCGTGGTTAAGCGAGATGCCATACGCCCCCAAAACTCCAATAAAGAACACGCCAAACACCTGAAATCCGAGACTGGTAAAGACTTTATCATCACCATGCTCGTACTGCCAGAGACTATAACCGCCCAAGACAGCCAGGATCACTGTCCAAGCCAGCGGCTCCAGCCAGCCAGTCGCGAACATGCGCAGCAAAACCAGTGCGCAAATGGCGGCAATCAGCAGGGGGCAAGCAACTTTGTAGCCTGAATTTTGCAACATGCGGGCATACTCAAAACCCGCAAATCCCAGGATGACTAACAGAAACAAGTCAAAAGTAATCCCCCCCATCCAAGCCAGACCCAAAAACAGGGGCACAAATATCAACGCTGAGAGTGCCCGCTGACGGAACATTATTTCTTGCTCAACCCGCCAAAGCGGCGGTCACGCTGGGAATATTCATCCAAAACTTTCGCCAAAGCGGCTTCGTCGAAGTCCGGCCACAACACCTGTGGGAAAGCCCATTCGCTGTAGACGCTTTGCCAGGTGAGGAAGTTGCTGGTACGCAGCTCGCCAGAAGTGCGGATGATCAGGTCCGGGTCAGGGATGCCGGCAGTGAACATGTAATCAGAGAGTGTGTCCTGTGTTATCTCTTCAGCCGGGATGCCCGCCGCGACAATTTTCCTGACAGCATTCACAATTTCATCACGCCCGCCGTAACTGAACGCCAGGATGACGTCAATGCGGGTGTTGTTCTTGGTCAGCTCGATCGCGTCTTCGATCTTTTTGCGCAATTGCGGCTCGAGGTGTTCGAGATGACCGATGTGAAGCAGGCGCGCGCCTTCCTTGTGCAGTTCGGGAGTTTCTGTTTCGATAAACTCGCCCAGAAGTCCCATCAAACCGCCGACTTCATCCTCCGGGCGGCGCCAGTTTTCCGTGGAAAAGGCATAGAAAGTCAGGTGTTTGATGCCGGCATTCGCAGCCGCGCGGATGACGCGGCGCAGGTTTTTCGTTCCAGCGCGGTGCCCTGCCAGGCGCGGCAATCCCCGCTGTTTTGCCCAGCGACCGTTCCCATCCATGATGATGCCGACATGCACTGGCACACGATTGGTTGTTTCGGACATTTAAAATTCCATAATCTCTTTTGTTTTTCGTTCACCGATCACGTCCACCTCAGCCACCATTTCATTGGTCAGTTCCTGCAGTTTCTCTTCGCCTTTTTTGAGTTCGTCTTCGGAGATCATTTTCTCTTTTTCAAACTCGCGCAGGTCTTTCAGGCTGTCACGGCGGATGTTGCGGATGGCAACGCGGCAATCTTCGAGGCGTGAATGGACCATTTTTACCAGGTCGCGCCGGCGTTCTTCTGTGAGAGGGGGCAGGTTGAGGCGGATCACCTTGCCATCGCTGTTAGGGGTGAGCCCCAGATCCGAAGCTTGGATGGCTCGCTCGATGGCTTTGAAAGACGAGGCGTCAAAGGGGCGGATGAGCAGCTGGCGCGCTTCAGGCACACTGATGGTGGCAAGCTGAATTAAGGTCAGGCTGGAACCATAATATTCAACCTGCAGTCTTTCAATTAAAGCCGGGCTTGCCCGACCAGTTCGAATGGCTATCAGATCATCTTCCAACACGTCCAGAGCGCCTTGCATGCGCTGTTTGGACTCTCTTATCAGTTCATCAATCATAGTGACCTCCTACCGTGTTTGAACAAAGCTTAAGCATAACCTATTTTATCCAAAGTTGGAAAAAGTATAGAACCTGGTAGCCCGTTCCGTCATTATCTTGGTATCGAGACGACATTTCTGTCATTAGTATGATACCCAATCAAGGGATATAGAATAAAGAGACACGGCAGA
>CAYRYL010000084.1:0-2716 GCA_964428425.1 uncultured Anaerolineaceae bacterium | reverse complement strand
CACTCTCCCTGCTTCACTGACGGTCGATAACGGCGTACTCGTCCTGCGTCATCGCAACTAAGCAGAAAGTATAACACCAGAGCGCAAGAGCGCAAGGGTGAGGAGTGGACAAGATGCTTTTTGTGATCTTCGGTCAAAGACCTCGCGCAGTGTGGACACCGGAGAGAACAAGAGAGACCGGCGAGAAAAGGAGGACCGGCAAGAATGGGAAAACCTCTTCCTGGTAACGGCAGGCCCCTGTGCCTGCCCTGTTTACCAACAGCTCAGCGGGTAGCCACGGGGGGCTACCCCTACGGTATCACGGAGACCTAAGGGTCAAAGACCTCGCGGCGGCCTGTACGCGAAACGAAGTGGAGGGTATCCGGACACCGGCGAGAACGGGAGGATAATGAGCCGGGTTGAATTCCGCATACTCTACGAGAACGATGACCCGGCTTACATTTATAATCAAAAGGAACCAAATTCTCGAGAAAACGTCTTAGCAAAGATCGTCTATAATCGAATCTTGAGGAAATTATGAAAAATAATCAGCGAATCGTTGCCGCCCTGCTCATCTCGATCATCCTGCTTAGCGGGTGTGAGTCGCTTCCGTTGCAGGATAGTTTAAATGCAACCCAAACAGTAGTGGCTGCGCTAAGTGTGACCCAGACCGCCTTCAACCCCAATCTGCCCCTGGCTGCCACCATCACTCCAGCCACTCCAACTGCCACTCAGTATTCGCCGACGCTCGAAATTCAGCTGCCCGTTGAATCAACAGCCACTGAGACGATTCTCCCCAGCCCCACCCCGAACGCCCTCGAAAACCTGCCTGAACCTTGGAACAGTATCCTGGCACGCATGCAGAGCTACTGGCAGATACAGGAAGACTACCTGAGCCCGGAATATCGATCCCGCCTGGAAGCGGCTATCGCCGCGCAAGGGCAAGCCAGCCAAATCCTGAGCCTGGAGCTGCATGGCGACAACTACACCATGTTTGAAGGGCAGTACAGCCTGACTCCGGGCATCTTCTATTCGCAAGTCGAATACTTGCTCAGCCAGGGCTATCACTTTGCTACCATTCATGAAGTGGAAGGCTTTCTCTACGGTTGGTTCCCACTGCCCGTGAAAACGGTCATCCTCACCACTGACATCAGTTCGCAGACCGTGAATTCGCTCAGCTCCATCACCCTAACCTTCACCCAGCTCCAGGAGCAATATGGGGTGAAACCGCACATGATCGTCTATCCATGGGCAGGGGATATGCTCGAACGACCTGGCATAGCCTGCGATGGTGACTCCTGTTGGCAGGCGCTGCGCGACGCGCGCGACAGCGGCTTTTTTACCTTTGGCTCGCATTCACAGACTCACCCCGACTTCTCCACGGTTGGTTTTGAACAACTTGAAACCGACTGGCTGACCTCCAGGCAAGCAATGAATAACAATGTTGGTCTGAATGTCTATTCGCTCGCGTGGCCTTTTGAAGTCTGCAGCCAGGATGCCCAGGCTATGCTGGACATGGGTTTCACGGTCGGGTGGGGTGGCGTGACCAAGCCGATCGACCAAAACTACCCCGCCTGGCAGGACACGGCGCCGCTCTGCCTGCCGCGTATGTTCCCGCCAGCGATTTCAGGCATTTCCATGCGTCCTTATGGACTCAATTGGGAGCAGATGCTCGGGGAAGTCGCACCGTAAACCAAAGAGTTTGATGTGCGCTCCGTGGACATTCCCTCCTCGTGATTACGGATCCTCTGGCATTCTGACCCTCTTTTGCGAAGAATCTGATTTTTAACAGACAGATCCTTCCCGCAAGGGGACGTAAGCAGTCGCGTTGCTCAGGATGACAGTGTAGAAGTGCAGATCGCCACGTCACTGCGTTCCTCGCGATGACGGGTTTATCGTAGGAATTGGCCTTGCGATATTCCACTTGGTTGTCTTTGTGGAAGGGTCGAGCCCCTTCCCTATGATAAAAAAAAGAAACCCCGTGAAATTTCACGGGGTTTTTGGTCTCGGGGGGTTTGATTATGCCAACGAGGTTTCGACCACTCTAGCGAAAGCCTTCGGATCACGTACGGCTAAATCAGCCAGCATCTTCCGATTGAGGATAATCTCAGACTTACGCATTGCGGCAATTAGCCGACTGTAGGTGGTGCCATTGAGGCGGGCAGCTGCATTGATACGCACAATCCAAAGCCGGCGTAAATCGCGCTTGCGATTGCGGCGGTCGTTATAGGCATACCATTGCGCGTGCAGAAAAGCTTCGTTCGCACGTTTGAATAGATGGTTGTAGGAACCTTGATAGCCGCTGTTATGGGCGATCTTCCGCTGATGGCGGCGTCGGCGATAGGGTCCAGTCTTTACTCTTGTCATAATTCATTACTCCTTTGCGGTCCCCTGGGCGTCAGAATTCACTCTTGTTAATACACCCAGCAGCCACACTAAACCGGATTCGACAGGACAGTCTTTAGTCCTTCTTGCTCATATAGGGCGCCAGACGCTTGATGTGCTTAACCAGCCCGTTGGCATTGACGGCGATCGTTTCGGAGAGCAAATACTTGGTCCGCTTGGAAGTGTTGCGGCGTAAGTGACCCTTGCCGATCTTGGTCCGTACGATTTTACCGGTACCAGTTGTGCGGAAGCGTTTGGACGTAGCCTTATGAGTTTTTAATTTGTACTTTCCACTACTCTGTTTACGTGGCACGATCAAACTCCTCTAAGAAAATCCAACGGCTGTTAACAA
>CAYRYL010000083.1:0-2922 GCA_964428425.1 uncultured Anaerolineaceae bacterium | reverse complement strand
TGTGCCCTGGATATCCACTTCAAAGTGCAGGTGCGGACCAGTCGAGCGACCGGTTGTACCAATAAAACCAATTAACTGTCCGGCTTCAACAACAGCGCCCTGTTCCACCAAAATTTCTTTCAGGTGCATGTAGATCGTGTACACACCCAGTCCATGATCGATCACGATGCTGTTTCCTCGCACCACCTGGTCCGGAAAAACGCCAATAACTGTTCCAACAGCAGGTGCATAGACGTCGATCCCACCGCGATAGCCCAGGTCCAGCCCGGTGTGATAATAAACGCCCGGGTCGTCATTGTAGGTGCGCCGGCTGCCAAATTGTGAGATGATGTTGTCAGGGTCCTGCGTCGGGGGATACCACAGCCCTTCCCATAGCTGCGCTGGGGTCACGGGCAAAACGATGCTCTTAAACTTAGCGTTTTCAGCTTTCTCTGCCTCAGTACCGATTGATTCCGGGTCCACCTGCAGCGGTTTGTCGATCTGAAAATTCCCGGAACTGATCATCACCAACTGGTCAAACCGGTACTCACTCCCGTCAGGGTAGCTTACCGTCATCGTCAGTGGGTACACACCCGGCTCAGTCAACGCGTGGATCCCGCCGTACGCCATCTGCACACCGCCAAGGTCCACAAAAGTTGGCTGAATGGATGCCAGATCAGCCTTGATCGTTACAGGTTGATTGCTTTCAACCTCGATCAGGAAGGTATCACCCTGGATGAGTGGCAAATTGTCCAGCACAATGCTTTTAATACCCGGAAGTGCCAGGTTACTGCCATTTGCTTCGGGTGACGGCATGTAGTAGGTGTCCATCGGCATGCCCATGGTCGGGCTTGCCAGACCGTTCATTCCTGCCAATAACCAGGTATTCTTATTGCTTAGAACGCTTGCTTCCAGGAAGGACTGCCCGGGTTTGATCGCTGGCATGGTGGTCATGAAAGACCCGTTTTCCTGGATGGTCATGATGATCTCGCGCCCGATGAAGAGCTCCGATGGGCTGGTCAGGCGGTTGGCTTTCACCAAAACTGCTGTGTCGGTCTGGCTGCGCCGGCTAAGGCTCGTCAGGCTTGACCCAAGGGTTACGTATTCAGTCGTTAGAATACCTTGCATGCCCTCCAGGCTTGGGATAAGCAGCCGGTCGTTCGGGCGTAGCATATCGTCGGGCTGGATATTATTGAGCGTCATCAGCTGGTCGAGCGTGGTGTCGAAGCGCTGCGCGATCCACGAGAGCGTATCACCGTATTCCACAATGTAAGTTGGATAGATTCCTTGGGATAGGGCAGGGCGAATCCCTGTGCCGAAAAGCAAGGGAATCAAAAAGAGAATTGTTAGCAAGTAACGTCTGGCTAAAAATCTCCGCTGGAGGTTGGTATAATCTGCCATATTCAAATTATTAGTTTACCATAGGCTTTGAAAGGGCGCGAAAAAATGAGAATCACAACCTGGAATGTCAACGGGATCCGAGCAGTCGTCAATAAGGATGGTTTCACCTGGCTGGATGAGGTCAAACCCGACATCCTGGGTCTGCAGGAAATCAAAGCCAAGCCGGAGCAGGTGCCCCAATTGCTCAGCGAACACCCCGAATATCAAAGCTTTTGGCATTCCGCCGAGCGACCGGGCTACAGCGGCACGGCAGCACTTTTCAAGCATGAGCCGCTCTCGATACACACCGGTCTGGATATGGAAGAATTCGATAACGAAGGGCGCACGCTCCGCCTGGAGTATCCTGATTTCTTCCTCTATATCATTTACTTCCCCAATGGGGGGCAGGAGAACAAGCGCGTGCCCTTCAAACTTGGCTTCTATGCCCGCCTGCTTGAACTGTGCGACCAGCATCATGCCCGGGGCGAGAAAGTCATCCTCACCGGGGATTTCAACACCGCTCATAACGAGATCGACCTGGCGAATCCGAAGTCAAACCAGAAGAACACCGGCTTCCTGCCGGAGGAACGCGCCTGGATCGATAAGTATCTTGAGCACAATTTTGTCGATGCCTATCGCAGCCTTTACCCTGAGACAGTAGGTTACACTTGGTGGGACTACCGCACCGGTGCTCGCCCGCGCAACATCGGCTGGCGCCTGGACTACTTTTTGGTCAGCTCCGAGCTGATGCCGCGTGTGGAAGCCGTTGAGATCCACGACGACATCATGGGCTCAGACCACTGCCCGGTGAGCTTGATCCTGCAGTAGCAGTGTCGTTGTTAACAGCTTTTTTGGCTGTCAATTCCAATTCCGGGCTTCTCGAAAAGCAGAAAAAAAAGTTGTTTTGATGGTATTAATTGTGTATACTAAATTAGTGTAAAGTCAATCAAATACACATTATTTTTTCCTTCCGGCAATAATCTCTCCGGGATCCATAAGAGATTAATCCATAACATTTTTCACAGGTGGGATCATTTGAAGACCGAGCGATTAATTCATTGTTCAGGTTTTTGCTACGCCGCCAACGCAGTTCATTACACTATTCCTATTGCCTTATCTTGCTTATTTTCTGACCGCTTTTAGCGGTCTTTTTTGCGTTACAATAACAATAAAAAACAAGGAGTTTCGAATGCGATCAAAAAAAGTGCTTACGCTGTTCATCATTGCTTTTGTGCTTACAGGTTTGTTGGTGGACTCAGTATTTGCCATGCCAATGGATCCTGAAAAAGAAATTGTTCCAGTCAAATCAGCTCTTAAAACAGAGCCAAACTTGGTTCAGGAAAATGTTGACCCTCCTGACGTCTCAACTAGTTCATCTTACTTTCGGAAAACTGACCGGACAAGCGGCTATGCCGATGGTTTCAAACCGCCAGTTCTGGTAAAAGATATTAACTTTTCTCGAGTTCCACCGCTAAACTCATTTGTTTCTGGTGTTGAAGCTGCAGACTTTGTCCAGGACTCGGTGCAGGGTTCATCACCCTGGGCGCAGCTCAACCAGGACGG
>CAYRYL010000082.1:1404-3078 GCA_964428425.1 uncultured Anaerolineaceae bacterium | reverse complement strand
TGAGTAAGTTCAGATACATGTGAGACAAAAAGACTAGACAAAAAAGGACATCGAGGTCATCCTTAAGGGTGGGAAACCAAACAAAAGGAGAAGACCTCGATGAGAATCCATTGTATCCCGAAAGAATTTTTTTATCTAGCCAAACACAAACCTGTTGTGATATCTGCTGCTGCCGACCAACGAATGCAGAAGTTGAATCTATGGAATACCTTAAAAGAGAAAGGGGTTGGGGAAACAGAGATCAGTCTACTGTTGAGGGTATCACGAGCGACACGCTACAGATGGCGTAAGCGGTTGGAAGAAAAGGGACCCAAAGGATTGGAAGAGAAAAGCCGCAGGCCACATCGGGTACGCCAACCTATGTGGTGGGGGACAGAGCTATCTGAAGCGGTATTAGGGTTGCGAGAAGAATACCCAGGTTGGGGCAAGGACAAGCTCGTGGTTTTACTGAACCGCCAAGGCTGGAAAACGTCCAGCTCTACGGTAGGAAGGATTCTGGTGGATCTGAAGCGGCACGGAGTGCTGCATGAGCCCCCCAGAGGGTTAGTGAAGGTCAAGAAACGGAAACAAAGAAGACCTTACGCCATACGAAAACCCAAGGACTACATAATAAGAGAACCTGGAGACCTGGTTCAGGTGGACACGTTAGATGTTCGACCTCTCGATGGCCGCATGGTCAAACACTTCACTGCCAGAGATGTGATCAGTCGCTGGGATGTGGTTGAAGCTCATCAGCGTGCCACAGCCCATACAGCAACCGAATTCCTGGATACGATTCTTGCGCGTATGCCGTTCCCTGTGAAAGCCATCCAGGTGGATGGGGGGAGTGAGTTTCGGGCAGATTTTGAAGAAGCTTGCCAGCGGTTAGGGTTGAGGCTCTTTGTCTTACCTCCCCACTCCCCCAAACTCAATGGACGAGTGGAGCGAGCACATCGCACCCACCTCGAGGAGTTCTATGCAGTGATACCAAAGAGTGCACAGATAGAAAAGCTCAACATCGAGTTATATAAATGGGAACGGGTGTACAACCAGATCCGACCCCATCAGGCACTGGACTATCTTACCCCGGCCGAGTATATTAATAAATACTACCCTGAGGTAACCTCGAAAAAGTCTCATATGTATTGAACGAGTACAATGATTTTCAGTTCACACGATTATGAGGTATGATTAACCCTATCTGAGGGTGCCCGTTCTGAATCAACTTGGTATAGAATAAATATCTGACAAAATCCACTTTCTCCTGGTCCGGAAAGACTCAGGAAACTTTGGAGGTTAGGTCTTCCTCATTTGACGTCGTGCGATGTCGAATGGGCGGAGCGCGGGATCAGCACAATCCTGATTCGACTCAAATCAAATTGATAAAAGCAACTACCCTATTTCTATTTTTGATCACGGCTGGGATCGTTATCTGGGGGATCCTTTCCCCGGTTGGCCTGCGCGCGGCGCTGGACAATAACGCCTGGTCGATCGATTTTATCAGGCAGTATTATCACCTGCCGGGGTCCAGCGCGGACCTCCCGACTCCACCGGTCACGCATGCCAACGCCGGATTGCTGCTCTCAAGGAAGGCGCTGCTCGCCGGCGATTACGCCCAGGCGTTGGCGTATATCGCCCCGCGCACCCAGAGCGGCGACCCGCTCGCTCTCGATACCTACGCGCAGGTTCAGTACC
>CAYRYL010000082.1:0-1349 GCA_964428425.1 uncultured Anaerolineaceae bacterium | reverse complement strand
GAGCGGTACAGACCTGGATCCAGTTGGAGAACAAAGTCACTCTGGAACAACTTGCCAATGCCATGCTTGAACAAGGGCGAACTGATCTGGCCATCCTGTGTTTTCGGAAGTTGTATGAATTGAACCCAGAGAAATATACCTCCAGCCTGGCGGTCACATACAAGAACAACGAACTCTTCGCTGAAGCCATTGCGCTCTTTCAACAGTCCATCCAGGATTACCCGGATTCGGAGTACAAGGTCCACTGGCTGCGCTACCTGGGAGATATCTACGCAAGGCAGCAGAAATATGCTGAGGCGGAGGCAACTTACCTGCAGGCGGTGGCAACCGACCCCAAAGACCTGAAGTCATGGCGCAATCTCGGCCTGATGTACTCGGGATCGCTGAAGGAGTATGAAAAAGCCGCGGACTGTTTTGAAAAGACGATCGAACTGGCACCCGATGAGATCTCGGGCTACCTTTGGGCAGCCGGCGCGTATGAACAGGCCGGGTTGACCGACTTAGCCCTGCAAACCTACCAGGCCGCGCTGGAGATCGACCCCGTCAACATCGATGCCCTGGCAGGAGTCAAACGCATGACCGGCGCGGATTAATTCTTAACAAATGACTGGATCACAAGGTATTTCACTGTCGCAGCCAACACCAGCAGCCCGCAGGGCCAAATTACGGGACGTGATCCTTACCGCGGTATTTCTGTGCATCACGGTGCTGTACATCTTGTTGATGGTCCGCGACCGCGTGCCGGCAGCCGGTTGGATCGTATTGGTGGGGCTGTGGGGCGTTTATACGCTCCTCGAGCGCCGCTTGACCTTCAGTACCCCCATGGACCTGTCCATCCTCGGACTGGCAGCCCTGATCCCGCTCAGCCTGGCGGTATCCACTGACCAGGCGCTGTCCATGCCCAAGGTCGCGGGTCTGCTGCTGGGCATGGCGCTGTTCTACCTGATCGTCAATGCAATTCGCAGTCTGCGGCACCTCCCCATCGTCATTGCCGCGCTGATTGTGCTGGCGTTCGGTGTTCCGCTCGTGGGGCTAATCGGCGCGGACTGGTTGCCTTCAAGGATCCTTGCCCACCTGCCGGTGCAGCTCAGCGCGCTTCATGCCGCCACAGGCAGCGGCGGAATCCACGTGAATACGGTCGGCGGTGCGCTGGCGTTCCTCGTCCCGCTGCTCATCGGGCTGCTGTGGGACCGCGGCGCGTTGCCCCCCGGGCGGAAAACACTGGGCTTCGTGATCAAGCTGGTCATCGCCGCCGCCCTGCTGCTGGTGGTGGCGATCCTGGTGTTGACCCAGTCGCGCGCCGCCATCCTGGGCAGCCAGCACGGGCAGACGGAAGCCGCGCTCAGCCT
>CAYRYL010000081.1:0-3353 GCA_964428425.1 uncultured Anaerolineaceae bacterium | reverse complement strand
GAGATCCGCGGCATCCTGGATAAAGCCCAGCGCGTGGAGATCATGCGCCGCAACATCGCTTTTGAAGCTGACCCTGAAGCGTTTCGCGAGGTCTGGCTGTCAAAGGAAGACGAACTCTCAGCGCAAATTGAGATGGCACGGGAGTTGGTGGATGAGGTCCGCTACACCCAGCGCGATCTCCTGATCATCGCCGACTTGACCTCCGAGATGGAAGTGGATGGGCACCGATCGGACCTGGTGATCCTCAAAGCCGCCCGCGCGCAGGCTGCCTTTGAAGGGCGCACGCGCATCACGCCGCGGGATATTGCCATGGCTGCCGAGCTGGCGCTTCCGCACCGGGTGAAGGCCGGACCTTTCCGCAAGAGCGCTGTGGGGGTGCAAAATCTTGAATCGAAGCTGGCTGATCTGAAAATGCAAACCACGATCGTGGGTGGCGAAGAGGAAGAAAAACCCGATACAGCGGACGAATCTAAAAAAAAAGTGACGGACCCCCGGAACCCGACTCCTTAAACAGTAACGACAACGACGAACTCCCTATCGTCGGCGAAGGACAACAGCAGATCTTCACCGAGATAAACGCCCAATGGTGGGAGGGCGGCAAGGTGGTGAAACCCGGCGAAACCTTTGAGCCCCGCCAGCTGGACACCCCTTTGGACGAAATGGTCCGCAAGCAGGGCGGCAGACGTTCCCAAACCAGATCCAAAACCAAACGAGGGCGCTACATCCAATCGCAAGCGGCTCCTGATGACACCTCCGATGTGGCGTTTGACGCTACCATCCGTGCAGCCGCGCCTTTCCAGAACCAGCGTGAGGATTTACGCACCGAACGTGATGTGGCTTTTGCGGTGCGCTCATCAGACTTTCAGAAAAAAATCCGGGTCAGAAAGACTGCCAATCTGATCCTGTTCCTGGTGGACGGTTCGTGGTCGATGGCAGTTTCAGAGCGCATGCAGGCGACCAAAGGGGCGATTTTGTCGCTCGTCACGGATGCCTATCAACGACGCGATCGGGTGGGGTTGGTGGTTTTCCAAAAAGATCGCGCCACGCTGGTGCTGGCGCCGACCAATTCGGTGCTATTGGCACAGCGCGCGCTTGAAAACATCCCGGTCGGCGGAAAAACACCCCTCTCGGCAGGGTTACAGATGGCGTATGAGGTCATCAAACGTGAAAAGATACTGCACCCGGATGTACAGCCGCTTTTGATCGTCCTGACGGATGGTGCGGGCAACGTGCCGCTTGTCCCGGGGAGGCTGGTGGCAGAAGAGATCACTGAGCTGGCTGGGATGTTTGCCAATGAGAAGATCCATAGCGTGGTGATCAACATGGAGCAGAAAGTGTTCGATAGCGGTCTGGCGCAAAACCTGGCAACGAAGATGGACGCGGTTTGTTATACGGTGGAAGACTTGAAGGGTGAGACCCTGCTGGAGACCGTCCAGCGCGAAATCTTCGCCCCATCCGCACCGACATACCGCGAACTGGGCTAAGCACTGAGTTTATAAGAAGAAAAATCGGATTACTACTCCGCCGCAATAATGATCACATCGGGAAAGAACTGGCGGATGGTGCCGGCGACCCAACCCTGCAACGTCTGAGTGGAAAGCTCGCACTCGGCGCAGGCGCCGCCAAGGCGCAATTTAATCGTATCGCCTTCAATGGATATCAATTCAACCGAGCCATGATGAAATTGCTCGATGTAGGCGCTGATTTGCTCGACTAAGCCTCGAATTTGGTCTTCGCGTGAGTAATCGGGGGCAACATGGTCGGTCATAGTGGGCTCCTTAGGGCTGATGGGTCAATTTTATCATGAGTGTGAGGTGGTCAATCAACGCCAGAAGACCATCGGTGTGGTGAAATTAGTCGAACAGCCTGCCCTGCAGCAAGTGTAAACAAAAGCTCCGGCGGTGATAAGGACTGAGCCCGTATCGCTCGATCGCCCGCACATGCTCCTCAGTGCCGTAGCCCTTGTTTTGCGCGAAAGCATAGCGGTTATCCGGGTCTGGCAGGGAGAGCATAAGTGCGTCCCGGGCGGTTTTTGCCAGCACGGAGGCACAGGCAATCGAAAGCGAGCGTTGATCGCCCTTGACCAACGAGGTTTGCGGCAGTTTGACCGCTGGCAGCTTAAAGTAATCCAGCAGGAGATGGCAGGGTCTGGATTTGAGCCCCTCAATAGCACGCTCAAACACCAACCGCCCAGCTTTACCCATGCCGAGCGCGTCAATTTCTGCTGCTTCCACCCAGGCGACAGACCAATCCAGCGCGATCTTCCTGATCTCCTCTGCGCCGAGTTCCCGCTGGAGGGCACTCATCTGCTTCGAGTCGCGCACACCCAGCAAGGCCTCCGTTAGCCCCTCCTGGTTTACAGGGAGGATGACAGCAGCGGCACAGAGCGGCCCTGCCAGCGCACCGCGTCCGGCTTCATCCAGCCCGGCGATCAGCGTGCAGCCGTTTTTAGCGATTTGTTTTTCGTAAACGAGTGTTGGGTAGGGCGGGATAAGGCTGGGGTCAAACTTTTTGGGCATCGTATAAGCCCTTTTTCTTGTTTTGCCGGATGGTGAGGAGGTCTTTCGCCATCTGCAGGCTGTCCCGGATAACGCGCATGCGTGAACCGGGTTGGTAGTGCCAGGTGATGGGGACTTCAGTTATCTCGAAGCCTAACTGGCGCGCGATGGTGAGGACCTCGACATCAAAACTCCAACCTTCCAGCTTCTGGAGCGGGAAAATCGCCTCAGCTGCTTCAGCGCTGAAGCATTTGAAGCCGCATTGCGTGTCTTGCAGGCCAGGCAGGACAAGCAGGCGCACCAGGAGGTTATAGACGCGCCCGATAAGATGGCGGTAGAATGGCTCTCCGATGCGCTTTGATCCAGGCGCCTCACGCGAAGCGATACCTACTGGGTCGAGAGGTGAGCTGTCGGGAAGAAACTTGCCGATCTCCTCAACCGGCATCGAAAAGTCCGCGTCCGCCATGAACCGATAGGCGCCTTGGGCGGCAAGCATGCCGGCGCGGATGGCGTTGCCTTTGCCAGGCTGAGCCAGGCTGATCAGGCGAAGCTGGGGCATGGTTTTCATCCAATCCCGCACGATTTCCGCAGTGGCATCGCTGCTGCTATTTTCGACAACGATCACTTCGGTTTCAAAGGGTAAAGAGGAGAGGTAATTGTGAACAGCATCAAGGGAGGCAGGCAGGCGCTTGGCTTCATTATGGGCGGGGATGATGAGGGAGAGAAAAGGCGTACTCACGGGTTGTTCGCTTTCCAGAGCCTGAAGAAAAAGGTCGGGGTGGACGGACTCGAACCGTCGGCCTCTGCGTCCCAAACGCAGCGCGCTAGCCGACTGCGCTACACCCCGGCGAGGTT
>CAYRYL010000080.1:0-3503 GCA_964428425.1 uncultured Anaerolineaceae bacterium | reverse complement strand
TAGTTACTCTGAGCCTTTTTTGCGAAGAATCTGATTTCTAACAGACAGATCCTTCCCACAAGGGGACGCAAGCAGTCGCTTCGCTCAGGATGACAGTGTCGGGTAAAGATCCTTCGCCTCGCTCAGGATGACAGTGTCGGCGGTGAGATCGCCACGTCGCTTCGCTCCTCGCGATGACGAATCCTCTGTCATTTTGAGCCTCTGTTGGGAAGAATCTGATTCTTAAATACCAGATCCTTCGCTTTGCTCAGGATGACAATGTCGGGGGAAAAGATCCTTCGCTTCGCTCAGGATGACAATGTCGGGGTAAAGATCCTTCGGGTTGCTTATGATGACAATGTCAGCGGTGAGATCGCCACGTCGCTTTGCTCCTCGCGATGACGGCCTTTTTTGGTGGGTTGGCTATAGAGAATCTCAGGTGGGTCGAGGTGATTTGACGCCAGCCCACCCTACGAAGAGTAAAAAAAAACGGGCTGGCAAACACCAGCCCGATGTGTGAATCTTCCGTCAAAAAAAGAACCGATCTCAATACCCCTTGGCAAAATAGACCTGTTTGTTGGTCTTCCTGCCAGAATAGAAGCACAAGCCTTCGCCTTCGCTACGCGCTTGGTTGCGCAGGGTGGCTTTTGTTTCCTCTTTGATCTTGGCTTCATTTTCGGCGTCGTCATACCACCAAACCTTTGCCCAGCCTTTGTTCTCCACGACATTCTTGAAATCTTCGTAATCGCTGACTTCAAAGATATGTTCATCGCGGAACTGGGTTGCCTTGGCAAGCATATTCGCCTGGATTTCATCCAACGCAGCCGGCACGGCTTGTTCGAAGCCCGCCATCGGGATGAAGCGCTTGCCTTCCTTGCCGGGGATATCACGCCGGGCGAGGGAGAGCGTGCCATTTTGAACATCTTTCGGACCGACTTCGATGCGCAGTGGAACACCCTTCAACTCCCAATCGTTGAACTTGAAGCCGGGGGTCAACCCTTCCCGCCGATCTACGAAGACGCGCAGGTTACTTAGTCCACGCACGATGTTTTCTACAGTTTCCATCACCAGGGCTTTTTCCTCATCCTTGCGGTAGATCGGGACGATCACCACCTGGTAGGGCGCAAGGTTAGGCGGCAACACAAGACCCTGATCGTCGCCGTGGGTCATGATGATAGCCCCGATGAAGCGGGTTGAGACGCCCCAGGAGGTCGTCCAGCAGTATTGTAGTTGGTTGTTCTCATCGAGGAACTTGATGTCAAATGCCTTGGCGAAGTTTTGACCGAGGAAGTGGGAGGTGCCAGCCTGCAGCGCTTTGGTGTCGCCCATCATGGCTTCAATGGAATAGGTTGCTTTCGCGCCAGCGAACTTTTCGGATTCGGATTTCTGTCCAGCGAGAACTGGCACGGCGGCTTCTTTGATGGCGAAGTCGGCGTAAACGTCAAGCATGCGCTGTGTATGTTCGGAGGCTTCCTGCTCAGTGGCGTGGGCCGTGTGACCCTCCTGCCAGTAGAACTCGAGCGTCCGCAGGAAGAGCTTGGTGCGCATCTCCCAGCGGACCACGTTTGCCCACTGGTTGATCAGGACCGGCAGGTCACGATAACTCTGGATCCACTTGGCGTACATCGTACCGATGATCGTCTCTGAGGTTGGGCGAACCACGAGGGGCTCTTCCAGGAGTTGTCCACCGCCATGGGTGACAATTGCCAGTTCAGGAGAAAAACCTTCCACGTGTTCTTTTTCCTTGGTCATGAAGGACTGCGGGATGAGCATGGGGAAGGCGGCGTTCACATGACCGGTCGCCTTGAAGCGTTTATCAAGGGCAGCCTGGATGTTCTCCCAGAGCGCCCAGCCATAGGGGCGCACCACCATACAGCCGCGCACGGGGGCATAATCAGCCAATTCAGCCCTTAGAACGAGCTGGTTGTACCACTCTGAGAAGTTTTCTTGCCTGCTGGGTAATTTCTTGTCGTCCATAATCACTCTTTTTCTTGTTGTAATAAAGCCACGGCGCTTGCGGCGTCGGGAGCAAATTGTAAAATTGCGCGGGTTGTTGCGTTGACGCTTGCGTTTTGACCCGTGAAAAAGGCTTCGAAGGTTTGCCTCCAGCCATCCCCGATCACGATCAAGTGACGCACCTGGATGGCATCAATAGCAATCAGGTTGTATGCCATTGCCACTTCCACCAGCGTGCCCACGCCCCCTGGCAGAGCGATGAAGGCGTCTGCCTGGCGGGTAAGGATGGCGATCCGGTCACCGAGCGTTACACTGGGAATAACTTCCCGCACCCACGGGTTAGGTCCTCCGGGGCGAAAGGCTTCAATTTCTTTGGAAGTAACGCCGATGGTGTGCCCGCCGGCTTCTTCTGCTCCGCGTGAGGTGGCTTCCATCGTGCCGCAGTATCCGCCTGTCATGACCGTGTGCCCCGCCTCCGCAAGCAACTTACCGAGTTGGTAGGAGAGGCTGTAAAGATCATCACCCTCAAGGGCATTGGCGGACCCAAAAACTGCTACTTTCATGACTTTTCACTCTCTTCGGACCAGGAGCGGTCCCAGTTTGCGCGGATCTTATCCAGGATTGCCTGCTCGAGGTCGATCCCCGAGACGCTGGCAAGTTGCAGCAGGTAGAGCGCCACGTCCGCCAGTTCGCCACGCAGCCCTTCAGGGTCTGACGTTTCCGCTGACCACTGGAAATGCTCGAGTACCTCAGATGCCTCAAGGCTGAGAGAGATCGCCAGGTTGCGGGCAGTCTGCTGCTTGGGGGAATCAGGCTCGTACCAGCCGTGATGGCGTACAAGGTCGTTCATCTGGTGCGTGAGTTCGTTCAGGTTCATAACCAGAAGATTATACCCGAGAAAGCCCGGTGGGACGCGGGATAATTTTACTGGGGCTGATAGGGGTTGTTTTGAATCAGATAAAATGCTTTATTAAGGCATTTCTTCACTGCCTAAAATCAGTTCTTTCCAGATTTCCAGGCGCGTAAGGACGACGGTTTCGGGTTTTGGTGTTTCGATTGGCGCAGGTGTGTAGTCACTTGGTGGCATGATGATGATTGGGTGGTCGCCCTCAGCGATGAGGCGGTCTTTCTCGCGTGCCCATTCTTCCAGGGCGCGATCGGAAGTGGCATAGGCAATGTCATCTTCGACAACCAGCCGGGTGGCTTCGAGCCCTGCAAGTTTGGTTTCGAGGATTTTTTCCATCTGATTGAGCTGGATCATGTTGCTCATGCGGTTGTTGAAATCCATCATGAGAACCACCAGAATCACGATCACCACTACGGTGATGAGCCGGCGGTCAGCCCAATTAATCTTTTTGAGTTGCTCGATCAGTTTCTTAAACATTGCAGCCTTTGTTGCAAATATTGTACCACTGCCGGCTTGTTTGGCAATTGGTTTTTTGGGGAAAGAAAAGGCCTCCGTTAAAGGAGGTCTTTGGTGCCGAAGGAGAGATTTGAACTCTCACGAGCGCTGTGCTCACTACGCCCTGAACGTAGCGCGTCTGCCAGTTCCGCCACTCCGGCGTGAA
>CAYRYL010000079.1:0-3766 GCA_964428425.1 uncultured Anaerolineaceae bacterium | reverse complement strand
GAAGTGTTACCTATGTCTCCGAACGACTGTTACCCTTCTGTCCAGTCTATACACTCCCCGGGGGGTTGGAACATTTATACAGTGGATGACTCAGACCTCGTGAACCAAATTCGTGGCACTTACACCTCCATAAAGTTCCCTGAGGGCAGCTACTTACCACTCGTCGCTTATCACACATCCTCTATACTGACCATGACCGGATCGGTGAGACTCGCCTCCTGGGTTGGCTCAGGCGGTGGAAATTGTGGCGATGGAAACAACTGGAATTGCGAAACGGTAGATTCGGGAGACGATCTGTCGTATGGATCACACGTATCTATGGACATCGGCGAGTCTGAAGGAGTAGCTAGAATCGCTTTTTATGACTCCCTCCTTGGCGCGGTCAAATTGGCAGAATATTGGGGGTTTGGGGGAAGCTGCTCTAACCCGGAATACAACTGCCTTACCATTGACAATGTACATGATGTGGGTCAATACATCTCGCTGCACGCCGCGGATGACGCTTCAGATACAACAAGACTGGCTTACTACGATCTGACAGAAGGGTATGTAAAATTTGCTGAGCATGTGGGGTCGGGCGGCAATTGCACTACCTCGACGTATGACTGTTATGTTGTGGACGTAGTGGGTACCCCGGTGGGCAACTATGACCTTGCGATGGATGTGGACGCGCAGGGTTATCCGATCATCGCCTACATGGATGCCTCGAGTGATCCAGGGCCTACGGGGCTAAGGATCGCCCGCCCTGCCGTCGCCTACGGAGAAGAAACCGGTAACTGCGGAGATGTGCACGACGGCGACCTTTTCCAATATTGGCGATGCGATACGATTGATAACGGCAATGGTTACGTTGATGAAGCGCAATTTGTAGCGGTCAGTGTCAGCCCGGCTGGTCTGGCAACGATTGCTTACACAGAGTTTTACTCTGATGATGATGAGACTTACCTCAAAGTCGCCCAGCAGCATTATATGAATTACATGCCGATGATCACGAGATAGCGCCAGGGCTGTTCAATTAGTACTTATAAAACCCGCAGGGATTGCCAGAACATGGCAGTCTCTGTGGTGTTTTTTTTGGTCTATCAAAACACTCGATTTTGCTTGTTAAAAGACACTGTGTTGGTTATAAAACCTCATGGGGAGGGATTGCTCCCTCCCCATGGCTGGACGATCAGAGTTGGTTGTTCCGGAGTGTCCCAATGGCAAAAAGTAGACCAGTCCGACCGGGCTTATTTTTATGATCAACAACAATCGGCCTCTATTACCCGCCACCGAATATCAATGGCAAGAAAATTACAGGGTCAGGTGCAAAGTTTCCGTTAACAACCAGTGCATCAATCACAAATTGCTTTCCGAGGGCTTCCGCTAACACATTGGATGAGCGGTAGTGCAGACCACCCCAAATCCTGGCATTGCCGACCTCATCTCGAAGTTGCTGTGCAGTGGTGTAGTGCCTGGTTGTGGCAGTAGCAGTGCTGATGAGATCAATCTCAATCTGGTCTGTGCCAAGGAACTGGGTGAAAACTTCTGCCTGAGCTGACATGAAGGAGCTATGTCCGGTCACATACTCGGGGAAGCTAGGCATCATCACCGCTGGCATCCAGGTGTTTAATTCGGTCTCAGAATAAGTTCCGTCCATGTTGGTATGCCGGATGGCGGTGATCGGTCGCCAGAAGCTGTAGGTATATTTAGAGTCAAAAGTCAGAACCAGGCTGTCAGCAGCGACCGTATTACCCATCGCCATCAGGCGGGCAGTTTGCAGGCGATCCAGGTTGCGATTTATCGCAACCTTCCGGTAGGCATCATTGACCTGGATGACCATATTTGTCGTCCAGAAATTTGCTATCGCAGTTTGGTCAGGCGTACGTAAGGAGCTCATCGCTCCGCCCCAATCCCTGGTCTCTGCAAAATCTGCCTGATAAGCGGCACTCGCAGCGAGTTCAGTTGCATCATAGGGTGGTGTGGCAGGGTCATAGGTGAAGCCATACGGCGTTCCAGGGCGGTAATCATCCGGGTTGGTGGGCAGGAATGGTTTCAAGGTAGCCATCCAGGGATCGACTGGAGGGACGATTGTACCGTCTGGCTTCTTGGTAGGTTCCCAGATTCCAGGACCGGAGGGTAAAACCGTATATGTCTCTGTCAAGTCCAGAATACCATCACCCGTTCGCAGAGTGATGATCGCATTGGCAGCAGCCTGCCCTATGGCTATCCCAGCATCTTTCTCAGGACTTGCCGGGATGGCAGCCAACTTGGCATCATACTCTATTTGAAGCATCATGAGCTCGTGCGTTAGGCCATGCAGTGTAAAGTAATAACTGAGGACTGTGTAGGTTGCTGCAGCCACGGCTGCCTCGCGCGATGCCGTGGGTTCTTTCGCTGAGGGTATATAGGCATATGGTTTGTACCCGCCCTCAATCGCCAACAAGGCATCGTAGACCGCAGCCTGTGTATACCCAAAGTAGACAAAGGCCGTAGCCATGGAGATCCCACCCATCATCATGCTCGTAGGCTGAAGGATTTCCTGGACGATGGCGTTCCAATCAGAAACGACATTGCTTGCTAACGGGACATTCTGGGTTATCTTTTCGGTTTTGTCTGGCAAGGTCCCAATCTGTAACACCGTAGCCTCTGCCCTTACCGCACTGTTGTCGCTGCCCACCATGGAAGACAGGAATACGAGTAAAAATAGGATATTAAATAACTTGCTTTGTTTCATGAGGTATCTCCCTTTTAGTTCGCATTTTGTAATTGAAATAGATTGCCAAAGGTGTCGATCAGGGTTTTACAACGTTTCATAAAACTTTCTCCAATCCCTTAACTGCAGGTTACATTCTTGCTGTTTACACGTTACATATGGTCTAAATTTCTTAATTTTCATTATAGGGAGAACCAAGTTCAGTGCAGTTTAAGAAAATTGGAAAACTTTAGCAAACCTTTGCGTTAGGATGAGATCGTCTGTATGAATCAATTTTCAGATTTTGGAGAAGTTTTCCGGCTGAGTCAATGCCAATTCTTCCCAATTATTGCAAAGTGACGACATGGTTTTCCGAAACGCGTAAACCTCATCCTATGAGCAATGTGGGTATTGCCTGGATGCTGGAAAGCCCGTGGTGTGTGCCCAGCATCATTCTTATGGTCAGGCGGAGAAGATCGTGTCAAATTCTTTCAAAAGAATAGATATAGGTGTCTTTCCAAATCGGCTGACCAATAGCGTCGTTCCAAAAGAAAACGTTCTGCTTTAAATAAGCAGTCCTGGTGAAACCTAGGCTTTCCAACAGCCTCCAGGATCTCTGGTTTTCGGGGTCGCATTCGGCAAAGATCCTGGTTATGCCATTTGCAAACGACTCACAGATTATGGCTGCGCAGCTCTCCATAGCGTAGCCTTGTTTCCAATAATCCTTATTGAAAACAAAACCCAACTCAAGAGTGTTGTTCTCTCTTTTCCCGAGGTACACATTCCCAATCAATTTACCGCTGGATTTCAGTTCAACGGCAATCATTTCTTCCGAAAGGATTCGCCGGTCTAGTTCTTTTCGAACTACTTCCGTGGACATGGGTCGGTAAGGCTCAAACCTTACAACTTCCGGGTCGGAAAGATAATCGAAGAGATCCAGAAAATCTTTTTCAGCAAATCTCCGCAGTATCAACCTATCAGTTTCGCAAATCATTCTTTAATGGTTTAGGGTAAAGGCACAATTCGATCGAGGTAATCTGTATACAGCAACATAGGTAACAGGTTGTGCAACCACATGGGTTACACATTTAA
>CAYRYL010000078.1:0-3824 GCA_964428425.1 uncultured Anaerolineaceae bacterium | reverse complement strand
CCCCGCTACTATTTTCCAGACGACCAGCAATGGTCGTTTTTGGTTTAAACATGCGTTGATTCCTTGAACCATTTTGTTGAGAAGAGAAATATTTCATTGACTACAAAACGGTTCTCTTCTTGAGATAGATCAAGGTTATCATTCCAGCGATTTCAAAGCAATAAACCAATATCGGTAGGTTGTTAACCTGAAAATCTATCCAAATGGATAGGTTTTGGGGATTCAGATACATTTATTGTCAAAAAAAGGGTTGATCGGTTTAAGGTTGTTTAGCTGTTAAGGTCTACCAAACCCGCCCGTAGAGCAGCTACCACCGCCTGTGTCCGATCAGACACGTTCAATTTGGCAAAAATTGCGCTGGTGTAATTGCGGACGGTGCCCTCAGACAGGAAGAGCCGTTTGGCAATATCCGCGTTGGAAAGCCCCATGGCCAACAGGCGAAGCACTTCCAACTCGCGGTCGCTAAGCGAAGTATCCACGTTGGGGGCCCGTTGAGGGATGCTCTGTGCCACATTATTCAATAGTTTACCTGCCACGGCCGGGTCTACATACGATCCGCCGTTTACCGTTCCTTTAATCGCGCTGATCAACTCACTGCGCGGCCTGTCTTTGAGTAAATAGCCTGACGCGCCGCTGCGGATGGCATCAAACAGCCATTCGTCATCGTCAAAAGTAGTCAAGATTAAGACACAGATGTCGGGGTGCTTTTCACGGATCTTGCGCGTGGCTATAATCCCGTTCATCTCCGGCATTTTCAGATCCATCAATACCAGGTCTGGTTTATTTTTTTCGACTTGCTCAAGGGCTTCAAGGCCGTTATGTGCAGTCCCCAGAACGCTGATCTCTTCATCCGATTCGAGAATGCGCTGCAAACCCTCGCAGACGATCTCCTGGTCGTCGCAGATCAACACTTTAATCATTGAACCGCTCCCAAACAAAACGGATGGTCGTACCATTGCCTGGCTGGCTTTCAACCACCAATTTGCCGCCGATCGAAGCCGCGCGTTCCTGCAATCCACGCAAGCCAAATTTTTCTTCGCTGGGTACCCGCCCCGGGTCAAACCCAACGCCATCGTCATGGATGGTGAGCTCCAGTTTTTCTGCCACTACCTCGACATTAACTGCTGCCTGGGTGGCATTGGCGTGCCGCACAATATTCTCAAGCCCTTCCTGGGTGATGCGGTAGATGCTTTGTTCCACATCCATGGGCAGTACGGGCAATTGATCTGGGCAATTTAACGAGACAGGGATCGAACAGCGCGCCGAAGCCGCCTGCGCTAGGTTCTGCAAAGCCAATTTCAAACCCAAATCTTCCAACGGCCCTGCCCGCAAAGCCTTTAACACGCGGCGGGTCTCATCCAATCCGAGCCGGGTGGTATTTAAGGAGTGATCCAACATTTTTTGAGCTTCAACCTGCGAGGGTTGCACCACCGTCTTGATCGCTTCAAGGTTAATTGACAATCCGCTGAGCGTATGGGCAAGGGTGTCGTGAAGTTCGGCAGCCAGGCGGTTGCGTTCACGATTGGTGGCAAGCTGCTCCAAAGTGTTCACATATTGGTTCAACCTCAAGTTGGTTTGGATCAATTTTTGGTTTTGCATGCGCTGCGTTTCAATCAAAATATTGACGATATACCCCACCGTGCCAAACGCGAACGCCCGGATAAACGGCACGCTTATCAGCGGAAGTGTCTCGTAGGAAAATTTGTCCATCACAGAAAACAAGACGATCAACTCCAGCCCATTGGAAAAAATGATATAAGCCAGCACAGCTTTGAAGTTATACTGCCAGGCGATTAACACCAGGGGGACAAAGAGAATGGGCAGCCACAGCCAACTGCGATTAATGATCGTAAAAATATTAGCCTGCTGCGGATGGAGCAGGTAAACAAAATTACCAATGACCGGAAAAAGCGCCGCCACCAACAATCCCAGAGGCAAATAGATTTTTTTCAGCCGGTGTTCCATAAATGGAAAATTTAAATAACCATAAAGACCAAGATAAACCACAAAATTGCCCAGAAATTGGAATTGTACGGATTCTTCCCAGCCAGCGGCAAATAGCGTATACCCCCATAAGATGGCAAAGTAAATCACTGCCACTCCGGCAAAGTAGCGGAATATTCTCAATAACCCCGGTTCAATCGGTCTTTTCATCTTTTTTATCATAACATAATCACAATCTGGGGGTGCAAGAGTGATGACGCCAGTCATGCAGGGTCATGTTACGTGTCACCCGGGTGAATGTCGCTCAACATCTGGTGAATCTGCCTGCAGGTGAGTATAGTGAAACTCCAACCTTCAATTATCAAATAGATGGATCCTTTGGGAGGACCTATATGGATTTTGTGATTAGTGCAGATCATTTATCAAAACAGTTTAACAAACGCAACACCCAACCCGCGCTTGATGACCTCTCCATGAGCATTCCGCGCGGTATTTTATTTGGGTTAGTCGGACCTGACGGCGCCGGAAAAACCACAACCTTGCGCATCCTTTCATCGGTCATGCTGCCCTCGAGCGGGACTGCGAACGTGATGGGTTTCGATACCCGCAAGAACCCCGATCCGCTGCGCCAACAGATCGGATACATGCCGCAAAACTTCAGCTTGTATCCCGATTTGAGCGTGCTTGAGAACCTGAACTTCTTTGCCGATATTCAACAGGTAAAAAAGGAGCGCAAGCCAGCCCGCATTACCGAGATGCTGCGTTTCACCCGTTTGGAAGAGTTCAAGCATCGCAAGGCGGGCACCCTCTCAGGGGGGATGAAGAAGAAGCTTGCCCTAGCCTGCGCGCTCGTCCACGAACCGCAACTTTTGATCCTCGATGAACCCTCCACCGGCGTGGACCCGGTCTCGAGGCGCGAACTGTGGGTTATCCTGGCGGAAGTGGTGCAGCTCGGCGTTACCGTTGTGGTCAGCACTCCCTACATGGATGAAGCTGAACGCTGCCACCAGGTGAGTTTTTTGTCTCGCGGAAAAGTGCTTGCTACCGGCACTCCCAACGAATTGATCAAGAAACTGCCCTTTGAGATCCTCGAGCTGAAAGCCAGTCCGCGCAAGAAAATGCGCCAGATCGTCGATGAGACCCAGGGTGTTCTGGATTGGCGTCCGGTCGGCGACTCTTTACGATTGAATGTACCCAATAACGGTACAGCGCAAAAGATCTTGCATTCCCTTCGAGAACGGCTTGATCTTGAACAATTAAAAGTGACCCTCTTGCGTCCGACCCGCCCAAGCATGGAGGATGTGTTCGTTCATCTGGTGAACTCGCAGCGAGGTCTGGCATGAACTCTGTCGAGGTAAACCACCTGACGCGCACTTTCAATGATTTCTACGCGGTCAACGACCTCAGTTTTTACATCCCGCAAGGTGAGATCTTTGGCTTGCTTGGGCCGAACGGCGCCGGCAAAACCACCACCATCCGGGTATTGTGCGGCATCATGCTGCCCTCCTCAGGCTCAGTCAACGTCTTGGGCTATGATGTCACCCGCAATCCGAACGAAGTCAAAAGCCGTATTGGATACATGTCTCAAAAATTCTCACTCTACAACGATCTGACTCCCGTGGAAAATATCAATTTTTATGCCTCCATTTACGGTGTGCCCAAGAAAGATCGGGCTGACCGGGTGAAAGAATTGATCAAGATGGCTGACCTGAGCGGACATGAACGGCAGCTCACCCGCAACCTGTCTGGAGCGTGGCGGCAGCGCCTCGCGCTGGCTTGCGCCATCGTCCACCGTCCCTCCATGATCTTCCTGGATGAGGCTACCGCGGGGGTGGATCCCGTCTCACGACGCGAGTTCTGGGACCTGATCTACGACCTCG
>CAYRYL010000077.1:0-3893 GCA_964428425.1 uncultured Anaerolineaceae bacterium | reverse complement strand
GACGAGCTACCACTGCTCTACCCCGCATCGGAAGCCCGAGTATATAACAAAACGTCCGGCTTGTCAAATCCAATTTTCGAACCAATGTGGGAGGGTCAGCACATAGTATACACTTTATGAATCGGGGGAGAACATGCCTGAAATAAGCCTGTAAAAGGCATAGGCGTGCCCCAATCTTGTGCTGTTTTACAATTAGTCCAGATAGAGAGGTACATATGACTCAATCCAAAAAGCGCATTGTCTACTTCAGCCACGGCGGTGGACCGCTGCCCTTGCTCGGCGACCCGGGGCATAAGGCCATGATCGATTTCATGCGCGTGCTGCCGGAGCAAATTGCTCGCCCGGATTTGATCCTCGTGATCAGCGCGCACTGGGAAGAAACCGCCCCGACCCTGCTCGGGTCGCCCAAGCCGCCAATGTTCTACGACTATTACGGTTTCCCGCCGGAGACATACACGGTCAATTATCCTGCCCCTGGTGCACCTGAATCCGCCCAAAAGATCGCCGACATACTCGCGGCTGCAGGCATCCCCTCAAGGATCGACCCCACCCGTGGCTATGACCACGGTCACTTCATCCCGCTGATGATGATGTACCCCGAAGCGGATATCCCCACGCTGCAGCTCTCGCTGATCCGCGGGCTGGATCCGGAGCGGCATTTGCAGCTTGGCGAAGCCTTGCGCCCGCTTCTGGAAGAAAACGTCCTGATCATCGGTTCGGGCTTCTCCTTCCACAACATGTCTGCGTTTTCATGGCGCCCCTCCACAGAGCCAGACGCTGCCAACGATGCTTTCCAGAACTGGTTAATTGAAGCCGCCACGCACTCTGCTTACTCTGACACACGCCACGCCTTGCTCAACTGGTCAAAAGCCCCATCCGCCCGCTACTGCCACCCGCGCGAAGAACACCTGCTGCCCCTGTTGGTATGTGCCGGTTTGGCGCAAACCCCTGCCGAGGTGCTCTTCGATGACTTCATCCTCGGCAAGCGTGGGTTGGCGTTTGGCTGGTAGAGCTGATTCCATCCTCTTAAACACAAAGCGCCAAACTGAAATCAGTTTGGCGCTTTTTTATTGATAAGAAATTACAAACTGACTACTTTATCCGCTTCTTGCAGCGCTGCCAGGATCCCCGGCATGCCGCCCACTTTGCCAACCCTCACCTTGTCGGTCAATCCAAAGTATTCGAGGCAGGTCGAGCAAACAATCAGCTCCACGCCTGCTTCTTCCAGGATTTTAAGCCACTGCAGCACCGGCGAGCCTTCACATACCAATTTCACCCCTTCAGTATAGAAGAGAATTTTGGTAGGTTTCTTTTCAGACTGGGCTGCCAGGCTCAAGATCTTTACGACCAGGGTCTGCTGCAAACCTTCCGGGGCATCCCCCAATCCATTGCGGGTAAACAAAAGCACTGTATTCATATTCTCTCCTATGCGCTGCGCAGGACTGCGCCAAAGGTATTCTTGGTCTGTTTCACAATGCGGTTGCGAATATTCAGGGCATCTTTGTCGGTCAGGGTGCGGTCAAAAGCCTGGTAAGTCAACTGGTAAGCCAGGCTTTTCTTGCCCTCGCCCAACTTGGCGTCGCGGTAAACATCGAAAAGCTTCACATCCACCAGCAATTTCCCGCCAGCTTGCCAGATCAACGCCTCCAGCTCATCTGCCGGCACACCCTCATCGACGATCAAGGCTATATCCTCAACCATCGCCGGGAAGTTCGAGATGGCCCGGTTGGTAAAGACGGCGTTACTCAACCGTACCAGTGCTTCACCGTCAAACTCGGCCAGCAGCACCGGCGCTTGACCAAATGTGTAGTTTTTCTTGACTTGCGGATGGAGTTCGCCCATCACGCCCAGGATTTCCTCACCCACTCGCACTTCAGCACACTTGCCGGGGTGAAAACTGGGGTGCTCTCTCGCCACAAACTTGACCTCTTCGAGGTGGAGACCTTCGAGCAGGGCTTCAACGACGCCTTTCAGATCAAAGAAGTCCATCGCCGGGCTTTGCCCCTTATCCCAACTCGCCACATCCCAGGCACCCGTCATGCCGATGCTCAAGCGCAGGGCCTCATGCGGCAGAATTTCGTCTGCTACCGGCAAAAAGACTGGACCCAGTTCAAAGAGTGTCAGACCAGGTCTGAATTTGGCGTTGTACTCCAGCAATTCGAGCATGGTCGCCATGGCGCTGCGGCGCATGGCGGTACGTTCCGGGGTGATCGGGTTCTTGAGGCGCACATAAGCCAACCCATCAGGAGCCTTTCTGCCGATGAACAAGCGCGCTTCGCGTTCGGGCGAGGTTTGGCGGTACGCCAGGGTATCCTGCAGACCGATCGAAACCAGAATGTCGCGGATGCGTTCCTCAGCTTCAAGAACGGGGTTGCCAACCTGCGGAGGCAGCTCATCGCTCAGGCGTTTCGCGGCGATGCGTTCGTAGCCATAGGTGCGCGCAATCTCTTCGATCAGGTTTCGCTGCCCGATCGTGCCGGTTTCGATGTCTGTGCGGGTTGCGGGGCTCTTTGCAACCAGTTCATCGCCCTCCATCCAGCAAGTGAAGCCAAGTCTCTCGAGGATTTGGGTGGAGTCTTCCAGCGAGATTTCCTGGCCGATTACCTCGAGAATGGTTTCTTCAGACAAGCGGTTGATGGTATCTTCATAGGGCTTGCCGTATTCGTCCAGCACGCCCTGCACAATCTCTCCACCGCCCCACTCCGCCACGCGCTTCAGGCACAGGCTCAGTGCGGTCTCCGCCAGCGCGGGATGGACATCGCGGCTGAAGCGGTACGCCGCTTCGCTGCTAATGCGCGTCTTGCTGAGAGTTTTACGCAGGTTGATGAAGTTCCAGTTCGCCGACTCAATCAGCAGGTTGTGGGTGCCAGCGTGAACGCCCGTTTCTCCGCCGCCCATCACGCCCGCGATGGAAAGCGGACCAGCGGTGTCGGTGACCAATTCGATCTGTGTGTCGAGTTTAGGTTCAGATCCGTCCAGCAGGGTGATTTTTTCGCCCTCATAGGCTGTACGAGTGATGATGGTCGGTTTGCCGCCAGCCCGCTCGCGCAGCAGGTCGTAATCGAAGGCGTGCAGAGGCTGCCCGATCTCGAGCATGGTGTAGTTGGTGGCGTCCACCAGGGCGTCAATCGGGCGCATGCCCGCCAGCGAGAGCCGGCGCTGCACCCAGTAGGGGCTCTTGCGAGCTTGCGTGCCTTCCACCATCCCCAGCATAAAGCGCGGATTGAGCTCTGCATCACGCACTTCCAGAGCAATCTTATCGGCGATTGCTCCGCCCTTTTGCAGAGCAATTTCTTCAGGCAGGCGCAGGGGTCTCCCCAAAACCGCTGAGAGCTCCCGGGCGATGCCCAGGATGGAGGCGTCCCTCGCCATGTTCGGCAGGATCGCGACCTCGTAGACCACATCGCCCATGTAATCCACCAGCGGCATACCCACTGGCGCGTCCGCATCCAGCTCGATCACGCCATCATGCTCTTCCGAGATGCCCAGTTCTTTTTCCGAGGCGATCATCGAGCGCGATTCAACCCCGCGGATGGTGGTCTTCTTGAGTTTCGTTACCACCTGCCCGGGCTGGTGCCCGTCGTAGAGCATCGCGCCTTCGCGCGCGTAGGCGACCTTGAGTGGCTTCGCCAACCTGCCCTTGCCAACGTAGGGGAACATGTTCGGCGCGCCGGTCAGGACGGTGGTAATCCCAGTGCCCTCGTTGAGCTCGCAGAGCGTCAGGCGGTCAGCGTTGGGGTGTTGGTTGACCTCCACCACCTCTGCCACCACGAACTTCTCTTTGTCCCAGGGCAGCCCGGCGTACTTGTTCTTGAGCTTGCCAGCCGGTTTCTCGACACCCACCAGGAGCACATTTTCCACTTCCAAACCGACGCTGGTCAGGATGTTGGCAA
>CAYRYL010000076.1:0-4211 GCA_964428425.1 uncultured Anaerolineaceae bacterium | reverse complement strand
TGCGCCGACCACTTTTTAGTCACCACCGGACCCTATGCCGGTCAGCGTGTGACGGTGGACGGACCTGAATACGAGTGCGCTGCCGGGTTGGGCGCCAACCTGGGTGTGTTTGACCCTCAGGCGATCCTGGAAGAAAACTTCTACTGCGATACCTATGGCATCGACCTGATCTCTTTTGGCACCTGCACCGCCTTCATCATGGAGTGCTACCAGCGCGGTCAGATTACCCGGGAGCAAATGGGCGGGCTGGACCTGCGCTTCGGCAACAGTCAGGCTGTTCTCGAACTGCTCCACCAGATGTCCCGCGGGGAGGGTTTTGGCAAAATTGCTGGTTTGGGTATCCGCAAGCTCAAGAGAATTTTCGTGGAAGAATTTGGCGCAGATCCGGTGCTGCTTGAGGACATCGGCATGGAAGTGAAGGGTTTGGAGTATTCCGAGTACGCCCACAAGGAAAGCCTCGCCCAACAGGGCGGCTTCGCCATGGCAACCAAGGGTCCCCAACACGACGAGGCTTGGCTGATCTTTATGGACATGGTCAACAAGCAACTTCCGTCCTTTGAAGATAAAGCCAATGCGCTGTATTACTTCCCCATGTTCCGCACTTGGTTCGGACTGGTGGGGCTGTGCAAACTGCCTTGGAACGACATCGTGCCGGCGGATAACTACAAGACCGACTCCCCGGCGAAGGTCCCGGAGCATGTACAGAACTACGTAGATCTTTTTAACGCTGTGACAGGCAAGACAATTGATAAGGAGGAACTGATCGTACAATCCGAACGGGTTTATCAGTTCCAGCGGGTGTTCAGCGTGCGCATGGGCAAGGGCGAACGCGAGGACGATTACCCTCCATACCGATCGCTTGGTCCGGTTAGCCGCGAGGAATACCTCTCCCGGCAGGAACTGTATGACAAGCAGCTGCGCGAGTTCCAAAACCTCGATCCAGAAACAATGCAACTGGATGAGAAAATTGCGGCGACAAGACACTACCGCGAAGACCAGTACGAACAACTGATGGACGCGGTCTATCGGCGCAGGGGCTGGACGCCAAACGGCATCCCAACGCCTGAGAGGCTGAAGGAAATTGGCATGGACCTGCCCGAACTGTTGGAAGTGGTTGAGCCAAAACTGTGATCAAGGTCAACACGGAGGATTTCCCCTGGCATCCCGGCATGAGCGTTAGAGCCCTGCTGGATGAAAAACTGTTTACGTTCAGGCACATCATCGTGCGTGTCAACGGCGAGTATGTTCCTGAAGAGCAATACGAGAAACAGCTTATCAAGGATGGGGATGACGTTTTAGTGTTGCACTTAATGGCTGGAGGCTAAGGAATATGGAGCGCTACCTTCGCAATCACAACGCGTTGAGTGAAGAGGAACAGGTTATGTTGTCCACTAAGCGCGTGCTCGTGGTTGGCTGCGGGGGGTTGGGCGGGATGGTGATTGAATGCCTCGCTCGGATTGGCGTGGGACATTTGCGAGTGGTGGATGGGGATGTTTTTGACGAGAGCAACCTGAACCGCCAGATATTGAGCTCCACGATGAACCTCGGCAGACCCAAGACCCTGGCGGCAAAGCATCGTGTGTTGGCGATCAACCCGCTGGTTGAGGTAGATGCGGTGCAGGCTGACCTGACGGCTGAAAATGCCTCGGAACTGTTGGCGAATTGTGACGTAGCGGTCGATTGCCTGGATACTATTCCTGCCCGGTTGCTCCTGCAAGAGGCGGCCAAGTCTGCTGGGTTGCCATTGGTACATGGGGCGGTTGCAGGCTGGATGGGACGAATTTGTGTGATCCAACCTGGCGAGGACCTGATTGACCTGCTCTATCCCGATTTGGGCGAAACGCAAGGCGAGGAACAGCAGATGGGCACGCTCTCGTTCACAGCCGCACAGACTGCGTCCTGGCAGGCGGCTGAGGTGGTCAAGGTGCTGCTGGGCAAACCTTGTTTGCAGGGTGAAATCATTGAGGTGGATTTGCTGAATGGGTCTTTTGCCCGCATCCACTTAACATAATCAAACCGAACGAAAATTTTCCGTCATCGCGAGCGAAGCGCGGCGATCTGCCTTTTATTGTTTAATGGTACTTGTAGGGCGAGCTTGGAAGCACTGCACATTTCATCACAAAAGACCTTGACGTGCTTCCAATCCGCCAACGATTAATCGATTCTGTGAAAAATGAACGTTATCAGCGGATTGACCTTAGAGGATAGAGCTCTGGGGTAAGTGGCACGATACACACGTCCATTACATTGCCCACGATGCCCTCAATCACGCCCTACAAAAGACTGCACCCGCGAAGCAGATTGCTTAGCCTTCCCACGGGGGAAGGTGCCCGCAGGGCGGATAAGGGTAAGCCTGAGTCCCTCATCAGTCTCGCTGCGCTCGCCAGCTTCCCCCTGGGGAAGCCTGACTGCTAATGGACTTCCCCGTCTGGAACCCCTTTGTCCCGTCATCGCGAGGGAGCATAGCGACTGCGGCGATCTCCCTCAACCTTGTCGGCATTGCTGAGTCTGCTATTGCATATAAGTCGCAGGGGTTACTAGCCTTTTCTTTGGGGAAGGGGGACCGCATGCGGTGGATAAGGGCTACCTTGATTTTTCATGATTTTAGCCCCAGGTTTTGAGAATTGTGCTTAATAATGTTAAGCGGATCCTATAAACCCCTAAAATGGGTATAATTAATTTAGTAACAATTTATCTATTCTGTGAAAGGGGTCGGTCATGAAACATTCCACTTCAATACGCATCTCTATACGGTTATCACAGTTAGTGCTCATCTACTTTCTTGCCCTGGCATTTATCCTCAGCTCAACTGGTTGGGTCTCGGCTAATCCGGAGACAGAGAAAGATTCTGATTCTGCAGTATTTCAAGAAAATTTTGTCTATCTTCCTTTGATTAGAAATAGTCGCGATCCTTTTAAAAACATGGTTTACGTTCCTACAGGCGAATTCCAGATGGGCTGCGACCCAAACCACAACGGTGGTTATTCTTGCCCTACTTATGAACTGCCTCTACATACGGTTGACCTGGATGCTTACTATATCGACCAAACCGAAGTCACCAACGCCCAGTATGCCCAATGCGTGGATGCTGGTGCCTGCAACCCACCGTCCTCATCATCTTCTTCCACAAGGACCTTCTATTACGGCAACCCAGAGTATGACAACTACCCGGTTATCAATGTAGACTGGTATGACTCTGAAGATTACTGCACCTGGGCGGGGAAGCGCCTGCCAACAGAGGCAGAATGGGAGAAAGCTGCGCGGGGCACGACTGTCAGAGCCTATCCCTGGGGGGATGAGAACCCCAACTGCAGCCTGGTGAATGCAAGGGATTCAACAGACAATTATTGCATCGGGGATACCAGTGCAGTGGGTAGCTACCCATCTGGAGCCAGCCCATATGGCGCGCTGGACATGGCCGGCAATGTGTGGAAATGGGTGAACGATTGGTGGTCCAGCACCTATTATTCAGGATCGCCTTATGCCAACCCCCAGGGTCCTTTGACTGGGTCTTACAAGGTGGCGCGCGGTGGGAGTTGGTACAACGACTGGCACTACTTGCGTACGACGTTCCGCGACAGCGACGACCTCGGTCCCGACGTTAGCACCGAGGCCATCGGCTTTCGTTGCACATCTTCGGAGCAGCCGTAGGCTGCGGAGAACCCTGCCGAAAGTTCTCCCCCCTATGCTCCCTGCTAGAATCGCAGGGAGCATGACGAGAGGGTAATGGCTCCCCAAGCACCTGAGCGTCTGAGGTTCCGGGTTCTGTTTTCTTAATAATGGAGGTGGGGGATACTTCTCTGATCGTTCCGGTTGCCTGAGTGCAAAACCCTCCTGTGGGGTGGAGCACGTTCAAAAGATACAGCCGTCATCGCGAGCCTTTTTTGCGCCTGTGCCCGTGAAGCAGGGGATGGCGATCTGTCATTAATCCCTTGACGTTACGCGTAGGGCGAGATTGGAAGCACTGCACATATCACAATGCAGAGAGCTGGGTGTGCTTCCAATCCGCCAAAATAGCATCAATGGTTAGCAACAAACAAACGTCAGCGGCGGATTGAGGGCACTGTGAGCAGAGTGATGGACAAGCGTATCGTGCCCTCAATCACGCCCTACGATAAAGAGTGTTCTCAAAGCAGGATTCTTAGCCTTCCCCGAATGTATAGACCGGAGACATAGGTAACAAGTGATCGGACACATAGGTTACACATTGA
>CAYRYL010000075.1:0-4335 GCA_964428425.1 uncultured Anaerolineaceae bacterium | reverse complement strand
GAATGGCATTGCGAAAGACTTCCCGGGGATGGATCACCGAAGAGTTGATCGTGCCGATCGAAACCTGTTCATAGTCGATCACGCGGTTCTTGGTGTTCAGAAAAGCCACCACCAGCGACTCCTTGTCATGCACCTGATCGATCACCGAATGCATGTAACCTGCCGCGATACTGGGTGAGCTGAGGATAGGCTTTTCGCGGGTCAGGGAACTGCTCATACGATAGAGGTCGAGAAACGCCTGATGTTTTGCCAGCTGTTCCGGTGTTTCGAGCAATTGATAGGCATTGTCCATCAGGGCGGCTATGCCCTTGCGTTGGGCGTATTCGGTGGCAACGGCCTCCTGCACGCCGATGATATGGGCATAAGCAGCGATGTAACGGTTTTCTTCAGCCTGATTCATGGTAGCTCCTCACTTTCCTCAGTTTGTTCAAGCAAAAAGAAGAGCTCAGCTAAAAGCGAAGCGTCTTCATCGCTTTCTGTATATTCCCGGGGATGCGCTTTGAGATCCGCCAGGTTTTCGGTGTTTACTTCAACCCCGGTCAGGCTGAAGATCAATTCTTTGATACTCATTCTTGGCTCCTTTCTAAATTCCTATTCAAGGTCTTCATCTGAACTTTTTTCGAGGAAATCGTCCTCAAAGAAGTCACCCTCATTCGGGGTTTGTTCTTTGGGTTTGATGACTTTCCAATAAAAAAGTGCCGCGCCTCCCAGAAGCAGGAGAAACACTCCGGCAATTGCCATACCACTGGTCAAAGGGATGGTAAAAGATGGTTGGTTGACCGGTAGGGATTCTTGTGGCACTGGGGTGGCTTGTGCTGTTGGCGTTGGTTCGTTTGGTTGCAGAAAGGGTGAGAGGGATGGAGATTCTTCAATTTTGACAAAGTTAAGCAGATCTTCTTCATCCACCTCGGTTACCAGATAAACATTGTCGCTGACCTTGGTATGATCAATGATCAGATAAAAGATTTTGTCATTGCGCGTTTTAATCACAAAGAATTCCTTTTCTGGAGGTTGGGCTGTGATCACGACTGGTGGCTCGAGATATGTATCGGTGGGTGGTCGTGGTGTTGCTTCTTCATTCGGTTCTTCGGTAGGCACGGGTGTCATTCCACTTCCCATGGGCAACCTAACCAGACTATACTCGCTCAGCTTTGCTCTGCCAGGCGGCATCTCCGAAACCAGACTACCTTTGGCATCCGTAGGTGGAGCAGCGTCAATACTTCCCGCGTTGAGAAGGGAAGCAGCCTGAACAGCTCGCGCTCCAAAGAGGTTGAAGATCAAGGCACATGCCAAGAATAAACATAGGAAAAGCGATTTGTGGCTAGTTTTCATCTTCTTCCAGCTCGCTTTCTGGAATCCAGGCATTCAAGTCCTCTATTTCCTGGAAGGGGTTTTGCTTCAACCGCTTCAACAAAGCCTCCAGTTCGGATGGTCTCAGTCGCAGAGCATGTACCGTTTTAAGGATTTCACTGTTTTCCATTTCAATTTCCTTTTCATTGAGCGCTTTGAGCTTTTCCTGCAAAGTTTGAATGCGGGTCTCTAGTTTGACTTTTTCTGTTCTGAGTTGGGATAAATTCATCGAGTCCTCCTTTACTCGTAGAAGTCGGGGGTTCCATACCCGAAGATATAGTGACTGTTAACAGGATAGCTATCGGTGTGGACACTGTCTGCCCAATTGCCTTCAATGGTATAGACTGTGTTGCCATCACAGTTTTCAACAATACCAACATGATCAGGGAAGGCATCTCCATCCCAGTCGTAGAATATGATTTCACCAGGGGCGGGGCAATAGCCCCCATCCTGCCAGAGATTGTTGGATTTGAACCAGGATTCACCAAGGCTGCATCCAGCAAACTTGGGGAACAATCCTTCTGAGATCAATCCGTTTTGATCTGCCACCCAGGAGACGAAAATGGCGCACCATTCCACCCTGTAGGGAAAGCCATACCAGGACCAATATGGTTCACCACCAACCTGACCGAGTTGGGAACGCGCTACCTCCACCATACCTTCTGAGCCGCGTAAGCTTTCGCCAAGCCCACCCATAATACTGCCGCCCATTACGGTGCTGGCGGAAAATACAAAAGAAGCCAATGAACCAACCAGAAGAAGCAGAATCAAGCCTAGGGAAGCGTAAAGCGCGGCTCGACTTTTGACAACCTGGGTCACCTTTTCGACGACCTTTTTCAAACCAAGGTTGTCTGTTTTTTGCGTGGTTGATGTCTTTAATGAAGAGGATGCCCGCATGGCCTTGGCATATTCCATTTTGATTCGCTGCTTCTGTAGAAAGTGGATCACAGGAATTTTTGAGTTTTTAGGTGGCATCTGGGCTGAATGAGCAATCCCACTTTGCTGTCTCAGGCTTTGCCCCTTAAGCTGTTGGGTGGGAATTGACGTGCGTGAAATTGGTCTGGTTTGAACACGTTGGATCAGTGAGCCCGTCTTGAAAGCGGTGCTTTCCGCAGCCTTCAATACATCGTTGGCGCTGTTAAAATCTTGTTGAGAAGTCTCTTCCGTATGATTCTTGGGTTTGGCCAGTGTTTTAGCAACTTGGGCGAAGCGATTGATGTTCTGGATCTGTTTGGTTCGCTTGAATTTCAAGGGAGATGGAGGGATTTCACTGTCCTTCTCAAAACGCAAGATTGAAGGTTTTGCCGTCAACCCCTTTTCTTGAGCGCCATCAGCTTTCTCTGTTAATCCATCATCTTGAGTGATGACCTTTCTGCTTTGCTTTTGAGAAACATTCTTTGTTTGAGTTGGTGGAGAAGGCATAGCTGAGATGGGCTGATTTAAGGATTCCGTAACAGTCCTGTTCTTGACTGTCTCTGGAATCGATTCAGTATTCTTGTGAGCAGCTTCAGTCATGACCGTACCTGCCTCTGAAACAGGTTTGTCTTGATAGGTAGATTTGGGTCTGGATCGGGATTTCTTTTGCATGTTCAAGCTCCTTTCCGCTCTAAACCTCATCCGGTTTGGTGGTCATGATTTGGTAGAGCTTGGTGTCTTTGGGGAAGTGATCTGTGAAGGGAATGATGGTATTGCCATAAAAGAGCAATCCTTGACCTTCGCCGCTATGGGTGACATAAGACAATTGGTCTTTCGAAATGTTCAGGTGTTTGGCTAAAATCTCCTGATCTCCGCCTGCCTGGTTGAGCATGTAAATGAAATCGGAGTTGTCCAAGATGTTCTCGATTTCCCGTGATGCTAAAAGGTCTTTCACGTTTTGTGTGATGGCAGTTGGAATGCCACCCCATTTGCGGAAACGTTTCCAGATCTCCACTGAATACGCAGCGGTTTGCTCCTCCCTGAGCATCAGGTGGAACTCATCCTGATAAAACCAGGTGGTTTTCTTGGCTGCCCGATTGCGGGTGACCCGGTTCCAGACCTGATCCTGAATTACCAGCATGCCCAGTTTCTTGAGCTGCTTGCCTAACTCCCGGATATCAAAACAAATCAGTCGATTTTGGGTATCCACATTGGTTTGGTGGTTGAAGACCTTGTAGGAGCCTTTGACGTAGATTTCCAAAACTGTTGCCATGTATCTGGCATCCGGCTCTTCCATTTCCATCAAGCGGATGTAAAGGTCTTCCAGGATGGGCAGGTTTTCAGGGATAGGATTCTGCAGGTAGCGCTGATAGATCAGCTGGACGCAACGGTCAAGGACGGACTTTTCTTCAGGTTTGAGACCACTTTTGCGACCTGCTGCCAGCTCCATGAAGGAAAAGATGAAATCCATCTTGAGCGCGACCGGGTCCTCTTCCTCGCTGTAGTCCAGGTTGAGGTCAAGTGGGTTGATGTATTGGTTGGAATTAATCGAGATTCGCACTACTTCGCCTTGCAAGGCTCTCACCAGCGGCGCATATTCGCTCTCCGGATCGGTGATAATAATGTCGTCTTCTGTGACCAAAAAAGCGTTGGTGATTTCCCTCTTAGCAGCAAAGGACTTGCCGGATCCTGGGGTCCCAATGATCAATCCATTTGGTGTCTTGAGTTTGCGGCGGTCTGCCATGAGCAGGTTGTTGGAAAGTGCATTCAAGCCGTAATACAAAGCCGGTGCAGGTTGGAAGAGTTCCTGGGTGGTGAAGGGGACGAAAATAGCCGTGGCGGAGGTGGTCAAAGCCCTCTCAATCGGAACGGGGTTAATCCCAAGCGGTAACATGGCTGCCAGGCCGCGTTCCTGTTGAAAATCCAGCGGTCGCAGATTGCAATTAGCAGACTGTGCAATGCCAGCGGTTTGGTAATAATCATTTTCCAGTTTGCGCTTGTTATCGGAGATATTCATTAACAGAAAGGTCACCAAAAAGAGGCGTTCATTCCTGCTTTGCAGGGACTCCA
>CAYRYL010000074.1:0-4698 GCA_964428425.1 uncultured Anaerolineaceae bacterium | reverse complement strand
TTTCGCCTGTTTCTTTTTTGGCTCAAAGTGTCCAATATGTTTGACAATCCTACAGACAAGATGTATGAACCCGGCGATTTTTTTGCGCAGCTCAGGTTCTGCTCCTGAACCTGACATCACACTCGCTGGACTACCCACCTGGGATTATCAATCCCGGAAAACTAATCCATGTATAATAAACGGAAAATAACTGGTAACAGGCGGAATATGAACATTTCTGAAATCTTCAAACACAAAAAAGTCAGCTACTCGCTGGAGATCTTCCCCCCGAAGAAAGACAGCTCCTATGATGTGATCTACAACACCCTGCTTCGCTTGCGAGGATTGCCCGCGGACTACATCAGTGTCACCTACGGCGCTGGTGGCAGCCTGGCTCAGAGGGAAAAAACGGTCGAGATCGCCTCGCTGATCCGCACCAACTACCACATCGAACCTGTTGCGCATATAACCTGCGTTAATTCCACTGAGCAGGATGTTATTGAGACACTTGCAAAGCTCAAGGAGAACCAGGTGATGAACTTGATGGTTCTGCGTGGTGACATCAGTCCGGATGTTCTACCCAAAGATGATTTTCGTTACGCCAGTGATTTGGCGGACTTCATCAAAAAACGTGAACCGGATTTCAATCTCATGGGAGCTTGCTATCCCGAAGGGCACTATCAAGCGCCTTCATTGGAAGAAGATATCCGTAATTTGCATCACAAGATCGCTAACGGCGTCACCCACCTTGTGACCCAACTCTTTTTTGACAACGAGGCGTTCTATCGCTTCCGGGATCTGGCAACTGCGCATGGAATCAACGTGCCCCTTGTGGCTGGGATTATGCCCATCACCAGCCTCAGGCAAATCGAACGTACCGTCGCACTTTCTGGGGCGAGCGTTCCGGCAAAACTCTCAAGGCTTTTTAGCAAATATGCCAACAAGCCTGAGGCTCTGCGCGACGCCGGAATTTTTTATGCCGTCGAGCAAATCATGGACTTGATCGATAACGACATCCGTGGCATCCATCTTTACACGATGAACAACGTGGACACCGCCTACAAGATCAGCGAAGCAGTCCAAAATGTCATCATGGCGGAAAATCTGCCCTAAACAAAAATGCCCGGGAAACCGGGCTTTTTTGTCCATCAAACATCACTACTGGTTGCGATACAGGGCTTCGTTCAGCATGTTTGAGATGGCGTAATAGTCGGGCATCAGCACCATTGCCCCTTCTGCAGTGATCCAGTTGGAAACCATCTGAGGTGTAACGGCAAACCTGTGGATATTCTCTGAATTCATCAAGGAAGAAGCCATTGGCAGCAGCGGCAGGGCGTCCATCAACTGTACATCGGTGTCGACGTATTCCCGATAAAGACCGTAAAGTTCAGGTGCCCTGATGAGCATGTTCAAGTTGACCGCTTTGCGGAAAATCGCCATCACCACATCCTGTGCGCGCCGGTTTCGATCAAAATCGCTGGTGGTCTTACGCGATCGTGCATACCAAAGAGCCTGACCGCCATCCATATGTGTCTCACCGGGTTCCAGGATGCACCAGCCTGAGGGGTCTGTCTCGCAGGCATCCTGCAATTCTTCGGTTATGTTTACATCGATCCCATCCAGGCTGTTGACAACATCCTTAAACCCATTGTAATTGACCATCATGTACCTATCTGGGCGGATGCCAAAATTGGCTTCAAAAGTCTGTGCTAACAGTTCAAAGCCGCCCAACGACCAGGCAGTATTGATGCGGTTGGACCAATATCCGGGGATAGAAACGTAAAGGTCCCTCGGGAAAGAGATTAGGCTGACCGTTTTGTGCTTGGGATTGATTGAAGCCAGGATGATCACGTCTGTGCGGAAATTATTTGCTCCAAAGTCATCCACACCAAGCATGAGGATGTTCAGTTGGTTTTCCGGCAGTTCTCCCACCGGAATGATGGGCACAGGCGTAGGCGTGAGCACAGGTTGGGGGATTAGCTCGATCGTTCCATCTTCGAGGATATTCGCAAACGAATTGGGCTGATAAGGCGTCGCAGTAATCTGGAAATTCCGGAAACTGACCTTAAACGGGGATGTGTCGGAGCTCGCCAAGGCCGCCACGATGAAACCAGCAAAAATGACTCCGACAAAAGTCAGGGTTGTGACGAATAAGACCGCGAGAGTGATGGATTGATGCTTCTTCAGGCGCATAGGATTAATTCTTTTCCGGAGATGGTTTAGCAAGATCATTGCCAGGGGTATCAACACCGTTGATTAGTGGGATAGCCAGGCGATGAATGGTCAGGGTGTCGGGCACGGAGTGAATCCACCAGTGACCACCCAGGTTTTGGGTCAGTTCAACCGCCTCTTGCAGCGTGTCGACCTCGCCCCAGTTTTGTAAAACAGAATCTGTGTCCAACTTGAGAGTTTTCAGGAACGCAGTCTGATCCTCAGGCTTCAGCCCCGGACCTGCATCGCTGACGTGAAGCTCAATAAATCCAGGATGATCTTCGGAAGGCAACACTTCCAGCAGCACTTCTGAGCCGGCTTTGCTCACGGCGATAGCGTTGCGAATCAACGAGTTGCCTAGTTGTAACAATTGGGTTTTATTTTCGATCTCAGGTTCAACCGATAGCTTGTTTTCGACATGAACACGGATTTGCTTCTGGTCAGCATCAAATTTCAGGTCGTCTGTCATGCTCTTAAGGGCTTCACTCAGGCTGGCAGCCCGCCCTCTATCGTCAAGAGTGGGGGTTTTCGGGTCCATTTGCTCAAGCATATTGCGTGCCTGGTCAAGCGCAGTTCTCAACCCCTCGACCTGCAGCGCATTTTGCGCCATGGAACGCTCCAGTTGTTCTTTTTCAAGTTGCAAGGTTTTCGATTGGGCGATGGTTGCTTCGTTTTGATGAAGGGTGTTCTGCAACTCCTCCAGTTGATCTTCAAGCGCTTCCTGTCGTGTCAGCCATAATTCCACTTCGGACTCGTGGGTCTGACCGGTCGCATGGAGTTCCTCTTGTAATCGAACCAGGAGATTCTGTGATTGCAGATATTGTTCGACAGTTTGTGCCCGGTCGCGCTGGACGCGGTTCACAAGCGCTTGCAAGCGTTGGGCGGAGGTGGCTTTTTGTTCGATCTCTGCGGCTTCATCCAGAATCTCATTGACTTTTGGAGTCATCAGGCTCAGTTGGTCAAGATCATTTTTGCTCCAGATTCGTTCAGTAAAGGGGCTCAGGCAGAGCAGCCCACGTCCTGTTGGGGCATCAATGGCGTTTATCGGGAATAAAAGCAAATTACCAATCTGGTTATAACCAATCAACGCCATCAAGGCAGCCTTCTCCTGTGCCAGTTCTTCTGCCACATTCGAGAGCAAAGGCTCGCGATCTTCCAGATGAGCGCTTAATATTGGGAAATCCTTGTTGGGTAATTCAATGGTTCCAAGAAATTCCTCGCGGATCAGGTCGTACATGTTCAGCAGTGTCAGACTCTCGTTTTCTTTGTCAGCAACCAGGAATCCGCACAAGTCAGCCAGCAGGTAGAGCCCAAGGCTGTGGGTCAGGCTGCGTTGGATTTGGGTGTTGGTCTGTTGCAGGCTCACATCCAGCATACGGACAGCTACCTCACCCGATATTTCGCGCCGTTCAGCGGTGGTTTTTGTTGGTTGCGTGACTGGATTAGGCTTTTTTCGCTGCCAAGCGAGGCTAATCAACAGCGGATAGTAGATTAGTTGGCTGATCATGACCGAGGCAGGCAAACTACCACCGTTGGGGAGTGCAAGGTAAAGCAAATAGCCGATCGCAGCTACTACGAGGATGATGATCCCTTCAGCCCGGTCCACGCGGTCTTGCTGCAGGTAAACAATCGCCCCGATTGCGATCGTGAGAAGTGTGAAACCGACCCAGATGATGTCCTGCCAGGATCCATTGAAACTCTGCTCACCCGCAAGTGGCAACCAAAGTGGTACGAGAATACTCGCGGCGGTTAGGATGATTGCCGTTAGTACCCAGACCAGCCATCCATGGCGCTCCTGCGGTTGCCAGAAAAGCGCTCTTAAAAACCAGAGTATGCACACCAACGTTAACGCGCGAAAGACGATTGGGAAAATTTGGTTGAGTTGCGTAAAACCCTGGTAGATCATCAGGCTGAGCGTCAGCAGGATTAGTTGGCTGAAGAAAATGACCAATAAACTATTGCGCAAGGCGGGATTGTTGGCAGGGTTTGCACGCCTGAACGCAAAAAGCGCCAGCCCGGCAGAAGAAAGCAGCACAGCGTAATAGAGCAGTGCGTAGGGGTACACTGACAAAACGGGCAGAATGTCCAGGATGGGTATCATATCTCGTTGCCTTCCAGCTATAGCTGGTGCAAGAATTGTACCGCTGAACAGCGGTTTGAGGGGTCTGTCATCGCGATGTAGCGTAGCTACCGCGGCGATCTAAATTCTAGGTAATTTCGTATAAGGAATATAGTTCAGACTGCCGCGTCGCCCTGTCGGGCTCCTCACAGTGACAGATTTTCCGTCATCGTGAGCAGTTTGCGTCGGTGCCGTAACGCTTCTGAGGTCCTGGGCTTCCCCAGGGGGAAGCTGGCTCCCGCCGCAAAGCGGACGGGAGACTGAAGAGGGTGTCTTTGGATTGCGGTGGGGCACATTACGATCAATCTTGTCATCGCGAGATTGCCTTCCCCATTGTGTATAGACCGGAGACATAGGTAACAAGTGATCGGACACATAGGTTACACATT
>CAYRYL010000073.1:0-4702 GCA_964428425.1 uncultured Anaerolineaceae bacterium | reverse complement strand
ACGACCTTTGCGATGTCAACGCAACGCTCTAACCAACTGAGCTAACCGCCCATAGGAAAAGCATTATACCTGAGCCACATGGATTTCGCAAGCCGGATTTATTCATTAACTGGCAATTTTGGTAAGTTCGCGCCATTTGACTGACCTTGATTTGATTCACTCACAACATCATAATCATCTCCTCTAGGGACCAGATGAACGCATCCTTTTAGACGTAGGGGAGAAGCATCCTTAATTGAAAGAGGAGGATCTACAAGCAATTCGGTTTGGATGCTTCGCCCCTTCCAATCACCCCGTAGGGTCGACGCGGGTGTCTAGATAATGAAGGTTTTCGGTTTGTTTAGCGTGATCATTTACATTTTCATCAATCAAACAAATCAGCTACGCCCCTAGATCTAAACCTCCATATACGTCATGCAGGCGGGTAACCACGGGGGGTTACCCCTACATCTGGGCATTTGAGGGCAATGGAAGGCGTAGGGGCAGACCCCTGTGTCTGCCCGGTACCTGTAAGCAATCATGCTTGTCTTAACAGCGGGCGTCGACCTAATTCTTAATCATATCTGTTGTTGACATAGGTCAATTTCTTCTGCCTGCCCCTGAGCATTGAGAAAGGGGTTGAAGCTGACCTGCGCATGCATTCCCTCTCTGCATTCCCGACTAAGGTAGAATCTAATTGAAACGGATTGGAGAATAAACGCATGGCTGAACTTGAGCAAGTGAGATTTGAAAAAATGGTCTATGGCGGAGATTGTTTGGGCCGCCTGGCAGACGGACGCGCGGTGTTCGTGCCCTTCGTGCTGCCCGGTGAGACCGCGGAAATCGAGATCACTGGCCAGAAGGAGCACTTTGCCCGGGGTCGGATAGTAAAGCTGCTCGAGTCCTCTACCGAACGAATTGAAGCTCCCTGTCCGTACTTCTCGATTTGCGGCGGATGCCATTACCAACATTTGGGCTACGCGCAACAATTGGAGCTAAAAAAGGAACTCGTAAAAGATCAACTGGAGCGGATCGGAAAGCTCACCAACCTGCCGGAAATTCCCATCTTCCCCAGCCCCACCCCCTTTTGCTACCGCAACCAGGTCCAATTTCATCCAGTCAAGCTCGAAGGTGTTGATGCAACCTTAAATCTCGGTTTCAAAAAAACATCCTCAGAGGAAGTGATCCCGATTGAAAAATGCCTGCTGATCCCCGAGGAGCTGAACGACCTCCTCCCCCAAATTGAGCTGGAAGCCGAATCTGGTATCTCACGCATTGCTATGCGCATTGATAGCGACGGTGAAATTATGCTCGTATTTCAGGGTGAAAGCGAGGAGCCACCTGATCTTTCAATTGAGTCGTCAGTCTCCTCGACCTATCTCAGCCCGGATGGTCGCAGCTTCAATTTGGGCGGCAATGACGTCCAGGTATATCGCGTTGCAGGCAAGGAATTCCTCGTCTCGCCCGAGTCTTTCTTCCAGGTAAACGTGCCTGTGGCCGAAGAGATGGTTCAGCATGTCCTCTCCCTCGTCCAGGGGCGTGAAAATCTGCAAATTCTCGAGCTCTACAGTGGAGTTGGGCTCTTCACTCGCTTTCTTGCCCCCCACGCCAGCCAATTGACCGCCATCGAGAGCTCCCCCTCCGCCTGCTTTGATTTTGCGGGTAACCTGGACGAGTTTGAGCATATCAGCCTCTACGAAGGCGCCGTCGAATTCATACTGCCCGAACTCGTGAAGCAAATCAAACCTATCGACCTGGTCGTGCTGGACCCACCCCGCGCGGGTCTCAACACCAAAGCCCGGGAGGCTCTGATCGCCCTCGACCCAAAAGAAATCATCTACATCTCCTGCGACCCCAGCACCCTTGCCCGCGACCTGAAGCATTTCAATCAAACTGGCTATGCACTCCAAAGCGTTCACGCCTTCGACATGTTCCCCCAGACTGCCCATGTCGAGACTATAGTAGTAATACAACGGGCTCAACGAGTAACTTCGTAGAAGTTCTCCGATTTAAGCACTATATTCAGAAGATTTATTTTATTCCAGAAGGTAAAAACTACCGAAACAAGGTTATCACGAACCATATTTTGGTTCGCGTGGTTTTGGATCTCGGTTGTGGGTACACGTTAATTGACAATTCCATTAGCCCTGTAGAACCCGAAACAATAATTGAAAAGATGGGCAGCGATTTAGCCTAAAGAGTGACTCTTTTCGATCTTTTTTGGCTTGTGTCATAGGAAGGTGGAGGTAATCTGAACTCAAAACCAATCTCATTTGATTATTACTACGGCAACCAGGCTGAGCAATTTGCCTTTTACCGCATACCCAAACAGCTATTTGTAAACCCAGCCTTCTCTGACCTATCAAGCGATGCAAAGGTGCTTTATGGCCTGATGCTGGATCGCATGAGCTTGTCGATAAAGAGTGGCTGGAAGGACCCCGATAACAAGATTTATATCTATTACACACTTCTCGAAATCCAGGAACTCTTGAATTGTGGCCACAACAAGGCAGTCAAGATGCTGGCTGAACTGGATTCTGAAAAAGGCATTGGATTGATCGAAAGAGTCAAGCAAGGTATGGGAAAGCCAACAAAAATTTATGTTATGAACTTCCAGGGAATAGACGTCGAAAAACGAGCGGTGGTGGATGAACCTGAAGACTTCCTAAAAGAGGAAGTCAAGACTTCTGAAAAAGGGAATTCAGGAGATCCGGAAGTGGGAAGTCAAGACTTCCGAAAAAAGGAGTTAATTAAGACTGATATTAACAAGACTGATTTTAACGATACTGAGAAGAATGAAAGAATCTATCCATCTATCCAACCATCGCGACAAAAAATAACTAAACATGAAAATTCAGAGATTGATCGATGGATGGAGTTTCGTGAAACTTTCAAGAAAAACATCGAATACGAATATATCCTCCACCGAGATCCCGAGATGACTCCGGAAATCCTTGAGATCATGATCGAGACTGCCTGCTCAAAGGTTAAATCCTTCAGCATCAATGGTGCTCAAATTCCAGCTGAGCGGGTCAGAGAAAGGTTATTGAGTCTAAATTCAATGCATATCGAATATGTCCTGGACGCATTGAATCAAAACACGAGCAAAATCCAGAATATTAGAGCATACATGCTTGCCACACTCTACAACGCTCCCAAAACAATTAACGCCTTTTACAAAACCTTGGCAAATCACAACATGTATGGCAAGTCCAGGCAAGATAGGTAGTCATGGAGGAAGAGATTTCACAACGTAGCATTACCCTGATTGTTCAGACTGGAAAAATGACTGGAAAGGTCTTCCTCCAGGCAATCCAGAAGTACCTTGACATCCTAAAGCAGCAGCAACAACAAAAAGCAAGGGATAACCAACTCCATCCTGCCTACCAAGGACGCATGCCCATCAAAAAGCTGATGAAGGAAAGATCTGGTCTGTCGAACATAGAAATCCACGATGAGCACATTCATGAATTTGAAAGAATCGCCCGAAGATACGGCATTGAATATGCGATCAAGAAAGAACGAACAAAAGAATCCCCTCATTACTTGGTTTTCTTTCGAGGTAAAGACACAGACGTCCTTCAGACTGCCTTCAATGAGTTTGTGAAGAAGCGACTCAAAATCCAAGAGCGTCCTTCGGTGCGTGAAAAGTTACAGAAGCTAAAGCTTCAACACAAGGAAAGGGTGGCTCGTGTCCCTGAAAAAGTGCAGAGAAGGGAGGTTGTCCGATGAACACTCGCTTAGTCAGAAACTTGATTTTGAACGCCATGTACTTGATCCCTTTTTACTTTGGAAATAAGTTCGCCCAGATTTTCAGACTGCTGCAAGGGGGTGATGTGCTTGACCGCATGCTTGCCATCTTCGCAAATCTGAAATTTATCGGTCAGCATCCATGGCCGTCGTTCATTCTTCAAGATCTGGTTATTGGGTTTCTATTTGCAGGCTTAATCAAACTCCTTGTCGCTGTGAATGAAAAAAATAGAAAAAAGTTTAGGAAAGGTACTGAATATGGCTCTGCCCGTTGGGGCACGGCTAAGGATATTGCTCCGTATATTGATAAGAATCCCAAGAACAACATCATTCTCACCAAGACGGAATCTCTCACTATGAAAAGTCGCCCCAAGGACCCAAAACTTGCCAGAAACAAGAATGTGCTGGTCATTGGTGGCTCAGGTTCAGGAAAGACCAGGTTTTTCGTCAAACCCAACCTGATGCAAATGCATTCCAGTTACGTCGTAACTGACCCTAAGGGTACAATCCTCACCGAATGTGGAACCATGCTGAAACGTAATGGCTATCATATCCGGGTACTCAACACAATCAATTTCAAACGTAGTATGCACTACAATCCCTTTGCCTACATCCACTCTGAGAAAGACATTCTCAAATTAGTCAACGCCATCATCATCAACACCAAAGGTGAAGGGGAAAAAGCAGGCGAAGACTTCTGGGTCAAAGCTGAGCGTTTGTATTATTCCGCCTTGATCGGTTACATCTGGTATGAGGCTCCGGAGCGTGAACAGAACTTCACCACCCTGCTTGAGATGATCGATGCTTCTGAAGCACGGGAAGATGATGAGAACTTTAAGAACCCAGTAGATGAATTATTTGAGGAACTGGAAGCAAAGTCTCCAGAGCACTTTGCAGTAAGGCAGTACAAGAAATACAAATTGGCGGCTGGGAAGACCGCCAAGTCTATCCTCATCTCCTGCGGTGCCAGGCT
>CAYRYL010000072.1:0-4823 GCA_964428425.1 uncultured Anaerolineaceae bacterium | reverse complement strand
ACATGCCCAAAAGCATCCCAAACTTTTTGATCAAGCAGTTTGCTTAAATAGATCATCTCTCACCTCACAGTCAGTATGTAGTTTTATTGGTGAAAGCAAAAATTACAAGGGACAGGCTCGCTCACCAGTACCCTTGCCCGCGGATGATTTACGCGGCGGAGTACCTCTGAGTGGAGAGTCCCTTGATACTTGCAGGGTCAGGCTGATCGTCTGCAGATAAACTTTCGCTTTCAAGTATCACAACAGTTTCCATTTCACTCTCTCACATCAATAACACTATTATAAACCCGGACAAGGATAGATGGGTGGAAATATTGATAAAAACCTAAAATTTGGGCACAGTGAAGAGTCTAATTCAGGGATTCACTTTTATGGCAATTGATAGATCTGAATTGTTGGACCAGTTGTGTGTGTTGTTTTTGTTCCCTTGATCAAGTTGTTGAGAAAATCCCCAAGGATGGTGAGTTGTTCAAGTGAATTTTTAGGTTTCGGACTGGATTTGAACTCACCTATCAAGGATGCCTTGGTTCGCAGATTTTCGTAGTACTTATTTTCTGATGTGTATCGATCGGGTTCAGCTTCAAATCTCCCATACATGTTAGAGGATAGGATTGCATAGCGGATTTGACCGGGCTCATCCAAGTTAAAGTCAAAGATTGTTTTAACAGTTCTAGGGAGAAATGGCGTGTAACCTTCAGACACTGTGTTTTCCTGAGTAATATCTTTTTTTTCCACAAACTGAAGGGCGACAACACGGGTATCCTGCCAGGTAAGAAGAACTGAAGTAGTTAAACCATTGAGGGCATAGACTAAACCGAACCCTCCAAGAAAGATTAATGCTAAAAATTTGACAACCTGTCGTTGCTTGATTGCTTCCCAAAGTTTTGTCACTCCCAAGGCAGCAAGAAGGAGAGGTGTAATCATCATCGGGAGAGACCACCGCTCCCAATGAAGACCTAACTTACTTAATGCCACCCAATATCCAGCACCGAAGTAGAGCAGCAGCATCGCGGGCTGCCTGCTTATAACAGAGAAGATCATTCCAACGATAGCAAATCCAGCGACGATCCATCCACCAGCATTAATGAAGACTTTCAGATAAAAGTGCATATTACCAAGCCAACTCAGATTATCCGCACCAAGATGCGTGGATCGTGCTTCGATGATTAATGCTTCCCGTACCAGGTCCAACTTGAAGAAAAGGTGCGGGGCAAAAATGAACATGCTCAGCGCGACAATAACCAGAGTAATCAGGATTCCACCGAAGAAATCCCTCCACATTTTTTGTTTATTCCTGGTCTGTTGTGAGAATGCGTTGATGCCGAGGGTCACAAGCACGATACCATAAGAAAGTACTCCTGGGTACTTCTCGAGAGCATTAAATGCAACCATCATGCAGGCGAGGACTAACCACAGCGCCTTCTTTTTCAGCAAATAGATGAGGCAAAGCATGATGACTGCCAATGAGAAAAGCGTAATAATGATATCTGCTGTGATGTAATGAGAGTGCACGATGAATGGGGGGTAAAAACAAGTCAGAAAAGCCGCCGCGAGCGAGAAATCGACTCCTTTAAATTGCTTTCCGATTTTCCAAGCCACCACAGGTATCAGCGATCCGAAAATAGCCACCACTAAACGGGCATGAAAATAGAAGAATAAAGGGTTTTCGCTATATGCCCAGCCAAAATTTTTATGAAACAGGACTTTGCTGAGCAGATTCAAATAACCAAAAAGCGTTGAGTACAGGAATTGATTAGGCCTGGCATAAAATCCGGAATCAAGCGTGTGGTTCCTGCTCATCTCTATAAGAGGATCGATGATCGCCTTTTCGTCATGATGAGTAAGCAATGGAAAGCTAAACTTGAGACCGATCACCCGTATGACTAAGGCAATCAAGAAGATCGCAATAGGGATTAACCATGAATAGGATCCAGGTTTTTTCAGGCGCTTCAACTGAGTTTCCATTATTGAAAATTATACACATTCTGTGAAAACAAGGTCACCCCTCACGAAGGAGACTGGCGAGAACATTAGTTCCTGGTAGGGGCACGGCACGCCGTGCCTGCCATCCTTGCGAACAACTTAGCGGGTAGCCAGGAACTAGCCTTACTTCTTATCCCCAGAAAATAACCTATAAAGCCTTGGCACTTGCTCTTCCAATGCAAGAGTGTCTGTGCGCCAGGAGAACCATTCCCCCACGCCGCCATACTCAAATGCCACAATCTCCGGTTCGCGCCATGCGCCTGAGCGGATCTGCTCTGCCGCCCATTCGGTGGACGCCCAATCTTCCGGCTGCATCTCAAAATGGTCCTCCAGAAATCCGTGGTACCTGCGTACTCCGGTTATGTGGAACTCGTGCAGCCTGTCCAGAGGTAATTTTTCAATATATTCCTTGTAGCCCAGCTCCAAAGTGTTGGCTGAGATGCGGGCGTGCGAAATGTCCAGCAACAAGCCGGTGTCAGTCTCAATGATCGCACTGCTGATCAGTTCCGCGTCACTTGCCAGATGGTATTCCGGAATAGGCGGTTCAAATGGCAGGTTTTCCGAGATTATCGGATAACCAGCAAACTCACACTTTAGGACTTCGATCTCCTTCACCCATTGCTTCAGCAGACTATTTCGGTCTGTTCTGTTTCCCAACTTCAAGTCCGCCGTCGCCGAAAGATGACAGTTGACATGCGGTGTGGCCGTCTCAGCAAGCATTTTTCTAAGCTTGTCGAAGTCGAGTTTCTGAACGTCGCCCCTGCCCAGGGTGATATCGAGGTGCAAATAGACGGGCTTGACCGCCGCAGCAGCCTTGAGCAACCCCTCCCACTCAGGGCATTTGAACAAATCAATGTCAACCTTGCCTATTTTGACAAGCTCAGCCAGTTTAGTCGAGTAGTTTACAGCGAAACGCATCCCAAACCTCACGCGGCCGAAGCTTCTGGCTTTTGATCCGCAAACAGGTCGTACTTGGTTTCCAGATCGTGGCGGAATTGCTTGGTGTAAAGATTGTAATAATGCCCCTTCGCGCACATCAGGCTTTCGTGGTTTCCCTGTTCAATGATCTGCCCGCCATCGATTACCATGATCATATCGGCAGATTTGATGGTGGAGAGGCGGTGGGCGATGATGAAGCTGGTCCGTCCGCTCATCAGCTGGTGCATGCCTTTTTGGATCAGGGCTTCCGTCAGGGTGTCGACCGAGCTGGTTGCTTCGTCCATCACGAAAATGTCAGGCTGCGCTAAAAGCGCGCGCGCAATGCTGATGAGTTGTTTTTGACCGACAGAAAGTTGATTGCCACCCTCGCCGACATCTTGGTTGTAACCCTTTTCCAAACCAACGATGAAATCGTGAGCGCCAGCAAGCTTTGCTGCCTGTTCAATCTCCTCATCAGTCGCTTTCAGCCGTCCATAGCGCAGGTTATCGCGGACACTACCCGAGAAAAGATGCGGGACCTGCAGAACGACTCCAATCCGGGATTGTATGTCTTCCGTGGCGTATTGCGTGTAGTCGTGACCAGCGATGCGAATCACGCCTTCACTCGGCTCATAAAAGCGGCACAGCAAATTGACGATGGTTGTCTTACCACCGCCGGTTGTCCCGACCAGTGCCACGGTTTGCCCCTGGGGAATCAAGAAACTCAGGTTCTTGATCACCGGTTCGTCATCTTCGTAGTGGAATGAAACATTCTCAAATTCCACATCCCCAACCAGCGAGTCCACCTTCAATAAGTTTTCCCTGTTTTGAATTTCTGGTTTTACGTCCAGCAGTGAGAAAACTCTTTCGGAGGAGGCGATCGCGTTCTGCATTTCGGCATAAACGCGCGCCAGGTCCTGAATGGGCCAGAGCATAAACATGATGTACGAGATGAACGCCTGTAAAACGCCAACGGTGATCGTTCCACCTGCCACCTGAACTCCACCCTGCCAGAGGATCAGCACCAATGAGATCGCGCTGATCGTCTGGATGGTCGGCAGGTAGATGGCAGAAAGGAAGACCGCACGGTAGCTTTCCTGGAACATGTTTGTCGAAAGGACTTTGAAGTCATCCAGGTTCTTCGATTCCCGTCGCAGAGCTTTGACCACTCGGACGCCGGTGATATTTTCATTCAACGAGGCGGTCATTTTTGAATTTGCCTTCCGCGACTGGCGGTAGTGGTGGTAGATCTTCACGCGGAACTTGAACGAGACGAAGATCATCACAGGCAGCGAAAGAATGGCAATTACAGCCAGCGAGGGGTTTAATTTGAGCATGAAATAAACAGCGAAGCTGATGTTCGTCGCCGCCCAAACCGTATCCAGCACACCCCAGGTCAACAGATCAGCCATTTTCTCGGTGTCCGAAGTCACCCGCGACATGATCCAGCCCAGCGGGGTTTTGCTGAAGTATGAGAGCGATAGGCTTTGCAGGTGGTGGAAGAGCTTCTTACGAAAATCATAACGTAGCTGCTCACCAAGCCGCCCCATGATGAAGATCATGATAAAGAAGCCCACCAACTGTGCTATGACAACTAAGATATAGTTGCGGAATATACCGATCATAACCGGCAGGTTATTCGCAAGAATGCCTTCGTCGATGATGCGTTTGTTGAGAATGTTATAGTAAGCGTCCAAATAGGACACCATCGCGATGCCAATAATTGAGAGCAGCATCTGAGGCCAGTATGGTTTTAACGCCTTCAAAAGCCGCCCAACTACGCCGCTTTTCAGGTTGACGACGTCGTCCAGTTCTTCTTCGTTATATTGATCGGACATTGTCAATTTCCTCTTGCAGGGCACTGTCGATCCGAGCCTGGATGTCGTAAATGTCCTTATAAATTCCATCCTGGTTGAGCAAAA
>CAYRYL010000071.1:0-5162 GCA_964428425.1 uncultured Anaerolineaceae bacterium | reverse complement strand
AACACGGCATCGGCGTCCATCGCTCCACACCGGATCTGTTCGAGATCGATGAGGAGTTTGCGACCACCCAGAATGCAATGAAGGAATAGCCATGTGGAATGATGTAGAAACAACTCAGGACCTTTTGAACTTCAAGGTGGTCGCCGACACAGCAGCACGGATGATCAAGGACGGGAATGGCGAGCCGGTTTCCATTGGTGTTTCGGGTAGTTGGGGAGCTGGCAAGTCATCCTTGGTCCAAATGATCGGTGAGTCACTCAAAAGTTTGGACGGTGGGAAAAACTACATCTTTATCAATTTCAACGCTTGGTTATATCAGGGTTATGATGACGCACGGATGGCTCTTCTCCAAAAGGTCGCCGACAAAATATTAGAAGAGTCGAAATCGCGGGAAACCTGCATTGATAAAGCCAAAGAATTTATCAAACGCATCAACTGGTTAAGAGCTGTAAAGTTCATGGCTCCGGTTGCTACTGGAATCATTACCGGTGGCGCGGTTGCCGGGCCTGTTGGTTCTTTTATTGGGGCTGTCAGTGGATTATTTAGCCAGGGCGGGATGCCGAGTCAGGATGACCTTGTAAAGGTAAGGGATTCCTATAATCTGGTCGCCCCAGACATACAAAAGCTCTTAAATGAAAAAGAAGATAACTCAGTCCCGAAAGAGATCGAAGCATTACGGTCTCTCTTTGAAGAGTTGTTGAAAGAGCTGAATCTAACCTTGATAGTTCTTGTAGATGACCTTGATCGCTGCCTTCCAAATACAGCAATATCAACGCTCGAGGCGATGCGGTTGTTGCTGTTCATTCCACAAACAGCGTTCATCATTGCCGCTGATGAGCAAATGATTCGCAATGCTGTAAGGTCCCATTTTGGCGATATAGACCTCAGCGATGAACTCGTTACCAGTTACTTCGATAAACTAATCCAAATCCCCCTTAGGGTCCCACGTCTTGGAACCAACGAGGTCAAGGGATACCTAATTTTGCTGTTAGCAGACCTATCTCAGCGTCGCGGTCTCATCACACAGGAAGAGCAGACAAAAGGACATGACGCGATTGTCAGCGCTATCAGAAAATCCTGGGCGGGAGGCCTGACCAAAAAGGTAATTGAAAGTGCTTATGGGACTGCAGCCACAAAGCTTGCTGCACAAATCGATTTAGCAGACCAGCTCGCCAATATAATGGCGACCTCTGAGCACATTGCAGGCAATCCAAGGCTTATAAAAAGGTTTCTGAACAACCTGATTATTCGTGAATCGGTAGCCAAAGCTCAGGAAATGAGCGTCTCATTTGAGGAGTTGGTAAAGCTTCAGTTGTTTGAAAGATGTGCTCCGGCTTCGGCATTTGAATATTTTGCCAAACAAGTTGGAGAAAGTGAGGATGGAAAGCCCAAAGTTCTGCAGGACCTGGAAGAGAAAGTTGCCAAGGCAGAGGACCTCGTATTCCCGCATGAGTCATGGAAGACACCATTTATCGCAGACTGGCTGAAATTGAATCCCCCCCTTGCTGATGTTGATCTGCGACCGTTGCTTTATTTAAGCCGAGACAAAGCGATATCTCTTGCTAGTTTTGACGAGCTTTCTCCGGAAGGCAGAGAGTTGCTGACCGGTTTGTGTGCAGCCTCTGGAATAATTCCGATTTTGATCAACAACATTAAATCCATAGGATTGGCAGAATCTGAAAAGATTTTAACTAGGATGAAGCGCAGGGCTCGAAATATGCAGTGGGAATTGACGCCCATCGCTCAAACACTTCATTTGCCCAAAGCGTTTCCAGAATTGGCTACTTCTTTCATTGCCATGCTCGACGAAATCCCAGCCAGCAAAAGACCGCCAGCACTGATTCCTCAATTAAGAAATGAATCCTGGGCAAAAGAGTTAATGTCTCGATGGGAGCAGGATGAAAACTCACCTGCGACCGTAAAAAAAGCGATCAATACGACTGGGAGGAAAAAATAATGGGAACATCCTCGTCCAGTTCCGGCCCCGGAGCCGGAGTTCCATTTGACCCTCCCTGGTTAAGCTCTGTGGCTTCGGAGATCGGATCACCATTGGAACAAATTTCTGGTGATGGGGCGCAGCAAGAGCAAACCCCGCAGCAGGCCGAGCCTGTCGTGCAGCCTTCTGGAATTGCTCCTCCACGTCGTTTTGGAAATGCAAGACGGTATATGGGGGAATATGCAAGCGGTGGTGACAGAGCTGCGCTAAAAAAGTCGCTGGGAAGTTACTCCCGTAAGGGCATGGGAGGAGCATCCAACGTTGCAAGTCGCATGAAGACTTCGACGTCTGCTGGTGCAGGTCTTTTTAACTTTCTTCAGGGAGTTCGCGACAGTTCAGACGCAGGAGTTCGAGATTGGGTAAACCAGCTTACTTCGAAAAATCTTTCAGCGTATGAAGTTGCCGATCAGATTATTGATCAGGTGATTTCAACAGGCGGCAGCATCGAAGAGGAGTCATGCAGGGATTCCATGGCCCAAGCAATGTCTGAACTTTTGACGATCAATCCGGACATCAATTTAGTCAATATGGACAACGACAGCATCTGGACGGTGTTGGAATTGTTCATGGCAAACGAAGCTTTCAATCGGATCAATCTTGACATCGGGCAACTTTTCGAAAGTGCCAAGTATAGTCCAAGAGAAGCCGTTTCCAGAATGAATGAAATGCGGGATTATCTTAAATCCGAAATTTCAGCACAAATGCAAGAACTTAGGAAGGATACATCCAACCCGACTAAAGCTGAAATGAACGCGCTTCTTCAAGCTGCTATTAAGATAACTTTCGAGGTGTTCGAGGAGGAAATATGAGGAAGATTATTTGCTCACCGGAACGCCTTATCCCACAACAGCTCGAAGAAGGCACAAAGTATTTCTCGACATACTCAAACCCTCGAAGAGGAAATGTCGGCTACTTCGGATCTACCCTAGTAAAAGACATTCAGCGAGTGGGCCTCCGTCCTTCTGAAACGGTTTGGGACTTTAACACAATTGCTTTATCAGTCGCTGCGGCTGACAATACGCTGACAAGGAAAAGTAGTGCAGATGGTTGGACTCGACAAATAGATCTGACTGTTCATCTTTGTAATCCTGCGACCTGGGAACCTATAAAAAAAGAACTCGAAAAGATATTGCGATTTCTTACAGGAGACTTCTGGTGTCTCACATTTAATGATGGAGGTGTGATGCCTCCGTTCGCAAAGAAGAAAAAGCAATTAGACTGTGATTGTGTTTCCTTGTTGTCTGGTGGCATAGACAGCTTGGTCGGCGCAATTGACCTGACAGCCGATAACCATAAACCGATATTTGTGTCCCAGGTTGTGAGGGGAGATGCAAAAGCACAAAGGAATTTTGCAAAAAAAATCAGACCGCAAAGCGAGCATTTCCAATGGAGCCACAAGATCCACCCTCCCAAAGGGGAGTCGGAAGGTTCGACAAGAGGGCGATCAATAATCTTTTTTGCCTTCGCCGCATTGGCTGCGTCCGCTATTGAAACGCAACCCGGCTCTCCTGTGGAAATCTTTGTTCCTGAAAATGGCTTTATAAGCCTGAATGTGCCGCTTAATTCTGGGCGTATGGGCAGCTTTAGCACCAAGACTACGCACCCGGTATATTTGGCGGGGATTCAGGATATATGGGACAAACTCAATCTTAATTTCCGGTTGATTACTCCCTATCAGTTCAAAACTAAAGGTGAATTACTTGCTCGGTGCAAGAATCAAAATCTGTTGCAGGAACTGATCGCGGACTCAACCAGTTGCGGGAAATACTCCCGGCATGGGCAACAGCATTGTGGTCGTTGTGTTCCCTGCATGGTGAGACGAGCAGCTTTTTTGAAATCGGGCATTCCTGACAACACCAAAAAAGGATACAAATTTGACAACCTTCGATTCGCAGGTATGGATCATGGGCCTAACGATGTTGGCGCAATGGCCAATGCCTGCCTCAGGATGAGTCAATCAGGTACTCACTCTCTTATCTCTGGAAATTTATCTTTTGCAGACCAGCAAACGCGAAAGAATTTTGAAGGCGTCTTTTCGCGGGGACTTAAAGAGGTAGAACAGCTATTGAAGGCGCAAGGGGTGATATGATTGATCTGCATACGCACCTTGATTTATACCCAAACGCTCTCGATATCCTTGCACGAGTAAACCAGTCAAACCGATTTACATTGGCTGTTACCACGAGTCCCCGAGCATGGTTAGCAACATCACAGGTCTTCAAAGAATATGGGAACATCAAGGTTGCCCTTGGCTTACACCCTGAAATTGCTGTTGAAAAGTACAATGAACTTGATCTGTTATTGAGTTCAATTCCGAAATCCTATTTTGTTGGGGAGGTTGGAATCGATGGTTCCACAAGGTATTTAAAGACTCTGGACAAGCAGGAGTTGATATTTGATAGCACTATCCGAGAGTGCGAAAAGGCTGGTGGACGAATTATCAGCATTCATTCTCGAAATGCGGCCTCAAAAGTCCTTTCAATTTTGAAGAAATACCCTGGCTGCGGAAAGCCTGTTCTTCATTGGTTTTCCGGATCTATCGCGGAGCTGAAAGATGCTGTAACAATGGAATGTTTTTTCAGTGTCAATCCCGTGATGACTTCAACGAAAAAGGGAAAGGACTTAATTTCAAGAATACCGTCAAGATTAATATTGCCAGAGTCTGATGGTCCTTTTGCCTCTCGCAAGGGGAACCCTGTGATGCCTTGGGAAGCTATGGATGTTGCATCTGATCTAAGTGAAATTTGGTCAGCATCAACCCAGGCAGTTGAAGAGACTCTTTTGAGAAATTTAGATTCGCTCATGGATGTGAAGAGCTAATGCTCGGCCTGGACGCCATACCCGCCCAATGGGTCGACCGGGGCCTGAACTGCCGCCCCAAGGCCGGACATCCCGGCGTCAACCGCTCGCGACCAGAGTGCTTCTGGCCGGTGGATGCTTTGGAACTGGCAACGCTACTCATTTCAACGGAAACCAAGTAATCAGGAGGCGACCATGCCAAAGAAACCAGGATCACATCATGTCGTACCGAACGCCGACGGCGGCTGGGACGTCAAGAAAGACGGCGCGACCCGCAGCAGCGGCCACTTCGACAAGAAGCAGGATGCCGTTGATGCCGGGCGCAAGATCAGCCAGAACCAAGGCACCGAGTTCTACATCCACGGCA
>CAYRYL010000070.1:1193-5438 GCA_964428425.1 uncultured Anaerolineaceae bacterium | reverse complement strand
GCTGGTACTGGCGTCATCGCGGCTGGTGGTGTGCGTGCAGTTTGTGAAGCTGCCGGGATCAAGGACATCCTTACGAAATCCCTGGGCTCTTCAAATATGCTCAACATCGTCCAGGCTACCTTTGATGCCTTATCCCAGCTGAAAACGCCTGCCACCGTCGCCGCCGAGCGCGGCAAGGATATTCAGGATGTGACACCTTACTGGGAGCGGAGGAAGAATGGCTAACAATCAGTCCAAAACCCTTCGCATCAAGTTGGTGAAAAGCGGCATCGGTTATACCGTCCGCACCAAACGAACACTCAAAGCACTCGGCTTCCACAATCTCAACCAGGTAGTTGAGCATGAGGATAACGAGGCTCTGCGCGGTATGCTGACAAAGGTTTCGCATTTAGTGGAGATTTTGTCGGACACTGAGGAGAAGTAAGCATGCAATTACACGATCTCAAACCCAACGAAGGCGCAAAAAAAGCGCGCAAGCGTATCGGTCGTGGCACTGGTAGCGGCGCTGGCAAAACAGCCGGTAAGGGTACCAAGGGCCAGAACGCACGCAGTGGCGGTGGTGTGCGCCCCTATCATATGGGCGGCAACTTGCCCTTCTTCCGCAAACTACCTTTCCTGCGTGGTGAAGGTTTTTCCCCACGCAATCGGGTACGCTACGCTGAAGTGAACCTGGACTCATTGCAGGTCTTCAAGGCGGGTGATGAAATCACCCCTGAGAGCCTGAAGGCTGCCGGTCTGTTGAAGGGCAAAGACATGCCTATCAAAATCATGGGACGTGGTGATATCAACGTTGCCCTGAAATTCAAAGCTCACAAGGTGACTGAAGGTGCTCGTCAGAAGATTGAAAAAGCTGGCGGGTCTATCGAAACGTTGGCACTTTCGTAGCTAAGAGGAGATGAGTGATGAAACGATCATCCTGGCGTTACCTGTGGAAATCTGAGGATATCCGCAACAAGCTGTTGATTTCGCTGTTGCTGCTGGCAATTTTCCGCCTGGCAGCTAACATTCCAGTTCCCGGCATCAATCGTGCCGCTGTTGCAGCGTTGTCGCAGCAGACTGGGGCTGGCGGTAACCTGGTGAACTTGCTTGATCTGCTCTCTGGTGGAGCGGTATCCAGATTCTCTGTGCTTGCCATGGGTGTTTACCCGTATATCACCGCCCAAATTATCCTGCAACTGCTCACGCCGGTGATCCCTGCGCTTGAGCAGAAAATGAAGGATGATCCCCGCGAAGGTCGGATCTGGATGGAAAAATGGACTGTGATCCTGACCATTCCGATGGCACTGCTCTCGGCTTTTGGACAAATCAACATCTTTAACTCCATGTTGGGCGGCAGCACCGTGATTGAACAATGGGGCTTCACTGGAGTCAGGCTGTTACCGACTGTTACAGCAATTATCAGCATGGTTGGCGGCACGATGTTTGGCATCTGGATTGGTCAACTGATCTCTGAGTACGGCTTACGTAATCAGGGCTTGTCGTTGATCATTTTTGCGGGTATTGTTTCTCGCTTCCCGGTCACGATTGCCCAGATGTTCAATGCGAAAGAAGCCTGGTGGGTGTTTGCGGTGGTACTGATCGTCTTTGTGTTGACGATCCTGGCTATCGTTTACGTCCAGGGTGGACGTCGCAATATCCCGGTGTTATTCCCCGGGCGGCGCATTGGCAATCGCATGTCGATGCCCGTGCGCAGTCAATTGCCTCTGATGGTCAACATGGCCGGCATGATTCCGATCATTTTTGCCCAGTCATTCCTGACTTTCCCGGCGATTCTGTCTTCATTCTTTATCAATGCTCAAACCAAGTGGGTTAATAGCGCTTCCAATTGGGTCTACAAGGCCTTTGGTGGCGATACCTGGTGGTACCCGATTATGTTCTTTGTCCTGGTGGTTGCGTTTGCGTACTTCTATACTGATGTACTCTTCGGGCAGCAGAACTATGGCGAGAACCTGAAAAAGCAGGGTGCTCAGATCCCAGGCGTTGTGCGTGGAAAACCCACGCAGGATTACCTGACCCGTGTTCAACGGCGTATTACGCTGCCAGGCGCTTTCTTCCTTGGTTTGGTTGCAGTTTTACCTTACATCATGGGCTACTTCCTGCCTACTGGCAGTGCGGGTGTGCACCTGATGCAGGCTTCTGGTCTTCTGATTGTGGTTGGAACCATCCGTGAGACGGTCGAATTGATCAGTACCGAATTACGCATGCACGGCTACGACGATCGGCTGATCAACTAGGTTGGAGAGTTACAAGATGAACGAGAAAGCCACTTACATCGTCATGCTGGGTCCTCCGGGAGCTGGCAAAGGCACTCAGGCAAAGATCCTGGCAGCAAAGCTGGGTCTGGTGCATGTTTCGACCGGAGATCTCTTCCGCGAGAACCTCAGCCAGGAGACTGAATTGGGTAAGTTGGCGTCGAGTTTTATGGTCAAAGGTGAACTGGTGCCAGATGGCGTTACCATCGCGATGGTACGAGAACGCCTTTCAAGACCGGATTGTGCCTTGGGAGCCGTGATGGACGGCTTCCCACGCACGCCGGCACAAGCAGAAGCTTTTGAAGCGCTGCTGGCTGAAATCAACGGCAAAGTCGATTTGGTGCCTTTCATCAGCGTACCGAACGAAGTGCTGGTTGCGCGTCTCAGCGGTCGCTGGATGAGCCACGCAGGGCGCGTTTATCATGCGCTCTACAACCCTCCCAAGGTAAAGTGGGTGGATGATGTGGATGGCTCTGAGCTTTATCAGCGCGATGATGATAAGCCTGAGACGGTTTTACATCGGATCAATGTGTACTACGACCAGACATCCCCGCTGATCGATTTTTATCGCAAGGCAGGGACTTTGGTCGAGATTGACGGCACACAGGAAATTGAGCAAGTAACAGAAGATTTGCTGAAAGCTGTGGCTTAATGTTTGGAAGCAGTATCAATCTCAAATCAGGTGCGGAGATCGCCCTGATGCGAGAAGCTGGTCGGTTAAACGCGCAGACCCTTGAAGCGGTCAAGGCAGAGATCAGACCAGGTGTAAGCACTGGTGAACTGAATGAGGTCGCGGAAAGCTTTCAGCGGGCTCACGGAGTTTACTCGCCCTTTAAGAATTATGACCCCGGAAACGGAGTGCCCTTCCCAGGGAGTATTTGCACCAGTATCAATGAAGAAATGGTGCACGGCATTCCCGGCAAGCGCAAGCTCAAAGCTGGTGACATCATCTCGGTCGATTGCGGTACGGTTTACGAAGGTTTTGTGGGCGACTCGGCTTTTACAGTCGGCGTCGGCGAAATCTCAGAGGAAGCCCAGCGGTTGATCGATGTGACCCAACAAGCGCTCGAGATAGCCACAGCACTGATGGTGCCTGGCAATCGCAGCGGTGATGTTGGCTCGGCGATTGAAGCCTATGTGGAAAGCCACGGTTTTCGCTGCACACATACCTACACCGGTCACGGTGTGGGGCGTGAGATGCACGAAAACCCACAGCTCACCAACTATGGCGTGCCAGGGCTAGGTTTTTTGCTACGCGAAGGCATGACAATCGCGATTGAGCCGATGGTGCTGATTGGCACCCGAAGCACAAAGACATTGCGTAATCAGTGGACAGTTGTGTCAGTAAACAGACAACTGACTGCGCATCAGGAAAACACAATAGCAGTAACCAAGGACGGCCCGCTGGTCTTGACCAGTTTGTAGCCAAAACCTTGTCAAGAGTGAACGATAAAGATATAATAGATTCTTTGCGGATAAAAGAAGGAGTAAAGACTGATGAAAGTATCAGCATCGATAAAAAAACGCTGTAACAAGTGCAAGATCGTCAAAAGAGACGGTCGGCTTTATGTTATTTGTACGAATACCCGCCACAAACAGCGACAAGGATAAGGAATCATAATATGGCTCGTATAGAAGGTGTTGACCTCCCGCGCAACAAGCGCATTCAGATCGGTTTACGATATATCTTTGGTATCGGACCCAAAATTGCGGATCAAATCCTGGCAGCTACTGGTGTCGATCCTGATGTCCGGGTAAAAGATTTGCCCGAAACCGAAGTTTCGAAACTACGTGATTACATCGGACAGAACGTCAAAGTAGAAGGTGATCTGCGGCGGGAAGTCCAGATGAACATCAAGCGTTTGGTTGAGATTGGCTGCTACCGTGGCTTGCGCCACCGCCGAAATCTCCCTCTGCGCGGTCAGAATACCCGCACGAACGCCCGCACACGCAAGGGTCCCAAGCGCACAGTCGCTGGTCGCGGACGCCGTCG
>CAYRYL010000070.1:0-1183 GCA_964428425.1 uncultured Anaerolineaceae bacterium | reverse complement strand
TGAACAGCAGGCTTGGGATGGGGTTCCCTTTCTCCCCAGCGGCAACCTGAAGCTTGCTGTGACAGACATGTAAAGATTTAGTGAGGAAGAATTATGGCAAAACAAGCACGTACAGCGCGGCGAACCACTACTTCGCGTAAGGTCAAGCGCCAGATTTCGACAGGACAGGTGCACGTCTTTGCGTCCTTCAATAACACCATCGTGACCATCACGGACCTGCAAGGCAATACAATTTGCTGGGGCAGTTCAGGGTCTGCTGGTTTCAAAGGATCGCGCAAGAGCACCCCATTTGCTGCAAGAATGGCAGCCGAGCAAACCGTGAAGACAGCCCAACAAATGGGTCTTCAGGAAGTTGAAATGTTCGTCAAGGGACCCGGTCCTGGTCGGGAAGCTGCAATTCGTGCAGTCCAATCTTTGGGCATTCGTGTTCGCATGATCACAGATCTAACTCCTGTGCCCCATAACGGCTGCCGACCTCCCAAGAAACGCCGCGTGTAAACAAGAAAAAGGAAATTATTAAAATGGCAAGATATACAGAAGCAGTTTGTCGTTTGTGCCGCCGGGAAGGCGAGAAGTTGTTCCTCAAGGGAGAGCGTTGTTATACTCCGAAATGCTCCTTCGAGAAGCGCAGCTATGCCCCTGGCATGCATGGAAAAATGAACGCCGGTCGCCCTGGACGCGAATCTGACTATGGTAAACAATTGCGCGCCAAGCAGAAGGTTCGCCGGGTCTACGGTATTTTCGAGCGCCAGTTCCGCCGCTTTTATGGTGAGGCTCTGCGCATGCGCGGTCAGACAGGTCCCAACCTGTTAACCATCCTTGAAACCCGCCTGGACAACGTTGTCTATCGGCTTGGCTTTGCAGCCAGCCGCGCACAGGCACGCATTCTGGTGAGCCACGGTCACTTTTTGGTGAATGGTACACGCGCTGACATCCATTCTTTTGGTGTCAAGGTGGATGATGTCATCACCGTGACCGAAAAATCCAAAGAGAATGTCTATTTCAAGAACTTGCGCGAAGAAGCTGAAGGTCGCACTGTTCCCACCTGGTTGGCGCGTGACCTGACCAATCTAACTGGTCGGATGCTGCGCAGCCCCGAACGTTCAGAAATTGATGGCAATCTCAACGAGCAGTTGGTTGTTGAGTACTACTCACGCTAATCTGAGGACTAGTTCAGTCTTTC
>CAYRYL010000069.1:0-5712 GCA_964428425.1 uncultured Anaerolineaceae bacterium | reverse complement strand
GAAAGGAAGTTTATCGCCGGCGTGGACGATAACAGCCAGGGCGGTGGTAGCTTTTAGTATTATATTGATACGGGCGAGCATCTCGACATTTGGTGCAGTTACAATGACAAAACCGTGGAGGAATACTTCATCAAAGCCTACAACGACCCTGCGATCGAGGACGTTTATCAACACTCCGTGGACCTGATGGTGCAATACGTAAGAGACACCTTTGGCATGACGATCGAGGAGCTGTATTCTCTGCCGACAGGTGAATAAGGAACCCTGTTAGCAATTGGATATGAAGTTATCCGTTCTTCCTCCCCGTTCGCCCAAACTCGATGGCAGGATCGAACGTGGACGTGCACGCGTTTGAAAGAATTCAATGCATCGATCCCAAGAATGCGCAGGTTGACAAACTAACTTTCGATTTATCAAAATAGAAAAGGATTCAATCCAAATCCATCCTCACCAGGCTCCGGGCTATCTGTCACTTGCTGCGGATGTTATCAAGTACTGCTCTGATGCAGGCTTGAAGAATCCTCATTACTCTAAATGAGAATGGATACTTGCAAAAATATTATTTTTGCTGTAAAATCTGCAAATGTAATTGCATTTACATATATTCCAATTATGAAAGCCTAACTGACATCTTCACGATAAATTGCGATTGGTTGGACGCACTCTCAACGGCCTAAGGAGCACCCCATGAAACGCATGAAACTAGGCACAAACATACCTGCCGGACAGTCCTTTCCTGTCTTGTTGCGCCGGTTCTTTCGTTGGTTGGCCACTCCGCATGTATTTCTTGCAATCCTCATGCTTATCTTAATGGTCTATCTGATTGTCATTCCGTTGGGCAGAATGGTTGAAACAACGCTGACGGTCGAGAAGAAAGATCTGATGACGTTAGAGGGTGTGGAACAGGGTGATTTTACTCTTTATCACTGGACTCGCATGTTGTTCTCTAAGATCAGTAAGATTATTCTTTACACGCCTTTACGGAACTCGCTGGTTGTTTCGGCTGGCGCTACGCTGTTCGCCTTTTTCCTGGGTGCAATGATGGCCTGGCTGGTGGTTCGAACCGATATGCCCGGCAGAAACATTATCAACAACCTGGCAATTGTGCCATATATGATGCCCTCGTGGACGATCGCCATGGCTTGGACGGTGCTGTTCAAGAACCGAACCATGGGAGGCACTCCTGGCTTGCTGGAATATCTATTTGGCCAGGGACCGCCGAATTGGTTGGCTTATGGGCCGGTTCCCATCATCATCAGCAGCGGCTTACACTATTACACATTCTTTTTTCTTTTTGTTTCCACGGCGTTGATTTCGATTGATTCGAATCTTGAGGAAGCAGCCGCAATGATGGGCGCCAGCCGGGCGCGAATTCTGCGTCGAATTACCTTTCCGATCATCCTTCCAGCCATTCTCTCTGGTTTCATTATGACATTCTCACGTGTGATGGGCACATTTGGAGGCCCTAACGTCCTGGGCGTTCCTGTTCGTTATTACACGCTTTCCACCATGATCCGTTCTACTATAAAAATTGGTGATACCGCTGATGCATTCGTTCTGGCTATCATGTTGATCTTACTTGCAATGATCAGTATATCTATCAACCAGAGAGCGATTGGTACGAAAAAGAGCTTTGAAACGATCGGAGGCAGGGGGCTCTTCATTCGGAAAACCAATCTTCGCAAGTGGAAAGCGCCCATTACCGGGTTGGTGGTTCTCATTCAGTTCATCATTGCGGTGCTTCCGCTCGTCTTGCTGTTGTTGAATACCTTCATGAAGAGTTCAGGTGAATACAGTCTTTCCAACTTCACCTTGCATCATTGGATTGGAGCGAGCGACCCGAATTTTAATGACGGTTTGCCAGGCATCTTCCGAAACCCGCAGGTTTTTAAAGCTGCCTGGAATTCGATCCGGCTGGCAGTTACCGCTTCGTTCATCACAGCCATGCTGGGCGTCATCTTGGGCTATTCCATCGTCAAAGGGAAGAACACCTGGTTGGCAAAGGTGATTGAGCAGGTTGCATTTGTCCCTTATGTCATTCCGGGCATTGCTTTTGGGGCAATTTACATCTCAATGTTCGCAAGACCGGTAGGCATCATTCCAGCATTGTATGGGACCTTTGCCTTGCTTGTGCTGGTTTCGGTAGCGAAGAATCTGCCCTTCTCGAGCCGGACGGGCGTATCTTCCATGTTGCAGGTCGGCCGCGAACTGGAAGAAGCAGCTGCCATCGCGGGTGCAAATGCATGGCGGCGTTTTTACCGGATCATTTTTCCGCTCACCAGCGGTGGATTTGTTTCTGGCTTTCTCCTGACTTTCATATCGACGATGCGTGAATTGTCGTTGATCATCCTGCTGGTGACCCCTGCCACCCAGGTACTTTCCAGTCTTACCATGCGTTACACCGAAAATGGCAGCGAGCAACAAGCAGACGCTGTGATTATCCTGTTAATTGCCTTGATCATGATAGGAAACCTGCTGGTTGGCCGCTTCAGGAAAGGCACTCTACAAAAAGGCTTAGGGATATAGAGGTTTATTGGTTAGCCCCTTATCGCTGAAGTGTGTGAGTATATCTGTTAAGCCCATCCAAACCCGGAGGTGCAGATGAAGTCAAAATGAAAACAATTATTCGAACCAGAGAATTTGCCAAAAATTTTGAGAGAGATAAAAAGGAGAAAGAAATGAAAAAAATGCACTGTTTATTGGCACTCATTGTAGTAATGATCCTGCTGGCGGGCTGCGCGCAACCTACTGCAGCGCCTGCCCCAGCCGATCCGACGAAGGCTAGCGATCCGGCAACAGAACCGGTAGCTCCTGTTGAGAATACTCCTGAACCGGAGCTAACAGAACAGGAAGAATGGCTTAAGGCCGCAGGTCTTGGAGATTACACCCCTGAAGCTCAGGACTGGGCAAGCATTGAAGCCGCTGCCAAACTTGAGGGTTCACTGATCGTCTATGCCAACTCCTCGCGTGTAGCCTCTGCAGCTGAGGCCTTTGCGGCGCTCTACCCGGAGATCACGATCGAAGCTCTGGATATGGGTGGCGCGGATGTAATCACCAAGGTGCGCGAAGAGCAAAACGCCGGCGCGTTTACCGGCGATGTATGGCTCAGCGCTGGCGGGCCAGATATTGAGGGTGAATTTATGCCTGCCAAATTCCTGTGGAAATTTATCCCGGATGATTTGGTGGATGTTATCCCCGCGGAATCTCAGGAACCGATCGTGACAACCAACACCGAGGTTTTTGGTTGGGTGTATAACAACGAGTTGAACGATACATGTCCGATTGACAACTGGTGGGCTCTGACAGACCCGGTCTGGAGCGGCAAGATTTACATCAAGGATCCGCTGAACAGTGCGGAAGATCTGGGCATGCTCATTAGCGCCACCACTCATGCGGAAGAATTAGCTGCTGCCTACAAGGAATACTTTGGCACAGATCCTGTCCTCGAAGAGGATACCCCGGATGCTGGCTGGTTGTGGCTGAAGAAGTTCGCACAGAATTCGCCTATCGGCACGCCGGGCGGCGATGAAACCGTGGAAGCAGTGGGCAGCTTGGGCATGACCGATAGCTATATTGGCTGGATGCCCTTATCCAAATACCGTGCCGTCTTGAAAGGTGAAGCAGCCTTCTCACCTTGCGAAACGCTAAATCCGGTTGTGGGCTTGCAAAAGCACAATTACGTTGCCGTCATCAACCAAGCGCCGCACCCGAATGCAGCCAAATTGTTCATCAAGTTCATCCTGAGCGCGGAAGGTTTTGCTCCGTGGAATCAGGTCGGGCAGTATTCCTCGATCCCGGGTATTGAACCAATCGCCGATGCCCTGCCGTTTAAGGACCTCAAGGTTTGGAATTTTGAGAACCTGTACGTCTATCAGAACATAACAGCGTTCCGTGATTTCTACGCGCTGAACCTGCTCTCCAAGTAGGATTTAGACCGGGGATAAGTAATAAGGCCCAGATTGAGATGAGCATGCAACTAAAAGCTGTATTCTTTGATGTTGGCGGGACCCTGGAAACCTACCATTCCAGCCCGGAATTGCGTCTTAAGAACACTTATCATTTCCGCGAATGTCTCACCAAAGCTGGCATCCGCGTGGATGAGAATGATGAACATCTTTGCCAACGCATCACTTCCGGCATCGCCGCTTATCAGAAGTGGAATCAGCAATCTTTTATCGAGTTGCCGTCTGATCAAATCTGGGCAAAATATGTCTTTGCCGACCTGGGTATTTCCGAAGCCGAATTGGCGCCGATCGCCGAAGCGCTCAGCTTCATCCATGAAACCCGCTATTTCCTGCGCGAGTTGCGGCCGGAGATTCCCTGGGTGCTGGAACAGATCCGCGGGATGGGGCTGCTGACGGGTTGCATCAGCAACACTCACAGTCTCACCCAAGTGCCCTTTAACCTGAGGCGTTACGGTATCAATTCCATTTTATCCCCGGTTGTACTATCTTCTGAGTTTGGCGGTCGAAAACCAGACCCTTCGATCTTCTACCACGCTGCCCGCATGCTTAATTTACCCACCGGCAGCATAGTATTTGTGGGTGATAAGATCAACCGTGATATTCTCGGTTCAAAACGGGCTGGTTTTCGGCTGTCCATTAAAATACAGCATCCGTTTGATGAAGGGTATCCTGACCTGGGGGCAGAGCCGGACGCCATGATCCAGGACATGCACGAACTGCTTCCCATCCTGGAAAAAGCGCTTCGTGAGGACTCCCGAACGCGCACAACTGTTGCGGATTGCAAAATCAAGGGTATTTTCTTTGATGCCGGAAACATTCTTTACCAGAAACCGCGCAAAGGGATTCACATGCGGCGTTTTATTGCCCGGCACCATCTGCATGCCGTGGCTAACATAAAGGAAGAAAAAAGAAAACTGAAGGACATGGCTTTTCACGGAAGCATAGATCGTTACGATTTTTATGAGCGTGTCATCCGCCTGTATGGCGTGACCGATCCGGAAATTCTGACTGAGGGCGTGAACGCCATGCTGCTGGACTCCACCACCGTAGAGATTATCGATGGGGTAGCGGAAACCCTGAAGGCGCTGAAAAAGAAGGGCTTTATCCTGGGAATCATCTCGGATACCGCTACGCCCATTCAGGTCAAGCTAAGCTGGTTTGATAAGGGCGGTTTTGGGGATGTATTTGATTCTTTCATCAGTTCAAAAGAGATTGGCACGCGTAAGCCAGACTCGTTGATCTATGAGGAAGCCTACCGGAAAGTGGGGCTGAGCCGGGAAGAATCCGTTTTTGTGGGACATAAAGCCTCTGAATTAAGCGGTGCGCGCAAGGCTGGCATGGCTACGATTGCCTTCAATTACGATAAGAACGCGCGGGCCGATTTTTACATCCAGAAATTTACTGAGTTGCTCGATGTGAAAATCCTGACCTCCTGAACACTGAGGGCAACCTGCGCCTTTCCCGCTACAAAAAAAGCGACTTCAGAAGTGAAGTCTCCATAATCTCCTTATGCTAAGAGATCATAATCCATTTTTGATGAACCAAAACCGAAATCTTAGGGGAGGAAATTTAGGGGATTCGCGGATGTTGAAAGAACTTATCGGCGCAATAAACTGAGCATCGCACCTTGATTCTCTGGTGTGAGGTTGAGGTGAACTGGGTGGAGCCAAAGAACATTTTCGAGAATAGGCTTATTGTAGGATTGTCAAACATATTGGACACTTTGAGCCAAAAAAGAAACAGGCGA
>CAYRYL010000068.1:0-6073 GCA_964428425.1 uncultured Anaerolineaceae bacterium | reverse complement strand
AAAGTGTTACCTATGTCATTGCACAGTGTGTTACCTATCTCTATGCACTATACACTCTGGTCCATCCGCAATGTTTGATGGAGTTCTTGCGGTCTAAGACCTCGCACAGCCAGTGCCCGTAACGAAGTGGAGGGTGTCTGGGGACCTCCGAGAACTGCGGAAATTCATAAATAGTGAGAATTGGGAAGCGAAAAATACTTTAACCAAACAACAAAACATGTATATAATATGATAAGACATCCACCAGATTACATCCTTTATCACCAAGGAGTTTTCATTCAAGAAGCTAACAATGATTTATTCATAGTTTGTGGCATTCTCCAGTTGATTCCGCACATTCAGAGTTTAGGGAGGTGTTTGTATGAAACCCAAACGTGAAGTTTTGGTCATCCTTTTAATCGCATCTATACTTTTCATAATCAATGGCTGGGAAATTGCTTCAGCCAATTTCAAAAGTTCTCAAACGCAGGGCAGCATTTTGTACGTCAAACCAGCTGCTGTTGGGGATTGCTCAACCTGGACCGATGCCTGTGACCTGCAAGCTGCCTTACTGTTAGCCGGGTCTGGCGATCAGGTCCGGGTGGCGGCTGGAACCTACTATCCCACGACCGAATCCGATCGTGATTCTACATTTTTGTTAGAGACAGGCGTGGCAATTTATGGTGGCTTTCCAGCGGCTGGCGGGGATTGGGATGGACGAAATTGGGAGACGAACCCCACGACATTAAGCGGAGATATTGGGATAGAAGGAGAATTAACTGACAACAGTCGCCACATAGTGACCGGGAGTAGTGTGGATCAAACAGCGATTCTAGACGGGTTTATCATTACCAACGGGTACACGATGGATGGAGGTTACCCGCAAAATGCTGGTGCGGGAGTCTATAACAACATTAGCAGCCCAACACTGACAAATATCATCATCTCGGGAAATACAGCAATAAATGGCGCTGGAATGTACAACGCTGCCAGCAGCCCGGCCTTGATGAATGTCACCTTTTCTGGAAACTCTGCTTATGAAGGTGGTGGCATCTTAAATGTTACTAACAGTAATCCCACATTGATGGATGTCACTTTCAGCGCTAACTCAGCTGAATCTGGTGGCGGAATGCGGAATATGGATAGCAGCCCAACACTCACACATGTGGCATTTATTGGCAACTTTACCACTGGAGGTTCATACGGTTATGGGGGAGGGATGAATAACTACAACAGCAACCCAACGTTAATGGATGTAACTTTTGATGGAAATATCTCCCAGTACGCAGGTGGAGGAATGTACAACGCCTTTAGTAGCCCCGTACTAACGACCATTTCATTTTTTGGCAACTCTGCTGCGGCTTTCGGCGGTGGGATGTACAATGATTCAAGCAACCCGTCTCTGACAGAAGTTTTATTTTCTGAGAACACAGCGTCTGGTGGTGGGGGAGGGATCCACAATCTCTCTGGTAGTCTCACACTAACGGACGTTTCATTCTCCGACAACTATGGGTCTTACGGCGGTGGAATGTACATTGATTCAAGCAGCCCGTCTCTTACGTATGTCTCATTTTCAGGAAACTCAGCCTATTACGGCGGAGGCATATACTCAAGTTATTGCAATATCAATCTGACCAATATCCTGTTTTCTGCAAATTCTGCTACCAAAGGCGGAGGGTTGTACAGTAACGCTGACAGCTCTGCTACACTCACAAATGTCACTTGGTCTGAAAATGTAGCAAATGAAGCAGGTGGGTTGTTTAATAATAACTCAAATACCATCTTGATCAACAACACCTTTTTTGGGAATGTTTCTAAACTAAGTACCGGTGGTGCGATCATAATCTACCAAAGCAGCCCCACAATTACAAACTCGATCCTCTGGGGGAACACACCTGACCAGATTTACAATTCGACGGGGGGCTCGGTGATCATAAATTACAGTGATATTCAGGGAAATGAAAATTGGGGTGGAACAGGTAATATTAATCTTGACCCAATGCTGCAGAGCTTAGCTGATAATGGTGGCATTACGAAGACACACGCCCTGGTAGATGGTAGCCCTGCGATCGACGCGGGCAGCCCAGAAGTCTGCCCACCCTTTGACCAGCGAGGGTTTCCACGTCCCCTTGATGGTGACAGGAATGGCTTGGTGAGGTGCGATATGGGTGCATATGAATTCGACCCGGGTTTGTTCCTTTACCTGCCATTCATCACAAAGTAAATTTTTTTACAGGCCCGGTTGCATTCCTGCCTTGGAGTTCTACTATCGATGGTTCAATTCAGATAATATTTTCGTAGCTGTTGTTCATTTTCCTGCTCCTGAGCAAAGCCTATGGGGATGAACTTGACATTACAAATCTTGGATAAAAGGACCTTTGCCGGAAGTAGGTTTCTTACATCAGGTTGAACTCCGTATACTTTTCGAGCACGATGACACGCCCTACAAAGACTCCTAACATCACGCCCCCACCGTAGGGATGGGCCTCTGGTCCATCCGCAATGATAATGACAGACCTCCGGTCAACAACCTCGCGCAGCCTTTTCCTGCAACAAAGTGAAGGGTAACAGAGGTCCGGTTTATTGGATGACTGAAAACTCGAAGACGGTTTCGTGCTGGTAGGTTTGCCTTGGAAACAGAACCGGGCTGGTGAAGTCAGGACGATTAATGGCATCCGGTGGAAATTGGGTTTCCAGGCAGAGTCCGCCATGTTTGGGGTACGGACTTCCTGATCTACCCGGAATGGTGGTGTTGATCGCGCCGCCCGCATAGAATTGCAACCCGGGCATATCCGTCCAGACGGTCATCTGGCGGCCGCTCATCGGCTCGGAGAGGATGGCTGCCCTGGAAAGGCCCAAGGGATGGTTCAGTACCCAGTTATGGTCAAAGCCGTTTCCGCGTCTCAGCTGCACGTCTTTTTTGAAGATGGATGGAGCAATGGATTTGGGCTCTCTGAAGTTGAAAGGCGTCTTTGCGACAGATCGATGATGAAGCGGTATGAGGGTATCGTTTACGGCTGTGAAGTGATCCGCGTCGATCCAAAGGGTATGGTACAGGATGTCCTCACAAGCTGGCCCACCAAGGTTGAAGTAAGCGTGGTTGGTAAGGTTGAGAGGTGTAGCAACGGTGGTTTGGGCACGGTATTGGATGGATAGCCGGTTGAGATCATCGAGGGTGTAGCGAACCCAAACAATCACTTCGCCGGGGTAGCCTTGATCGCCCTCAGGGCTAAGGAGGGTGAGAGTCAGGCTGGCGGAATCTTCTGCCGTTGAGGTTTCCACTTGCCACAGGCGCAGGTGGAAGCCATCAGGTCCAGAATGAAGATTGTTGGGACCATCATTTTTTGAGAGGGTGTATTTCTTGTCGTCAAGCCAAAAACTGGCATCTGCAATGCGGTTGGCGACCCTGCCAATCAGGCTGCCGAAATACATGGGGTTTGTGAGATATTGTTCTGGATCGTGATAAGCCAGGACGATATCTTCGAATTGTCCGGAACGGTCAGGTGTCTGCAGGCTGACAATCGTGCCGCCAAGGTCGAGGATGCCAACGGTGGTTCCATGGGTGTTGGTGAGGGTGTAGAGCGTTATTTCACGCCCGTCTGGGGTTTGAAGGAAGGGTGTTTTTTGTATGCGATCCATGCAATAAATTGTAAACCAATTTCAGCGATATTTATGATAAATTAGAAAATGATATTTTCTTGGAACCGAATCCCTTTCGAGAATATTCCTATTGAGACATCATCTCCAAAGACCTGGTTTACCTGCAAACCAATCTTTCTTATGAGGTGAACAACCATGTCGTAATCGATCACTCGCATGGGCAGGCATCTCTACGGATGATATAATAATCCAACTACAAATACCAGAGGTACTAATGGCTGAATTTATCACCATCGCACAAATCGACGCGGCGACAGACGCCGTCAAGGCGCGCATCCACACCCAGCCCCAAATCGCCCTTATCCTGGGCTCGGGTTTGGGTGAGCTGGCAGATTCCGTGGAAAATCCCACCATCATCCCCACCCGTGAGATCCCCCACTGGCCTGTTTCAACCGTCCCGGGGCACAAGGGTCGCCTGATCATCGGGCAACTCGAAGGCAAAGAGGTGCTCGTGCTGCAAGGGCGAACGCACTACTACGAGGGTCATTCCATCTCCCAGATTGGGCTGCCCATCCGCGTGATGCAGCGCCTGGGCATCAAGACCCTGATCCTCACCAATGCTTCCGGCGGGCTAAACTACGATTTTCACCCCGGCGACCTGATGCTGATCAAGGACCACCTCGCGCTTCTGCCGATGGCTGGCGAGAATCCTCTGCGCGGGCCCAACCTGGACGAGTTCGGTCCGCGTTTCCCCGACATGAGCGCCATCTATAACCCGGAGTTGATCCAACTCGCCGAAGAAACCGGCGCTGAGCTCGGACTGAAGCTCAAAAAGGGCGTGTATGTCTGCCTCTCCGGTCCTTCCTTCGAGACCCCGGCTGACTGCCGTTTCCTCAAAATGGTCGGCGTGGACGCAGTGGGTATGTCCACCGTGCCGGAGGCGATCGTCGCCAAGCACAGCGGGATGGCTATCCTTGGGATTGCCACCATCACCAACAAGATCGACCCCGACGGTACCAATAAAGCCACTCACGAAGAGGTGCTTGAGGTCGGCGACCAAATTGCCCCGAACCTGATGAAACTTATCAAGGGTGTTTTGCAACGGCTTTAAAACTTAGTAGTTAAGCAAGATGGAATACGTCATCAAGTTCCTGGCGGATTTTGAGGTCCCGATTTACCTGATACTCGGGATCGTAGCTGTGGTGTACCTGCGGCGGATTGTGATCTCACTGGAAGAAAAACGCACGGCTATCTTTGGGCTGGAGCGCGAAGCCGCGCAGCGTAAGGTGACTGCTGCCGCCTCGATCCTGATCCTGGTGGGGCTGATGACCGTAATGGAATTTGTGGTGGCAACCTTTTTGGCAGGCGAACTTTCGCAAGAAGCTAGTTTCGCCACTCCCACGATCGAAATGCTCACAACTCCCACCACCACCCTGCCCGGACCGGTCCCAACGGACGCCACGCCAACGCCTACGCTTTATCCCCAGGCGAAAATTGAGGGGATTATCTCCGAGTGCGTGAACGACGTGCTGGAGATTGAAAGCCCGGTGCACGATGGGGAAGTGAGCGGTGTTGTTGAAATTACCGGATCGGTCAATACGCCTTCTTTGGGATCGTATCGTTATGATTTTTCAACGATGGGCGAACCCAATTGGCAAACGATTGCAGCCGGAAGTGGTGTGCGCATGGATGAGAACCTCGGCAGTTGGTATACCAGCGACTTGGCAGCCGGACCTTATATGCTGCGGCTGGTTGCGCTGGATAATGAAGGCAAAGAAACGTCAACGTGTGTTATTGTTGTGAATGTGACAGCGAACGAATAAGAGGAAACGATGGCAAAACTGAAAATCCTGATGGCAACCCGCACCCACATGGAAAAAATGATGGCGATGGATCATCGCGTCAATACGGTTTATTCATACCGCTTGCAAACCAGCCCAGACCCATTGGGGTGGGGGTTGACGTTCCAGCGGGTGAAATTGCCGCGGGAAGTTACCATCAAATATCCACGTGATGAAAATGCGCTGCTGCGTTCCTGGGCGGACGCCGACCTGATCTACGCCGGCATGCTGGATGACCTGCTGGTGGCGTATGTTACGCTCGAAGCCAAGACTCTTCCGAAGACCGCGCGTATTTGCGACCTGGTGGTCACGCCTGAGGTGCGCCTTAATGGGGTGGCGACGACGATGCTTGCCGCCTGCGAGGACTGGGCAGCTAAAAAGAAGCTTGACAGAGTCCTGATCGAGATTCCAATGCGCAACTTCCCCGCGATCAGCCTGGCACGCAAATGCGGCTATGAACAATGTGGCTTTCTGGATCAATACTTCCCTAATTCCGATCCGGCTTTGTTCTTTGAAAAGAGGCTTGGGAGCTAATAGATTGTGATCCTTCCATTCGCGCTTGACCTGACCGGCATTTTCGAAACGGTCTACCAGATCCTGGCTGCCGGCGTGGCAATCACGGCGGTGGCTTTGATGATGTACGCCACCAGCTT
>CAYRYL010000067.1:0-6505 GCA_964428425.1 uncultured Anaerolineaceae bacterium | reverse complement strand
TAAGGCATTAGCCTTCCAAGCTAACATTCGTCGGTTCGAATCCGATCGCCCGCTTAAATACCCCTCGAGAGAGGGGTATTGCTTTTTATAATAAGGTCGGTTCGAATACCCACAGGGGGTACAGGTGTCCGATCGCCCGCTTTTTTTAATTTCGTAGGCCGGATTGCGCTGCCCGCCCCGTGAATTTTTGCGGGGATCAATCCGGCAATTTTTTACGGGTCACCACGGCCCTCAAGAGGGTGGTTCCCAAGGGGTGACCCCTACAAGGATACTTCCGGGTAGAGGCAGACCCCTGTGTCTGCCCGGTTACGAGCGCGGGTAACCACGGTTCTCAAGAGAGTGGTGCCCAAGGGGTTACCCCTCCCAACGGAGACCTTGCGGTCAACCCCCTCGCGCGAGCTTTGCCCACCACGAAGTGGATGGGTATCTGGAGACCGGCGAGAACTGTGGTCGATTCGAATACCCGCAGGGGGTATTTGTTCTTTTTTCTTGATGACAGCTCAGTTTGCACAGTTTGATCCCAATTTCCCACGAATTATCAATTTTCATGTTAAAATTTTCACAAGCATCCCGAAACGGAATCCCCGATTCTCTTCCTGTTTCTGGCTGCCCGATCTCTTTAGCATCTCTTTACAATTTAATAGGCTCCGATACAGGAAAGGACGATCATGAAGAACCCATCGCAGAAAATCCCGTTTTCAATCCCAAAAATAGACCTAATCAGACTGTACAGAATGGCGGTCACGGCAATCCTGATGATGGCTTTCTGCCTTTCATCGGTTTCACCGGTTACTCCGGTTTCTTCAGAAAGTCTGAGTCGGGAACCCGCATCTTCTTTGCATGAGATAGTCAATGTTTGTGATTCTCCGCTTATCAGTGAGGATACAAATTGGAGCTCCGGCAATGTGTATCAAGTGCCTAGCTGTGTTGTTACGGTAGCTTCTGAAGCAACCTTAACCATTGAAGCTGGCACAGTGGTGCAATTTGGCGGTCCGGGCACTGGCTTGATCATCGAAGGGAATCTCTCCGCTGTGGGCACAAGCAGCGCTCCTGTGGTCTTTACCAGCAGCAAGGATAATTCCGACAGTGACGGCGACAACACCGCCAATCCAGGCGATTGGTGGGGGATTGTACTTCGCGAAGGCAGCAGCGCCGCGTTTGATTACGCCAACATCCGCTATGCCGGATCGGATACCTGTGTTGGAGCTTTCGCCGACACCAACTACAACTCCTGCTACAATCGCGCACAATTGGACGCCCGCATTGCCACTCTGAGCATGGATCACTCTGTAATAACTTCAGGAGAGACTACCGGCTTATTCCTGGCAGGTGATGGTTTGGCACCCGTGGTCCAAAACACGCTTTTTGAAAACAACAGCAGCGATGACAGCTCCAATGAGGGTTCAGCTATCCAGCAGACCACCCTCAACATGCAGCCTACCTACAATAATCTGAGTTTCAGCGGCAATGATCGCAACCAGGTGATGATTCCGGTTGGCGCTCTCAACCAGGATGTCACTATAGGCAGCACGCCAACCGGATTTACCTGCGGCAGCAACTATTGCCCCATCAGACCGGTTGGACCCTACACGCTGACCATCCAGGCTGGCGCACAGCTTGACCTCGCATGGTCTTATCCGATTTTCTTCCTGGTGGAATCCGGCGCGACTTTGAATATCGAAGGCACATCAGATCAACCTGTGACCATCCAAAACAGCAGTATTGAGTTTTTGTTTGGCTCGCATGGTCAGATCTCGCACTGCGACCTGAGCGGCGTTCCAGGTGCGTTTACGACCGGCTTATTTATCAAGGCAGATGGCGTCGAGGTCAGTGACAGCACCTTCCATAACCTGGGCAGGAATGGTGTGCGCGTTTGGGCTGAGCAAAATAATAGTATTTCTGCCACACTCACCAACGTGGATGTCATGAATAACAGCCAGGAAGGCATCTATCTTGAAACAAGCAGTGGTGGGGAACTGCATTTCAGCATGGATGGCGGCACGGTCAGCGGCAATGGCTTTTCAGGGATCAAAGCTCCCAGCAGCGCAATTAACCTGACCCTGAGAAACCTGCTGATTGAAAATAACGGCACTGGATCAACATATTGGTATGATCACCAGGGCATCCATCTCAGCACCTCAAGGATTAATCCTATCCTTGAAAATCTGACGATCAATAATCATCCGGGATCAGCGATTTATTGGAGCTGTGATGGGTCCATCACTGCCAAAAACATCACCGCTACAAATAACGCCGCGGGCGCGGGCGATCAACTCCAGCTGCCTGGCTGCAGCGTGACGGCCGGGCGGGAGTGGGATCTGGCAGATGCGGGCGTTCCCATACACGTGACCGAAACAATCAACGTTCTATCCGGCGGCATACTCTCCATTGCAAAAGGAACCTCATTTGGATTTGACGCAACTAAACAGATCTATGTCCAGAGTGGAGGGTCGATGTTTGCTCTCGGTACGGCTGATGATCCAATCATTTTCACTACCCATCCTGGAGCGTCTGCCTGGAACGGTTTGAGAAACTACCTCGGCACCATGATCCTGCGCCACTGCGAAGTTTCTTATGCCGACAAAGGTCTTACTTTAGGCGCTACTTCCCTTGAGCCGCCTACCAACTCCATCGTTCAGAACTGCAAGATCCACCATAATAACAAGGGGTTTTGGGTATATGCCCCCACATCTTTCAGCACCAGCATTGTTTACAATGAGATTTACGACAATTCAGTACTTGCGGTCGAAAATGGCGGTTTCGGACCGGCCCCGATAAATGCCTACAACAACTATTGGGGCGATCCAAGCGGACCTTACCATGCTAGCCTCAACCCAGACGGTTTGGGAAACCCGGTGGGGAACAATGTCAATTTTGACCCCTTCCTCGAAGCCCAGCCGGAAGATCAGGCGCTGGTTGGCGATATGTGGGTCAGCACGGCAGGACCGGCAACCATCAGCCCGGGCGAGGTGAACGACTACGCCATCCAGTACCTTAACCTGCAAACCGAACTGATTTCTGACGCGATTGCTGTCATCCAACTTCCGATGGCTGGAAAATACATCAGCAGCACATTCGGCGGTACCTACTGGCCGGCACGGCATCAGGTGTTCTGGCTGCTGGGCGAGATTACTCCCGGAAGCCAGGGTATGCTGACCGCCCGCGTACGTTTTGATTGGGGGCTGGCAGGCAGCTATACGGACGGATCGTATACTGTTCTGGCTGGCAGCAATTACCAGGCTGACGCGATCGATTTCGACGATTACCTGAACTTTGATAAGGACGAACTGGACGACATTATTTCGATTGAAGCTACGGTCATTCCCGCAGACCCTGCCTTTAACGCGCTCTATGCCGAAGCGATTGAGGATGGTTTTGAATTCAAGGAAGCTTATCAAAACTTCTTTGAGGGAGGCAGCGTAAGCTACCTGGTCACGATGCGCACGCCAGACAAACGCACCGCCCGTTTTATCAACCTGGATCAAAATGGCTATGCTACCGCGTCCACAACAGATGGCAGCTCCTTCTACTCGATCCATGACCTTAACGGCGGTCAACATTCAGACTTGCTGACTCTCGAAAGCACCCTATGGGGAAGCTGGGCAGACACACAAGGTACAAACAGCATCCAGGTAGAGTGCAATTACGCCCGCTGTATGCGCAACTGCAGCATGAAAAAGATCTCGATTGAGATGATGAAAGACGCTGCCAAGGGCGCAGCGGTCTGGCTGTTTGGCATCCCTGCTTTTGGCGGCATTATTGTAACCGCCTGGGCAGTCTATGAGGCGGCCGATATGGCACATGAAATCTATCTGTGTCACGATAGCTGCACAACCAACCCCCTCACAGGCTGTTGCAATGCTGGCGAGGTTCTATGGGAACCATCCACCCTGATGGGCAATACCAGCTGCAGCAGATACGTATGCGATTCCTCTTCTCTTTCATTTCCCCCAACCCCAAACAGCACCGATCCCTGCGGCTACGGCAAGCGCTGCGTGGCTGGATACGGCAGTAAGGGAGGATGTAAAGACTGTGATGAGGATTTCAAACTTTCAATGGGCATGATAGGACCGGAAATGCTGGTTGACTCTGGCTGCCAGTCTGCCGGGATCAACGGGGGTCAGACCAAGTGCAGCGATCTGACCATCAGGGTCGCCAAAGACCCGAACGCGATTTATGGTCCCATTGGCGACGTTTTGCCGGAGCAGGTGATGGATTACCGTATCACCTGTGAGAATGAAGGCGCGGGAGATGCCTACGGTGTCTACATCCTCAACGAATTGCCAGAGCAACTGGATGAAACCACGCTGGTGATCAATGACGGCGGCGTTTACGTGCCCGCGGAAAGGCAGATCTTCTGGTACATCGGAGAGCTTGCGCCAAAGGGAGAAGAGGGTTCAGAGGCAGAGGTTACTTATACAGCCCAATTGAAACCTGGTTTGGCGATTGGGACCGCAGTAGTGAACCAAGCAACAGTCTACTTCCCCAGCGTGCCCGAAGAAACCCCCACCAACACCTGGACCAACCTTGTTTACCCCCTGGCTGCCACACCGATTCCAGAACTTGAAACGGATTACATGACCTCCCTTGCCATCACCCTCGCGGGTCGCCCTGCTGGCAGCCTGACTTTCAACCTGGAAAGTCTGCCGCTTGGTGGCACGCTGGAGGGGGAACTGCCAAACCTGACATACACCCCCGTTGAGAATTTCAGCGGTACTGACTTCTTCACTTTCAGCGTTAGTCTGGATGATGAAACAAGTCAACCAGCCCAGGTGACCATCAACGTTTTGGCGAGTGGTGATGTAACCGGTCCGAGCGTTTTGTGGGTAATGCCGCAGGATCAGGAGATGGGCGTGGAGTATTCCGAAACACCCATCCGCACCATCCCTGAAGGGGACGTTTACGCGCCGGTCATCGTGGCCAAATTGAGCGAAAAAGTTCAGGAAGAAACCATCAATTCGGATAGTGTGTCTGTGCTGGAATATGGCGGGCCTGTCGTCCCAAGCAAGGCGACCTTTGACCCGGCAACCAACCTCCTGACGATCCAACTGCTCTCGCCCTTGGCAGGAATGAGATCGTATATGGTGACACTGACCACCCAGATAACGGACCTCAACGGCAACCCCCTCAGCCAGGATTACAGCTGGCAGTTCTTCACCTTGATCGCAAATAGCATTTACTTGCCGTTGACGATCAAGTAAGCATTTTTTGAGCTTCACCTCAGACCGGGACTGTTGAGACGTCCCGGTCTTTGATTTCTGTGTTGGACGTAGGGTTGACGTCCGTGCAACTGCTTGCGTCCCATTTGGGAAGCCTGCCTTTGCGGGTCACTACGGCCCTCAAGCGGGTAGTTCCCAAGGGGTGACCCCAACTTTGCCCTGTTTTCTTTAAGAGTGTTTTACGCCTTTTCCCCCTCCAACAACTTCCTGACTGCCTTGAATACCTTGCCAGTCAGGAGCAGGGCTATGGCTTCGGGGATGCGCATGGGCGCGCCGCCGACGGAAAAGGATCGCAAGGGGGCATCCATGATCGAAGCCTGGACAATGCGGTCGTTCACTTCCTGGTATTCCCCAACGCCTGCAGCCCTCTTTCGCCCTTCCCTCCCCAGGATCGCCGCAAGGAGCCTGCCCCTGAGCCGGTTGCGGGCATCCCAAAGGGTGGAATTTAAGTCGTGCACCCTGGGCTCGCCCTGCGGGTCCAGTGGCAGCGGGCTGCCATAGACGCTCTCAAAAGCCGCATCCGAGGTGTTTAGAGCCCCTGTTCCATAGGCGTAATAGCCCGGCGCGGATTGGGTGTGATCCGGCACGCTCACTTCCGGTTGGTCGCTTGCCACCATAACCGAAGCCTCCAGCGGGGTATCCGCAACGGAGGTGCCCAGCATCAGCCGATATTCGCCCGCTTCGCTGTGCCAGGCGTGGATGGCAGCGTTCCAGTAGGCGAAATCCGCGTGCCCCAGTTTGAAGTGGACCATGCGGCTCTCGCCAGGCGCAAGCTCCACTTTCTGGAACGCCCTCAATTCCTTCCGAGGGCGGAAAAGGGCAGACGCAAGCAGCGCGACGTAGAGCTGCAGCACTTCTTTGCCCACGCGTGAGCCGGCATTGCGGACACGCACGCTGACTTCCAGCGTTTTGCCAGGCGCCAGGCTGGCTTGGCTGAGCTCGAGCTTGTCGACCTCAAAGCTGGTGTAAGACAAGCCAAAGCCAAACGGGAAGGCTACCGGTTTGGCAAAGGTCTGGTAGAAGCGGTAGCCGACGAAGACGCTCTCGCGGTACTGGGTGTTGAAACGTTTGCCAAACTGCCCGTATGCGGGGGTATCTTCCAGCGCCAGTGGCCAGGTTTCGGCCAGCTTGCCGCAGGGATTGGCGCGCCCCAGCAGCAAATCGAGCGGGGCAGCCCCAGCCATCTGCCCCGCCAGCCCCATCAACAGCACGGCTCTCACCTTGCCGAGCCAGGGCATCCTCACCGGCGAGCCGGCATGCAGCACCACGACCACGTTCGGGTTTTC
>CAYRYL010000066.1:0-6781 GCA_964428425.1 uncultured Anaerolineaceae bacterium | reverse complement strand
TAGGGAAAGAAACGATCGATCTCGACAACACTTCTGAGAACAGAGGTCGGGAGAAATCCCATGGCATCAATCATCAGAAGATGGGCAAAGACCTGATGACCCAGGACGAGCTGGCCGTGATGGATAACTCAAAGTGTATCCTACAACTTCGTGGAGAACGTCCGTTTTTATCAGACAAGTATGACATAACCAGGCATCCCAATTACAAAAATCTCTCGGATGAAAATCCTAATTTTTCTTTCAATCTTGGAAAGGTAATAAACCCAGATCATCGAGTTGTTACAAAGCAGTTCACAGACATCTATGATCTCGGAGCTTACGAATCAAAGTAAGGACTAAATATAAACCCAACTTGCTTAATCCAAAAGATAAATTCTAAAATCTGATTTAATTTCGGTTAATTCCTGCACATTGTCTACTAAGTGCTACCTTACTCGCTAAGGCTATCTTCATTTACCTCCAAAATTGAGCGAATCGGACTGTAAGCCTTATTACTGGTAAAATAAACTGCTAAGCGAGGACATAAAATTGGCAAAAATTTATCCACAAAAACCACCCCAATCAGCGTTGGATGATCCTAAAAGAAACGCTGAATTAAAAGTTTTCCAAGCACTCAAGTCGCTACCCGATCCTTATGTAATCTTCTATAGCAGTCACTGGCAGAAACACAATATTTATGATGGCGTGCAAGAGGGCGAAGCTGACTTCATCATCGCCCACCCTGAAATGGGCTTCATCGTGTTGGAGGTCAAAGGCGGCGCGATCTACTACAAGGCAGATTCCGACCAATGGTACAGCCAGGATCGAAACGGTGAAAACCATCAAATCAAGAATCCTGTAGAGCAAGCAAGGAAAAGCCATTACTTGTTGGTTGACGAGTTGACCATTTTGCCTGGTTGGCCAAAAAGTAAAGTCAATTTTTGGCATGCAGTTTGTTTTCCTGATTCGCTGAAAAGACCGGGTCAAGTTTTCTCCTTAGATTTACCTAATGAACAATTGCTCGACATGAATGACCTTGTGGATATTAAAAAATCAGTTGGGGATTTGTTCCAATACTGCTTTGGAGCAAAAATGCCAGAAAATGCTCCTGGTACAAAATTAGTCGGACTTGCCGAATCCTTGTTAGCAAACTCCTTTGAATTAAAGACACCACTTGGGGTTGATCTAGAAAGAGACGATGAGAAACTTGTCGAACTAACAGAGAGGCAGTTCCAGGCACTTACCTTGTTAGGTAAGCGCAAGCGTGTTGCAATTGCTGGCTGCGCAGGTTCTGGTAAAACCATGCTTGCTGTTAAAAAGGTGCAACAATTTTGTCAGTTAGGACTTAACGTACTCCTGGTTTGTTACAACTCTGCTCTGGCAGAATATCTTGAAACTCGGTTGTACGACGCCACAGTCGCTAATTTCCACAGCCTCTGTCAACAAGCCGCTTCCCAGTTAGGTCGGAAGGTAACCCAGGAAACAGACCAGAAAAAGCTATTTGAAGATGTCTACCCACAGGTCTTGATGGAATTTGCTGAGACAACTGGCAGGGTTTACGATGCCATCGTCGTGGATGAAGGTCAGGACTTCCATGAAAACTACTGGATAGCACTTGAATCTCTACTGCAAACTGATGGATACTTGTTTATCTTTTACGATGACAATCAGAACCTCTTTCACGGACAGACCAATTTTGGAGGGTTAATTTCGGAAGAACCCTTCTCGCTCAACCAAAATTGTCGCAACACAAAACGGATCCACAATACGGTCATGAAATTTCACAATGATCCATCATGGATTGTGAGTTATGCCCCGGATGGAAGCAATCCGGAATGGATACATTATTCAGACCAAGCGGATATGCACAAAGCTTTACAAAAAAAGCTACATCAACTTGTAAATGAAGAAGATGTGAGTGCACAGGATATCGTGATCCTTACACCAAAAGGTAAAAATAGAACATCGTTGACACCTGGGTTGAAACTTGGGAATTTTGTTTTGACAGAGCGATCATCATCTCAACCCACCCAAATCATGACGACAACTATCCAACGGTTTAAAGGACTTGAGCGCAAAGTCATAATCATCACCGAACTGGATCCGTCAGTCCGATTTGACTTGGAAATGCTCATGTATGTAGGTTGTTCGAGGGCTAGAACGCACTTGATCGTTCTGCATGACGCTGCGTTGTCATTTGGTGCTTTGTAATATTATGCAAATAGGAAAAGGATGGGAGAGAGCATGAAATATCGCGATCTTATTCAGTTTGAATCCGTAACAGAGGTTATTCAATTACTCAAAGCCAACCAAAAAGAGACTGCCGCGCAATTAGTGGACACCTATGTCATCTCAGACCGTATGGCGGATGTGATTCTGCATCGCATTCTCCCAGCCTTGGGTCTTGAAGAGAATAACAAGGGCAGAGGACTTTTTATTGTCGGTAATTATGGCACAGGTAAATCCCATCTAATGGCAGTCATCTCCTCCATCTGTGAACATGCCGACCTGCTTGAGAAAATCCAACATTCCGCAGTCCGCGAAGGGCTCGAGGTTCTCGCAGGGAAATTTGTGGTGGTCAGACAAGAAACCTCCGCAACAAAAATGGCTTTGCGTGATGTGGTTTTTACTGACCTGGAGAGGCAGTTGGCAAGCCTGGGGATCCAATACCATTTCCCGCCACTTGCTGAAACAACCAGCAATAAGTTGCTTCTTTCAGAAACGATGAGCCTGTTTGAAAAGAAGTTTCCCGGCAAAGGCTTGCTGATTGTCCTGGACGAATTGTTGGATTACCTCCGGGCCCGGGATGAAAAAGAGATCATCCTTGACTTGAATTTCCTGCGTGAAATTGGTGAAAGCTGTGAGAGCATGCCGCTAAGGTTCATCGCCGGCATCCAGGAAGCGCTGTTTGACAACCCCCGTTTTTCCTTTGTTGCAGATTCCATCAAACGTGTCCAAAGCCGTTTTGATCAATCTAAGATCGTAAAAGAGGATATCGCATACGTCGTTTCGCATCGTCTATTGAGAAAATCGAATCAGCAGAAGGATTGGATTCGAAAGCATCTGGAAAAGTTCACCACTCTTTATAGCGACATGGCCGAACGGTTGGATGATTTTGTGGAGATGTTCCCAGTCCATCCATCGTACATCGAGATTTTCGAACAAGTCTCAATCGGTGAGCGCAGAGACCTCTTAAAAGCATTGAGCATGGAAATGCAATCAATGCTTGAACAAGAGGTTCCCCTTAATGAACCACACCTGGTCACTTTTGACTCTTATTGGCGCATGATCTGTGAGGATGATGCCTTCCGAACCATTCCTGATGTAAGGAATGTCCAGGATAAGGCTAAAGTGCTGAGCGAAAAGGTGAAATATGCCAACGAAACCAAGGATTATCGCGATGTTGCCTTGAGGATTATCGATGGGCTGGCTTTACACCGCCTGACAGTTAGTGATATTTACGCCCCGATCGGCATAACTCCGACCGAACTAAAGGATCGATTGTGCCTCTATATTCCTTTACCTGAAATGGATGCGGATTTCTTGCTTGCCACCACAGAAACTATCCTGAAGGCAATATCAACCGCGGTAAATGGGCAATTTATCTCCCACAACCAGGAAAACGACCAGTACTACTTGGATTTGAAAAAGGATATTGACTTTGAAGCCCTGATCCAACAAAAGGCTGATACCCTCTCCTACTCCACCTTGGATAGATACTATTTTGACGTCTTGAAAGGCTTGCTGGAAATCACAGAGGGAAGCTACGTCGCTGGGTTCCGTATTTGGGAGAAAGAAATTCCGTGGGAGGGGCACGGCATCACGCGTAAAGGCTATCTTTTCCTTGGCGCAGCCAATGAGCGTTCCACTGCCCACCCTGAACGAGACTTCTATATTCATTTCCTTGCTCTTTATGGGAATGGAATTAAGGATCTGCGGCAAAAAGCAGACGAAGTCTACTTCATCCCTGATCAGATCGAGGAGTCCTTCCACAATACATTGCGCCTATATGCTGGAGCAGCGGAAATGGCGGCAATTTCATCCGGCACCAATCGCGATCAATATGACCGCAAAGTAAAGGATTACCAACGCGTATTGTTGCGATGGATGAATGAAAACTTTATCCGCAACTTCGGGGTGCTGCACCAGGAGCGAAACCTAAGTATTACTGAAGTGATCGCTGATCAACGGGTTTCCCTCAAAGATTTTCCCTTTCGCGATCAAGTCTTCAAGTTGGCAGGTGCCTTGCTTAAACCTCATTTCCAAGCCAAGTTCCCTCAATATCCTGCTTTCCAGGGTATCGAACTAACCAGCACCACTCTGTATGGCGCCTGTGACCAGGCATTACGAGCGGTGAATGGTGGCACGATATCCCGTACAGCCCAATGTGTGCTTGAAGGGTTACAGTTAGGTCGCATTGAAAATAACAAGTTTATCTGGGCGGTTTTCGACAGTCCTTACGCTGGATACTTACTTGACCAGATTGATCAGCTTGAGCCTGGCAAGGTGCTCAATCGGCTGACCTTATACCAGGGCGAACCCGGCGCGGAGCGCGACCTTCGCTTTGGTTTGGAACCGGAGTTGTTGGCTGTCGTTTTGGCTGCATTGCTACAGCAAGGTGCTCTCGCTGTGAATGGTCGCGGCGGAATAACCGCAAGAGAAGCTGGCAGTAATGGCGACAAGGTGACCATGGAGCAGATGTTGTCTTACACCTCCATTAGCAAACCCAAGCCGATCCCTGAGCAGGCTGTGAAGGAATTATTCGAATCATTCACAGTCTCCACATTATTACTGGATAATCCTCAAACACGTGAGATTGGGATCTACCAATTCCAACAAAAATTGTCCGACGAACAGAGCAAGGTCGTGCGTGTGTTGGATCAGCTGCGGGATGGACCCAAACTTGGTCAAAAAATGGTGCTGTCCGAGGAGGATCGAAAAGCCTTCCAGGCGACTCTTGAAAAATTTAAAGAATTCCTGGGTCGCTTTTCAGGACTTTCAAGCTATGCCAGGCTTTCCAATCTCGAAATGGGTTTGGGTGAGATCCGAGCCGGCTTCAAGGCGCGCGAGAAAATGGAAGAATTGGGGGACATTTTTGAGATCATAACCACGGTTCGTCCCCTTTGGGATTATCTGAAGGAAGCCCGTGAGCAATTGCTCGCTGCTGACCCCTGGAGGACTGCTTTTGAAAACGCCCAGGATCATCTCCTCACTGTGCTCGGCAACCGCGAAAAACGCCGCGCGGTGAATGTTGGGCAACAATTGCGCGCCAACCTTGAGAACCTGCAGATAGACTACATCGACCATTACCAGGACCTCCATCAAAAAGCGCGCCTGGACCGCGAACAGGACCAGAAAAAAGTGCAGATCTCTGCTGATCCACGTTGGGCGAAATTAAGAGCGCTCAGCAAACTAAGCTTGCTTCCCACCTCAGAATTGAACAACCTGCAGGATAAGCTGAAAGCAATGCGCAGTTGTAATAACTTCCGCAAAGAAGATCTGAAACAAAGCTGTAATTGCCCGTATTGCGGATTTTCCCCTGCCAGCGAAGGGACCCTCCAGGTAAAGGGCGAACAATTGGAAGTGATTCAAACCGCTCTGACCCAACTGGAGTCCAGGTGGGTGAGCATCTTGTTGGAGAATCTCAATGGCACTCAAGCCCAGCAGAACCTGAAACTGATCGACGCGAAAGAACGCGCCGCGGTGCAAACCTTCCTGCAAGCGGGCAAGCTTCCAGAGCCGATCACCCAGAAATTCCTTGATGGGGTCGAAAACGCGTTGTTGGGTTTGGAAGTTCTCGAGATCGATGGCGCGGAGTACCTGCTGGCAATCACCAAGCCGGGCATGCCCTGCACCCCCGACGAGTTGGATAAACGTATTCGTCAATTCCTGCAGGAGCGGCTTGCTGGTAAGGACCGCCAGAAGGTGCGCATCCAGATCAACTGGTAAGAGCAGCTTGCGTGGAACATCAACAGGCAAAGGATAACTCTTTAGGTGTTATCCTTTTAAACACAATTTGAATTTGGAGAGGGTTATAAGCACATGGTAAAAAACACGAACTCCCAGGATGACTTCTTACCTTTCGACCCGGAAACGCGCAACGAACAGTCTGAAGAGGATAAAGCGGGTTATCGCCGGCGCCTGGCAGAGTACCTCAAGGATCCCGAATTCCGCAAAATCGAAGGCTTTCCAATCGGCACAGATGAAGCTATCCTGGTGCTTTCGGACCCCCCTTATTACACCGCTTGCCCCAATCCCTTCCTGCCAGAAATACTGGAGCAGTGGCAGCAGGAACGCCGCGAAACGCGCCAGGAATTGGGCTTGCCGGATGATGAAAATGTGCCTGCCGGCAAGCGAGTCTACCAGCGCGAGCCCTTCGCCGCGGATGTGAGCGAAGGCAAAAACGATCCCATTTACAACGCCCATTCCTACCACACCAAGGTGCCCCATAAAGCTATTATGCGTTACATCCTGCACTACACTGACCCGGGCGACATCGTCTTTGATGGATTTTGCGGCACGGGTATGACCGGTGTGGCAGCGCAGCTGTGCGGCGATAAGAAAACGGTTGAAAGCCTGGGCTACCGCGTGGATGGCAAGGGTGTGGTCTGGGAGGGTGACAAAGCCATTTCCCGCCTGGGCGCGCGCAAGGCTGTGCTGAATGACCTTTCCCCGGCGGCGACCTTCATCGCATACAACTACAACACCCCGGTGGACGCGCAGGCTTTCGAGCGTGAAGCCAGGCGAATCCTGGCGGAAGTGGAGGCAGAATGCGGTTGGATGTACGAAACCTGGCACCCCA
>CAYRYL010000065.1:0-7182 GCA_964428425.1 uncultured Anaerolineaceae bacterium | reverse complement strand
CCTCTGCGTCCCAAACGCAGCGCGCTAGCCGACTGCGCTACACCCCGGCGAGGTTGAAGTATATCCTGATTTGTCGATTTGCGTCAAGTTTGGTTGGATATTAAAAGGAATTAAAAATTTCCGTTGGATGGGTAACCACATGGAAGGTTGAGTAGGGGTCACCCCTTGGGAACCACCCTCTTGAGGGCAGTGGTGACCTGCTATCTCCTGGGCGGGCACGGCGTGCCGTGCCCCTACCCGGAATGGGTTGGGCTTCGCTAATGAATATGGGTTGCAGAGCTCAGCCCAGCCTACGAGCAGAAGATTGCCAGTCCTGCAGATGCACAATAATCCGAGACTTCATAAGAATGAAGTAAAATTAACAATAGTACATTGAACAACTAACTCACACAACCACACACGAAAGGAATTCCCATGTACCAGAAACTAATCATCATAGGCAATCTTGGCAGAGATCCGGAGATGCGCTACACCCCCGATGGCAAGGCAATCACCAGTTTCTCCGTAGCAACCAGCCGCAAATATAACGACAAAGACGAGACCACCTGGTTCCGAGTTTCAGTCTGGGGAAAACAGGCTGAGAGCTGCAACCAATACCTGACCAAGGGCTCGAAGGTCCTCGTGGAAGGCCGCCTGCGCCCGGATGCCAACACCGGTGCTCCGCAAGTCTTCCAAAAGAAAGACGGCAGTTGGGGCAGCAGCTTTGAGGTCTATGCGGACAATGTTCGTTTCCTTTCCGCGCGTGGTGAGGGCAATCCCGAAGCCGGTGAAACGGTTGACGACGACGATATCCCGTTCTAACCATGCCCGAGCCCCAAAAAATACCGTTTGTAGTCCCGGATGATCTCGAACCGCGGTACATCAATACCGCCTATATTACCCATACCCCCCACGAGTTCATCCTCGACTTTGCAACGATGATGCCGGGTCTATCGAGCCTTAAGCTCAACACCCGGCTGATCCTCTCGCCGCTGACGATGAAGCTCTTCCAGCGGGCTATCAATGAGAATGTGGCGCGTTACGAGGCGAATTTTGGCGAAATCCGCATCCCGCGCGGGCACACCCTGGCGGATGAGCTTTTCCGCGACAAGGGTGGTCCGAACCCACCCGAAGAGACGAAATGACCGACCAACTCGATTTGATTTGTGACCAAATACGGCGCGAGTTCGACCAAAAAACGGCCCTGCGCGACGAAGCCCTCAAACAAGCGCGTGAACTGACGCGCCACGCCTCCCTGGCAATCCGGGCTATCCACCGCGAGGACCATACTGAGGCACAGACCGAGATTAACCTGGCGCGCGTACTTGCGCGGGCTCTAACGATCACGCTTCGGGCTGAGCACCCTGACCTGTTTTTTGCAGGTTACACGCAGGATGCCATCAAGGAATACTGCGAAGCCTGCCTGACGGTGGCGATGATCAAAGGGGAGCCTTTGCCCACTCCGCAGGAACTGGACGCGGAACCGCCCGCCTACCTAAACGGGCTCACCGAGACCCTCGGCGAGCTGCGCCGCCGCTGCCTGGACCTGTTGCGCCCTGGCTACAGCGCTGAAGTGGAACGGCTGCTGGCATTGATGGATGACGTCTTCACCCAATTGGTCACGATGGACTATCCCGACGCCATCACCGACGGTTTGCGCCGTCGCACCGACCTGGCGCGCGGCATCATCGAACGCACCCGGGCGGACATCACCGTGTCTTTCCGGCAGAACGAGCTCGAAAGCAAACTGAACCGCCTTTCAGGACTATTGGAGGACAAGCAAGCCTGATGCGCAAAGTGCGCGCTTCGGAACTGGGAAGTTTCAATTACTGTCAGCGCGCCTGGTGGTATCAGCAGCAAGGCATGCCCTCTGAGAACCGGGGAGCTATGGATGCCGGAAGCCACGAGCACAGAGAACATAACCGCGGGGTAAAACTCGCGGTTTTCTATTGGTGGCTGGCGCTGGCGCTGTTGGCTGGGGCGGTTATCCTGGCGCTTTGGATCCTGCTATGAAAGAATTTTGGTGGCTGGTTCTACTCCTGTTCGGGCTGGCTGTCGTGTTGCTCGTACTGAGCCTGCGCGAACGCAAGAAAAGCAGACTGCCAGATGCGCAGGTGGTTTATGCTGATACCGACCTCTGGCAGCGCGTACCTCAAACCCTGGTGGACGATCAGCTTGGGATGGTTGGCAAGCCAGACTACGTGATGAAAACCAGGCAGGGCAGCCTGATCCCGGTGGAGGTCAAGACCGGTCACACCCCGGATACTCCCTACGACTCCCACCTGCTGCAGTTGATGGCATATGGGCTGCTTATCCAGAGCAATTACACCCAAATCCCGGAATACGGTCTGTTGCATTATCCCGAAAAGGATTTCAGGGTCGACTTTACTCCCGAGCTGCTAGCTCAGTTGGTGGAGACGCTTGACGAAATTCGACAGATTGAGCACGAAAACAAGGTGCCCGAGCGCTCCCATGCCAGCAGTGCCCGCTGCCGCAGCTGCGGTTATCGCGGAATTTGCGATCAGAAGTTAACATAGACGGGCCAAAATCAAGGGGTCTTGGCTCGCTTGAACAATCGAAAACAAAATTAAATGCGAGGTTCAATGAAAAAAATACTATTTTATGCGATGACCGGTGAAAAGATGTGTTTTCAACACGTCTTGATGAACGCCCTAGACCTTCACAACGCCGGGTTTGAGGTGAAGGTGATATTTGAGGGTGCTTCGGTCAAGCTCCCTTCGATATTGAAAGAGGAGAACAATCCCCTTTTCGGCAAGGCGATCGAAGCCGGACTGATCGCCGGGATTTGTTTTGCCTGTTCGAAGGTGCTCGGAGTGTTTGAGGCGAACCTCGCCTTGGGGCTGCCGATGCTGGATGATATGTACGGGCATGCTGGCATGAAACCCTACCTGCTGGACGGCTATGAAGTGGTGAGCATGTAAGTTGCCCCAGGCATTGATTGACAATCCCCCATCCGTCGATTATCCTTAACCCGCGTCTGGGCGGGACCGGCGCGGCGGAGCCCTGCGAACCCCGTCAGGTCCGAGAGGAAGCAGCGGTAAGGAGGTTTCTTCGGGTGTTGCCGGTTATCCTGCCCAGGCGCTTTGCAAATTATGGATCAAAATACTCACACCACCACTCCCCCGGTCTGTTCCTATGAAGGTTCAGACTACCAGGATTCCTTTTGGGAAACCGGCACTCGCCGTTATGAAGACGCAGTCGAAGCCGTCGCCCTGCAGCGCTTGCTCGACCAACCCGGGAAGTTGATGCTGGAGCTCGGCGCTGGAGCGGGCAGAAACACGCCGCGTTATGCCAACTGGCAGCGGGTAGTGCTGCTGGACTACTCGCGCACGCAGTTGGTTCAAGCCCGTGAACGGCTTGGCGACAGCCAGCGCTATGTGTACGTTGCAGCGGACATTTACAAATTACCATTCGTGGCAGGGCTGTTTGATGGCGCGACGATGATCCGCACCCTGCACCACATGGCTGACCCCAAACTCGCGCTTGAAAACGTGCGAAGTGTGCTGGCAGAGAACGCGGTCTTCATCCTGGAGTTTGCCAATAAGCGCAACCTCAAAGCCATCGCTCGCTGGCTGGCAGGAAAACAAAAATGGAATCCCTTCGACCAGGATCAGGTCGAATTTGTGGAACTCAATTTCAACTTTCACCCCAAAGCAATCCGCAGGCTGCTGAAAGAAGTCGGCTTTACGCTGCAAAAACAACTGGCAGTTTCCCTCTTCCGGGCGAACTGGTTCAAGAACCATGTTCCTCACGACCGGCTGGTGGCAATCGACAGTTTCCTCCAACCTGCTGGTGCGTGGGCTCAGGTCACTCCAAGCGTCTTCTCCCGAACGATTGCCACTGGCAGTTCTCCAACCCCTGGGGAGAATGGCTTCTTCCGCTGTCCAATCTGCGGTCACCCCTTGCCCGAGGCTGGCGCCAGTCAGAATTGCCCTGGTTGCGGGCGTACCTGGGAATATCGCGATGGGATTTATGAGTTCCGCATCCAACCCGAAGGCTAATTCTTCAATCCACAAACGGCTGCGCCTGATCTTTTACTGCGGCATGCTGCTGATAATGGTTGCGTGCAATTATCCGGGTCGGTCTGCCAACCGGGTCGCCGGCACAGCCACGATGGCAGCCGCGCTCCAAACGGCTGCAGCAATCCTCTACCCAAGCCCCGGTCCCGGCGGCACTCCCGCCATCCCCCAGCCGACTCCCTTGCCCCACGAAACCTCCATCCCTCAAGTGCCGACTTTAGCGTTCCCCACCGCTTTCCCGATCGAAACAGGGACGCCAATTCCCCCATACAGCGGTCAGGTGCCTGCCGGGATGACACTTTACTACAGCCAGTCTGGCGACACGCTTGAGACCATCGCCAAACACTTCCGCGTCTCCCCCTCGTTGTTGCAGAACCCAACCCAGGCCGACACTGAGGGGCTGCTTGCTACTGGCATCCCGCTTTTTGTGCCTAAAGCACAGTTCTATGCCCCCTATTATCAGTTTGCCCTGGCGGACAACCTGGTGGTGTTCGGGCGCAATGCCAAAGCCGTGGACATCCTTGGGATCAGTTCCCTGGCAGGTGGTTATCTGAATCAATACAAGGAGTATCTGTTTGAAGGACGCTTCACCGGTCCAGAAATCGTCTCCCTGGTAGCCCTGGAAACCTCCACTGACCCACGTTTACTGTTGGCTGTGCTCGAATACCAAAGTGGCTGGGTGTATGCCTGGCCCGAAGGCGCAGAGGAAGACAAATCCCCCTTGAATTTTGAGGCGGCAGGTGTGGAGGGGCTTTATGAGGAACTGTACGTGGCAGCCCGCGAGCTTGCCAGGGGGTATTACGGCTGGCGGGAAGGTACCCTCCAGAACCTGCGCTTTAAAGATGAGAGCCAAACAGCCATTCACCCGGAATTGAATGCCGGTAGTGTGGCTGTGCAATATTTATTTGCTGGGTTTTATACCCCTGCCCATTTTTACTCAAACTTGTTTGGTGAGAGTGGCTTCCTGAGCCTCTATCGCCAGATGTTCGGTGATCCTACCCAGTTGGCTTTAGCGGGCGGCGAAGTGATCCCCGCGGGGCTGGCTCAGCCCACGATGACCTTGCCTTTTCTTCCCGGGCTTACCTGGGCGCTTACGTCGGGTTCGCACATCACCTGGCAAGTGGGCACTCCGCGAGGGGCGATTGATTTTGCTCCAAGGGATGACCTGCCTGGGTGCACCGTCTCAAATGTCTACGCCACGGCTTCAACCCCAGGCTTGGTGGTGCGCAGCGCGAGAGGCGCGGTGGCGGTGGACCTGGATGGCGATGGGAACGAGGGGACGGGTTGGGTGATCGTCTATATGCACCTGGCGAAGAATGGGCGGATTGCAGATGCAAGCTGGGTAAACACAAACGATCCGCTTGGCTATCCTTCATGCGAGGGCGGTTTCAGCACAGGCACTCACCTGCACATCACCCGCAAATACAACGGCGAGTGGATAGGTGGAGGCGGTTCGGTTCCTTTTGTGATGGATGGCTGGCTGGCAGTCGCCGGGCAGGGGGCTTACGCGGGTACGCTTGTACGCGATGGGCAAACGGTGTACGTGGGTACCAGCGACAAGGAATATACCTGGATCAGACGGGATGAGTAAGCCCGCTCCAATCCCTTAAACCCGGCAGATGTATAAAGCGGCTCGTGGCTCAACGGTGATGACCTGCAGATTCCCGAAGAAGTCGCGCATTTCATCCTGAACGACCTTGATGAAATTGAAGTAATCACCCCCTTCGCCCCACTCCGCGATGTCGGTGAGGAGCGAACGCTTGTCGGTGTAGTCGTGAATGATAACGAGTTTGCCTGCCAGCCGGCGCATTTCCGCATAGAGCGATATCCGCTGAGTTGGCTTCAGACCGTGCGCAACGTAGGAAGCCAGGCAGACGTCAAATCCACCTGAAAAGAAGGGCAGTCCGGTGCTGACATCCGAAAGCACGCATGAGGCAGATTCTGGATTTGCTAACTTTTTAGCCTGGCGCAGCATTCCAAGAGAGGCATCTACGCCGGTTACCTGGTAGCCAGCCTCGCGCAGAACGCTGACCATGGCGCCAGTGCCGCAGCCGATGTCCAGGATGAAGCGGCAGCCTGCAAGAATCTCTCTGATCGGCTCTCGCCAATAGATCTCGCGATAAGTTCTTTGTTGAAGGCGAAAACTGCGCCCGTAGATCGGTGCGATCATGTCAAATAAACGTGAAGAACTTCCCGGATCTGACTTTGCACGCATGGCTAATCTGATTTTTGACGAATTTGGCTGGCCGGAATACCGCGTTCAATATTCGCGGTGTCATACAGGGCAAAAGCTTGTGGTTCCGCCACTTTTAACTGCCGAACGAGATACCGCACCATCAACAGCTGCGACCCCTGGATTTCGCCGGGTAGTTGAGCCGCAAGCGATCCAAGCCAGGGTTGGTAGGAGCGCGCAGCCAGAAATACCGGGCGATTGTAGAGGTCGGGGATTGCCTTTTGCAGGTCGGATAGGATTTGGGGGTCATTGGCTTCGGGCGAGAGCACGGGCTGCACCCAGACACCTTTCGGACCAAAATCCAGGTCCGCGTAGCCCAGTAATTCGCCCTCGGGATGGTAGAGCACCAAGCCGAGCGCGGCTCTGCGCGTCAGCGGCTCAATGGGTTGAAATAGACCGGGAACCACACCGCGGTATAGGGAGGTCATGGCGCGCATGTCGTTGGCGTTCCAGGTGCGCCACAGGTGTTTTGGCGTGTTACTCAACGACGATTCTGACGCGAATCGGAAAACAGTTTGGTTCGCCCAGGTGAGGAACCCAGCTTTCTTAAAGCCGCTGAGATGGGGTGAATTTTCAGGCAAGTCGCAAGTGATGTAGTGTGTGCCCCACTTTCCGGCGTTGGAGATCAGGTTTTCGAGCAGGCAGGCAATATCAGTCTGATCCGCGTCCGGAAGGGCACCGAGGAAGGTCAGCTGAGCCTGGGTTTCATCCACCCTGCTGATCACCTGGGCGTAGCAAGGTCGCTCAGGGTCGTTATCACAATAGGCAACGTATTGCTCCACGGGTGGAGAGATGCTGCGAACCAGGTTTCTAAGGTTGAAAGGCTCTCCGCGTGTCACCAGGCGCAGAGTGTCAAGGCTCTGCAGCAAGTCGGTCCGACGCAAGATGACCGAAAGGTCTTTGGGGTTCAGCCGGTGGATTCCGATTTTG
>CAYRYL010000064.1:0-7679 GCA_964428425.1 uncultured Anaerolineaceae bacterium | reverse complement strand
AAAGTGTTACCTATGTCATTGCACAGTGTGTTACCTATCTCTATGCACTATACAGCCTGCGTCAACCGCGAGTGGCATATCTGTCCGCCAAATGGAACGGATTTGCCCGTTCCCTACAATCTCGAATGTGGAATGAGAAACTACTTTCCGTGTTGTTTTCAAGAAAAAAGCCCATTAACTACAAAAACTACTCTTATAACTATCGAGAAGTGATATTCTCATAAGTAAAATATCTAAAGGGTACATCCAGCCTTCACCCTTCTCTGTTCATGATCACCCCTCTGCAAACAAAAATGGCTGGGGCTACCAGCCATATTCTAATCAACACTATGAGATAGTGATCTACGCCCCAACCATCATGGCTGCGACATCCGCTTCAACAGAATCGATCGGCTTAAGGTCGTAGGCTTCTACGATCACCTTTGCCACATTCGGGGAGAGGAACGCGGGCAGCGTAGGTCCCAAACGGATCTTCTTGACCCCCAGGCTTAGCAGTGCCAACAGCACGATCACTGCCTTCTGCTCGTACCAGGCAATATCAAAGGATAGCGGCAGGTCGTTGACTGTGCAGTTGAATGCCCCAGCCAATGCCTGCGCGATCACCACCAGCGAGTAGCTGTCGTTGCACTGCCCGGCATCCAAAACGCGCGGAATGCCGCCAATCTCGCCTAGGCCAAGTTTGTTGTAACGATACTTGGCACAGCCGGCGGTCAGGATAACAGTATCTTTGGGCAGGTTGAGTGCCACCTGGGTATAGTAGTCGCGTTCCTTATGGCGTCCGTCGCAGCCACCCATCACAACGAAGCGTTTGATGGCGCCGCTCTTGACCGCCTCGATCACTTTGTCTGCCACCGAAAGAACAGTGGCATGCGCGAAACCAATCGGGATGGTACCGGTTTCAATTTCCTGCGGTTCGGGACATTCTTTTGCTTTCGCGATGACCACGCTGAAATCTTTATGCCCGCCAACCGGTCGATCGGCGATATGCGGCACGCCAGGCCACCCTACCATGCCAGTGGTGAAGATGCGGTCGCGATAGGCATCCTTAAGCGGGATAATGCAGTTGGTGGTCATCAAAATAGCGCCATTGAAAGTCGCGAAATCTTCACCTTGCTTCCACCATGATCCGCCATAATTCCCAACCAGGTGCTTGTACTTCTTCAGTTTCGGGTATGCGTTGGTGGGCAGCATTTCGCCGTGGGTGTAAATGTTCACGCCAGTGCCTTCGGTCTGGATGAGCAGCTCTTCCAGGTCGGGCAAGTCGTGACCGCTGACCAAAATGCCAGGTCCGGGTTTGACACCCAGGTTGACCTGGGTGGGCTCAGGGTTGCCGAAACGGTCAGTGTTGGATTTGTCAAGGAAAGCCATGGCTTTTACGCCAAACTCACCAGTCTTGGTGACCAACCCGATCAATTCCTCGACGCTCATGTCCTGGTCTGTGGTAGCTTCCAACGCTTCCTGCATGAATGCCAGGATCTCGGGGGCTTCCCCGCCGACGACATAAGCATGGTCAGTATAAGCGGCCATCCCCTTCAGCCCGTAGATAACCAACTGGCGCAGCGAGCGCTTGTCGGGGTCTTCACTTTCGTCATCCATCACCCCAACCGTGTTCGCTTTTGCAAGCAGGGTTTCACGCTCGAAATTCTCAGGATGCCAGCCAGCCCAATCCGGACCGCTACTGCGGCAAGGGTCTCCACCATGCTGCTCGAAGCATGCCGCCTGCGCGCGTTGGCGCAAGCTGTCGCGCAGTTCGACAGCCTTTTTAATCAGGCGTACAAAGGCCTCCGGATCGAAATTGGCGTTGGTAATCGTAGCGAATAGTGCTTGGGCAACGAATAGATCGGTTTCTTTATCTTCCACCCCCATATTTCGCCCACGGGTTCCCCAGAAGGAGATACCTTTGAGCAGGTAAACCAACAGATCCTGCAGGCGTGCTACCTCAGCGGGTTTTCCGCACATGCCTTTGCGGGCGTTGCAGCCCGTATTGCGCATGGTTTCCTGGCACTGATAACAAAACATTTCGGACATAGAATGCTCCTTGAATTTAATGTGAATTTACTACCCAATTATGCCATAAATAATACTTTTATCGTCGGGTTTATTGCTCGCGTTTTTGTAGTTATTTTGCAGATTATCAACGCTGTCTTGGGTGATGGTGATAATTCAACCCTCTGCTGTATTCAGCGAATTCCCTTGCAATTTTGAGGATCCAAATCTGAATAGCCGCGAAAGGAATCATACGGATTAGGGAACTCGCCAATTTTGTAGGCGGTTTGCCAATCCACACGGAAACAAGTTGCCTTAATGATGGGTATCCCGCTCCCGTGAGTGAGGTAGGCAAAGTAATATTCACCGTCCTCGAGCACAACCTTGACCGATTGCCCGGCAAAGCTGGATTGGTTTTCGAAATCTGCAAACTCCGGGAAGGTGTTTTCAATCATGGATCTCATAATTTGAACCTGGTTCGGATCTGGTGTCATTACTGGAGGGATTGCCTCAGAAATTGGAACTTCCGTGGTTTCCAACGGTGATTTAGCGTTATTCAGACAGAAAAGCAGAGTGATCAGCAGCAAACCAGACAGGAAAATGGTTGAAAACAGTTTGAAACGCCTCTCTGCTTTCAAATTGAGCATCATACCGAGAGGGAATATTCCCCAAAATGCACTTGTGGCAAGAAACTTGAGCCAGTCGAAATGAAACGCGAATGGAACTCCAACCAATGTGCCAACTTCAATGTTGCGAGAAACGGACAAGTATCGAAAAGGCCAGCCAAGCCGCTCATGGTACATCATCCCGCCGTAAAAACCATTGCCAATCAGACTGCTGAGGAGAGCCAGAATAGCGGCAAGCACCACAGAAAGCAGAAACATGCGCACGGATGGACGCTTCTTGAACAAGGCAAACGTCAGAACCAGAAATAGTATCTCCAAACCAAGCAAAACAAGAAACTGATCTGCGATTAATGCAGGTAAAAGGTTATAGATCAACATTTCTGTATCCGATCAGCCCAAAAGGAGCCTACATACAGGCTTAATAGTATAAAAATGGCATCAAAGATCAGTTGCCGTACAATTGCTCCCAGGCATGGATCTGCGCATGCAGCTGTTCATGCACGCCGTGCCCAATCACATTTTCTTCGTGGTCTTCAAATCTCTCAAAGAGTTCTGCTTGCTCTTCATCGCCGATCATCTGATCTGCCAGTCTGAAAAGCACCATATTCTCCTTTTGTATGTGCTGGCGCAGCAGATCGCGGTATTCCACCGCATGGGTCTTAAACGCTTCCAGGTCAGCGCTTGAAAGAGTTTCCTTCATCAAGGCGATTAACTGCCGACCCAAAACATGCTCATGAAGCATCACGCCGATAGGACCGCCTTCATTTGGAACTCCCCGGTCTTCCAATTCCTTGAATAGAAAGCCCTCTTCTTTCCCGTGGTGGCACTGGTCAGCAAAGATTGTCAGGAAATGAACCAATTCATCCGCGAAGTTGAAGTCTCTTTCTTCGTCAACCATCGAGGTGGTCAGCATTTTATCCAGGATAGTAAAAACATGCAGGATGGCATCGTGTTCATTCTTCAAATCGTCTGTGGCTTTTCCCATGATGTCTACCTTTCTGTTGACTATTTCGAAGTCGCTATTTTGGGGGGCTTACCGCCCTACCCCAATGACTTTAAAACCGAGATTTTCCAGGCGTCCATGGTCCAAAAAGTTGCGCCCATCAATTACTGGTACGGTCGAAATGGCTTCCCAATTCAGCTCTCGATAAACAGGCCATTCGGTGACTAAAACGATTGCATCTGCCTCGTCCAGTGTAAATTCAAGGTCATTTGAGTAAGAAACTCCTAGATTGGGGTATTGGCTACGCGCATTATCCAACGACACCGGATCGTGCGCGCGCACAATCGCACCACGCTGCACCAGCAGTTTGCTGATATCCAACGAAGGCGCGTCACGCAAATCGTCGGTGTTTGGCTTGAAACTGAACCCGAGTAGGGCTATATGCTTTCCTTTCAGGATCTTCAGCTCTTCCTGCAGCCGATCCACCACCCACACACGCTGAGCGTAATTGACGTCCCTCGCGGCACGGATAATGGGCATGTCCAATTTATAGTCTTTTGCGGTCGCAACAAGCGCCGCGGTGTCCTTGCCAAAGCAGGACCCTCCCCAGCCGATGCCAGCGTTCAAGAAACGATCGCCGATGCGCTTATCCAGCCCGATGCCTGTGGCAATCGCCGAAACGTCCGCCCCCACTTTTTGCGCCAGGTGCGCAATCTCGTTGATGAAGGAAATTTTCAGCGCCAGGAACGAATTGGCGGCATACTTGACCATCTCAGCCGAGGTCAGATCGCACACAAGCATTGGAACTTCAGTGAGACCTGCTGGTCTGGGCAAACACGCCGGCGCTGCAAAGTCTTGCCTTGTGATCGGACCAAACAATTCCTTCAATCGCTCGACGCTAGGTTCATGTTCAGAACCAACCACTATACGGTCCGGGTAAAACGAGCCCTGCAGAGCTGCACCCTGCGCCAGGAATTCAGGGCAGGAAACGACGTTAAATAACCCGTTCGCCTTGGTGTTGTGCACCTCGAAGTAATGTTCGCGCATGATCGATTCTACCCAGTTGCCCGAGCCAATCGGCACGGTGGATTTATTAACCACCACCACGAACTTTTCCCCCAGGTTTTCAGCGATCGACTCCGCAGCCATGCGGACATAACTTAAATCAGCATTACCGTCTGGTAGCGATGGTGTTCCAACTGCGATAAAAATGACATCCTGGTTGGGAATATCTGCTTCAACATAGTCACTGACAAAATGGATCTCTTGGTGGACATCAGCAAAAAGTTCATCAAGATGAGGCTCAAAAAATGGAACCTCGCCAGCCTTCAGACGCTCCACTTTGTCCTGGTTCAGATCGATGCAAGTCACGTCGTTGCCCAGGTAAGCCAGCATCACCCCCGTATTCAGCCCAACATATCCTGTTCCAATGATTAGTACGCGCATACTGCCTCTTTCAAATTTTTGTCTGCTCAATTATACCTGAGCGATACTCACTGACAGGGCGGGCATTCGCCGCACAATATCTTATTTCACCGGTTCGAGTTTCGCCATGAAATGCCGCAGAACCTTGGGGGCCCAGGTAACCTTCAACCCACGGATCGATTCAGCATTCTGCATGCATTTAAAAGCAGCTTCACCAATGTAATCGAGGTGGCTGCGGGTGTAGACCTGCCGCGGAATGGCAAACCGCAGCAGTTCCAACGGCGCAAAAACCGGCGCGCCAGTCACAGGGTCGGTATGCTCAAACATCAGGCTGCCAATCTCGGTGGTGCGTACTCCACCAGCCAAATACAGCGCATTAGCCAGTGCCACCGCCGGGAATTGGCTTGGGAGGATGTGGGGCAGAGCTTTGCCGCCATCCACGTAGACCGCGTGCCCGCCCGTCGGCAAATAGACCGGCATTCCAGCCTGCCTGAGCACCTCGCCCAGGTAGCGTGTGTGTGATTCACGGTAATTCAGGTAATCTTCATCCACACCATCATACAACCCCACTGCCACTGCTTCCAGGTCCCGCCCCGCCAGACCGCCGTAGGTCAAAAATCCCTCGTGAACGATCAGATTCTGGGCGATGCGCTGCTTCAGGTCGGGGTCCCTGAAGGCGATAAAACCGCCGATATTGACAATGGCGTCCTTCTTTGCGCTCATGGTGCAGCCATCCGCGTACGAGAACATCTCGTGCACGATCTCACGCACACTGATATCCTTGTATTTTGGGTCCCGAATCTTGATGAACCAGGCGTTTTCAGCAAAACGGCAGGCATCCACGAAGAAGGGAATGCCGTATTTGTGATAAATTTCGGAGGTCTGGCGGATGTTCTCCATCGAGACCGGCTGACCGGCAGCGGAGTTGTTCGTGATGGTGATCATGCCAATCGGGATATTCTCAACCCCTGTTTCCCGGATGAACTGCTCCAGTTTAACAAGGTCCATATTGCCCTTGAACGGCGCAATCAGGCTCGAATCTTCCGATTCAGCAATGGTAAATTCCACCGGATGGGCATTCAGCACCAGCAGGTTTGCCTGTGTGGTGTCAAAATTGCGGTTGTTCGGCACAAATTGACCAGGCTTGACCAGCGTTGAAAATAGCATGCCTTCCGCGGCGCGACCCTGGTGAGTGGGGAGCACAAACTCGAAGCCGAGCACGTCCTGCACCGCGCGTTCAAAATGGTAGTAGCTCTTTGCGCCGGCGTACGATTCATCCGCTTGCATCATGGCTGCCCATTGACGGTCGCTCATCGCGCCGGTGCCGCTATCGGTCAGCAGGTCGATAAAGACATCCTCAGCAGGCACATTAAAGATGTTATAGAAAGCCTTCTTCAGGGCAGCTTCCCGCTCTGCCTCGGTGGTGAGTTTTACGCGCTCGACAACTTTAATGCGGAACGGCTCGATAAACGGAATGGTCATAGTCTCTCCTTGGATCGTTGTTTTTGCAAACCAGCCAGGTGCACCCCAGCCAGGTATCCACTTCCAAACGCAAAATGTAGGTTAAACCCCCCGCATGGACCAACCACATCCAACGTTTCTCCGACGAGGTAAAGCCCTGGAATTATCTTGGATTCCATGCTCAGCGGATCCACCTCCCCCACTGGCACGCCCCCCACACTCACCTGGCTGTTTTTGAAACTGCCAGCCCCGGTCACGCTGAATTTCGCCTCAGCGGAAACCTCCAATAGTTGGCGGATCTGTTCTTCATTTAGAGCGTTCAGCTTTGCTTCTGGATCCAGCCTTGCCTGCTTAATAAAAAAGTCAGCAGATTTTGGCGAGAAATAGCGCAGCAAACCCGCTCGCAAGCTGCAAGGATGAGCCACCTGCCCGGTCAGGATATCCGCAAAATCGGACCAAAACTGGGCGATGAAGTTTACCCTCAGAGTCAGGTCAGCGTCCGGGTGGAGGGCAACCAGGTGGCTCAGGTTCATAACTCCAGGACCATTGAAACCGTCCTGGTTGATGATGATGTTGCCCACGGTCTGCCCCAGCATCTCCTCGCCCTGCCAAATGCTCGCGATAACATCAAACCGTTGCCCTTTAAGCTCTTTGACCGCGCCAAGATCCGTAAAAATGGGACCAAGTGCGGGCAGAAGCGATCGTACGTGATGCCCAAGCTTTTCAAGACAGCCAAAAAGCTCTCCGCGTGAACCAAGCTCAGGGTAAGCCTTGCCCCCTGCCCCAACGATGAGTTTCTCAAATTCTTCTGTCTGATGCACACCAAGTGCCGTTATTTCTACTTCAAATGCGTTACTTTTCCTAAAAAACTGGGTTACATGAGTGGCTACGCGCAGCTCTATGCCGCTTTTTGCCAACGCCTCGCCCAAAATCTCCACCACCGCCTGTGCGGACTCCGACCTGGGGTAGTACCAGCCGTCATCGGTCTTCTGGGTAGGAATTCCGAGCCGATCAAGCGCGCGCCTGAACTCTTCCACCCCGAAAACGCCCAGAAAGGTTTCCACCCAGGCTGGATCCTCGCAATAATACGCTGCCGCTTCCACCGCGTCATTGCTCAGGTTGCAGCGGCTGCTGCCAGTTACCAGTAATTTTCGTCCAATATTGGGATTATGTTCAAACAAAGTGATCCTGCCGCCCCCCTCCGCAGCCTGGATCGCAGCCATCAGTCCTGCCGGTCC
>CAYRYL010000063.1:0-8508 GCA_964428425.1 uncultured Anaerolineaceae bacterium | reverse complement strand
CCCGGAAGGATTCGAACCTTCAACCAAGCGGTTATGAGCCGCCTGCTCCGCCATTAAGCTACAGGCCCTTGTATGCGCTATTTTACCAGAGGTCGTGGGATTGGAGTAACTAAAATTGCTTGACACTGGTAGAGGACAGAGCGTTTGTTGAGGATGCAATAGATCGTAGATGCCCTGCCCTATAATTGCTCTGTTCTCAATTCGGTGAGTGCTTCTTGCCAATTTCATAAATTATAAGGTTTGTATAGACTTGAAGTTGCTTTGATACATACAATATTTTATTCTGCTCCTACTAACCAAAAACAATCGATAGCAATTAGTCAATAAGGAGTTTGTGATGAAAAACACCCTCAAGCTTTTAGTAATTGCACTATCCATTTTTTTGATCTCTACTTCTGTAGGAATTCCTGTAGTCGCTCAAGAAGGCATTGAGGAGGAAACAACCACCACCAGCGAAGATCAAACCATCCAGAATGCCGGAACGAATGCGGCTGTTCTGGGAGGACCCGGATTCATTATGATCCACCCGACTGCTTTTGTACCGATGTCTTCGACCGGTACGTATTCGTTTAACATTGCCGGTGGCGGTCTATACAACCCCGGGACCACTAATGTTTTTTATGAAGCCCCGGTAAATTTACCTCATGGCGCAAAAATTACCAAGGTAGTTGTTTATTACATTGACAACAGCACAGCGTCAAATATGTGGGTGTGGCTTGCTGTCGTTGGTATGGATACGTCGAGTATCACTCAAATGGCAAGTCTCACCACCACAGGTGCAAATGTTACCAACCGTGTCGTGGAAGACACTACTATCACGCCGGATACGATTGACAACCAAAGTAATGCCTATTGGATTGAGGTAAGCATACCAGGAAACCAAGGAGCCAATTTGGTGATAAGAGGAATCCGAATTGACTATTCCTATCCGGTTAATTTGCCTTTGATTAATAAATAGGTATCAGGGATGAGCTTACTAGTTCTCAACCAGGTAAGCATTTTGCTAGAACCAATTTCCATGATCCCCTTCTTTCCCTCCAGAAGAGCTGGAAGGGGATTAACTGTATAACAAACCATCCTATTACCAAAAGCACACACCAAGATTCTCTTTCCCGTTTCTCTGCTATCTCAAATTTATATGCTTTTGTAAGTAAATCCCCTTACATTATGGGTAGTTTGATTTAAAGCTTGAAAACAGGTTTTACATTTTATATAATGACTTTGAAAGACCATTCAAACATCCAACCTTTAATCAAACACAAGGAGTCTGTGATGAAATACTTATTGAAACCTCTTGTCGTGGTGTTAGCAATTGTAATGATCTTCGCCTCTGCGGGAATACCTGTTGGTGCTCAAGGTGGTATCCATGATGGGTCAACCTCCCAAGTTGAAGGTCAGACTCTCCAGGGTGCTGGAACCAACGCGGCAGTTCCTGGGGGACCGGGATTCATCATGATCCACCCAACTGCTTTTGTCCCAATAAATTCAACCCAGGAATATGCGTTTGGCGGTGGTGGAGTCCTTTACAACCCTGGGAGTAGTTATGCTTTATATGAAGCTGCAGTCAATTTACCTCATGGTGCAAAAGTTACCAAGGTAGTTCTCTACTACTATGATAACAGTACAGCAGGTGTTTGGATGGCACTTGCTGCTAAAAATATGGATGGAAATGATCTCCAGATTTTAGCTTATCTTGAAACATCAGGTGCAGAAGACGTCGACCGGTTAATGGAAGATACAACGATCACAGCAGATACGATTAACAACCAAAGTTGTGCATATTGGATCGAGGTAAGCATACCAGGCGGCCAACCGACAAATTTGATGATCAGAGGGATCCGAATTGATTATTCCTACCCGGTAAATTTGCCATTGATCGAAAGATAGGCATTAAAAGAAGGGTGGATCATCGTGCTCGACGAATAATGCGTCATATTACCTCGTCCTGTCTGAGTATTTTAGTAGGGTGGGTTGGCGTCACAGAACCTACACCAATAAACGCCTCAATATAGCCAACCCACCAGAAAGAGCCGTCATCGTGAGAAGCGCATCGACGTGGCGATCTAATGTGGCTTCAAAATGCGATAAAGCGTAGGTCAGGTTCCTCTTCTGAACCTGACGTCAAAGATGCTGGCAAAATGTCCTCAACAACGTCTTAAGCGTCAGGTTGAACCCCGCAACCTGACCTACAAAAGACTAAATTCAACATTTTGGTAGGGTGGGTTGGCGTCACATTACCTCGAACCGCCTGAGTATTTCTAAAGCAAACCCACCAACAACAATTCCAATCTAGTCTTGTTGTGGTGGGTATGCTATAGCCAGGTTCGCCACCTGAAAATGTTATTTGACGCCTACCCACCCTACTATTATCGTAGTGTGCAAAGGCAACCTGTGTAAAGACCAAAACGCCTTCCGTCTACGCCTGCTTTAACTCTGCCTCCAAAGCGAACGCGATTTGCGCGCCGACCAATGCATTGTTGTAGACCAGCTCAAGGTTGGCAGCCAGGCTCTTACCTTCCGTCCTTTTTGTGATCTCGCTGAGCAAAAACGGCGTAATATTCTTGCCCGACACGCCCTGCTCCTGCGCAGACTGCACAGCCCCTTCGATCACATGATCGATAAATTCGTGGTCCAGGGAATGTTCCTCGGGGATCGGGTTGACCACCAACAGGCCGCCGCTCATTTCAAGTTGACTTTTTGCGACGATGATCTTCGCGATCTCTTCTGGCGAGTCAGCCCTTTCAACGAGCTTGATATCACTCTTTGCCGTGAAAAACGCGGGCAGTACATCCGTTTTGTAGCCAATTACAGGAACACCCTTGGTTTCCAGATATTCCATCGTGCGGGGAAGATCCAGAATGGCTTTCGCGCCAGCACAGATCACCACAACATCCGTCTGCGCGAGTTCCTCGAGGTCAGCAGACACATCCAGGGTCTCTTCATAGCCGCGGTGAACGCCGCCAATTCCACCAGTCACAAAAACCTTGATACCAGCTAAATAAGCTGCATACATGGTGGTCGCCACTGTGGTTGCGCCAAGCTGCTTGCGAGCGATGATGCCGGGGAAATCACGCCGTGAGACCTTTGCCACGTCATGGGAACTGGCAAAAATCTCCAATTCCTGGTCTGAAAGCCCGATCTTAATCTTGCCATCCATGATAGCGACGGTGGCAGGCACAGCACCCGCACCGCGAATGATCGATTCCACTTTCTTTGCCATTTCGATGTTTTGTGGGTAGGGCATCCCATGCGAAATAATGGTCGACTCAAGCGCAACCACCGCTTTGCCTGCATCAAGAGCAGCTTTGACTTCAGGTTGAATATCTAGCAGGGTATTTTTTTCCATTCTGATCTCCTATGATTTGTTTTAATGTCTACTTAGCAGCCGTTTGAGTGGGCGAACAAAACAGGGATACTGCTCCGCGATGTTGAACCACCTCACCAGCCAGTTTATTTCCTGCTCTAAGCCAGTCTTCCGGTGCCTCATTGCGCAAGAATGACGCCAAAAAACCAGCATTAAAGGAATCCCCCGCTCCAGTTGTATCCACAGCCCGGACTTTATTTGCGGGAGCCTCGTAAAAGAGGTCATTTGAAACCCTGTGACCATCCACCAATTGAAAACCCTCCTGAATTGCCATCCAGGCTCCCTTCGATCCAAGCTTGACAGCGACACATTTGGACAAGTTGCGGGCTTTTTCCAAGGCTGCTGATAAATCTTCTTCTCCTGTAAGAAGGGCTAATTCGCGAAGATTGGGCAACAAAATGTCTGTAAGTCCAAGCATCCTGGTGCGGATGTCTTCGGGCAAATCCCCGATAAGTGGGGATGGGTCAAGAGCAACAAGATTACCCTCTGCATGAACAAGTTCAGCAATGGAAAGAACGACCTCTGCCTGCTCCCGATGAAGCAACTGGTATCCGGAAGTGAGAAGTACCCGGGATGATTTGATGCTTTCGAGCAGAGGCGCATCGATGGAGAGCGCTTGGGCTGACGCCCCACGAAAAGAAAACATCGTTCGCTCTGAACTTTGATCGATCATGGTGATGGTGAATCCTGTAACATCACCATATTGAATTCCGGAAGTGTCCACACCCACAGCCTGCATTTGTTCAATAATCAGACCGCTATCGAGATCACGCCCGATCGTCCCATAAAATTTGGTAGGTGCTCCCAGATAAGCCAATCCGATGGCTGTATTGGCTGCTGAACCACCAACATTCTTCGAGAAAGAAAGGATCATGATATCTTCACCAGCTGTTGGCATGCGGTCGATCCAGTATTGGTGGTCGATCAAGGCATCGCCAACAACCAGGATTTGAGCGTCTCCTTGGTTGTATCTACTTGGTTTTTGAAGAACTATTTCCATTTAGCCTGCCTTTACTACCAGCGAAGGGTAAACAAATAAATACAATCTCCAAGCGCCAACGGGTATTAAAAGACTTGACCCCAAGGCTCATACTATGTACCTCTCTTAATTTTACTTGAGATCAGCGCAAAAGGAAGGCTATCCTTTTTGCGTTTTTGCCCAACTGTCAACCAACCCAATCGTGCGGTTAAAGACCAAATCTCCTGGCTTGGTATGGACGCTATCCAGCGCGAAGTAGCCATCTCGCACGAACTGGAACGCCTCGCCAATATTTGCTTTCTTTAGTTCAGGCTCAAGGTAACCCTTTAGGACCTGGAGCGAATGATGGTTGAAATGATCGACGAAGGATTCACCCTCAGGCAAATCTTCGGGGTGTTCATCCAGGAACATCTGATCATAAATTCGCACTTCTGCCTCAATGGCATGCGCGGCTGAGACCCAATGGATCGTGCCCTTCACCTTGCGCCCATCAAGAGCGTTGCCGCCCTTGGTTTCGGGGTCGTATGTGCAGTGAATTTCGATGAGATGACCTTCCTCATCCTTCACGACATTCGTGCAGGTGACGAAGTAGGCATTCATCAGCCGCACTTCTTTTCCCGGGGAGAGGCGGTGATACTTGGGTGGCGGAACTTCCTCGAAGTCATCGCGTTCAATCCAAAGTTCCCGCCCAAAAGGCACCAGGCGGGACCCACCAGCCTCAGGATTCTGTGGGAAGTCTGGCACTTCGAAATACTCGACCTGCCCTTCTGGATAATTCGTCAATACCACCTTCAGCGGCTGCAGCACTGCCATCCGGCGTTTGGCAGTCTGATTCAGCTGGTCGCGGACGATGTGCTCCAGCAACTCCACTTCCACGAAGCTATCCGACTTCGCCACACCGATAGTATCGATGAACTCACGAATCGCCGCGGCGGGGAAGCCCCGGCGGCGCATGGCAGAGAGTGTAGGCATGCGCGGATCAGTCCAGCCGTCCACAAATCCTTCTTCCACCAATCGGCGCAGTTTACGCTTGCTCATAACGGTATGGGTGAGGTTCAGGCGGGCAAACTCGATCTGCTGCGGATGAAAAATGCCAAGCTGGTCGAGGAACCAGTCATAAAGCGGGCGATGGTTTTCGTATTCCAGCGAGCACATGGAATGCGTGATGCCCTCAAGAGAGTCGGACTGCCCGTGCGCAAAGTCATACATGGGGTAAATGCACCAGTCGTCGCCGGTTCGGTGGTGCGTGGCGTGCAAAATACGGTACATGACGGGGTCGCGCATGTTGATGTTGGGCGAGGCCATGTCGATTTTTGCGCGTAAAGTTTTGCTGCCATCGGGGAACTCACCTGCGCGCATGCGTTTGAACAGATCGAGTGTTTCCTCGATAGGTCGGTCGCGCCAGGGGCTGTTTTTGCCGGACTCGGTAAGAGTCCCGCGATAATCGCGCATCTCTTCCGGACTGAGCTCGTCGACATACGCCAGACCTTTTTCGATCAACTGCAGCGCCATCTCGTAGAGGGGTTCAAAGTAATCGGAAGCATAATACTCCCGGTCGCCCCAGTCGAATCCCAGCCAGTGGATGTCTTCTTTGATAGCATCAACATATTCCACGTCTTCTTTGACCGGATTGGTATCGTCGTAGCGCAGGTTGGTAAGACCGCCATAGTCTTCTGCCATACCAAAATCAATGCACAGCGCCTTGGCGTGACCAATATGCAAGTAACCGTTGGGCTCAGGTGGAAAACGTGTGTGCACCCGCCCGCCAAATCTGCCTGTGCGGTTGTGTTCGTCGATGATTTCACGAATAAAGTTGGTTTTAGGTGCAGTTTCTTCAGTCATTGTTAATCCTCAATTCGGGGTCAAAGAATTATACCTTTAAGAACTGAGCCCTGACTTCCATCAGGGCTCAGTTTTGCTTCAATTACGAGTTAATTACAGTAAATCGGCTAAGCCCCGAGGAACTCGCGGACACCCTGCAATTGACCGGCACTACCGAGGTAGTCATTCTTGGCTGCAATGAACTTAGCGTACTCAGCCATAAAGACCTTGCCCGGATCGCGCAAGTCAAATTTCTCTGGATATTGATTGAAATACTCGCGATGGACGCGCGTCCAAACCAGGCGACCATCTGTGTCGATGTTGATCTTGGTCACGCCGAGTTCAGCCGCACGGCGGAACTGAGTGGCATCCACACCTTTCGCGCCAGCAATATTGCCACCGGCAGCGTTGATCCGTGCCACTTCTTCCTGGGGTACGGAGCTTGAGCCGTGCATGACCAGCGGGAAACCAGGCAGACGCTGCTGGATCTGAGCCAGCACGTCAAAATGGAGCGATTGGGAACCAGAGAATTTGAAGGCGCCGTGGCTGGTGCCGATCGCAACTGCCAGGGAATCACAACCACTGCGTTCCACGAATTCGCGAGCCTGCTCCGGGTTGGTTAGTTTGGCTTCAGATTCGTTGACAGAAACGTGCTCTTCAACGCCGCCGAGCATACCCAACTCCGCTTCGACAACGATGCCTTTGGCATGGGCAGCATCAACAACACGCCGTGTGATGGCGATATTCTCATCAAAGGGATGTCCGCTGGCGTCGATCATGACCGAGCTGTAAAAGCCGGAGTTGATGCAGTCGTAACAGGTAGCTTCATCGCCATGGTCCAGATGCACCGCGAAAATGGCTTCAGGATAGACTTCATCAGCACCGCGAATTAAACCTTCGAGGAAGACTTTGTTTGTGTAGCTGCGAGATCCCTTGCTGATCTGAATGATAAACGGCGACTGAGAGTCGAGGCAGCCGCGGAATAAACCGACGATTTGTTCGAGGTTGTTGACGTTATAGGCTCCAATGGCATACTTACCATAGGCGTGCTCAAATAATTTCTTGGTTGTAACGATCATGGTGGCTCCTTTTGATTTGTTCGATTTGCATAATTATACACGCCCTTCAGGGGTGTTTACACCTTTTTTAATTTAATATGAGGTCAATTCTCCAAGATCCCCTGAAAAGGCAACTTCTCTCAGGCTAAAGCTGCCGAGTAGATTTGCCGCAACTTTTCGGAGTACGTTTCCGGATCATGCTCAAGGCGAATTCGATCAAGCGCTGCCTGCCCTTTTTGGGCAATGATTCCTGGCTCGGCTACGATCGATCGAATCGTGTTCTCCAGACCAACCTGGATCTGCTGTGAAAGCATGGTTCTTTCTTCTGATGTGGAGTACAGAGCTTCCCCCATATCATTTTTTGGTACACGTATGAGCCAGCCAACATTGTGGTTGTTGATTTCTGGTAGCGCACGTATATCTGTGCTTATCACCGGGCAGCCGCAAGCTTGTGACTCGAGGACTGAGAAGCCATACGTCTCAGCCCAGGTAGGTAGAAGTCCTATGTCACAGGTTTTGATAAGGTCAATAACCTGCTCATTTGGGAGAGTAGAATGGTACTCGATCCAATCAGAGTGATTCTTTATGAACTCAAGCGCCCAGACCCGATCAGACTCAGTCTCTTGAGCCGCATAAGGTTCCAAGCGCATCGAACTGACAATAATTAGTTTGATCGGCGCTTGCTCTTCCCTGATCAACTTGTCAAAAGCAAGCAGGATCTCACGCCCACCTTTGCGGAAAAAGCCTGCCCCCACAAGGATAAACCGGATAGGATTTGCCAAATCATAGTTGCGGACTTCGATGTGCTCTCGCAAAACTTCCTGAGGAGGATGTAAAACGACCAGCTTTTGTAAGATGACCTCCCTATCTTCGACTGGTAGTTCTGATAATAAATCCCGCTGCATTCTAGCAGCACAAGAGGACATAGCAATAATTTGCTTGCATGCCGGATGGGCAAGAGCTGCAAAACCTCTGGCAACTAGCGGTGTCATTTTGACTGGTAATTTTTCCTTGCCGTGGTGGCGTTGCATCAAATCAGAAAAACGCGGTACAACCGTCTCAAAATGAGTTACCCAAGGTCTTCTACCGTAGCTGATCCCATTGGACAAATGAAGGATATCGACATGGTTGAGCTCAAAATCATCAAATTGATTGTTTAGATCAAACGTTGGAAAAAGAGGTTTCCCCAAGTGAGAGTTTACAAATAGAGCACCTCGCCTCAGAAACGTAAACAAGTCCTTGACAGGAACATACTCAGCTTCTGGAAGTTTATAAAGAATATTTCG
>CAYRYL010000062.1:0-9767 GCA_964428425.1 uncultured Anaerolineaceae bacterium | reverse complement strand
GATACTCCTCTTCACCCTGTGAGACAGTTCCGGTCATAATCCCGATTTTGTAGGGCTTTACTTCCGGTTCTACTACTACAGGTTCGGTCTCTTCAGCAGGAGGTTCTGCTGTAGGTACTTCTGTTGATCGGCAAGCAGTGGTTGAAAAAATCAACACAAAGCTCATAATCAACAATACCAGTTGAACCAATGACTTCTTACTTTTCATCTATAACTCCTTATTTTATTTTGTTAAGGAAATGGCGAAATTGGCTTGCTGTTTGTTGGATATCGAGACCGGTTCTCCACATAACCAGACTGATACGTTCGAGCTCACCAGTTAGTGGGCAGAACTTTTTGCTCACTTGTTAAGATGTTATCATTTGCAAATTCACATGTCAAGGAAAAATTTCACAATCGACCGTTGGAAACGGGAAAGGCAGAGGGTTAACCTCTAAATACAGGGATAATTGCGCATAGCATTAGAATAATTATGAGTAAATAACTCTTAGATTGGAACAATAACCCCTTTAGTTAGGGCATTTTGTGGATATCGATAACTAAATGTTAGTGGGTTATGACGACTGTAGGTGAGAAGGTGGTATTTGACCTTGCTGGGGGATAAAGATAGAATCAGCTTCTGAAAGGGAAATCGGAGTTGTACCTGAAGAAAACCGTTAATATCTGGCTTCCGATACTGATAGTGATTGCGTTGATTGGAGCAACGTTTGTTAATCTGCGTTTGTCTTCTACTTTTCAATTACAAGACGATTTCGCGCCGAGATGGGTGGCTGCCAGGGAATGGATGAAAACCGGTGCATCCCCTTATAGCGATTCCACACATCAGATAACCCTCGACTTGCTTGATAAGAACGGGAACGACCCCGCCGGTCTGAGTCAGGGTCGATTTGTTGACCCGGCGTGGTATGTCCTCTTTTATCTACCAATCAGCTTTGTTCCATATCCAATTGCCAGGGCGATTTGGATGACTCTGATTGAGGTCAGCCTAATTTTGAGTGTTTTCCTTTCTATACGGATGGCTGGCTTCAAGCTGACCATCCCAGAAATTCTGATCATGTCCTTCCTGGTATTGGTTTTTTACCCTTTTTTTAAGTCCATTTTAACTGTGAGTGTCACAGCGCCGTATGTCTTTTTAACGTTGCTGGCGGTTTACCTGGCGCGTGAAAAACAGGGCACCATGGCGGGTCTGCTATTTGCGATTTCGTTGTGGATGGTGCCGCTGAGTTTCTTGCTGGTCGTTTTGTTCATGATTTGGCTTGGAGCACGCCGAGATTCTTCACTGGCAAAGATTTTTTTCAGTTCACTTGGATTTTTTGTAGTTGTTTCTTTGATTCTCTTTCCCGGGTGGATTGCAGATTGGTTTGCGACGTATCTCCGTTTGTTCCCGGATTTCTCGTGGGTGAGGACTCCTCTAATGGTCGCCGGCAGTCTCTTCCCGGGTGCAAGCGCGCAAATAGCCATCGCACTTAGCCTGGCGATGTTGATTATGTTGCTGGTGGAATGGTATGGGATTGGGGAGAGGGAAGGTCGCGGTTTTCATTGGAAACTGATGCTGACTTTTAATCTCCTTTACTTGTTCAATTTGACTTCAGAAGGTATTTATCTCCTTTGGTTACTCGCTCCACTTTTCAGTGTTTACAAGTATTTAACGGAGAAATGGCGTCTTTCTGGTAGAATTATTAGTTGGGTGACATACCTTGCCTTGATTTTTGTTCATTGGCGTCGTTTTCAAATTTCAGAGAATTGGCTGCCAGAGGAAACATCTCTGGTAATCCTAATGTTGCCCATTTTGACAATGTTTGGTTTACAGTGGTTTAGGTGGTGGGCGACCGTCAGCCCCAAAGCACTGATTGACTCAATAAATTCATAGGAGGATCTGGAGATGGCAAAGAAGAGAGTTGGTATCCTTACCGGGGGAGGAGATGTTCCGGGCTTGAATATCGCAATAAAATCGGTTGTATTAAACAGTCTTGATGGTGATTATGAGATCGTTGGCATTCGCCGGGGTTGGTTGGGTTTATTGGGCTATAACATAGACGATCCTGCAACCCATGAACTTTATATCAAGGATTTGAACCCGACAGCGGTTCGCCGTGTTGATCGCACGGGTGGCACCTTCTTGCACACATCCCGCACCAATCCTTCAAAAGTGCGCCCAAAGGACACTCCCGAGTTCCTGCTAAACAGTAAGTGGGGCAAAGTTGTGGATGAAGAACAGGAAATTACAGACTACACAGATCATGTCCTCAATGTAATTGATAATCTAAAACTAGACTCCTTGATCTCCATTGGTGGAGATGACACCCTCAGTTATTCTGCCCGCCTGGTAAGGGAAGGCATCAAACTGAATGCCATCCCAAAAACGATGGATAACGACGTTCTGGGAACGGAATATTGTATTGGTTTTTCCACTGCCGTCACCCAGGCTGTCAATCTGATCACTAATTTCCGCACCTCCATCGGTTCGCACGAACGCGTGGGTGTGGTGGAACTCTTTGGTCGTAATTCGGGTGAGACGGCGTTAATCACAGGTTACCTGAGTTATGTCGACCGTACCCTGATCTGCGAAGTTCCCTTCAATATGGAAAAAGTGGCTGAACTGCTGGCTGCGGACAAACGAAACAGCGCCGCCCATTATTCACTATGTGTGATATCCGAAGGCGCGCACACGGATGGCGGGGAAATTGTCGAGACAGGTGAACCAGATGCTTACGGTCACCGGAAACTCGGCGGCATTGGGGAGGTCCTTTCGGATCAAATTAAAGCCATCACTGGATACAACACCATGTACCAAAAACTCGGCTACCTGGTACGCAGCGGCGCGGCTGACATGCTCGACCGCATGGTCGCTATGAACTATGGCGCTCTGGCGATGCAGTTGACAATGAAGAATGATTATGGTCACCTCGTTGGAATCACGGATGGAAATTATTCCGTTGTCCCGGTTGAAACCGTCATTAGCGGAAAGCGTCACGTGGATGTGGACCTGTATTACGACAAGGAAAACTATCGTCCTAAGGTCAAGAACATTCTCGGATTGCCGATGTTCCTGCACTAAGATTGGAAAAAGAGCCTGCGGCTTGCCCGCAGGCTCTTTGTAAATAATATGAGCGTTGAATCTCAAGGTGTTTCCAACAATAGATATACTCTGATCCCCAGGGTCTTGATTTTCCCTGTCAACGAAACCGGTCAGATTCTCTTACTGGAAGGTGCGAAGGACAAAAAGATTTGGGCTGGCTTTTGGAATGGCTTGGGCGGGCACGTGGAACAGGGTGAGTCCCTGCTACACGCTGCCAATCGTGAGCTGCTTGAAGAAAGCGGGTTGGTTGCGGAGAAGTTGATTTTCTGTGGGCAGGTGTTGGTGGACACGAATAAAAGCCCGGGTATTGTTTTCTTTATATTCAAGGCCAAGCGATTACAAGGGGAGCTGCGAGCATCAGAAGAAGGCAAGCTTGGTTGGTATTCACTCCAGAGTGCGCTCAAGCTGAATTTGGTTGAAGACCTTTACACACTCTTGCCGCTGGTGATGCGCCAGCGCGCGAGCGGACGACCATTCTGGGGGCATTATCAATACGATGACGAAGGTCAGTTGATAATGTCATTCACCAGTTGATTTTTCCATAAAAACCAACAGCGTATCGCCATATTTTCTTGAATCAAACACCTGCAAGTTAGCGTAGGCTTTTTCGACCCACTCCAATGGGTTGATTTGAACGATGATTTGTCCCTCATCGCTGAGAATCCGTGGATTCTGATCGATCAGATCAACAGCTTTCTCCCACATGCCTTTGTATTGGGGTGGGGCGACATAAACCAGGTCGAATTGAGGGTTGGTTTGGCTGGAGAGCCAGGTGAACGCATCCACCTGAAAAACACTGGCTTTATCGCCAAAGTGAGTGGTTGTGAGGTTCTCACGGATGGTTTTCACCGCCAGGCGACTCGTGTCGAGAAATGTCACATCTCTCGCACCCCGGCTGAGCGCTTCGATCCCCACTGCGCCTGTACCTCCAAAAAGATCCAGCATGTGTACATCTAGGATTTCGCCTCCAAGGATATTAAAAAGCGCTTCTTTGACCAGGTCGGTGATGGGGCGGGTAGTATCCCCAGGCACATGTTTGAGCCTTAACCCCTTGGCTGAACCCCCAACAACACGCAGCGTACCCATCAGAGGGTCATTCCTGCCCGACTGCCAAACCCAACTTGTGGCGCATGTAGTCAATCGTAAGATTCAGCCCGGTTCGCATATCAACTTGGGGCTCCCAGCCTAAAACAGTCTTGGCACGTTTGATGTCAGGCTGGCGGCGTTGTGGGTCATCTCCAAGCGTGTCAGTAAAAACTGTGCTAATCCCAGCGGGATTTTGACAAAGCTCATTAATGTTCAACGCAAAATCCTTGATGGAGGTTTCGTTCGGATTGCCGATGTTGACTGGCATGTGCTCATCGGTCATCATCAGGCGATAGATGCCTTCAATCAGATCGCTGACATAGCAAAAACTCCTGGTCTGCTCACCGGTGCCATAGATGGTCAGTGGTTCTCCACGCAGGGCTTGTTGGATGAAATTTGGCACCACTCTGCCGTCGTCCAGCCGCATCCTGGGACCGAAGGTATTGAAAATGCGCACGATGTGTGTCCTGACACCATGCACATTGTGGTATGCCATAGTGAGGGCTTCAGCGAAGCGCTTGGCTTCGTCGTAGACGGATCTTGGTCCAATTGGATCGCAATTTCCCCAATATTCCTCGCTTTGGGGGTGCACGGTAGGGTCGCCGTAGACTTCACTAGTGGAAGCCAGCAAAAAGCGGGCTTTATGCGCTTTGGCTAAGCCCAGGCTATTGTATGTTCCAAGGGCACCGGCTTTGAGTGTTTGGATTGGTAGGTTGGGGTAACCCAGGGGTGAAGCAGGATTTGGGCTTGCTGGTGACGCAAAGTGCAGGATGTAGTCGAGTGGCTCATCAACCTGGATGAATGCTGAGACGTCTTGTTGCATCAATCTGAAGTTTGGATTGCCTTCAACATGCTGAAGGTTAGCACGGTCACCAGTCACAAAATTGTCGAGACCGATCACCTGATGACCTTCAGCCAACAGTCGGTCAGTAAGATGCGAGCCCAAAAAACCAGCCGCGCCAGTTAGTAGGATTAACATAGGTACCCTTTCAGTTTTTGCCAGGGTTTCGGGTATAATCATGACCCTGAACAAGTGAGAATTATAGCATGCCCGAACATGACACCAACAGTTTATTTAGTAAAACCACCCAAGCCCTCGAGGCTTTGCTATTTGCAGCGCCAGGTATGAGTTCCATCGACCAATTAAGCCAGGCGTTAAGCGTTTCAAAGTCGGAAGTGGAAAAATCGCTGGAAGCGTTATCTGCCCACCTTTCACTGGAGCATGGTTTGCGCCTGCAGCGGATCAAAAACCAATACCAACTGATCACCGCACCCGAACATGCTGAAATGATTGAAAAGTATCTTGGTCTGGAAGTCACGTCGCGCCTGACTCAGGCAGCGCTCGAGGTGCTGGCGATTGTGGCATACAAGCAACCTTCCACCAGACCGGAAATCGACTCTATCCGGGGCGTGAACAGCGACGGTGTGGTTAAGAGTTTGCTATCGAAAGGTTTGATTGAGGAGTTGGGTCGATCCGAAGCGATCGGACGCCCAATTCTTTACGGCGTGACCAACGAGTTTTTCCAGCATTTTGGTCTTGAATCGCTTGACCAACTACCAAGCGTGGACCTTGAAGGGCTCTTTACACTCAGATTAACCCAAGAGACCGAAGAAACGAGGCTTTTGAAAGACTAATGGAAGAACGTGTGCAAAAAATCATGGCGTTCGCGGGTTTGGGCTCGCGCCGCGCTTGCGAAAAACTGATTGAGGCAGGTCGTGTCAAGGTAAATGGAAAAGTCATTCACCTTGGCGACAAAGCTGATCCGGCTAAAGATTCAATCAATGTCGACGGCAAAGTGCTGCACCTAACGACTGAACGGATCTATATTGCCTTAAACAAACCCAAAGGATACCTTTCGGACATCGACGAACTCCACCCCCGACCAACTGTCAATGATCTGATCGGACTATCTGAACCGCTGTTTGCGGTTGGGCGGTTGGATCTGGACAGCGAGGGGTTGATCCTGATGACTAACGACGGCGAGCTGGCAAACCGCCTGACTCACCCCCGCTACCACCACGAAAAAGAGTACGAGGTTATGGTTATCAAAACGCCTGACCAGGAACAATTGGAAATCTGGCGGCGCGGTGTGGTACTGGAAGATGGCACGCGAACACTGCCCGCGCAAGTTGAGATCATGGGTAGCTACAGCAACGGAGCCTGGCTGCGGATCATCATGCACGAGGGTAAAAAACGCCAGATCCGCAAGGTCGGTTCCCGCATTGGCTGCCCCGTCTCACAGATCAAACGAGTGCGTATAGCCAACCTGAGGCTTGGAAAGCTCAAATCCGGTGAATGGCGCAACCTGACCCCACGCGAGGTCTATCAACTGCGGAAATTTGCCGGGCTGATAAAAGACGAGGAAAAGTAAATCGTTTTTAAGACACACAGCAAAAACAGCGCGAACTTCGCGCTGTTTTTTTATCAGTTCTATAAATTTTTCAGGTAAACCTAACAAGCAAAACAACCGCTTGTCAACTGTCCTCATCTACTTGCGAATTATTACTCCGCACCGGTAGTAGTGGTCTCTTCCAATCCATTAGCCAAGGCTTGTTTCAGCTTTTCAGCCGTTTCCGGGCTGATGGGGTCAGCGCATTCCTCGCGATCCATGCGGCGGATGTAGCGTTTCAGGTCTTCCATTTCCACCACCGGGTAAGGAGCCTTGGAAACATCGCCGAGCTGGGTCTCCTTCAGATAGACAACCATGATTGGTTTCAGTTCGGGATGAAGATCAGCTGGAACCCCTTTTTCGATCAGGTACTTGCTCAGCGCTGCAGATGCTTCCGCAACTTCCCTGTCGGGCTTGCCCACGCTATCCTGCCCCATCATTTTTTGGATGCGGTTCCTTGTTTTGTGAACCCATTTCCCATCCACAAAACTGATCTCACCGGTGGCGTTGACTGGGATCGGCATCCACAGCCGGCAAGGACCCAGCAGGAGCATCGGCAATGGCGTGGTGTAAACGTAATAGGTATAATCATGGCGTAATTTTTGAAAGGCTGTGCCAAAAACTTCGTCATAACGTGGTGATCGTCCATAACGGTTGACAAAATTCAAACCAATCTGGGTCAGAATAAATCCTACGATCAGGCAGACATAGGAATAAAGAATGAGTGTCATTTCTTTCTTGAAGGCGAAGTACAAGCCAAGACCCAGGATGCCCAGACTGGTGAAGGTCAGGATCCTTCCGATAAGTTTGTTTCGACTGATGTGTTTTTCGTTTCTAACTAATTTCATTTTGAATCTCCATTTTCCGAGATAGTATTTTTTAGACCCGGCAATAAGCCGGCATCAATTGCCTGAACAGCCCGGGCAATTGCGCTCACCATGGCTTTCGCCTCCGATCGCCCGTGCCCTACAAACACCAGCTCATTTAATCCCAGCAAGGGGGCTGAACCGATTTCTGCGGGGTCCAACAACTGCCGTACCTTGTTGAAAGCTGGTTTAGCCAGGAGAGCACCCACTTTGGTACGCATGCTGCTCATTAATTCATCCTTGAGCGTGCTCATAATCAGTTTTGCGACTGCTTCGGTTGACTTGAGGATCACATTTCCGGTGAAACCGTCCGTCACAGCCACGTCAACCGCCCCGCCAAAAAATTCCTTGCCTTCGATGTTGCCAACAAAGCCCGCCAAATGCTCTTTCAGAAGGGGATGCGTCGCCTTGACAAGCTCGTTTCCCTTGCCTTCTTCTTCGCCGTTGGCGATCAAACCAATGCGAGGTTCAATCACCCCGAGCATCAAGCGCGAGTAGACTGCCCCCATCTGCGCGAATTGCACCAAAAACTCGGGTCGACAGTCCGCGTTGGCACCGATGTCGAGTAAAACGCTTTTACCGCCTTTTACGGGTATCGTGGAGCCCAGGCAAGGTCGGTTCAAGCCGGGGATCAGGCCAAAAATTTTTGTGCCAAAATACATTGCCATGCCGGTATTGCCTGCGGTCACAAAAGCCTGGGCTTCGCCATCTATCACCAACTGCATTCCGACCACCATGGTATTCTGCTTTTTGGCGCGGGCTTCCTGGATGTGGTCGCTCATCTCGAGCCACTCCGGTGCATGTACCACCCGCACCCCGGAGAGGTCCTGGTTCAGCTTTTTCAGTTCAGAAGTGAGTTGAACCTCATCGCCAACCAGGATCACATTAATGTCGAATTCCTTGCTGGCAGTTACAGCCGCTTCCACTTCCGGAAAGGGGCGGTTATCGCTGCCCATTGCGTCTAAAACAATTGTCTTCTTCAACCTTACCTCAGATTCTGGCTCCGCGTTCTTGACAAAGACAACGGAACCGGTATAATTCAATCTCACGTTTGCGCTGGTGCTGGAATTGGCAGACAGGCGTGGTTGAGGGCCACGTGCCGCAAGGCGTGAGGGTTCAACTCCCTCTCAGCGCATTCGAAAAGAGCAATTATTTGCTCTTTTTGTTTTAAGGAAATTCCCGGCGTAGCCATGTCAACGGATTGACAGGCGTGCCCTGGATATCCACTTCAAAGTGTAGGTGCGGACCAGTCGAGCGACCGGTCGTACCAATAATTCCAATTAACTGTCCTGATTCAACCACAGCGCCCTGTTCCACCAGGATTTCGTTCAGATGCATATAGATCGTATACACACCCAGACCGTGGTCGATCACGATACTGTTTCCGCGCACCACCTGGTCCGGGAAAACTCCAACTACCGTACCGCCAGCTGGGGCGTAGACGTCTGTTCCTTTGCAATATCCCAGGTCCAACCCGGTGTGGTAATAAACACCCGGGTCATCGTTGTAGGTTCGCCGGCTGCCAAACTGCGAGATGATGCAGTCAGCGTCCTGCGCCGGGGAATACCACAGCCCGTCCCATTGTTGCGCTGGGGTCACGGTCGCGATGATGCTCTTGAACTTTGCGTTTTCAGCCTTCTCGGCTTCGGTTCCAATCGATTCCGGATCGACCTGCAGGGGCTTGTCCGTTACATAATTTGCCGAACTGATCATAACCAGTTGGTCAAAGCGGTATTCACTTCCATCTGGGTAGGTGACCGTCATTGTCAGGGGGTAAACGCCGGGTTCGGTTAGCGCGTGGATGCCGCCGTATGCCATCTGCACCCCACCCAGGTCCACAAACGCGGGCTGAATGGAGGCGAGGTCGGCCTGGACCGTCACCGGCTGATCGCTTTCAACCTCTATCAAAAAGGTATCGCCCTGGTAGAGCGGCAGGTTATCTAAAATGATGCTTTTGATGCCGGGCAGCGCCAGGTTGCTGCCGTTCGCCTCAGCGGAGGGCATGTAGTAGGTGTCCATCGGCATGCCCATCGTCGGGCTTGCCAGACCGTTCATCTCTGTCAGCAGCCAGGTGTTTTTGCCGCTCAAGACGCTGGCTTCCAAAAAGGACTGCCCTGGATTGATGGCAGGCAAGGTGGTCATGAAGGAACCGTTTTCCTGGGTGGTCATGATAATCTCCCGCCCGATAAACAGCTCCGAAGGGCTGGTGAGGCGGTTGGCTTTCACCAAAACTGCTGTGTCAGTCTGACTTCGCCGGCTCAGGCTCGTCAGGCTCGACCCCAGCGTCACGTATTCGGTCGAAAGAATTCCCTGCATCCCCTCAAGGCTTGGGATCAGCAGCCTGTC
>CAYRYL010000061.1:0-10024 GCA_964428425.1 uncultured Anaerolineaceae bacterium | reverse complement strand
TCGGTCCGAGAGGTTGTTCAGTTGCTGTAACGATGCCAAATATGCCGCACATAGGAGTCCTTTTAGTTATGGAAATTAACAGGAGGAATTATATATGCAAAATGTAAAGTGCGAATATTGGGGTAAGAGACCCATCAAGACAATGATGATTTACAGTCATGCGGGCGGGTAACCACGGGGGGTTACCCCTACGGCAAGGTTTGAGGGTGAGGTGACTATCGTAGGGGCAGCCCCCTGTGTCTGCCCTGAAAATTTACACAATCATGCTCGCCTACACAGGATTCCCCCCCCTACGCGGCGGGGGCTTTTGGAAGGTGCAAAAAATGGGATTTGGAATAAGAGATAGAATCAAGGTAGATCAGCCCCACGAATAATAAGAGGTCAGTGAACTTATGCAGGACATCATCATCAGTATTATTACTTGCACTTTCAACAGCGAAAAGTACTTGAGAAACGCTTTGCAAAGTGTTGAAAACCAAACCTACCAGGGTATCGAACACATCATTAATGATGCCTATTCGACCGACTCCACCCTGGCGATCATCCAGGAATACATGGAGCGGAATAAAAACCGGTATGTGATCAAATTCATTCAATCGGAGCCCAAGGGGGTTGGCGACGCGCTGAACGTGGCGACCCGGGAAGCAACGGGGGATATCGTCCACTATTTACATTCAGACGATTATTACAAGGATCGCACCTCACTGGAGAAAGTGGCGGGAATTTTCCACCAACATCCGGACCTGGTTTGGCTCACGGGAAACTTCCTGATCGAATTGGCGGGGAGACAAATCGTACTCCCGCAAACCCTCCTGCTGCGTCAGAACCCTGAAGTTGCGCTTTCTTTCATGAACTTCATCTCCCACGAGAACACCTTCATGAAGCGGGATTTTGTGCAAACCTACGGCGCGTTCAACGTGGGGAAAAATGAAGTGGTGGAATACAGTTTGTGGCTCAACCTGATCAAGGACGTAAAGCCGCTGGTTGTGGATGATGAATTTACTGTGTTTGTGATCCACAAGGGCAGCACCTCCACCGGCAGCGTGCTGAAATTTGCAAAAGCCGTGATTAGAGCCTTCCGCACCCAGCGCAAGGAAAAGGTCTTTCCGTTGATCGGATACTACCCCGACAAGCGGGTTTATATCTGGACCAAACTATTTTTGAGGAAATTAGCCAAACTCACCGCGGTTTGATTTGGTCTTTTCTTACTGCGCTTTGTGCTTGCTGCGGTGACCTGTGCCTTACGGCTACTTTGCCATCAACCGCTGAGAGTCACCGACCACTTCCAACCCAGCGTGTTCGCCCGTGCCCTCAAAGAGTACTGCGCCTTTTAGAGTTTCGAGCCTGACGTCAATTGAGGCGCTCAGCGTTTCCATCACGCGCCCGCCCATATCCAACGGAGTGGGGCCGCGCAGCAGACCTCCCTGTGCACGGCGCGCGTTCAGGCGCAGGCGGTGGATGCGGTTGCGCAACACCCAGGCGACATGGTCGTCTGAAATCTCGAGCGATTCGATCTTGCTGTTGCGATAGGTGGTGAAGCGGTGAAGTACGCCATCCTGCCAGAAACCAACGATAAAGCCCTTGAAGCTGTTGCCAAGCCAGGGAATGATCGCGACGGATGCCGTGATGCAGGCGGTAGCGTTTTTGAAATGGTTAGTCTGAAACCAAACCCACGCCGCGGGGAAGCTTTTTCCCCAATCCTACTCGATGTATCCACGCCCCCCAGTGAAATCCATTTCCTTCCGATTGAGGGTGAGCTTACCTTGCAGGGAATGGTCAAAACTCAGCACGCCGTGGTAGCATTCCATTTTTGGCACCCAGGAAAACCAGCCCATCACGCCCGGAGAGAAAAAGGTCACCGGCCAGGGGTTTAGGCTGCCAAAAGTAACTTCGCCAACTAATTGACCGTCGGGTTGATTGATGTTTACTGCCAGGTGAGAGGCATCAAATTGGTTCGCGCCAATTGCTAATCGAAAATGGGGGAAATCCGCTTGAAACAGGTCAAACGGGAAGGTGAAGTATTCTGTTTCGCCGTTCGAGCCATCGATTACTTGCACAAAAGCATGCTGATCCTTGCCCAGAATAATTCCCGGGATGATGGCGATTTTGTGCTTTTCATCGGCGCTGACCATTTTGAAGTACCAGCCTTCAAAGAAAGGCGGCTTCTGACGCGTGCCATGATAGGTGCTGGGGTTGAGGATAGCGCGAATTTGCATGAAAAACTCTCCTAATTCATTCGTTAGGAATTCTGTTATATGGAACTATACAAAGAGAATTGTAACCGGAAGCGTTTAACTACAGGCTTTCAACGCCGCTCCAATGCGGTCATATTACGCCTCCTAGTTGTAAGCCCTCCGAGTGGCTTCATCCACAAGCGTGGCAGAAAGGCGAGGTGCCCAAGACGGATCCTCCCAAGTGCCAAGCTGGGTGTGCATGTCCAAATATTTTTGTGGAATTGGATGGGTGCCCAAAACCACTTTTACGCCATATTTTTTCTCGAGGAAATCTTTGAAAGTATCGATGTACGGGCAGGGCGGATATCCCACCAGCAGACCAGTCGCCAGGTGGATCACCTGCGCGCCATTTTTGACCATTTCGTCGCCGGCATATTCAATATTTCCGCCTGGACATCCGGCACAGGTGGTGTAGCCGACCAATTCAACGTCGGAGTCAGCATAAATGCTGAAAGCCCCTTCGCGGTTTCGCATCGACCGCAAGCACTTACCGCCCGCGCAGGTTCGATAACGGTCGCAGATAATAATCCCAATCTTTACCTTATTTTCCATCATACCTTCTCCATCATTCATTTAAAACCGAACGAAGTAGTTCGTTCAGTTTTTCCGCTTCAACATAATCGACCACGGTGACGCTTTGCCCAGTGATGCCTTCTACTTCTTTAATTGCCTGGATGATCACCATCACGAGTGGAACCGCGATCGGGCAGAGAGGTGAGGAGGGACGAAACGTATAGGCGACCTTCCCACTCTCGTCAATCGTGAGATCCATCACCAACTTCATACGAACCACATCGACCCCGGTTTCCGGATCGAGGATTTTTGCCAATTTTTCGATAACTGCTTTCTCAAGTGCCACTTGATCCATAGTTAATCCTCCTGTAGTTGGAGCAAGCCGATAGTTTTGTGCCAGACAGCCTGAATAGCCTTTGCCGCGGCTGAATCCGGGAACAATACAGTCACGGGCTTGCCTTCAATCATTGATCTGGGGATGCTTTCATCGTATGGGATTTCACCGATCAGTTCAATGCCTTCGGTCGCGGCAAATTCACGGATTGCCCTGGTTCCCTCAGGATAAATATCAGCTTTGTTGATACAAATGACTGTCGGAATGTGGAAATGCCGCAAGGTTCCCAAAACGCGCTTGAGATCATGCAGACCCATCAGGCTGGGTTCAGTCACGATCAAGCCCAGGTCTGTGCCAGCGCAGGCAGAAATGACCGGGCAGCCAATGCCGGGAGGTCCATCGATCACCACGCATTGCGACTGAATATCTTCAGCAAACAAACGCGCCTGCTGCTTGATCAGGGTTACCAATTTGCCGGAATTTTCCCTGCCCGGGAAGAGTTCAGCATGGAACAGCGTGCCATAGGAGGTGTTTGAATGAAACCAATTACCCTCCTGCTGCCTGACCATACTGATTGCGCCTGCAGGACAGGCGTACACGCAAGCAGCACAACCATCGCAGGCAATCGGGTCAATCCACTGCACCTGGTCATTTTTGGGGTCCGGAAAGATCGCATCGTATCGGCAAACTGGGGAGCAGGCTCCGCAATTGACGCATTTTTCAGGGTCAATCTCCGCCAGGGAACCACCCCAAAACTCGTTTGGGCTGAGGTTGTCAGGCTGAAGGACGAGGCTCAAATTAGCCGCGTCCACATCCGCGTCCACAAATACCATGGGTCGGGCATTGTTGTGGTTGGCATTCAAATGCGCAAAGGCAGCGCTTATACTGGTTTTTCCGGTGCCCCCTTTGCCGCTCAGGATAATTAATTGTTTCGCTTTACTGGTTTGTGTGGTCATCTTGTCTTTCCATCCACGATTTCAGTAACCTGCATGTAAAGCTCTCGCAGAGTGTCCCGGTACCTGGGATAAACATCGACCAAGGTGCGGCCGGATGCCAGGTTCTCAGCCAAATTCCGGTCAAAAGGCACCCGCAGTAATATCGGAATATTCTCCGCCAGCAAGGTGTCCTTTATGGAATCGTCACCAATCCCATCGCGATTAATGACAACGCCCGACGGGATGTTCATGTCCTTCAAAATCCCGAGCATTTGCTTCAGGTCGTGCAAGCCGAAAGGAGTTGGCTCAGTCACCAGCAAGGCAAAGTCAACACCGCGCAAGGTTTCAACCACCGAACAGGACGCCCCAGGCGGGGCATCGTAGATATTGATGGTGTTGGGTTGAGGATGAATCATCTTCTTTAACTGGCGGATAATTGGCGTTGACATTGGTTCGCTGATTGTTAATAATCCGCGGAAAAACTCAATATCTTCCTCAGCCATACCTCTTTCGATGGTTCCAATTGTGTTGGGTACTTCCACTATGGCGTTCTCAGGACAATTCCAGGTGCAGCTGCCGCAGCCGTGACACAACTGGGGAAAGACAAGGATGTTTTTCCCGACTTGCGCGAGTGCATGAAATTCACAAACTTCCACGCACCTGCCACAGGCAGTGCACTTTTCAGTTTGAATTTGCGGAATGCGGATAACCGCCGGAGTGCTTTCAGTAAATTCCGGCTTCAGGAACAAATGCCCATTGGGTGCTTCCACGTCGCAATCAAAATAGCGCACCACTGCCAGACCAGCCAGGCTTAGCGCCAGGCTGGTGGCAATAGTCGTCTTACCTGTACCGCCTTTTCCACTGGCGACTGCAATTTGCACAACCACCTCCCGTTCAGTGGTAATCCTTCACTTTAACTACTTGACATATTTAAATTGATTTACAGCTTCCTGAACAGTTGTTGTGCTATCCGTAAAACGCTGCATCCCAATATTTGCGGCCTGGAGAGCCCTGGAAGCATTCGGTCCAAAATCGCCGCTTAATACAACATCAGCGCCTTTGTCCACAACGAACTGTGCAGCAGCCACTCCAGCACCACCCGACTGACTGACGCCGGGATTCTGAAAAGCTTCCCATTGGTTTGTTTCAGTATCAAAGAGTATCAACCACGTGCAACGGCCAAAACGCCTATCGACAGAGCTCTCAAGTGAGGGATCTTGTGCGGATATTATCAATTTCATAGCAACTCCTTATCACGATTATCGCTTGATATCTCTGGTTATTACCAAAATATCAACCGAATGTTCTTTTGTTGACGCTGACACCAGTACTAGTGCAGCAATTCTGTATGGTCTATTAGCTTTCCGTCAATGAACGCCTGAACTGCGGTTTCAATATCGCGCAGATCGGTAACCACAGGTCGGATATTTAACTGGCGCATGCTCTCATAAGCACCCATACCCATTCCTCCGCAAAGCAGAGCCTTGCAATCGGCAATTGCCTGGGCCATGTTTACATGCTTGTTATGGGATTGCGCGTCCATTCCGTGCCCTTGCCCAAGCGATTCAGCCACGTGAGTCTCCTCGTGGAATTGGCTGTGACCCATTTTGTCGCGCATTTCCCTGTCGGTAACTTTCCCTTCTTCGATGGTTAGCACCAAGTAGTATGGCGCACGGCCAAAATGCTGACTGATTGTCTTTCCGTCTTCTGTAATTGCTGCAATTTTCATATTAATCTCCTTTTTCATTACCTCGAGCGAAAAATGACGCCCGCCTGGTTTTTCCCTTTCATCCGTTGGATACAGAATTAGTAAAATTTGTGTTGGAACATCCCCAATGTTTTCCCAATTGTGTGGCCTATGCGATTCAAACACCAGGCTGTCGCCTGGATGGAGGATAAATTCCTCTTGAGCAACCTGATAGCGTATTGATCCGCTCAGACAGTATATAAATTCAAAACCCGTGTGAACAATCGTGTGATCGCCACTGCCCATGCCTGGCTGCAAGGTCACCACAAAGGGCTGAACCGCATTATTGAGCAGATCCTTTGCAAGATTTTGCATTTTAGTGGAACCAAATACCTGGGTTGGCCGGTCTTCAGCTTGTGTAAAAACGATCTCTTTCTTTACTGGTTCTGATTCAAAGAAGGCGGCAATTGGCACACCCAATGCCTGCGATAATTGCTGTAAAGTACTAACTGACGGGGAGGTCTTTCCATTTTCGATCAGACTCAGGGTGTTAATGTTCAAGCCACTCCGCTCCGCAAGTAAGCGCAGGGAATACCCTCTTCCGGTACGTAAATCTTTTAGCCTCTTACCGACTAAAAGATCTGCGGATAGGGTATCAGGGTTGTCCAATGGATTGACGCTGTAAAAATTCATACTACTACTCCAGTCGGGACTCAGACCTCAACAAAGCATCAGGCCTGGCAATTTTGCGCACAAGAAACCTCTCGAACATACTGTTTCCCAACATTATAGTACTAATTGTCGATTAAGCAAGAAGTCTTTACCAATATAATCATATTATATTTATTAACAGTTGCGAATATTCTCTAATTACCTATTGACATTAAGAGAGTAGTGTACTATACTGTGTGTGATCAGAAGGAGGTACAAAATTATGCCAAGACGCGGGAGAGGTTGGGCAATGAGAGCAGGTTCAAGAGGTGAGGAGATTCATTCTCCCCTGGTTGTATCGCTGCTGGAGCCCACATTACTTGTTTTGCTAAAAGAACAGCCAGGACATGGTTACAGTCTTTTATCTGATCTCAATGCATTGGATATGACAACCATTCACCCGAGCGTTGTTTATCGAACACTGCGTGAAATGGAAGCGCTGGGTTGGATTGAATCGGACTGGGATACTGATCAGACCCAAGGTCCCCCTCGACGGATCTACCGTTTGACCTCGCAAGGAGAAGAAGCCCTGCGATACTGGACACAAGAGTTGGACAAGACCAACGTAATTATCGATAAATTGTTCGCCAAGATTCAGAAAGGATAAAAGGAAGTAAAAATGCCCGCAAGAGATGGAACTGGACCTATGGGTCAGGGCTCAAAAACAGGACGGAGTATGGGAAATTGTGAAACGACAGGGGATAACACCGGAGAAATTGCAACTCCATTCCAAACACCTGGCGCAGCTTTTCGCTGGGGCGGCAGAGCGTGGGATTCCGCATTCGGCCGATTTTTTGGACGCCGGCGTGGAAACCGGATGAACAGACGATAATTAAATACAATAACAAGGAGATAGATATGCCAAGATTTGATGGAACTGGACCGACTGGAACGGGACCGATTGGACGAGGATTAGGACCATGCGGAGGGGAAAACTCAGGAGCGAACGCAGGACGTGGAGGGGATTTTGCAGGACGCGTCGGTGGACGCGGCAGAAGGGGCGGGTTTTTCCGCGGCGGTCTTGGTTGGGGCATGGGGCAAACTGACGCACCACAACCTGACATGAAAGCAGTACTGATCCAGCGCAAAGTCTGGCTCGAAAATCAATCGGCTGTGGTCAACCAACAACTGCAGGATTTGGACAAAGAATAGAGAACCATTAAGGTTCGAATTCTTTCATACATAAAAAAGAAGCCAGCTCACAAACGGGCTGGCTTCTTTTTGCATTTGGGTTGCGTTAAATTACTTGTTTCTCCCGCAATTCAGTGATCTGATCGGAAGTGAGCCCCAGGTATTGGCTGAGAATTTTTTCGGTTTCGGCGCCGAGCACTGGCGCAGCCATGCGGATTTCGCCGGGTGTGCGACTGAGCTTGATCGGGATCCCGGGGATGCGCGTGGTGCCGGCAACTGGATGCTCGACTTCGAGGATCATCTCTCTGGCAACTACCTGCTCATTCGTGACGACCTTATCGACCGTGTTGATCGGTCCACAAGGAATACCAGCGTCATCAAACATTTGCTGCCATTCTTCCGCGGTTTTGGTCATGAATTTGTCAGCCAGAATCAGACGCAACTCGGCATAATTCTCGTTACGTTGCGGGTTGGTCTTGAACCGAGGATCACAGGCTACATCGAGCCCCATCAGGTCGCATAAGGTTGCCCAAAGGCGGTCATTGCCCGCCGCCACCATGATTGGGCTGCTTAGCGTATCGAAAGGTTCAAAGGGCACGATCGAAGGATGGCGATTGCCGATCGGATGGGGAATTTCGCCAGTAAATTCATAGCGTGAGATGGCATTTTCGAGGATGGCAACCTGGCAGTCGAGCATGGCAACGTCCACCATTTGCCCCAAGCCAGAGCATTCACGCTCATGCAGTGCGGCCAAAATGCCGATCGCACAGAAAAGCCCGGCGGTTATATCGCCGATGGAAGAGCCCACCCGGGTTGGGACACCATCCGCCTGACCGGTTATGCTCATGATGCCGCCCATAGCTTGCACCACGGCGTCGTATGCCGGTCGCTGGCTGTAGGGTCCAGTTTGGCCGTAACCAGTGGAGGACGCGTAAATCAGACGGGGATTGATCTCTTTGAGCACATCGTATCCCAAGCCCAACTTTTCCATGGTGCCCGGTCGAAAGTTTTCAACGAGAACGTCCACGTTCTTGACCAACGCTTTGAAAATCTCTTTTGCTTCAGGGGCTTTGAGGTTGAGGGTGATGCTCTCTTTGTTGCGATTCAAGCTCATGAAATAAGCGCTCTCGCCATTTTTATAAGGACCGTAAGCCCTTGAATCATCGCCTTTCTCGGGTTGTTCAATTTTGATGATTTCCGCACCCATGTCTGCCAGCAGCATGGTTGCGTAAGGTCCCGCCAAAACACGGGTGAGGTCCAACACTTTAATGTCAGATAGTGCGCCCATTTCAATTCCTCCAGTTATGTCTGTAATTGCAATAGTTCAGAATCCCTTATTGGGAAGGGATTCTGAACCGTATGTTTTTCCTAAAAAAACTTACTCGACTTCGTCAATAGCAATACAGCGGCAGAAAGCGCTTTCGCCATATTGGAACTTCCAGGGTAGCGTGCCCAGGATGAGACGCTTGTTCAGCACCTTGTCGATCTCGCCGCCGATGTTCTCAACGTGGATGATTTCCCAGGGTTTTGGGAAAACCTTAATATGCATCGCCTGGTATACCTCTGGCCAGGGGTAAATCTCATTCAAACCCTTACCATAACGCGCTTTCATGACAGCGTCGCAAGCCTGAGCCTCACCAGGTTCCCAATCGCGGATCTTGGTGTTCATGGGGTGGTCAGCAGAGCCGCAGTCCACCGCGATGTGCTTGATTTTCATATCCTTGACCCAATCGACGAAATCCATTGAAGGACCGGGATGGCGAAGCATGTAGCGGCGTTCGTTCGCTTCGGGTTGATCGAAACCATAGCGATGGTAGCCGGTGTTGATGTAGAGGATATCGCCGGTTTTCACTTCGACGCGATCCATGATGTCCTGGGGGGTGTAGATGGACCAGTCTTCAGAGATATCGGAAAGATCCACGACCACGCCGGGACCCATCAGCTTGTCCATCTCGAGCGAGGCGATATCCCGACCGGAGGTGTCAAAGTGCAGCGGACCGTCCAGGTGGGTGCCCACATGGTTCGAGGTGGTGATGAGCATGCCGTTTGCCCCATTCGGGCTGAGGCGCTTAAAGAACTTCACTTGCAGCGGCTCGTAGGTCGGCCAGGGTGGTGTGAGAATACTGGTGTTCTGTGTTAAGTCGTAAACCTTTACTTTGTCCCAATTTTTAATCATTGTTCCTCCAATAGATTAGTCCTCCAGAAGACCTTCGTCTTCAAGGAGGTTTACGAACGCTTCCAAAGCTTGTTCAAAGCATGCCATCGGCGGGTGCACGACACCCGCGCCTACCTGACCCACGCCAGCTTCTTTATGAGCGATGCCAGTGTTGATCACAGGCAGCACCTGGGTTTCAATCACCTTGCGAATGTCGATGCCGGTTGGCGAGCCCCTGAAATTCATCGGAGGCAGCTTGTAGGCACGGCTTTCTTCCGTGGTGATCTCATACATGCTGGTGGTATATCGTACCGCATCTTTGGG
>CAYRYL010000060.1:0-10271 GCA_964428425.1 uncultured Anaerolineaceae bacterium | reverse complement strand
TATAACAGCGCCTTCATGAACATGCTGCGCAACGAAGAGAATGAAAAGTATCGCCAGCTGATCAAAAACACGTTGGTTTATGATCCTGAGATTCTAAAACGCTACGTGAATTTCATGAACAACCCGGATGAAAAGACGGCTGTTGAGCAATATGGTAAAGGTGACAAATACTTTGGTATTTGCGCCTTGCTTTCAACGATGCCTGGTTTGCCAATGTTTGGTCACGGTCAAATCGAAGGGTACTCTGAAAAGTATGGCATGGAATACTATCGCCCTTACTGGGATGAATCTCCTGATCAGGATCTGATTCGACATCATCAGGCGGTCATCTTCCCCCTGCTCCACCGTCGCAAAGTCTTTGCCAATGTAAATCGCTTCCGTCTGTATGATTTTCACGTTGAAGGCGGCGCGGTCAATGAAGACGTGTTTGCCTACACCAACCACCAGGATGGTCAATCTGCTCTCGTCCTCTACCACAATAAGTATTCCGAGACCTCAGGTTGGATACATTCCTCAGTTCCCTACCTCGTTAAGTACGGCAGCGAAGGACGCCTTGAAACTCAAAACCTGGCTGAAGCCTTGGGATTGTACGGCAATTATTCTGATCTGGTTCTGTTCCAGGACCAGATTTCCAAGCGATACTACCTCCGCAGATTGCAAGATTTTCGTGAACAGGGACTCTTTGTGACCTTGCGATCCTATGCCTGCCAGGTCTTCATGAACTTCAAGATCGTTTCCGGAGCCTATTACGAGCAGTTATTCCAACGCTTGAATGGTCGTGGAGTTTTGGATCTGGACAGGGCGCTGGATGAGCTCGTGCATGAGCCTTTGTTAATTCCTGTGGGACAAGCAATAAGCCTTAATAATCTCCTGGAACTGACAGAAATTGGCTCTGAACCCTTCACCGCACAAAACAGACAATCACTTTTAGAACGCAACTTCACCTGGCTCGACCAGGCTGACTCTGCAGCCAGATCGATCGTAGCATACCCTGAACAAGATCGGGAACAAGCTCATATTTCATGGAAAAAACAGCTCGCAGTCCTGACCTCCATGGAGAAAACCAGCCAGGAACTCGGCTTGGCAGCCACAAAAACCGGCAGCGAACTAAGCCGTGCCCTCCTGTATGAAATCGAAAAGGATCCTCGAAAACGCTTGCTCTTGTTGGTGTGGAACTTCTTCAGCAACCTGGCTGGTTCAAGCGATGATGAGGCGGTCGCCATTACCAATCGCGAAATTACCGATCGCAGACCCGTCAGCGAATTGATCACATCCAAACTCAAGGAAATCGGTTTCAGTGATTACGAGGCGCATCGCAACAGCCAGGCAGTTCGCTGGCTGCTGAACCAGCTTCCGGTCATTGAAGAAGAAACCTCCACTGGAAAATTCCTGGAAGTGCTCCTTGCTGATCCTCTCATCACCGACTACCTCGAAATCAACACCTACAATGGCGTGCGCTGGTTCAACAAAGAAAAGTTTACAGATCTCATCTGGTACCAAAGAGCAGCCAGATTCGTGCAAATGGCTTCTGGGGAATCAGAAACAAGTGACGTATTTGAAGCGATCCTCTCACAGGAACGCCTGCTCAAGGAACTGGAAACAGCTGTGGAAGAATCAGGTTACCAACTCGACAAACTAATCGAGGTGCTTGCTTAATCCATTCTGTTCATTTTCAGCTCGGATAAAGGTCTGAGACAGTATGGTATCTGCTCTCAGACCTGTTTTTTCACTCCGAACTTGCGCCATTTCTTCAATAATCTTTGGATCGATTTGCTCTCCGGTCGCCTGTTGGGTCAGCCAGATCGCCTTTGCGGCATACGCAATGTTGTTCTGCGGTTCGATCCGATGGAATTCCTCAAAGAACCATCCACAAGATGTGAACATACGCTGGCACTCGTATTGGGCTTTAAGCAATGTTTCAAGTTTCCTGATTTTCTGCTCATCCAATTCAGAGGTGCCGCATTCGCGGCAGACATCCATCAGCTTCACCTGTCCATGCTTCATCTGAACGAACTGGTTTCGCACTTCCCAAGGATCGGCAACCAACTCGGACGCATGCGTCTCGTAAACTGATTCCACCCATCCAGCAATGTGCCGCATGGCAGAAAAGAAAGGTTTCTTCCATCTCGCACCGGGTGTGCATGCGCATTCCGTCGACCAACGATTGACACCATGCATACAAGACCACGACGACGGCTCATTCAACACCGCATAAGCCTCTGGCTGATTCTCGAGCAGCCACAATCCAGGCCATGACCAATCCACGCCATTCTTCTCACCCCCTTCGTTGAGGAGATAGCGTAAAAAGTGGTCACGGAACTTCTGGTGGTGGCCATAAAGTTCTCCATCGCTTGCGATCAGGTTAAATTGCGTCAGATCCAAACCCTGGTCAAACCGGATGGATGCCAAAAATTCATCTCCATTTTCGGTTGCTTTCGCAATAAAGCTGACCTTTGTGCTCAGATCACGATGGTATGGGAAAACGGTAAACGGCTTCCGTCCGTCCGGCAGTTCAACGTAATAAGGCCCAGGCTTGGATTCTAACGGGCGGACCTGCCACGGAGCCAAAATGGTAAATTCCAGTCCACAATCCTGCAAAACACACAGAGTTTCAGTATCAACCGCGGTCTCAGGCAGCCAAATCCCCTGGGGTCTATGTCCGAATCGAAAAACAAAGTCATCTACACCCCACCGAACACTGGTCACTTTGTCGCGATATGGAAGCAGAGGCAAGATGCTGTGAGTGTAGCCTTGCGCCATGCCGTTGCCGACACCGAATTTCAAGAAATTTGAGCGTTCCTGTTCCACGATGCTTTTGGCTACATCTGGAGCAAAATCCCACATCCAGTCAAACAAAGTTGGACCAATGTTAAAACTGATTTTCCGGAAATTTCCCATGCGGTCGTTGGGTTCATAACATTCTGCCAGGATCCTCTCGTTCCAGTTATGAAAAGGTTCAGCACCCCTTTCATCCGGAATGTAATTGGAAATCGGGTCTTCCCTTGGGGGTTGGTAGAAATGTCCATGAACGCAAAGCGGCATCGTTTTATCTCCTCAATGTGCTATCTATGTAATCCATTTTGTTTTTCATTCGGGCTGGATTGATGCCAAAGTTACGAGGCATGCTATCCAGGTCACAAGTCCGGTTTTCAGCCAGATAATCCATCCAAAACACGGTTGTCGGAAAACCTTTGATCCGGTTTTCAAGAAACTGGGTCAAAAAACTCAGTTGCACCGGGCTAAAGGCTACATAGCGGCGTTTTTTTTGCAGTTGCCCACCAATCAACTTCATAACATCCAGGAATGGTAAATGTTCCGGTCCACCAACTTCAATGACTGAGTTCTCTGTTGCAGGCATATCCAGTGCCCAGACCAGGCTAGTCACCAGATCTTCCACCCAGAGTGGTTGAACCAAAGTACTGCCATCCCCGGGCACCAAAACCAACCCGGGGGACATACTTATCAATCTAGCCATATTGATCGTGAAATTGTCCCCTGCGCCGTAAACCATCGAACTGCGAATGATCGTGTACGTCAACCCGGATTTTCGGATGATGCTTTCCGCAATGCCCTTGGCTTTCATCAGACCGTAAGCTGAAGCTCTATCTGCCCCAAGATGACTGAGATAAAAAATGCGTTTTACTCCTGCCTGTATAGCTAGGCTGGTCAACTTTTCGAGATGGTTGACTTCAGTTTCCATCAGGTCGGCTTTCACGCCAGCACGCTCGACCCCCACAAGGTGATAAATCACTTCCACGTCTCGCAAAGCTGAGCTCAGCCCCCGTTCGTCATCAAACGAGCTCAAGGTAACGTTCATTTTAGTCTGTTTGGGGAGGTTTGCCTGGTTCACGCCAGGTTGTAATAGTATTCGGTAGGGTTTTCCAAGCTCATCGAGGTGACGGACTAAATATCCACCTATAAAACCAGTTCCACCAGTCACTAAAATCATGCCGGCATTATAGCAGATAATCTCATTTGGCATATTACTTGCACATTAAATGTAAGGCAAAATGGTAGATGGATGGACAATATGGAAAAACGATTAGGCTTTCACTACTTTCAGGATTATGACCATTATCAAGCTCGAGATCTCGAGCTTTGGGTTCCCGAGCTTGCATCCCTGCAAGCTTCCTGGTTGGTGCTGAAAGCACCCGCTGTGGCCGCTATTCCGGAAGAATTCATAACTGGTCTAATCCAGGCTGGCATCCAGCCAATCCTCCACTTTGATTTCCAGGTGAACAGCGCCGTGCGAGCGGAAGAATTGCGTGTCTTAATCTCTTCCTACTCCAACTGGGGAGTAAAACACGTAATATTCTTTGATCGACCCAACACCAAAGCTGCCTGGACCGATGGCAGTTGGTCCCAGGGAGACCTTGTTGAGCGGTTTCTTGACCGTTATTTGCCTTTTGTGCGTTTAGCAGAACAAAATGGCATGGTTCCAGTCTTTCCTCCTCTCGAACCCGGCGGCGATTATTGGGATCTCTCCTTCATCAAGAAACTTCTCCAACTTGTCCAACAACGTCATTCATTTAATTTTAACTCTAACTTCCATATGGCTGTCAGTTCCCAGACTTTTAACCACCCGCTTGATTGGGGTAAAGGCGGTCAGGCACATTGGAAGACTCCCCGACCTTACACGAAGACAGATCTGGGTGAAGAGGACCACATCGGTTTCAACACCTGGAAATGGTATGCAGATCTGGTTAAAGAGGTCCTCAACGTCAACCCTAAGTTTTTCCTTTTTTACTATGGGATGTCGCTAGTGGCTGGAAATAAATTGGACTCTGAAAACAGCTTCGAACAGATGGTCGATATTGCACTTGCCCTTTCAGGGGATACCGCCAATGCAAATGCTTTACCCGATTCCGTCCTGGGTTGTTGCTTCTGGTTGTTAAGTGCACCCGATAGTGACCCTCACGGAAAAACGTCTTACTTTGATGCGTCAGGAAAACCCAAGGAAGCAGGGATTCCTGCCTATAAGCAAAGGATCGTGCAGAATTCAAAACAAAAACAGGAATATGCAGTCTCGACTCGGCTTGCAGAGTGGATCTATCCGATTGACCACTATCTGCTCTTACCCTCCTATGATTGGGGTATTCCTGAAAACACGCTTGATCGAATTCGACCGATTATTCGGGATGCACGCCCTACAATCGGCTTCTCCGTAATCGAAGCGACAAATGCTCGCAAAGTAACCGTCTGGAACGAGAACGCGGCGTTTACGGAACATGATATTCAATTATTACGCGAAGCTGGTTGTCTGGTTGAAGAACAACTTGTCAACAGCATCGGCATCACAGTTTAAATGAGGAGAACAAAATGAACAATTATTCCAGTTATACCAGCCAGGTCCCGCTCAACACAGCATTACCAAAGATTGTTGTCCTCGGTTTAGGAGGTGGTGGTTCTAACGCGATCAACCGCATGATCGAGAGTGGCATGCAAGGCGTAACCTTCATCGCTGCAAACACCGATGCTCAGGCTTTGGCGAACAATCTTTCACCTAACAAGGTCCAGCTCGGACCCAAATCAACCCGAGGTTTAGGTGCAGGGGGATTGCCCGTCGTAGGAGAAAATGCGGCAGAGGAAAGCACAAAGGAGTTAGCCAGTTTATTACACGGGGCAGATATGGTCTTTCTGACAGCTGGCATGGGCGGTGGAACCGGCACAGGCGCCATCCCGATCGCTGCCAAAGTGGCCAAAGCTTCAGGTGCTGTCACAATTGCGATTGTCACAAGACCATTCTCCTTCGAACTCGGACGCCGCCAGCGCAATGCTGAAGAAGGTCTCGCGAAACTGAAGGAATACACTGATACACTAATTGTCATTCCCAATGACAAACTTATCGAGATTGCCCCCAGAGATCTTCCTCTGGAATTAGCTTTCACTCTTGCGGACGATGTCCTGCGCCAGGGTGTACAAGGCATTTCTGAGTTGGTGACCGAAACCGGTCTGATTAATGTTGATTTCTCACATATTAAGAATGTTATGACCCGTGGTGGTGGAGCGCTCATGGCCATCGGTACTGGAAGTGGTCCAAATAAAGTTCAGCAGGCAATTGAAAAAGCGCTTCATCACCCACTGCTGGATGATATTGACCTCTACAGCGCAACCGGCATGATTGCCAACTTCACTGGCAGTAGCAACATGTCATTCAAGGACGTAACTGACGCGTTGCACACCCTGCAGCAAGCAACTGGCTCACATGCTGACATCATTCCAGGCATCATTACAGATCCACGCATGGAAGATCGGGTGCAATTGATCCTGATCGTTACTGGCATAGGCTCAAAACCCGAGCCAATAATCACTAATTCATTCGAAAAAGACTTTGAGCGTCCAGAAGAAAGCAATCCAATCAGGAAACCCTTGAACCAGGATTCCGAAAGCCCAGTTTCTGAAAATTTCAACGAGATTGGACTGTCAAGTTATGGAAATCAACCCAATTTGACTGACAATCTGTCAGTGCCAGCCTTTCTCCGCAGAAGGCAGAATAATAAGTAGGTAATTTATGAACGCTAGTTCGATTCAAAAAGTGACCGATAAGGTCAGCGCTAAGTACCCCAAGATGATTGGGAAGCGTCCGAAAGTGAGTGAGCAATCTCCGGGTCGTTACCTGCTTGTTTATGCTTTCGCAGATGAACTGCCTGGAGGGAAAGCACTTCAGCAACAGCTTCGGGTCGTTGCTGATGAAGATGGCAACATTAGCAAGATGTCGGTTTCGAGAGGATAATATGGAGCGTTCAGTCCCATCCGCGCATTTCCCCTTTTTCCTAAGGCAAAAAGGTGACGCCAGCAACTCGAAGAGTTCTGCTGCCGGCTATCGGGATGTACAGCTATCCTTTGATACCCAGAGAATTCAAAGGGCAAAATCACCCGAACCTGTCGAGTCGATTTTGTTAAATGCTACCTACACCCAGGAGTTGAGTTTTCAACCAACCGTGCCCGTCAGCATAAAGCCTATCACCCCGGAGCTACGCCTTGGGGATACGTTGGCAAATCGTATTGGGCGTATGGATTTTCGCAAAACGCAAGCGCTGATGCTTTTTTCAATCTCAGTAATGGGGTTGATGATTGGGATCATGATTTCCTTTATTCTCTAAATCTCGACAACTAAGCAAAAGTGATTGAGTTTCTAACCAACTCAATCACTTTTTTATTACTCCAAACCATGTCTATCGGAAGTATTTTCAGCCTCTAACTGTGTAACCGCTGGCGCAAAGCTTTTCGGCTGGCGTTGGCGCTTTGGAAATTGGCAGGAACCCTACCCCACCTGGCCCGAAGATGTTGATGCTATATGATGCTGTTCGAAACACCTAGTCACCCAAATTTCTAGCCAGATTTGCCAGATCAAAACCATCGCTAGTTGTGGCTACGCGCATTTTTTGCGATTTTAGAACCCTAGACTGCATTCTTACGTTGAAACAGATCTCACATTGCAATTTCCCCAGTCGATCTGGTAACAATCCTGCCAACCCCCATAAAGCTAACTTTTTCAACTAACTTCGCAAAACCTACAGTAGTCCTGGGAATTATCATGTATAATTTACCCATATTGTAGTAAAAGAGGAATTTTATGGGTTCAGGTAATAATAGTGCCTGGAAGACGTACTGGGCAAATCTCGAAATCACAACTTCCGATCTTCAACAGTTGGCAAACCATTTGTTCGAAAAAGAAGAACCTATGACCGTCGATGGTCTTATCCAGGTGTTACTGGACCATCGCTTGACAGAACGCGAAGTAGAGAGAAGCTCAAAACTGGAATCGGCTGGAGAGATTTACCTACCGGGTAAAAGCTACGAGGTTGGCACGAGAGTTCGTTTTCCCGAATTTGATTGGAAACAAGCTAAAGTCGTGTCAAGCCGCCCGGGTGAGAACGTTGGCATCAGCGCTTTCACTGTGATCGAAGTTGAGTTCGAAGATGGTAACCACCTATCTTTTGCCTCAAACCTCCCCGATCATGCCTTGAACACCAAGGTTTACAACAACCAGGACGATACTGTCGAAGACCCCCTCGAGATCCAAAGTCTTTTTGCTCCTGCTCTCAGGTCCAAGCTTCGTAAAGCGCTTGAGAAGCAAACTGAACTTGTACGTATCGCGGACACTTGGTTTCCGAGATCTTTACTCATTGACATTAGTAAAGGGTATCTGAATCTTGCGGAAGCCATCTTGGATTCTCATGAAGGCGGACCCCTGAACATTCACGCCTTGATGAAAGAACTTGAGCTAAATAGCGAACCACAAAACCAAAAACTGCTCGAATTCTCATTGAATTACGCCCTTCAGGAAGACCCTCGATTCGATGAAGTTGGAACTACCGGCGAGATTTCTTGGTTCCTGAAACGGCTTGAACCTGAGTCGGTGCTTGAGCCACCAATTTATATCCGTTCCAATGCCATCGTCCCCCTTGCGGATCACCTGGACGAAGAGTCCTACAAACTCCTTTACGACCTTGATGATGAACTTTCTTTTACCAACGAGGAAATCGACGAAGTCGATCGTCAGGATTCCGTCACAATTACCCTTACATACCCCCATTGGCGCAGCGGCAGTCTCCCGGTAACCCCAAATTCCAACCGCGTTTTACCTTCTGCGCTCGAATCTGAAAATATCAAGATCAGTTTTATCGACAAACAAACTCAACAACACATCTCCGCCTGGGTGGTACGCCCCCATAACTATGTTGTTGGCTTGCGAGAATGGTTTGAGGACCAAAATCTCATTCCAGGAAGCAACATCGAAATCAGCTCAACAAAACATCCGGGCACCATGCTCATTTCAGCAGAGAAAAAACGATCCAACAAAGAATGGATCAAGACTGTGTTGATCGGTGCGGATGGTGGACTTGTGTTTGCACTCCTACGACAACCCATTTATGCCGGCTTTAACGAACGCATGGCGATCGCCATTCCCGACCAGGAAGGGCTTGACAAGATCTGGCAGGACCGCTCTACGAGAAATATCCAGTTTAAATCAGATGTCTTCCGAATGATGAACGAGCTTTCAAAGTTGAACAGTCAGCACCATGTTCATTTCGTTGACCTGTATGCCGCGATAAATGTTATCAGGCGTACCCCACCGATGGAATTGCTCGAAGCCCTTTCAACGAATCCGGAAATCATCCATGTTGGTGATCATTATTACCATATGGCAGATCAAGGAAAGGAATAACCTGCATGCTGAGCAAAGCTAGTCTCATCAAACCCGGTCTGACCACGAAGTTCTGCGTGGATCTTGACTGGTGGAAAGCACAAGACCGGAACTGGCGAAACTCTTTGGTCACTTTCATGTGTCCCTCGCACCAGGTTCTATTTGCGCAGTGTACTGATGAACAGGAAATGGATCTTGTCAATCCCGAAACCGGTGAGGTCACTCGCGGTGATGGACTGATCCAAACCCTGGTAGACCATTGCGCCAGGCAGGAGGGTTTCATTTCTGCCAATGCCCCTCTGGTCGACTCTATCTTTAAGATTTTTATTGTCAACCACAACCAACCACTCAACTCAACTGAGTTAGCCGAGCGTGTTGGTAAACCTGCCGACACTATCCTGCGCACGATCGGAACTACAAAGGTCTATAAAGGCATTCGTCCTGTTTGATCCCGTGGGAAAAAGCAGTATAATCAACACCCGTTTGCTCCTGTAGCTCAATGGATAGAGCACCAGTCTTCTAAACTGTTGGTTGCGCGTTCGAGTCGCGCCAGGGGCATTTTTTGAAACAAAACCTTATATTTTCTATCTTTGGATAATTGCGTTTGGGGGATAATTATTGCGAATTAGGTGAAAGGAATAAAATGAACCTGTTAAAAAGATGGCTTGTATTTATGTTGGCATTGTTTGTTGCCGCCTGGTTAATCCCTGGCATCCATGTCGAAAGTGACGCTTGGGTTGTGTATGCCATAACAGCTGCCATTCTTGCACTGTTAAATGCAATACTTCTGCCGATTCTAAAGACGCTCTCTTGCGGACTGATCATTCTCAGCCTGGGATTATTCAGCCTTGTCCTGAATGCAGCAATGTTTATGTTATCCTCCTACCTGGCACAAAGCTGGTTCAGTGTAGGTTATATTGTCGACGACTTTTGGTCCGCGTTGCTCGGCTCACTCATCGTCAGCGTCGTTTCAATGCTTTTCTCCTCTGATAAGAAGAAAAAACGGGACGACGATTAAGACATACTCCACAAAAAAACAAAAACTGCCCAAGTGGCAGTTTTTGTATTTGTAGGATTGTCAAACATATTGGACACTTTGAGCCAAAAAAGAAACAGGCGA
>CAYRYL010000059.1:7748-10553 GCA_964428425.1 uncultured Anaerolineaceae bacterium | reverse complement strand
TAAGCGACAACGAAAAGGAGAGTCAATGACCGAGAAAAAGATTCGCGTTTTGATTGCCAAACCAGGGTTGGATGGTCACGACCGGGGCGCCAAAGTTGTGGCGCGCGCGCTACGGGATGACGGCATGGAAGTCATCTACACCGGCTTGCGCCAGACACCCGAAATGATCGCTGAAGCGGCCTTGCAGGAGGATGTGGACGTTGTTGGTCTTTCCATCCTTTCCGGTGCACACAACGCGCTGGTGCCGCAAGTTATTGCTGACCTACGTGCAAACGGTCAGACGGATGTGGTGCTATTTTTGGGAGGCATCATCCCGGAAAGCGACACCCAATTCCTGCTCGACCAGGGCGTTTTCAAGATATATGGACCAGGCACAGACACACGTGAGGTCTGTAAGGACATCCGTGAAGCTGTGAGTACGAAAGCGTAGGCATGACCTCCGAGTTAATCGACTCGCTGAGAAAGGGCAACAGGCTTGCCCTTTCTCGCATTTTGAGCCAGGTTGAGAATGGTACCGTTGCTGGCATCGCTGCACTCGAAGAACTCTTCCTCGAGACAGGCTCCGCGCAGAAAATTGGCATCACAGGTCCGCCTGGTTCGGGTAAAAGCACGTTGGTGAATGCGATCGCGCGCGAATTGCGCCGGCAGGAACCGGACAAGAAAGTTGCCATCATTGCTGTGGATCCCTCCAGCCCCTTCACCGGCGGCGCGCTTCTGGGCGACCGGGTGCGCATGCTCGATTTGCAAGACGACAAGCAGATTTTCATTCGTTCCATGGCTTCGCGAGGCGCCCTTGGCGGGCTAGCGGAACAGACCGAAGCCCTCAGCCAGGTTTTTGACGCAGCTGGCTACGGTTTCATTCTGATCGAGACAGTCGGCGCCGGGCAATCGGAAGTGGATGTGGTCAACCTTGCGCATACGACCATCGTGGTCGACACCCCAGGCACAGGGGATGACATTCAATCCATCAAAGCCGGAATTTTAGAAATTGCAGACATCCTGGTCGTCAACAAGGCAGATCGTCCTGGTGCTGACCAGAGCGTCACCCATCTCCGAAACATGGTCGAGATGGGACATGCCCGGAATTTCAACAACGGAAAACACAATTTGGAGGATTTTCAAGAAACCCCTTCCAACGCGTCTGCGTCAGCGGAGTGGATTCCACCAGTGCTGAAAACAGTAGCGAGCGAATACCAGGGCACGAAAGAATTGACCGACGTAATCCTTGCGCATGCAGCATACTTGCGCCAGAGCGGTCAATGGCACGCCAAGGATCAGGCAGCTATTCGCGCGAATATTCGCCACCAGTTACTTGTCGCTTTACTTAACAGTTTCAATCAGAATGTCCCCGCAGAACTGTTCAATTCTCTGGTTGATCAGGCGCAAAAACGCGCGATCTCGCCGAATGAAGCAGTTCGCGAATTATTAGCGTATAATCGAATTAACACTTTGAAATCATCGGAGTAAGACCAATGGAAAGAACTTTCATCAAAGACCTGAAGACAAAAATCGGTCAGGAGGTCACCCTGAAGGGCTGGCTGCAGACCCTGCGCGATCAAAAAAGCATGCAGTTCCTGATCCTGCGCGACAGGACCGGGCTGGTACAAATTGCCCACTGGAAAAAAGGCAATCCCGCGCTGGCTGAAGCCATCTCTGCCCTTGGCACGGAATCCGCGTTGACGATCACGGGAAAAGTGGTTGAAAATGAAGTGGTAAAACTCGGCGGCATCGAGGTTCAGCTTGAATCTCTGACCGTAGAAAATAATGCTGAGCTTCCTCTACCCTTCGAACCCTTTGCCGACACCCTGCCCGACCAGGACTATCGCATGGACTGGCGTTACCTTGACCTTCGTCGCGAACGCAACCGCCTGATCTTTGAGATTCAAACTTGCGCCGAGCAAGCCATGCGCGAGTATTGGATCGCCAACGGTTTCATTGAAGTCCATTCCCCCAAAATCATGGGAACTCCAAGCGAAAGCGGCGCGGAACTTTTCAAAGTGGAATACTTCGACCGCACTGCCTACCTGGCTCAATCCCCCCAATTCTACAAACAGATGGCCCAGGCATCCGGATTTGAACGGATTTTTGAGATCGGACCGGTCTTTCGGGCTGACCCCTCCTTTACCTCCCGCCACATGACCGAGTTCACCGGTGTGGACTTTGAGATCTCCTGGATCGACAGCCACGAAGACGTCATGGCTTTCACCGAAAAGTGGCTGGCTTATGTTTACCAGGCAGTTGACACGAAATTCCACGACGCCATCAAAGAGTATTTTGATGTCGACTTTGAAGTTCCGACAGTCCCCTTCCCGCGCCTGACCATGGCAGAAGCCTATCAGATCCTTAAAGGTATGGATTACAGACTCCCTCCCGAGCGCAAAGGCGACCTCGATCCCGGCGCGGAGCGCACACTAGGCGATTACGTGAAACAAACCTTTGGCCATGATTTCGTTTTCGTCAAAGACTGGCCTTTCACGGTGCGCCCCTTCTACCACATGCTCCACGAAGACAATCCTGGTCTGACCAAGAGTTTCGACCTGCTTGGACGCGGCTTGGAAATTACCACTGGCGCTCAACGTGAACACCGCTACGAAAAACTGGCGCAACAAGCGCTGGATAAAGGTCTGACACTGGAACCGATTCAGAATTATCTGAACTTCTTCCGTTACGGCTGTCCGCCCCACGGTGGTCTTGGGCTTGGCTTAAGCCGTTTGTTGATGGTCATGCTCAACCTCCCCACCATCCGGGATGCCGTTTACCTGTTCCGTGGTCCCAACCGGCTGGAACCTTAGGAGTACCAATGCC
>CAYRYL010000059.1:0-7648 GCA_964428425.1 uncultured Anaerolineaceae bacterium | reverse complement strand
GCCGTTTACCTGTTCCGTGGTCCCAACCGGCTGGAACCTTAGGAGTACCAATGCCTTACCTTTACGGTCATAACCTCCGACTCCGATCTGCTGAACGAACGGACATTCCCCAATTCCTGCGCTGGGTCAATGACCCGGAAGTTGTCGAGAACCTCGAAGTCTATGCCCCGATCGGAACAGTCGAAGAAGAAGGCTGGTTCGAGGAAATGAAGACACGACCGATCGATGAGCATGCGCTTGTGATTGAAGTACATCCCGACGGCTATGATGATAAGTGGGTGGTGATTGGCAACACATCTTTCTTCCCGATCAATCAAAAAGCGCGTTCCGTCGAAATCGGGATCATGATCGGTGAAAAAGAGTATTGGAATCAAGGCTTTGGCACGGAAGCGATGCGTACGATGTGTCGTTATGGTTTCGAAGAACTCAATCTGAACCGTATCTGGTTGAGGGTCTACGCTACCAACCCTCGAGCCAGAAAAGCCTATGAGAATGCCGGATTTGTCTACGAAGGCACCTTTCGCCAGGCAGAGTTTAAACATGGACGTTACATCGATGTCCACATCATGAGCGTTTTGAAGTCGGATTGGATAAAGAACTGAAAGGAATGCAATTAGATATGACCTCTGGTAAGACCCTGCACAGTTTGCTCTATGGCAATATCCGCCTTTTTGCTGGAACAGCTTCCCTCGATCTGGCTCAGGAGGTTGCTGACAACCTCAAGCTGGAGCTTTGCGGACGTGACATAATTGAATTTACCAATGAGAACCTGTTTGTCAAACTGCACGCTTCAGTACGTGGGCAGGATTGTTACATTATTCAAAACACATCCATGCCGGTGCACCGCAACCTGATGGAATTACTGATCTTGTCCCAAACCCTAAAATTGGATTCAGCCGGACGCATCACTTTAGTCTTCCCTTACATGTGTTACGGGCGGTCAGATCGAAAAGACCAACCCCGTGTTCCGATCACAGCCAAATTGGTGGCGCAGATGATGGAAACTGCTGGTGCAGATCGCTACATCACCATGGATCTTCATGCAGGGCAAATCCAAGGGTTCTTCGACATCCCAGGCGATGTCCTTTCCGCTTACCACATCCTTAAGCCATATTTGCTTGGGGTTCTCCCAAAGCTTACTAATCCAGTCCTGCTAACAGCTGACCTTGGCTTTGCCAAGCACGGCAGACGATACGCCCAGGCACTCAATATTCCCCTGGCGTTCATCGAAAAACGCCGCATCGACAACAAAGAGCACACCCAGGCGCTGAATCTGATCGGAGATGTGCATGGGCGGGATGTTTTGCTAATTGATGATGAAATCGACACCGGTGGCTCGATCGTCCAGGCTGTGCAGGTGGCAAAGCTCAACGGCGCCAAGGATGTATACGTGGTGTTTATCCACCCGGTTCTCTCGGCTAACGCATCCGAACGCCTGGCTGCCTTGCCGGTGAAGCAATTTATCACTACGAACACGATCCCGATGTCGCCAGAGCAGCAAGCCTTCTTTGGCGATCGTCTCACCATCCTCAGCATCGGTCCTTTGCTGGCTGAGGTCATCAAGCGTGCAAATGAAGGCTCGAGCGTTGGCGCTATGTTTAATGAGTAAGCGTCGTGCCTGAACTTCCAGAAGTCGAGACTATTGCGAGAAACTTACGACGGGGCACCGGGGGCGCTCCGTCTTTAATTGGGCAGACTGTCCAAAGCGTCCGCTTATTGTGGTCCCGAACGCTGGCAGAACCGGATGTGGAAACATTTCAGGCTCTCTTGCCAGGGCAAACCGTGCGGGAAGTCGGACGTAGAGCCAAATTTCTGACGATCACCCTCTCTGAATCGATCCTGGTAATTCACTTGCGCATGAGCGGCGATCTCCGTGTGGAGCCGTCCGAGTTGCCTCTCGCAAAGCACGACCGCATGGTGCTCGACTTCAACACGGGCTGGCGACTCAGCTTCAACGACACTCGCAAATTTGGCAGAATATGGCTTGTAAATAACACCCAGAGCCTGTTTGCTCCATTGGGACCCGAACCAGATGACCCAACATTGACGGCAGCCAGATTTCACACAATGCTCCAGGAGAGGAAGCGGGCAATTAAGCCGCTCTTGCTTGATCAACACTTCCTGGCTGGACTGGGAAATATCTACACGGACGAGTCCCTCTACAAAGCAGGCATTCATCCCCTGCAGTCAAGCGAAACACTGGAACTTCAGGATGCAGAAAGGCTGTTGGAAGCCATCCAGCTCACTCTGGCACAGGGTATAGAATCCAACGGAGCCAGTATAGACTGGGTCTATCGCGGCGGAGACTTCCAGAATCATTTCCAGGTTTACCTACAGACCGGCAACCCATGTCCCCGTTGCGGTCAACCAATCAACAAAACCACCGTAGGTCAAAGAGGCACCCATTTTTGCCCAAGCTGCCAACCCCTAAAAGGAGCTTAACATGTACGATAAACTCGCGACTATTTATGACTATTTTGTCAATTGGGAAAGCCGCCTGGCTTACGAACTCCCCTTTTTGGAGCAGCAACTTAGCACACTCGGAGAGGATCCCTCCCAAATTCGGGTCATGGATACCGCCTGTGGCACCGGGCATCATGCGATTGCCCTGGCAAGCCACGGTTTTCAAACCTTTGGTTCCGATCTTTTTCCTGAAATGGTCAGCCTGGCAGACGCCAACGCCAAAGCGGCTGGCGCAAGGGTAACCTTCCGCACAGCCGGATTCGGCAGCATTAACGATAGTTTCAAGCAGCCTGGCGAGTTCGACGCAGTGCTTTGCCTGGGCAACTCCCTGCCTCATGTGTCGTCCGTGGCAGACCTGGATAAGGCTCTGCAGGATTTCAAGCAACTTCTCCGCCCTGGCGGGCTGATCATCTTGCAAATGCGCAATTTTGACAAAGTAATGGGGGAAAAGAATCGTTGGATGGAGCCGCAAACTGTACAAGATGGCTCAGTAGATTGGCTGTTCCTTCGCTTTTATGATTTTGAAGCAGACGGCAAGATCCAGTTCAACATCTTATCCCTGCATCGAAAAGCAAACGCTCCCTGGCACACCCAACTCACCTCCACCCACCTGCTGCCAATCTTTTCAGAACAATTGAAGACAGAGCTCGGTTTGCTTGGATTCAAAGACATCAAACTGTACGGCAACCTGGCAGCTGATCCATTTGCAGCAACCACGAGTGGTGACATGGTGGTTGTTGCTACCAAAGCCTGACCTCTCAAAAGGCGGTCAGAGCGAACTTTTTCGCAGCGAAGGCTTGATCCGTTTCCCCTTTTCGCGCCACCATTTGACCGTGTCAGCCACGGTTTCGCGCAGCGGTCGGCGGTGGTAGCCCAGTTCCGTTTCTGCTTTTATACAGGTAATGCACGAATTGCTTTGCAAGGTCTCAATGGCATACTTGGTGATCCTCGGACGCGTACGGGTGATCTTGTAAAAAAACTCAGCCAACGGTGCGATGAGCCTCACAAACCATCCCGGGATCCTGATCTCATGCGAACGAATGCCGGCAGCATCCTGAACTAATCGGCGGTAATCTCTTACCGTCACCTGGGTGCCCGAAAGCAGGTAAGCTTCGCCGCTTCGCCCCAACGAGGCAGCAAGAATATGCCCTTCCGCCACATCCCGTACATCTACGAAATCATAGGCGCCGTCAGTCGAGATGGATGGTTTTTGCTGCATCCACGCCAGGAGCATCTCACCCATTTCAGACCGGCGAAAATCATTCGGTCCAATCACCCCGGTTGGCAGAACGATGACCGCATCCAGACCGTTTTTTGCGGCTTCCTGAACCAACCCTGAAGCAATGGCTTTGGTCCGATCGTAGGCACCTGCCGGATTGACCTGGTCAAATTCAACCGTCTCATCGACCGTAGTGCCCTCATCCGGGCGACCAAGCGCATGGATGGAACTGGTATAAACCAATCGCCTCACACCCATTTCCCGACAGGCTTCGATCACGTTGCGGGTTCCTTCCACGTTTACTTTGTACATCAAATCATATTTGTCGGAAGTAATCGCCACCAAGGCCGCCATGTGATATACCAGGTCCACTCCCTGCATTGCCTTGCGCAATTGCACAGGGTCAAGAATATTGCCCTCCACCGTTTCAAAATCGAGCCCTTCCAGTGAAGAAACATCCTCCCCAGGCAGCACGAGCACACGCACTTTCTCGCCTTTTTCAAGCAGCGCGCGAACCAACACGTTTCCAAGATGCCCTGCTCCACCCGTCACTAATATCATTTTGCGCCTCCGATACCTTCAAGGAGGAGTTTTATTCCTTCTGAAGTAATTGCAGACCAGTCACCCTTATCCTGGTCAAAAGTAGCCTCCAGCATGTACCCCATGGCAACAGCAACCAGCAACCTGGCCAGGACCTCACTATCAACATCCTTGCGGATGGAGCCATCCGCTTTTCCAGTTTCGACCAGGCGCATAAAAAAACCAGTAAAGTAACGATATGGCTCCACCGCCAATTTCCAGATAGCCGGATCCCCCATCGCCTGGCGCCAAAAATCGACCAATATCGGAAAGCCTCTGGGAATAGCTGCGAAGGCAAAGTTGAACTGGCCAGGCAATTCAACTAAAACCTCTTTGAGATCGCTCTTGGTAGGAATGGGTTGGCTCAGGATAGATTGCATCACCTTGCTGGACCAATTTTCCATCAAGGTCAAGAACAGCACCTGCTTCGTCTCAAAATAGTGGTAGAAGGAGCCCTTGCTGACACCTGCATGTTTGCAAATATCATTAACCGAGGTAGCATCGTATCCTTCTTCAAAAAAAAGATGTGTCGCGGATTCCAATAGTTTCTCACGAGAAGTTAGTTTATCTTTCATGATTCTCCAAGCTATTTCATACCGACCGGTCGGTTTAATTTGAACTGCAATCAACGATCTTGTCAAGCTTGCTGTTCCATGGCAGAAAACCTATGCACTCATTTTTACTTCCCAAGAAAATCATCAGACTTCGGTATAATAATGGCAACACAACAAGTGAGGCAAATATGAAAATCGCGATTGGTTCTGATCACGCAGGATTGGCATTAAAAGAGGCTCTGAAGGCATACCTTGATAGTCGAATGATCCCTTATGAGGATTTTGGCACGCACACACAGGAAAGCTGCGATTATCCGCGCATTGCTGAAATTGTCTGCAAAGCAATCCTCTCCTCCGAATTTGACCGCGGGATCCTGATCTGCGGCACCGGAATTGGCATGTCGATGGCAGCCAATAAGATCCCCAATATCCGGGCTGCGGTTTGTAGCGAACCTTACTCCGCCATCCTCTCAAAGCGCCATAACAACAGCAACGTGCTTTGCATGGGAGCCAGAGTGGTAGCGAGTGGTCTCGCGACCCTGATTACTGAAGGCTGGTTGAATGCCTCCTACGAGGGCGAACGACACCAGCGCCGGGTGGACATGCTCACCCGCATCGAACAGCGCTATGCCATCCCGGTTGTCCCTCACCCGGTCCAGCAGGAAGACACCAATCCAATCGCGACAACGGATACTCCTGTCAGCGATAATTAACAAAAGTGCATCACCGTCAAATAGCTTGTACTTCGTACAAGCTATTTTTTTATGCTTGTTGAACTATTACAATTTTAGAAATAGAGAAAGGACTAATATGAAATACAAGATTTTTGGTGACAAGTTACCCGCAGTCAGTATACAGTTCGACGCGAATGAAGCCATCTACACACAATCAGGTGGCATGACCTGGATGACCGATAATTTCAGCATGGAAACTAACGTACGCGGTGGTCTGATGAAAGGGCTCGGGCGTATGCTGTCTGGTGAGTCCTTGTTTATGGCTACCTACACTGCCCTTGCCAGTGGCGCCGAAATGACCCTGGCCTCTTCCTTCCCCGGAGCGATCGTCGCTCTGGAACTGGATGGCAGCACAGAATACATAGCCCAGAAATCCGCCTTTTTGTGTGCGACCCCTGGCGTTGAGCTCTCTACTTACGTTACCAAGCTCAAAGCAGGCTTTTTTGGCGGTGAAGGCTTTATTATGCAGCGCTTGAGCGGTCGCGGTATCGTCTTCCTTGAGTTGGATGGAACTGTTATCGAGAAAGATCTTGCCCCGGGTGAACGCCTCAAGGTCGACACAGGCAATATTGCTTTGTTCGAATCCAAGGTGAACTATGACGTCGAAACCGTCAAAGGATTCACCAACGTCCTCTTCGGCGGTGAGGGCTTATTTCTGAGCGTAGTTCAGGGTCCCGGCAAAGTTTGGCTGCAATCCGTCAACGCTGCGAATTTCGCGGCAAAGATCCTGCCGTACATTCCCCACACCAAGGGCTAAAAGTAGATCATCAAAAAAATCGCTGGTTGTGCCAGCGGTTTTTTTGTTTAAGCAAGGGGTTTACGCATGTACAGCTCGCCCAGCTCAAAACCCCGGTCGGCGTAGTAGGTGCGCGTGCCAACAGCTGAGATGACCGCCAAACCCTCAAAGCTGTGTTGCCTGGCAATCCGTTCCGCCTCAAGCAGCAGCTGGCTGCCCAAACCGATATGCTGCGCCGCTCCAGCCTGCTCCGCCCCCACCTCAAGTGACTGTCCATAGACGTGCACTTCCCGGATGATCGCCGCCCTTTTCAGATCAGGAATCGCGGGAATGGTTTCAACCTGTGGCAGGGAGAGCCTCAAAAAGCCGACGATTTTATCCTCGGGCGTATTGAATGAGAGAAAGTGCTCTTCCGCCTGACCCGCTCGGTAGACCTGATCGGTCAGCACCAGGGAATTTACGTCCACCTTGCCGTACCGGATTTCCCTGCAGCGGATGCACTGGCACTGCTGCCCGCGCTGCTCCATGACCAGGGCGACATCCTGCCTCAGGCTGGTGTTGCGGTTGCCTTCCACCACCAACGGCGAAGGGATATCCCGAATGACGCGGTTGATGCGGCAAAAGCGGGGAACTTCCAGCTTAACATCAGCGATCAGCGAGATTAAATCCTCTTCTGAATAAGGATGATACTCACCTACAAGCCAATACCGATAGAGTTCAGCAGATTCGAGCAATTGACAGGGATAGATCTTGAGCTCATCGGGCTGCAAACCTCCCTGCCGCCACAACCGTTTGAAGTCTGCCCGATCGCTTTCGGGTGTGGCGCCGAGCAAGTTTGGCATCCAGTGCACCACCACTTTATAGCCTGCCGCTCGCACCAGCGCGACCGCATTTTCGGCATCCGTTGCTGTGTGACCCCGGCGGTTGAGCAGAAGTACACGATCGTCCATACTTTGCACACCGATCTGGATTTTGGTGACACCCTGCCGGCGTAACTCGAGCAAGTTTTCACGAGTTATCAAGTCAGGCCGAGTTTCGATCACCAGCCCAACATTACGATGGACCCCATTCACATTTCGCGCTTGTACATCAGACAGCAGAACCTCGCCCTGGTCATCCAGCGGATTCTCCTCGTTGAGAGCCTCAAAGCAGCGACGGATAAACCATTCGCGGTAGTCCGCAGGGTATGCCGACCAGGACCCTCCCAGGATAAGCAGCTCGATTTTTTCAGTCGGATGACCCACTTCGTGCAGAGCTTTGAGCCGGGAGCTGACTTGCAGGTAAGGGTCGAAGTGGTTCTCAACGCCACGGCGCGCGCCGGGTTCATCAGAAAGGTACGATTGCGGCAACCCCGCTTCGCTCG
>CAYRYL010000058.1:0-11225 GCA_964428425.1 uncultured Anaerolineaceae bacterium | reverse complement strand
TCAGTGTCGGGTCGGTAAGAGCCGTCGTGGGTTCGACTCCCATCCATTCCCGTTTTTTATGGAAACAATATGAGAAAAATTAGACTGCTTTCAACGTTCTTGCTATGCTTGCTGATCATGGTCAGCGCGTGTCAGCCAGTAACCCCCACGCCGACGCTTGCGCCGACGCGCACGCCCACTCCGTTACCTCCAACATCGACCCCAGTGCCAACCAGCATACCCACTCTCGTGGTGGATTTGCAATCCTTGCGTGGTAAGGAAGTGAAGGTAGCTTATCCCTGGGTAAGGGATAGGAACCGGGTAAACCAATTGATTGATGACTTTAACCTCACCAACGCCTGGGGAATCCGGGCAGTGGCTGAGTCCTTTGGAAGTGATGATGAGATGTCTGTTGCACTGCAAAATGGTGACCTGGACGCGAACGTTTTAATCGGAAAAACCTACGATCTGTTGAATCCAGAAAATCAGATTGTCTTTGTGGATCTCAATAACTACATTAGCGATCCTACCTGGGGAGCATTGGACGCATACCGAAAAGGTTCACCATTTGAGATTTTTTCTCCTGTAGGAAAAGAATCTTCTCAATACCTCACACTACCATTGGCGTATGACGCGGGATTGATTTACTATCGAACAGGTTGGGCAAAAGACCTGGGCTTGGAGGGGGTGCCGCTATCCTGGGATGATTTTTCGAGACAGATGCAAGCAGGTTTACAAGCTAACTTGAGTGATAATCTTTGGGTCAATAATGGCACAGGTGGCTTACTACTATCTAAGTCGATAATGTCTGCCCAGAGCTGGTATGCCGCCTTTGGTGGAACCTATTCAGTGGAAAACGGGGTTTTGCGCCTACAGGATAGTACCCTCGATGCGTCCTTTCGAACCTTGAAACAGGCTTTTACCGATGACACTTCGTGGGTTGGTCTGGAACCAACGCCTTATCAGTATTTCGTGGACAAATATGCGCTTGCCTATGAAGCGACGTTGAGCGAACTAAACCAGCAGACCTACTATTTACCTGAAAAAACAAAAGAGGTTAATTGGGAGACCATCCCATATCCGACCTCGGATGGAAAAGGATCCATCTCGCTGGAATCGATCAGTGTTGGGATCAACGCGGCTGACCCTGAAGCGGTTCTGGCATCCTGGTTCTTCGTCCGGTGGATGTTGCAGCCCTCCCAGCAGTCGAGATTGGTAGACATAACCGGTTTATGGCCAGCCACAGGGCATCCAGCCGTGGTTGCGGCTGATTACGCTGCTTTTCATCCCGCCTGGGCATCTGCCCTTAAGGATGGAGTCCACCTGACGCTGGCACCTGAGGCAGTCTCATGGGGGATTAACCGTTACATCTTACAGGATGCGTACATGCGGATTTACGGTCTCGAACCTGAATACTTCTCCAGCATTATTGACGTTCTCAAACAGACTCTTTCCGCTTACCCCGCGAGGCAGCCTTGAGCGAGAAGCCAGCTGTAAAAATATTCACAGATGGTGCCTGCTGGGGTAATCCGGGACCGGGAGGCTGGGCAGCAATCTTGATTGCACCCGGTCATAGCAAAGAAATCAGCGGGGCTGAGAAGCAAACAACGAATAACCGCATGGAAATTACCGCTGCGCTTGAATCACTCAAATCGTTGAGTAAACCTTCAGCTGTTCAATTGTTCACAGACTCGAGTTACCTGGTCAATGCCGCAACCGTGTGGATGTCGGGTTGGAAAGCCCGCGGTTGGAAGCGAAAAGATGGCGTTTTGTTGAACGCAGATCTATGGCAGGAACTTGATCGCGAAATGGCAAAACACGAGATTAACTGGACCTGGGTGAAAGGGCACGCGGGAAACCGTTACAATGAACGGGCAGATGAACTGGCTAATGAGGCTATCCGAAAGCTAAGCCTGTGATCAGGCTGCGGGATAACCGATTTCCGCTAAGGCAGCTCTTAGTTGTAAGTCCGTTGCAGGCGCGTCAAATTCGACTGTGACAGCTTTTGTAGAGAGATCTACATCGACTTTTTTAACGCCTTCAAGTGGTTGGAGCGCCTTCTGGACATGCATAACACAGTGGTTGCAGCTGATATTTGGAACAGAATAACATACAGTATTCATGGTAATTTCCTTTCGTGTGTTCTGATTTTAGTAGGGACAGGATGAATGTCAACATCAAACATTAAACAACAATTTTTGTGCAATGCCAAAGCTTTCCTTTTGGACATGGATGGTACTTTTTTTCTCGGTGATACGCTTTTGCCAGGTGCCCTGGAACTGCTAGATCATTTCAACCAGATTGGATTGCCTTTTTCATTTCTGACAAACAATACTTCCCGCAGTAAACAGGATTACGTTTGCAAGTTGATTGGGTTGGGGGTCAGGGAGCAGGATGCGCGGGTCTTTACCGCTGGTGATGCTACGATTGTGTATCTCAACAAACACCACCGGGGCAGGAAAGTCTTCCTGCTCGGAACGGCGAGCCTAAGGGAAAGCTTTTGCAAGGGCGGCATAGAGCTGAGTGATGATGATCCCGATGTGGTCGTGATCGGTTACGATACCAGCCTGACTTACAAGCGGTTGAGCGCATTTTGCAGCTTTGTGCGCCAGGGATTGCCGTACATCGCCACCCATCCGGATGTGAATTGCCCATCGAATGAGGGACCAGTCCCCGATATTGGCGCGATGATGAGCCTGGTGGAGGCTTCGACGGGCAGGAAAGCCGATGTGGTGATTGGAAAGCCCAACCCGGGGATTGTGAGTGCCCTGGCGGAGGAGTGGGGGATTGCCCTTGAGCAGATGGTAATGGTTGGCGATCGGCTGTATACTGATATTGCTTTGGGGCAGACTGCGGGGGTGAAAACAGTGGTGGTGTTGAGCGGTGAGACTCAACGTGATGATTTGGTGAGTTCAATTTTCCAACCGGATTTGGTTTGTGAGAATCTGGTCGAGCTGGTCCGGTATCTGGTAAATTGAGGTAATTTTTGGAGGAGCTATGGACAAATTTGGTGGCATTTTTGGTTTGATTGGATTGATCAGCATTTTCTACTTGGCATCACGTCCGGTTTTAATTGCGGTGGTTGACCAATTACGGAAGAGTGGAAAAACGATACCGGGTTGGCTCAAAAAGGTTTATCAATTTGTGAACAAGACCCATCGCTACGTGGGGTTTACGGCACTTGGCGCGATCGCGATCCATTTCATTTTGCAATACTCACGTTATGGCGTCATCCCCGTTGCGGGGTTGATTGCCGGTTTGGCCTTGGCAACGCAGTCCGTTTTGGGCTATGGACTGACGAAGCAAAAGAACAAGGAACGGCGCAAGAAGATGGCGCTGTTGCACCGGATCCTGGGAATGACCATTATTGTTGCGGTTCTGGTTCATCGATTGGGATAAAGGATATCAGTCCGAAGAAAATGCATCCTGCATGATTGAGGAATACAGCCAGCATTTGAGTGCCACCTTCATGAGCTACCTACGTGGAGGCAATGAACCATGGAAAACAGTTATGGCACGGCGTGCCGTGCCCCTACCCAGGTTGCTCTTAGGTGGCGGCGACACAGCGCAACGCATACGGTAAAGGAAGCGTCTCTCCTGCAATTTTGGACTTTTAGAGTTTCACTGAATAAGTTTTTATCTGTTACATTCCGGTAGGGGCACGGCACGCCGTGCCTGTTGCGTGTAAACCTGGAGAAGGGTCTTACCGACAGGTCAAGCTGTGTAATTCATTTGCTGGGATTTAAATAAAAAGAGGCGACGATGGGATTTGAACCCATGATGAGAGTTTTGCAGACTCTTGCCTTGCCACTTGGCCACGTCGCCGTAAAAACAAAGCTGATATCGCTTGCGGTATCAGCTTTGAAGAAAGCGGGCGATGAGGCTCGAACTCACGACCTTCTCCTTGGCAAGGAGACGTTCTACCAATTGAACTACACCCGCAGGTTTAATTCTCAGCCTTTTAAGGACCGAAGTTCACAGATTTTAGCATATGCAATTTGAATTGTCAAATGAAAATTGGGTTGCAGCCGATTGGATGTCAGGGCAAAATTTACCAGGTTCTGAATTAGCGGAAGCAGAAGTGCGCTCAGAGCAAGGCCGTCACCGGGGAAGGTATAATGCAAATTTGACCAATTCTGTATTACAATTTTTTACAAGAAAATTTACCCCGGAGGAATTCTAATGAGCAACACAATCGATGATCTTAAAACTGCATTTGCCGGCGAGAGCCAGGCTTTTCAGAAGTACACTGCCTACGCCAAAAAGGCAGCCGCAGACGGTTTACCCAATATCGCCAAGCTATTCGAAGCGACTGCACAGGCGGAGCTGACCCACGCTGCCGGTCACCTGAAAGCGCTGGACAAAATCCAGAGCACATTGGATAACCTGCAAGATGCCATCGACGGCGAAACCTACGAATTTACCCAAATGTATCCCCCGATGCTGGAAGAAGCCACCAACATCAACCACAGAGCGAGAATCATGTTTGGTTATGCCGTTGCTGCAGAAGAAGTGCATGCCGGCCTGTACCAAAAAGCGCTCGAAGCTGTTCGGGAAGGCAAAGACCTGGAAGTCTCCGACTTCTATCTGTGCCCCAACTGCGGCTACATTGAACTCGGCACACGCCCCGAACTCTGCCCGATCTGCAACCTGAAGGGCGAGAAATTCTTGCACTACCAGGCTTAAACTAGACAAAAAATCGCGAATTAAGCGCGCCTGCCATCCTTACGGTGGGCGCGCATGATTATAATCTTTGTGGGGTGATTGAACGGGGCAGGGTCTACCGGGGGTTTTGAGACGATGCTTTCCCCATATCCAGTGACATCCTCCGGTACCGAAACTGTCTGGAGCACTTCCAGATATCCGTCAGAAGATAATTTAGAAACACTTTCCATCAAGGCATTACCTGGCAAAAACAATGCGTTGTTGATGGCGACCAGCCAACCCTCATGGGCAACCAGCGGTCGGACCTTGTTGACCAGGGTGTGCCAATTCTGCAAGAGATCGACTTTACCGCGGCGAGTCTGGGAAAACAAGGGCGCGTCCAGGATCACGCAGTCAAACAACTCGGATTGGTTTTTGAAACCAGCCACCATCGGATAGAAATCCTGGCTGAGAATTTTCATCGTACCCTGGAACTGGTTTAAAGCGAGCGAGCGTTTCGCCACTGCCAGGAAGTTGGGGTTGAGATCAGTCTGGACGACTTCCCTCGCGCCTCCAGCCAGGGCGGCGATGCCGAGCGCGCCGGTGTAAGCGAAGCAATTCAGCACACGCGCGTCTTTCAGCTGTTGGGTTAGCCAGAGGCGCAGGTTGCGCGTATCGGGGTAGAAGCTGCAGTCCTGGTTGAGCCTGAGATTGAGCGCGTAGGAAACTCCATTTTCTTCAATCGAAGTGGTAACTTTTTCGCCCAGGATCAGCTTACCATTGCGTTCCTCAGGTATCTGGGAACGGCGCTGTTTGAGCAGTACACTCTGGGTTTCAGGTAGGGTTTGCATTAAAAATAGTGCAGCTACTTCGTGTAGATTATGACGCGTATCCGCCTGGCGTTCGTGGTCAGAAATTACAAGCGTGCCGCCAAACTTGTCGACCGTCAGCCCGGGAAAGCCTTCATAGAACCCGTTGAACAACCGCACAGCGTTGGTGGCACTTAGCGAGGGATCCTTGAGGCGGAGCTTAAGGCAGGCTGCCAGTATTTTTAGAAATTCTTCCGGTGTAGCTTGGGCGTTACTATCCAATACAATGCTCATGGTTTACAATAACCTTTGCCCTAATCTTATCATTTGAGGAACGTCATGATCCTGGAAAAATTCGCCCAATTCAACCCAATTATTCAAGCGCTTATCGGCACGGCTTTCACGTATGCCATGACAGCGTTTGGCGCAGCAGGGGTGTTCCTTGGCAAGGAACTCAACCGCAAGTGGATTGATGCAATGATGGGGTTTGCGGCCGGCGTGATGATTGCCGCGAGTTACTTTTCGTTGTTAGCTCCAGCAATCGATATGTCAGCGAGCCTTGGTGTGCCATCCTGGTTGCCAGCTGTGATTGGTTTCCTGGCAGGCGGTGGCTTTCTTCTGATGGTTGATAAAATCCTGCCTCACCTGCACCCCGGCGAGAATAACCCGGAAGGCGTCAAGAGTTCCTGGCAACGAAGTGTGCTGCTGGTTACTGCCATAACGTTGCACAACATCCCGGAAGGGCTCGCGGTTGGGGTGGCTTTTGGCGCTGCGGGAGCTGGTATCGAAGGATCAACCCTCAGCTCGGCGATTGCGCTGGCACTGGGCATTGGCATCCAAAATTTCCCTGAAGGGATGGCGGTTTCATTGCCGTTGCGTGGTGAGAATCTCAGCCGCAAAAAGGCCTTTATGTTGGGGCAATTCTCCGGTCTGGTGGAACCGATCGCAGCAGTTATTGGCGCCTGGGCGGTTTTATCCATACGTGGTTTGCTGCCTTACGCGCTGGCGTTTGCAGCAGGGGCAATGATCTATGTGGTGGCGGAAGAGTTAATTCCGGAAGCAAAACGTTCGGCAGGCGATCACTCGGATGTGCCGACGATCTCAGTCATGCTGGGGTTTGCCGTCATGATGTTGCTGGATGTTGCTTTAGGCTAAGGTTTCTGCCAGACCTGGTAGAAACCCAGGTTGCCTTCCTTGCCGTCAGAAAAGAATTCTTCCTGGAGGATCAACCCTTGCGATTCACCCAATCCCCTCAATTCAGAAGGGGAGAAGTGGTGAACGTAGCGCAGTTTGGCCGGCTTGCCCGGGTCTGCCCGCCAGTCCAACAGAAGATCGGATTTCTCCACTTCCCCTGCCTCGATTTCGATTGGATTCCATGGAACCAGGTGGCCCTCAAGGCGGGGAATTCCCAGTACTTGCCAGCAGGAGAGAAAAAGGCGTCCGTTGGGGCTGAGTTTGCTGCTGATTGTGGAGAAAAACTGCTGGTGCAGATCCTTTCCAGGCATGTGGTGAAGCGTGGCAAAGGAACAAATGGCATCTGCCTGATCAACCAGATCGATCCAGTTCTCCTCAGCCAGCGAGCCCTGGATGAAGGCATAGCTGCCAGAGGACGCGTCTTGCGAGGCGCCTTCTGCCTGCTCCAGGAAATAGGTGTTTTCGTCGATGCCAACATACATCCCACTAAAGCATTTGCTTTTGAGCAATTCCGCCAGGTTGCCATTGCCGCAGCCGAGGTCCAGCACCAGTCGGGCTTGCAAGATCGAGGGCAATAACTGCTGCACACCGGGTTGGACGCTATGGCGCGTCGCAGCAAAGGACTGCGCGTAGGTGGCGTAGAAATCCTGGTTCAGGCGTAAAAGTTTCTCGACCATTTCAGGTTTCATAAACTGATTTTATCAGCAAGTCGGCGATCACATTCTCTCGTCTTACCGATTAGATTCCACAATACAGTGGAAAGATTGAAGCTAAATGAGCTAAACAAGTAAGGGCTGTCCGAAAAAACAGCCCTTAGGTTTGAAAGCGGATTGACGAGCTACTTAATTGTTATCGGTAAGTAGGTCCCGTATCCGGTGAAGGTTTTAGCACTTGCTGACAGAACGTATGAACCATATTCGAAATAAGCGTTGTTCCAATTGAGCTGGTTGTACTCCGAGGCTGTGGCATCAAATTCAATTTGCAGCGTTGCTTGTTCAGTTCCCTCAATACGAAAAGCCAAATCCAATTGCGTTGGACCAAGAACCGTCCATGGTTGCCACACAGGCTCGTAACCAAAACCGCCACCCGGGTTGATAAATTGAGCAGTGTTCGAGTTAATTGTATCTGCTGCCTGTCTGCCGTATTGTCCTCCGGTACCAAATTCCAGGGTTGGATAGAAAACAAACCAATAATGTCCTGCTGGTAGCAGGATTGGCTCATCGAGGACCAACAGAGTATTGGAAGGAAAACCGCTGTAGCCAGTTGTGATCGTGAGTTGTGGATCTGTTAGAGGCAGTGTGTACACCCAGACTGGCGGCATTCCGCCACCGGAAGGATCACCCGCAGGCAATCCTGCATTATCTTCGTAGATCATGAAGGTCAGAGCAGTAGCATTATAAAGCGTGGTGAACCCATTCCATCCATCGCCTGGGACAAAAAATGTATCTATCAACCAGGGTGAGGTCGCAACAAAGTCATCTGCCAGGAAGGATGAGTATGTGGGATAGTCCAGGAATTCATCGCTTACATATGCGTTAAAATTGGTTGAACTGAGAGGTTGATCCCACAAGACGGATTCGATCGTGTAATCCGGTGATTCTGATTGTGTTATCAGGGCAGGGGCTCTGCTTTGGGTGGTTATGTCTGTTGATGTGGAAGTTCCGGATTTCTCTGCGGGGGTCCATCCACTGTCTTTCGCCGAACCTGGAGCGTAGTACCACCAAATCTCCCGATCAACCGGATCGTAATCATAGGATCCCACATCCGGTGAGACGGACAAGCTGCCAGGCACATATTCGATCGATTCGGGCAGATAGTCGATCATAAAAGCCGTGTCTGGTGGCAAAGGATCAACCGAAATATTGTAGTGGATCGTCTCACCCGGGTAGGCAAATTCCGTGGCTTGCTTGGTGAACCCTGGGAGCACGCAAGCGGGGCAGATGGTATCGACAGTTTTGTTTGAGTTTCCTGAGGGGTTGAAGGTACCAACCGAACCACCAATTTGAAACACCTCATCGTCCAGGGCTACAGCGGCTGTACGATAAGCAGGATCGGTTGCTAGTGCACCACCCTCAATCCAAACACCGGTATTGACATCATAAAACCAGGTAACGGTTGTTGGTATACCGCTGAAAGCTCCTGCCACCATCCATAGTTGCTCCCCAGATGGAATTATGCGTTGGGTGAAACCCATCCCCCATAAGCTTACAGGAAGAGCGCCGAGGTCTGCGTTTTCAGCGTTCCAGGCTCCGATGGAAAAATCGTAACATTGGGTAGATGTCTTTTCACCCCCGTCGACATCGACTCCACCTGCTACACAAAGCAGTTTGTTAGAGTCCGAAGGTCGCGTGAAGAGAAAGGCTGCGTGAAAGTCACGAACTGTGGTGAAAGGTGGCAACTCAAGTAGCCAGGAATTAGAGAAGACATCGTAGACATACGTCGTTGCCAGGTTGCCACCTCCTGGTGCTGTTCCACCACCAGTCAAATAGCAGAGACCGGTTTCGGTATCTGCAACCCATGAAGGAGACCAGATGCCTGTGTAGGGTGGAGGAGTGCCGCTCGGGGTCTCTTGAGCCCAAACGTTAGTGTCCATGTTGTAGCTCCACAAGCCGGAGTACGAGGGGGCGGCATCACCATAGAAGAAGACCTCATTGTTCATATGGCAGCCCGAACGAGGGTAGCCAGATCCTCCCCAAGGTGGCGCTGAAACGGGTATAGTCGTCCAGGTGTCAGTGGCGGGATCGTAATTAGTAACGTCAAATGTAGGACCATAGCCATTGATGCTCCAGACTTTTCCGTCATACGCAGCCAGCACATTGTCCATGAGGGCAGAAGGGTTGGTGGGAATATGCTGCCATTCATGCAATTCAGAATACACTTCGTAATACACGGTTGATTGGTCCGAAAAGGTGCCATCAGAAACAGTCAATGTGGCAATATACTCTCCGTCCTCTGCGCAGATGTGGGAGTCGAGGAAGACATCGAAGTTGGCAGTTTCGTTGTCTGCGAGCGTAATTTCGTAAGGTCCATAAAAGTCACCAGGGAAGTCAAAGTCGTAAGTGATATCGAAGGTCGATACAGCACCTGTTACGTTTGTGACAGCCATGGTGTGAATCTGAGGTTCTGCGTGGCAGCCCGATGTGACAATTTCTTCCGGTTCCAACAGGACTTGAGGCACCAGCTCACAAATTGGGACTGCAGCCACGGGGTTGATCGTCTCATCGCAGGCGTTTTGGCCTGCTGGGGTGTAGCCGTCGTTGCTGCAAGGGTTGTGAGGAGTGACTCCATAACCATCCCCATCAAAATACCACGACACTGGAGCTTCGTTAGCGATGCCTGTTGGTGTTACATCCACACAATAAGTGGCCACACAATGGTCCGTTTGGGCTTGGTATCGTGAGTGGGTAATATTGACTTCATAAGGGGAGGTTTCGAAAGCCCAGTCGAAGCCAGACCAGGAACCACCGTAGTCACAATATGGGGTTCCCTGCATGTAGACATTGGAAACAACCCAGTCGGTAGGAAATTTTAGCCAGTTGTTATAAACATACTCCCAAGTCGTTGTGAAACTTTCAGACCTAAAGCAGAAGGTTTGAGGCGTGGTAGGTGTGTAACAAGGTTCGCCTCCAGCAACCGGGTCGAAGGTGACGTAACTTCCGCTTAGTGAAGCAATATCTGAATTGATGGTTTCCTTTACTGGTGCGACTCCAGTGCTTGTTTCAGCGGCTGGAGGCGTTGGTGGATCGGGTAGTGTTTCGGTAATGGGTGAGGCGATCGATTCTTTGATCGGGAGCAAACAAAGAACCAGTATCATGAGAACCATGAAAACCTTTTTGGCAGGCATTGTCATCTCCTTTGTGATTTGTGAAAGATTGATTGGTCAGGTGGACTCAGGTACACAGCATCATTTCGGATGCAAGATACCCTTGATTCCGTTCACGTTAGCATCGCTAAACAAACATTACAGGACATATTGATCGAATGAACGTTAGAAAAGTGATTAAATTTACAACCTTGTTGGATCAATAATTAGTATAGCAAAATATTTAGAATATTCAATAGCTCACAGAGGAAAAAACCGAGTTTCCTGGTATTTTCCTGAAAATCAATGGCCTGATAGCCCAAAAAAATTGATGGTGCAGACACGAAATAGCAAAGCTAATCATTGGCATTATTCCGAGATGATTTCACTGAGGTAGAATTGGAATCCATGACATCCTCAACCGAACGCGAACGCTGGCAGGAAAAACGCCTGTATTCTCCCCAGGAACTTGAGCTTGCATTTAAAGTGCTTGAAGCTGTGCGTGCTGGGGCTGAGGTGCGCCAGGCACTGCGGGCAAATCCACTCCCGGGGGGCAGGGGATTCCTGGCCAAGCATGCTCTGGTTGCTGAATACAGACGACTTGTAGAATCGGGCGAATGGGAGGATGATCCGGTGTTGCTGGCAAAAATCCGGATGAAACCGATCCGCACGATGTCGGGAGTGACCACCATCACCATCCTCACCAAGCCTCATCCCTGCCCGGGAGAATGCATTTTTTGCCCGAGCGAAGCGGGGTTGCCGCAATCGTACCTTTCTGATGAACCCGGCGCGCGCCG
>CAYRYL010000057.1:0-11259 GCA_964428425.1 uncultured Anaerolineaceae bacterium | reverse complement strand
GGTAACCTACGGTACTATCTGATTTAGTAAACCAAGCCATTAGCTTTCTCCTTATCTTTTTATTAATAGTATGAATACTCAACTGCTATTCGATCTACCTGCACCTTTATTCTATGGTCACCTCTCCTTTCTTCCCATAGCCTTGCGCTTATGAAGCGCAAGGCATTACCATGGGCTTTCAGGCGTTATTGATTTTCGCTTTTTTGACTCAATGACGACCAGGAAGACAGTCGACATCAGTGCAAAGAATTGACTTCTTTCCGCTCTCGATGCCCAAGACGATAGCTTCGGGCGAGAGGGGCAGAACGTGAAAGTTGATCCCGATAGCGTCATAAACTGCATTGCCGACCGCTGAGGGGATGGAGATCATTGGGTGTTCTCCAACACCGCGAGCGCCGTAAGGTCCATTGCGTTGCGGATTCTCAATGTAAATGGGAACGATTTCCTTGGGCATGTCCTTCATGGTTGGGATCTTGTTATCCGTAAAGGAAGGATTCATCAGCCTGACATCGTCGCTGAATTTGTAGCCCTCCAAAATCGCGGAGCCCAAACCTTGCATGACACCGCCGCAAATTTGACCGTATACCAGTTTTTCATTGATTACCTGACCGATATCGAAGGCAGATGCTACTTTTAGGACCTCGATGTTGCCAGTCTCCACGTCCACTTCGATTTCCACAGCGTGCGCGCCAAATGTCCAGACCAGTGCAGGGGCTCCCTGACCAGTCTCGGGGTGCAGATTGGACAAACCGTCAGCAATATAGGTGCCGGTGGCCATCAATGGACCGCCGATGCTCGTTCCGCCTGGATACATGTAGCCAAGAGCAATCTGTTTGTAGGTCAATTTCCGCTCAGGATTATGGATATGATAAATCTCTCCATTGGCGTGGGCCAGGTATTCCGGCTCCGTCTTCAACACCTGTGCGGCAACCTCTTTCATTTTCCGAAGCAATTCACGGCTGGCATTAATCACTGCGTTACCACCCATGAAGGTCAGCTTGGATGCCACGGTGTTCCAGTCATACGGATTAGCCCGGGTATCGATGTCCGTCATGATGTCGACGTGTTCGATCGGGAGATCCAATTCCTGGGCTGCGATTTGAGCCATAGCCGTGTTGGCTCCCTGACCGATATCCACGCCGCCGATCATCATTCGCACACGACCATCGCCATTCATTTGAATGATGGCTGACGAAGCGGTGTTCGCGGGCATGGCTGGGGCTTTCTGCAAAACGGCGAAACCTTTGCCGCGCACTTTGCCAGTTTTCCACTCGCGTTGACGTTCCTCTTCGGATTTGCGACCGGTCCAGCCGATTTCTTTCACTACTGCAGTCAAACAATCCCTGACGCTGCCAGTGCTCTCCGTCACCAGCTCGCCACTGATAGTATGGCTGCCGGGCTCAAGCAAATTCATCATGCGGAATTCGTAGGGATCGATCCCAAGCTTCTGAGAGAGAATGTCGATCTGGCGTTCAATCGACCAGTGTGTTTCAAGGTGACCAAAACCGCGGTAAGCCGTGCTGAACACCTTGTTAGTGTAAATAGTTTTCGAATCGATGCTGGCGTTTTCAACCGCGTAGGGTCCCAAACCTGAATAGACCGCGGTCTTTCCAACGTTGACACCATAGTCAGCATAAGCACCACTATCCCAGTCATAAACAGCCTGCACCGCGTTAATCTTGCCGTCCAGGTTTACGCCGGTCTTGATGCGTCCACGCATACCCGCGCGGGTTGGGAGTTGGTTGAACTCCTGTTCGCGTGTGGCGCGAACCTTCACAGCCAGCCCACCAGCAGCTTTTGAGAGCAACGCCGCGAGGGGCTCCAGGTGGATACCAGCTTTGCCGCCAAACCCACCACCAACGTAGGGGATGTGTACTTCGACATCCGATTCGGAGATTTTAAAGCTATCTGCCATGATCTGGCGAATGGCGAAGGGAGACTGCGCGGATGACCAGATGCGGATTTTGTTTGAATAAGGATCAGCCTGAACGATCGCCACATGGGTTTCCATTGGGACGTGAGCAACGGCTGGCAGGGAGAATTCGTTTTCAACCACCATGTCCGATTCAGCGAAAGCCTTATCCAGGTCGCCTTTCTTACTCTTGTTCCAGCTTGCAATATTAGAGTCTTTCTGGGGGAAGAAGACCCCCACGTAGTGCTTCAATTCGTTGATGTCGTCATGCACCAAAATCTTGGCTTCAAGCGCCTCGTCCACGTCGTGCACCGGAGTAAGCGGCTCATAAACCACATCCAGCAGCGCGATCGCGCGTTCAGCGGTTTCTTCATCATCAGCAGCCACAGCGGCGACTACATCACCGTGGTAACGGGTTTCGCCCTTAGCCAGTACACGCTTATCCTGCATGTAGAGACCGACCAGAATGTCTGAGTCCTCACCGCATAGAACGGCTCTCACGCCAGGTAGCGCTTTGGCTTTGCTGGTGTCGATGGAAACGATTCTCGCGCGAGCGTGCGGAGAGAGAAGGCACCTGGCGTGCAGCATGCCAGGAAACTCCATGTCATAGGCATAAACCGCTTGCCCGGTGACTTTTTCCTGGGCGTCTTTGCGGTCATAAGCCTGACCTACCCGCTTGTACTTTGATTGATACTTTTTCTCGTTCATTAGCGGCCTGACTCCTTTCGTTCACGTTCTGCTGTACGTTTTACGGCTTGCATGATCGGAATGTAGCCAGTACAGCGGCAAAGATTCCCACTCAGAACTTCAATGATCTCTTCGTCTGTCGGATTCGGATTGTTATCCAGCAATGCGCGGGTGGACATCAGGAAACCCGGAGTGCAAAAACCGCACTGCAGCGCATCCTGGCTGATAAACTCCTCTTGTAAAATGGAGAGCTTTCCATCTTTTGCCAGACCTTCAACCGTGGTGATCTGAGCACCTTCGGCTTCGAGAGCCAGAATGATGCATGAGGTCACGGCTTTGCCATTCATAATAATGGTGCATGCGCCGCATTCTCCCTCGCCACAGGCTTCTTTCGTGCCAAATAGTTTCAGGTTGTCGCGCAGGAAGTGCAGCAGGGTCATGCTTGGATCAACGTCGCGAACGACCAGTTGACCGTTCACTGTCAGGCTCAGGGTAACTTTTCGCTTGCCTGATTCAACATGCTCAGTATACATAGAACAATCTTTGGTGTTGTCCATGTTTATGCCTCCTTGCCAATAAGAGTGAGCAGACCGCGCTTCAGCAAAACAGACGCCATTTGTAAGCGGTATTGTGCTGAAGAACGTACATCGGTGATTGGACGGATGTGCTCACGGATAGCTTCTGCAGCCCATTCGATGGTTTCAGGGGAGAGCCCACGTTCATTGATCTGATCTTCGAGAGCAAAAAGCCGTTTGGGTGTTGGGGCAACCGCGCAGATGCCGATCGCCACCTTGCCGTCCGGTTTGATGCGGCTGGCAACGCCAACCGTCGCGAGATCGTGCCCGCGGAGCCTTGCCTGGCGGATGTAAATGCTCTTATCGCCTACTTCGGGTTCGGGCAGTCGCACCGAAACGACTAATTCTCCACGTTGGAGAACTGTGCGTTTTACGCCGGTGAAAAACTCGTGCAATGGAACCTGGCGCATCCCCTGAGGACCGGCGATGTTGACCACCGCGTCGTAGACCAATAAAGCGGGGGGTAGATCCGCGCCTGGAGAGGCGTTGCAGATGTTCCCGACCACTGTGGCGCGGTTGCGCAGTTGGAACGATGCCAGGGATGCTGCTGCCTGGTTCAGCGCAGGATATTTGGCTTTGACAACTTCGTCGTCGACCACACGGTTGACCACAACAGAAGCGCCGATTGTCAAACCGGCGCCTTCAATGAAACTAAAATCTGCTGTCTCGGGGAGTGCTTTAATGTCCACGATGTGTTCAGCATTGATGAGATTTCTGCGGAGCAGAATCATCAAATCTGTGCCACCAGCCAGGACAAAAGATTTCTCTTCCTTCTCGAGATATTGAACTGCTTCATTGAGGTTGTGGGGCTTAAAGTATGTAAACCTACTTATCATTAAAAGCCTCCTTTTGTTACCATAAAGTTGTATTTTTCGCTCTTGAAGCGTCCTCGTTTATGGTTTTTTTGCGTGAGATATCGATAAACAGATATCTGTTTTGGACCTAGTTGCATCAATTCTAACATACAGCAATAAGACTGCTGCTTGTTAATAGTTACAATTGTTGAGCCTGATAATTGATTAAGTTTGGAATAATTCACAGCCAATTACTCTCAACTGGTGCTCGCCGCTTGGGAAATTGCTGTTCATAGCGGCTCGAAATTTCAATCAGAACTCCCTCACTACCGGGGAGACCAAGTATCTCAAAACCGATGGGCACTCCAAGGGGTGCTTGTGATGTGGGGACGGAGAAGCCGGCAGGTAAGCACACAGAGGGGAAGCCGGTAATCGCGGCAAGCGCTCCGTTGCGCTGCGCCTGGCTCTCGCCCACCTTGCAGACCAGTTGCTGCTGGTGAGGGAAGACCAACGCGTCCAACTGAAAACTTGAGAACATCGACTCGATTACCTTTTGCAGCAGGATGCGCCTCTTTAAGCGTTTGCTGTATTCAGGCGATGTAATTTCCAACTGGTTGGCGTAAACAAGATTGTCCTTAATGCCAGGATGAAACAAACCGCTCTTCAGGATGGCATCAATGCTGGGGTAAGGGGCATTTACAGATTTCAGATAGTCGTTGAGATGCGTTTTAAGGTCGTAAAGGTGCACACTGATATTTGAAACCAGTTCGCCGATCTGGATGTGGTCGTCAATTTCTACGATCTCAATGCCTAAAATTCCCAGTTCATTAAGGACCCGTGACATTACCCGGTTAACCACTTTATTGACCGGTTCGGTGCCAAAAAAGGATCTGAGTACGCCGATTCTTGGTCTGCTCGGAGCACGAAGTTCCGGCATTTCCTGGGCAGCAATTACCTTCAGGACAGCAGCTGCATCAGCAACACTACGAGCCATCGGTCCGGCGGTGTCCTGGGTTAGGGAATAGGGCACAATCCCATCACTGCTCACCAAACCAACCGTCGGTCGGATTCCGACCAAATTGTTCGCACTGGAAGGGGACCGGATGGAATTGATCGTGTCGGTTCCAATCCCGACCAAGCCGAAATTCGCCGCCAGGGCAGCCCCAGTGCCACCGCTCGATCCTCCCGGGGTTCGGCTTAGGTCATAAGGATTGTAGGTCTGACCCTTGATCGAGCTGATGGATTCACCCCATATGGCAAATTCATGCAAGTTTGTTTTAGCGAGGATGATCGCTCCGGCAGCTTTTAGACGCCTCACCAGGTCCGCATCCTTACCAGTCGAGAAGCCCTCAAGGCTCAAGCTGCCAGCCGTTGTGGGCATATCCGCAGTTTCGATGTTGTCCTTTAACAACACGGGCACGCCGTGCAAGCTCCCGCTCAATTTGCCGGTGGTACGCAGTGACGCGTCACATTCCCGGGCTAGTTCGATCGCGGCCGGATTGACACAAATGATGCTGGAGAGTTTGCCGTCAAAGCGCTGGATTCGATCGAGGTAAAAAGTAACGAGAGCTTCAGTGGAAATCTCGTTTTCAAGCAGAGACTGATGATATTTTGCGATATTCAGTTCCAACATAGCATAATTGTATCCTGAACCCCTCTTCCTTTGTCAATATTTGCATCAATAGTCCCTTTATGGACTGCATTGTGATAGATTAACATAGCGTAAGCCAAAAAAGGCTGTGTAATTGTCTTAATATCACAATGAAACTATCGGAATTTTTCGGTACAATACTTATCAGGATGAGAAACCATTTATGCTAAAAGCATTAAAAGTGCGTTTACGTGACATCCTTAATGTAGATTTGCTGGCGGGAGCGGAAGTGATCGCTGGCGAATCAGGGATGGGCAATGTAATTACCTCAGTCAACGTCATGGAGGTGCCAGATATTGTTGACTGGGTCAGACCGGGGGAACTTTTACTAACGACAGCTTACTCACTTTCCAACAACATTGAAGCCTTCAACACCCTCCTGCCCATTTTTTCACAGAAGGGCGTTTGCGGCATGGGCATCAAAACCAAGCGCTACATCAATGAACTGCCTGAGAGTGTGATCGAAACAGCCAACAGGCTGGCCTTTCCGATCATCAAAATCCCGCCCAACGTTTCGTATGGCGATTTGATGAAGCAAGTCTTTACCTACATCATCGGTGAGCAGACTCGCTTGCTTGAAAAGATCAACCTGTTCAATAACCAGATCCGGGATATCATGCTGCGCCGGGGAGATATGGATGAGTTTGCTGAGCTTATCAGCAAGGCGCTCAATTCTCCTGCCTTGATATCTGACCAGGTGCACAAAAGCTTTGTTTTCCACGCGGGCGACAAAGACTGGGATGCCATCCTCAATCGGGTCGTTCCATCAACCATCAACAATCCCGCCATCCAGGCTGAGCCGGGGTCAATGGAAATTCACACCGGTTTTGACCTGGTAGATGGCACAAAGGTCAAACGCTTTCGCATCCCGATCTTCTTCGAAGAAAACCTTTACGGTTATGTCTATATTTGGGATGTAAACAACCAAATCAATCCGGGTGATTTGTTCGTGATTCAATCCGCAACCTCCCTGATCGCGCTGCACATCGTTACCAAGCTGGCCGTCACCCAACGCGAAAATGTGCACCGCACCAACTTCTTTGAGCAATTGTTAAGCAATAAGCCCGAAGCGCAAGCGGGGGCGATTTTGGATGCTGAGTATTACGGGTTCAATCCCAATGCGCACCATCAGTGCTTGATCTTCAGGCTGGATTTTGATGACAGTGCTCACTCAGTGTCTTCCCGCAACCGCAGGATCCAGGAAACGAGCCTGATCCTGACTGGCATTCTCAGTTATATCCAGCAAAAGGCTTCTTCCCGCTTCATCTGGGTCACCAAGCCCAATGAGATTGACTTCCTGCTCGAGTTCGACTCTAACCTGAGCTCGGAAAACCGTGCTGAACAGACCAGGCAATTTGTGTATTCACTGCTGGAAGCTGCCAGGGATCTGAAAGTTGCGGAGCATTGTTTCATCGGAATTGGGCGGTCCTACCCAGGTTATGATACCCTCAGCCTTAGTTTGCATGAGGCTCAACAGGCAGTGCGCATCTTGCAGGGCAACCAAAAGAAGGACAAAAATCACTACAGTTTCTTTGAAGATATGGGAATTGCCCGTTTGTTTGGCGCTCCCGAAGCCCGGGCGGACTTTTTGAGTCATTCCGACCAAGTGCTTCAGCCAATTTTGAAATACGACGCGGAGCACGACGGGAAACTGCTTGAAACCGTCCGGGCATATTTCGAACATGGCGGCAACCTGCGCAAGATCTCTGAAGTACAATTTACTCACTATAATACAGTTGTTTATCGGATCAATCGGATCCGTGATGTCCTGAAAATTGACTTGAAGGATCCTGAGACCGCCTTTTCCATTCAATTTGCCCTTAAGATTCGTGATCTGCTGGGTTGACATGACGAAAAAAGAACTGAAAGCGATAACTCTTGCTGATGACCTGGTTGAATTCCTCGGGGATCACCCAGGGGTTTTGGCGAGTGTCCACTCAGTTTATCCCCACGCCGCTAATTTGCTTATTGCTGAAAATGAATTGATCACGCTCACAAGCGAGGACGACGTCACCCCAATGGGGCTGACGTTGGAACTCGGTGTAGGTTTTTCGGATCTTCTCAAAGCTGGCGATCAGGTCGTCCTGAACCTCGACAGGTTCACGAGCGCAAATGGGGTCTTGCAGATCCGCTTGCAAGGCGCGGAAATTTGGAAAACCCGCTCAACGGCAAGGGTCACGCCGCGTCCGGCCGAAGCGGTTGCCCAATCCAGGCTCAAGCTGATTGCGTGGCTTGGCCAACAGCCACCCTTGGGGCTGTTGCCCCTCATGCCGCGTTTGACCCACACAGCGATGAGCAGCAAACCGATGGTTGACAACATTTACAGCCGCAATATTGCGGACGATCTAGAGTCTTTCACCAATGCCGTCAACTCCTCCGGTTGGGAGACAGCCTTGACTTTGGCGGATCGGTTGATTGGGTTTGGCATGGGATCCACACCGTCCTGCGATGATTTCCTGGCGGCATACCTGATCGTTTTCTCAATTGCCCAAAGGCTTTACCAGCCTTGTTACCCTTGGATCCGGGAGTTCAATCAGTCTATCGCCAGTAAGGCGAAAAATCGTACCACCCTGATCAGCGCCAACATGCTCATGCATGCCGCGGATGGGAAGATCAGCCGGGGTCATCAACGGCTCATCCAAACCTGCCTGTTTGAGAAACAGGGTGACCTGCGAAAGTTAGCCAATGAGGTTATCCACCACGGAGCGACTTCGGGCGGAGATTTTCTGCTCGGATTGGTTTGCGCTTTGGAATGGGTTCAAAACACTATTATTGATATGGAACAGAAAGGAGAGCAAGCATGGGTTGAATTAAACCAACCCCAACCCGTGCCAGGCATATGACCGTACATACGAGTATTAAAAGAAATGCCTATTACGACTCCGTAACACTCATGCTGTTATCGAGAGAATTGCTGAAGTTGGAAGGTGTTGAAGATGTTTTGGTGGGAATGGGCACTGACCTCAACCTCGACCTGGCGAGAGATCTTGCTCTTGCCACCAGCGAATTTGACACATTAACTCCCAATGACCTCTTCATCGCTGCCAAAATCGATGAATCCCTGACTTCCATGAAGGTAGTCGAAGATGCTTTCAGCGCGCAACTGAACAAAAGCGCGGAGTCCGAAGGCGATGACGATTACCAGCCACCCTCCTTAAGGTCCGCCATCCAGGCTTTGCCTGAAGCGAACATGGTCCTTATTTCCGTGCCGGGTCAATTCGCGGCAGTGGAGGTTGAGGACGCTCTGGATGCCGGGCTGCATGTGATGCTGTTTTCGGACAATGTGTCGGTTGAAGATGAGCTGCGACTCAAACAAAAGGCGGTGGAAAAAGGGCTGCTGATGATGGGACCGGACTGCGGGACGGCGATCATCAATGGCAAACCGCTCTGTTTTGCTAATGCCGTCCGGCGTGGAAAGATCGGCGTGGTCGGCGCATCCGGCACGGGAACCCAGGAAGTCACAGTTCAGATCCACAAGCTTGGTGAAGGTCTCTCACAAGTCATTGGCACCGGTGGGCGTGACCTCAAGGAGCAAATTGGCGGGCTGATGATGATCCAGGGTTTTGAGTCGCTGATTGCTGACCCGGAGACCGACTTGATTGTCTTGATCTCCAAACCGCCAGCTCCATCCGTGGCAGAAAAGATTTACCAGATAGCAAAATCCTGCCCCAAACCCGTCGTGATTGACTTCATTGGTGGAGATCGTGCAGCCATCGAAGCCGCGGGTGCCGTTGCCTGCATCAGCCTTGAAGACGCTGCTCAAAAGGCTGTCCAGGTGCTGCGTGGTCAAGCCTATGCTGACTTTACAGGTTTCTCGCTGCCCGAAGAACAAATCTGCGCAATCGTCGAAAAAGCCACCACAAAACTAAAGAGTGACCAGACCGAATTGCGTGCTCTCTTCACCGGCGGCACACTGGCGGACGAAGCCATGAAACTTCTGGGTGTGCATTACGACATCTACTCCAATATTCCCCTCACACCAGAAATGGCGATCGAAAACCTGCCCGGAGGGCGCGGGCATATCTGCCTGGATCTCGGAGAAGACCAATTCACCCGCGGCAGGCCGCACCCAATGATCGATCCTCAAACCCGGACTGAGTTTTTCCGTTCCCATGTGGACGGGCAAACGGGTGTAATCCTGGTGGATGTGGTGCTTGGTTTTGGCTCCTACGATGACCCGGCAGGGGCAGTGGCTGCCTCCGTGCACGAAATTCGCCAGCGATTGTCCAGCCAGGGCAAGGATGTGGTTGTGATCGCCTCGGTTTGCGGCACGGACCTGGACAGCCAGGATTTGAACCAATCGATCGAAACCCTTGAAGCTGAAGGCATCCTGGTCATGCCATCCAACGCGCAGGCTGTCCGCCTTGCTGATCGCGTCATGCAGCACATGCAGAAAGGAGCATGAGATGTCGGTTAACGATCTCTTCAAACAGGAACTCAAAGTGGTCAATCTTGGCTTGAAGTCTTTCCATCACGACTTAAAAAGCCAGGGAGTCACGGTGGTGCAGGTGAACTGGAAACCCAAAGCAGGCGGCAAGAAAAACATGCTCAACCTGCTCGCTAAGCTCAACAAAGTCAAGTAATCATAAATTGAAAGGAGTGAGACATTGATAGATATTATTGAAAACGCAAATAAGGAAGCTCTGGAGATAATCCAGAATGGACAACCAACACTGATCGGCTTGGGAGTGGCGGGAGAAGTCATTCCAGGCATGGCAAAGGACTTGTTTCTCCACGCGGGTCCGCCAATAACGTGGGAAAAGATGTCTGGTCCATTGCGCGGCGGGGTGATGGCAGGACTAATGTATGAGGGCTTGGCTTCCACCCCTGAGGAAGCGGCAGAATACGCAGCTTCAGGAAAGCTCAGATTCGATCCCTGCCACCACCACGACGCGGTGGGTCCCATGGCGGGCATTGTGACCGCAAGGATGCCCGTTTGGATCATCGAGAACAAAGCCTATGGCAACCGCGCATACTGTACCCTGAACGAAGGGCTTGGCAAGGTTTTGCGCATGGGTGCTTATGGTCCGGAAGTCATCAAACATCTGCAGTGGATGGAACTTGTGCTCTACCCTGTGCTAAAAGAAACCATTGAAATTCATGGTCCGATCGACCTGAAGATCATGATCGCGCAGGCAGTGCAGATGGGCGACGAGGTCCACAACCGCAACAAGGCCGCAACTTCATTGCTGATCCGCGAGCTTGCTCCCAGCATCCTGAAAACCTCATTCAGCAACGAAGACAAAATTGCCGTTCTGGAATTCCTGAACAGCAACGACCACACATTCTTGAATCTTTCCATGCCGGCGGCAAAAGCCACTTTGGAACCTGCCGGAAAAGTGAAGCACTCCACCATCGTCTACACCATGGCGCGCAACGGCACCGAGTTTGGCATTCGCGTAGCCGGGCTTGGCAAGCGCTGGTTCACTGCCCCGGCAGAGATCATCGATGGTCTGTACTTCCCCGGCTTTTCCATGGAAGACGCCAACCCCGATGTTGGTGATTCGTGCATCACGGAAACCCTCGGCATAGGCGGTTTTTCGATGGCAACCGCACCGGCTATTGTGCAATTTGTGGGCGGCACGCCCAAAGATGCGGTACGATATACCACCAGCATGTATGAGATCACCACGGAAGAAA
>CAYRYL010000056.1:0-11725 GCA_964428425.1 uncultured Anaerolineaceae bacterium | reverse complement strand
AAAATCACCCGCCTGGGGAAATCCAGTTCCAGGCGGGAGAAAATGCGGTAGTTCGTCAGCGATAGCCGGGTGAGGTACATTAATCCCTGATCTGTTCTGCTTCCTCAAGGGTTGGTTCAAACACTTCTTCAGCCCGGTCGATGTATAGCACCCCGTCGAGGTGGTCGATCTCATGCTGGAAGATACGGGCAAGCCAGCCTTCCGCTTCGATCTTCAGCGGCTTGCCAAAGCGGTTTTTGGCTTTGATGCTTACTGCCTCGTGCCGCTCGACCCTACCTGCCAGACCAGGTAGCGAAAGGCAACCTTCGATGTCAGTCACCATTTCTTCAGAGCGTTTGACGATCTCCGGATTGACCAGGACATACTTTTTTGGTCTCGCGTTTTCATCCTCGTCTTCAGAGTATTCCACCACCACCAGCTGCAGGGACTCGCCAATCTGAGGTGCTGCCAACCCCACGCCAGGGGCGGCACGCATTGTCTCAAACATGTTGTCAATCAATGTTTGAAGTTCAGTATCGAATTTGGTGACCTGCTTCGATTTAAGCCTCAGAGACGGCTCCGGAAAGGTCACGATGTCTAAAATTGCCATAAATCTCCATCCAATATTTTGATTATTCTACCTTAAGGCAGCATCGGATTCAAACAGGACAACAAGGATAATTTGAGGGTGATCTGGAATATAGAGCCAAAAGTTATGCTCTTCCAACCAATTATGGTTACTTTGAGGGTTCCATCGTTATCGGTCGTGTTGGTTCGGATTGGGGCGGAATGGTTAATCCCTGCTCAGCCTCTTCCTGAAACACCTTGAACCACTGGGCAACGCGTTCCCGTTCGAGCATCGTGTTGCGTTCGTCCCGTTCCTGGGCATGCTTTCCCATCCTGGTAAAGATATCCTGCTGCACAATCGAAGGCTGATAGACATCGTTGAAAGTTAGCTGGGTGTTTCCGATCGTGATGTAGACCGTGCCGTAGTTAAACAACATAGGGATCAGCCCACGCCGTTCGTACTCAATACTCAGGATATTCTCCAGCGGGGCTGAACGGCGCGATTCACGACCAAGAGGCTTGCGATCCAAGTCAATCACCTGGTTTGGCGTTAGCTGAAAGAGATCGTTGCGCCAGTCCACGTATTGGTAGACCAGAGCGCCAGCAGCCACAAAGACCAGAAAATAGCCTGCCACCAGACCCATGGTGTAATCGACCTGGGTCAAATTGTGGGTGATGATCCCAACCACAAACAGAATGGATAATACCAACACCGCGATCGGTAAAATGATCTTCTGAAGCAGGATAAGCCAGTGTTTTCGATAGGTGATCGTTCCACCCACCTCGTGACGCACCCGCACAAAATCAGCAAACAACCACTGGAAGAAATTGATTTCCTTTGGCGCTGGTTGAACAGAGCCCAGTTCTACCTGCAAGTCTTTGGCAGTGATATCTTCAGCTTCTTTACCAAATTTCTGGCGCAGCGCTTTGCGGATTTCCCGAGCGTCGAGCTCCAGATCAGTGCGTTTACCGCGTGCCCAGTTCGTTTCGATCAGCTTACCAATTGTACGGGCATGGGCAACCCGTTCAAAACGGATATCTCCAATATATGTGCGAACCATCACATCAGAGTAACCAAAAAACACTCCAAGCTGGGTGGTTTTTATTCCGACGGAGATCAAAGTACTGAGAGGCGCTTCCTGGCGGCTGTCGTAAAAGCCAGTGACATGTTCCACCCAGACCATCCTGCGTGAGGTGATCAGGTAGAAATCATTCGCCCAGTTGTTGATGTTCCAGATCAGCCAGAGCACGCAAAAGAGAAAACCCGTGACCAATCCTGCCAATGACCAAAAAGCATGACTGCGGCTGAGAAGCACCATTAAGAACCAGATCGATGCAAAAGCAAGTATTGGTGGGATGGATCGGAATAATAGGAACATCGGATGTTTGCGTGCCATCAGGTGGATCTTTTCACCTGGTTCCAGCCAGTTCATAGGGACGTAAGACGCCAGGCGAACACTGTTAAAAAGTACAGATGCTGTTTCTTTGAAAGCAGGAACGCCATCGTACAAGGCTTGAATTTGTTTGTTAGGGAGAAAGTAAACCTGGGCATTTGTTAGGGCTACTGCTGAATTCTCACGAACCGGAAGGTAATTGAGGGCTTCGGTGCCGATGACCTCAGCCCGTTTCAGGATTTCGATTTGCTTCCCGTCCGCATCAAGCAGCGCAAGCTGACCAGACTCAACCACAAAAATCCCATCCGTCGTTTCCTGTGATCGATAAAGCACTTCATCTTTTGGAAGTAACACCTCGACGAACTCTTCGCTTAAGAGCTCCAACTCCTCAACTGTCAGCCCACTAAAAAGTGGAACTTCGCGCAGTAGGGTGAGAATGTTTTGTGTTTGTTCGTTCATGGTCCGTTTAGGTCATAAGAAGAGCGGTCTCTATTTACAAACCGCTCTTCACTGGAAGACTATTCAATCCCCAATTCGGGTTTTTGTTCAACGGTTTCAAAACTCAGACCTTCTTTACCTTCTTCGCGGAAGATATGAACCGACGCTCCCGGCTGCAAACCACCCTCGAGCAACTTGATTGCCAGTGGGCTTTCCACAAACTTCTGTAAGGCGCGTTTTAGCGGTCGGGCACCCAGCAAGGGATCAAAACCCTGATCCGCCAGCCATTCTTTGGCGCTTTGATCCACCACCAATCCAAAGCCATATTCTTCTGTGCGTTGAACAATTTCCTTAATCTGTAGATCAACAATTTCCAGCACATCTTCCTTGGTTAGAGCAGAGAAGGTGATGATTTCGTCAATTCGGTTGAGGAATTCCGGTCGGAAGGCATCCTTCAGGGCTTTTTCGATCTTTTCGTGTGACGCTTTGACATCGTCGCTTTCATCTTTGCCAAGGAACCCAAGCGATCCACTGCTCTTGACAAACTCGGTACCCAGGTTGCTGGTCATGATCAGGACGGTGTTCTTGAAATCCACTACTCTGCCCTGACCATCGGTCAGGCGACCGTCATCAAGGATCTGTAGAAGCGAATTCCAGACTTCAGGATGCGCTTTTTCGATTTCATCAAAGAGCACTACCCGATAAGGTCGGCGGCGCACAGCTTCAGTGAGTTGACCGCCTTCCTCGTAGCCCACATACCCTGGAGGGGCGCCAAACAAACGAGAGACAGTATGCTGCTCGCGATATTCACTCATATCCACCCTCACCAGCGCGTCCTCATCATCAAAGAGGAACTCTGCCAGCGCTTTTGCCAGTTCGGTTTTACCCACACCAGATGGACCGATGAAGATGAAAGAGCCAATCGGGCGATTGGGGTCTTTTAGCCCGGAGCGACCTCTGCGGATTGCGTCGGAAATTGCCTTGATTGCGTTATCCTGCCCAACGATGCGGTCGTGCAGGCGGCTTTCCATTTCGAGCAATTTTTGTGACTCCGACTCGAGCAACTGAGTCACCGGGATACCGGTCCATTGGTGAATGACGGAAGCGATATCATCGGCATCCACGATGTCATCCAACTTGTGCTCCGCTTCCCAAATGCCCCGTTTGGCTTTGAAGTCTTCCTCAAGACGCAATCGCTCAGCCTTCAGTTTGACTGCGCGTTCGTAGTCGCGCTCCACCCCTGCTTGCTCTTCTTCTGCGGTCAACCTATCAATTTCTTTTTTCTCTTGCTTGAGATCATCCGGCATCGAGTACAAGGCTACGCGCAGTTTCGCTGCCGCCTCATCCATCAGGTCGATCGCCTTGTCAGGCAATCGCCGACCGGTCATATAGCGGGCGGAAAGCTTCGAAGCAGCTTCGAGAGCCTCATCCGAGAGCACCACGTTGTGATGCGCTTCATAGCGGTCACGCAGGCTTTTGAGCATCTTGACCGTATCTTCGATGCTGGGTTCTTCGACATAGATGGGAGCAAAACGCCGTTCGAGCGCGGCATCTTTCTCGATGTATTTATGGTATTCATCGCTGGTCGTGGCGCCAATGCACTGCAGATCACCACGCGCCAAAGCCGGCTTGAGCATGTTGGAAGCATCCATCGCGCCTTGCGCCGCCCCTGCTCCAACAACCGTGTGCAATTCATCGATGAACAAAATCACTTCACCATCAGATTCCTGAATCTCTTCAATCGTGTTCTTTAATCGTTCCTCAAACTCGCCTCTAAAGCGCGTTCCGGCAACCATTGCTCCAAGATCGAGCGAAACGACCAACTTATCAGCCAGGATTTCAGGCACATCATCGTTGGCGATCTTTTGCGCCAGCCCTTCCACGATGGCGGTTTTTCCCACGCCTGCTCCACCAATCAACACAGGGTTGTTCTTTGTGCGGCGGGAAAGGACCTGGATAACCCGCATGATTTCAGATTCACGGCCATAAACGGGATCAAGCTTGCCTTCCTTGGCAGCTTGCGTCAGGTTGCGGCTGTACTTTTCAAGGGTTTTGTAACGGGACTCGAATTTGCGCCCGGTGGATTTCTTAGTACCCCGCAGTTCGAGCACATTCTCATAAACTCCCTGGCGGGTGAGATTGAACTCCTCCAGCAGTCGGGCAAGCTGAGTGTTCTTCTCAGAAAGCACTGCAAGGAAGAGATGCTCGGTCGAAATATATTCGTCACCAAGACGATTGGCTTCCGTCTTGGCGAGATCCACCACCATTTTTACGCGTGGTGTCAGAAAAACCTGCCCCGAGGGACCTCCAAAGATATTGGCTTTTGGAGTGGTCCGCAGGATCACATCCAGGCGGTCAGCGATCACGCTTGGTTCAGCGTTAGCCATCTCAATCAATTGGGAGACGGTGCCTTCAGGCTGTTCAATTAGAGCTAGAAGGATATGCTCAGAATCGATCTGGTTGTGACCGTAACGTTGAATGATCTCAGCGGCGCGGGCAGCCACATCCTGAGCCCGCTCAGAAAACTTATCAAATCGCATCATAGTATGCTTTTCCTCATTTTTTGTTTTCTTTGCAACAGAAAACACGTTGCAATTAATGTTCCAAGAAATCAGTTTAACGGATGGATATAAGAATCAGGTAAAAGTCCTGATTTACTGCAGTAGCATCGCGTCGCCAAAGGAAAAGAAGCGGTAACCTTCCGCCTTGGCAACAGCGTATGCATTGAGCATGGTTTCCCTGCCAGCAAACGCGCTTACCAGCATCAGCAGCGTGGATTTTGGCAGGTGGAAGTTCGTGATCATGGCATCCACCACCCGAAATTGATACCCCGGCAGAATGAAGAGGCTGGTGTCGCCCTGCCACGCTTGCAGCAATCCGTCCTGGCTATGCGCGGCCGCGCTTTCGAGCGTGCGCACCGAGGTCGTGCCCACCGCGATCACCCTCCCCCCTTTTTGCTTGGTCTGGTTGATCGCCTGGGCAGTTTCGGCGCTGATTGCGCACCACTCCTTGTGGATTTGATGCGTTTCGGGGTCGTCTTCGGTCACCGGCGCGAAGGTATCCAGCCCGACGTGCAGGTCAATTTTTGCCAAACCAACCCCTTGCATTTGCAGTCTGTCAAGCAAGGTGGGCGTGAAGTGCAACCCGGCGGTAGGCGCCGCGGCAGAACCAAGCGTTTTGTTGAAAACGGTTTGGTAGCGTTCCGGATCGCCTTTATAAGCGTGAATGTACGGCGGCAAAGGCACATGCCCTGCACTCTCGAAAGCACTCTCAATCGGCTCAGAAAAACGTACCAGGCGGCGTGATTCGCCGAGATCTTCAACAACCTCAGCGACTGGACCCCCTGTTACTTGTAATTGGCGTCCGGGTTTCATGCCGCTGCCCCCCACCAGGCACTCCCAGGTCAAATCATCCATCTTTTTCAGTATCAAGATCTCAACTTTACCGCCTCCCGGCAACTTATTTCCAAAAAATCTAGCGGGGAAGACGCGGGTCTCATTTACAACCAACAGGTCGCCTGGATGCACAAATTGGTCGATCTCGGAAAAACGATGATGGCTGATCTGTCCAGTTGCGCGCTCAAGCACCATCAACCGCGAGTGGTCGCGCGGTTCAGTCGGAGTCTGGGCGATAAATTCTGCAGGCAGATCGTAGGAAAAATCTTCGGTTTTCATGGGTGGAAATCAAGCTGCATCGTTGAATAGATCAGGCTGTGCAACTGAAGGTACATAGGTTTTCCCGAGGTGCTCATACGCAGCCCTGGTAGCCACACGCCCCTGGGCAGTGCGGTCCAGAAATCCGAGTTGCAGCAAATAAGGCTCAACGACATCCATGATGGTGTCGGACTCCTCGCTGACAGATGCTGAAATCGTGTTGAGACCCACCGGTCCGCCATCATATTTCTCGATAATGGTCAAAAGAATGCGTCTGTCCATTTCATCCAGACCGATGCCGTCGATGTTCATCATGCTCAAGCCAGCTTCAGCTACCTGCACGGTGATGTGACCGCCGGCTTTGACCTCAGCATAATCGCGCACGCGTCGCAGCATGCGCAACGCGATGCGGGGTGTGCCCCTTGCCCGGCGTGCGATTTCAAGGATGCCATCTTCTTCACAAGGGACGTTCAACAAGCGTGCTCCCCGCCGAATGATATCCGCGAGGGCTTTGGTATCGTAGTAATCGAGGCGATAGACAGCCCCAAAACGCGCCCTCAGGGGAGCGCTGAGCAGTGCCAGGCGGGTCGTCGCGCCGACGACGGTGAAGCGCGGCAGCTTCAAGCGCACCGAACGCGCTGAAGGTCCTTTGCCGATAATAATGTCCAGGGCGTAATCTTCCATGGCCGGGTAGAGAATCTCTTCCACCATCCGCCCCAAACGATGCACTTCATCGATAAACAGGATGTCACCTGCTCGCAAGTTGGTCAAAATAGCCGCAAGGTCACCCGCCCGTTCAATCGCGGGACCAGAGGTCACTTTGATGTTTACGCCCATTTCAGTAGCAAGGATATGCGCCAGGGTGGTCTTGCCAAGTCCGGGAGGTCCGTGGAAAAGTACGTGTTCAAGGGCTTCCGAACGTTGCTTGGCTGCCTGGATTTGAATACGCAGGTTTTCCTTGACCTGGTCCTGCCCGATCAGCTCATCGAGGGCTGAAGGGCGCAGAGCCAAATCCACCGGATCTTCCGGTTGTTTTCGTCCTGCAAGGACACTTTCGTCATTCTTTGTATTCATCGCAAAAATTATACCCGACTTTATCACCTATCCCCTGCCATCCGTTATAATCAGACTTGTAATCAATACGTTTGGAGCAACTATGAAACTCTCGATTGTCGTGCCCGTCTATAACGAAGAAAAAAACCTGCCTGAGTTGTTCGAGCAGATCGTAGCAGCCATGCAGCCGCTTGACATGGACTGGGACGTGACTTTTGTAGATGACGGCAGCCGGGACGCGAGCGTTGAAGTGATCCGCCAACTGCACGCGCAGGCACCCAACCGGGTAAGAATGGTGGTTTTTCGCCGCAACTACGGGCAAACCGCTGCCATCAGCGCCGGCATCAACGAGTCTGACGGCGATGTCGTGATTCTGATGGATGCAGACCTTCAGAATGATCCTGCTGACATTCCTTTGCTGCTTGAGGAAGTCGAGAAGGGTTTCGATGTGGTTAGTGGCTGGCGCAAAGATCGCCAGGATAACCAGCTGACGCGCAACCTGCCCTCCCACCTTGCAAATAAACTTATCTCCTCGAGCACTGGCGTTCATTTGCACGACTACGGCTGCACGCTCAAAGCCTACCGGCGAGAAATCCTGCAATCGATCAACCTTTACGGCGAGATGCACCGCTTCATCCCGGTCTACGCCAAGGAAGCCGGTGGCAAGATAAGTGAAGTCGTGGTGCGGCATCACCCGCGCAAGCATGGCAAAGCTAACTACGGGCTGGAGCGTACCGTCAAAGTCATTCTGGACCTTTTCACCGTGCAGTTTCTGATGAAGTTCTCGCAAAAACCGATCTATCTCTTTGGTGGAGTTGGCTTGGGACTGATGGCAATCAGTGTTGCGCTCTTCCTTTTTCTTGCGATCAGGAGGATTGTCTCTTCTGTTTCCGTCTTGGGTTCCCCCTGGTTCCAGATCAGCGTGATGATGTTCATTTTAGGCTTCCTGGCGGTGCTCCTGGGGCTGATCGCTGAGCTGGTGATGCGAACGTATTACGAATCGCAGGACAAAAAGACCTACGCCATCCGCGAGGTCGTTGATCCGGATAAAGAATAATCAATTTCCAGGTTGCTGGGATTCCAACAGTTGTTGAATTAATTCTGGCATACTATGAGGCACCAGCAGGTTGATCTCGCCATTGCGCCACGAGAGTACGACTTTGTAATTATGGAACATTCGTAGCACCACTTTCTCCACCCAGGCGTTGTTCTCCTGACTAAAACCGCTATTGCTGTCATAGTATCTGACGTTAACCCAATCGGTAATAATTGCAACATATTCATCAGCTTCTATCGATTCCCGGAATGCCCCCATATATTCAGGATTGTTGCTCATCAGCATTTCCATCAAGAAGACCTTTTCATATTCTGGCACAACGGGCAGGTCGAGCTCACCAAATGTGAGCAATTGACGTTCGGAGATGAAGAGTACCTCACCACCATTTTCCTGAAGCACAGCAACAGCGCGTTTCAGGTCATCCAGTTCACTACCATGGGATTGGGCGGTGCTAAAAGACCAGGACCCGGAATGCATAAAGGCAAAGAAAACCGGAATGATCACCGCCATCGCTAACCAGAATCGCCATCTTGGGATTTCGTTGGTTTTTGGATCTGGATTGGATGAGGGCGAACTCATCCCAAGGATGACACCCGTTATCAATGCCCAAAAAACCAGGAAGCCATCAAGGTTATGAAGGTCTCCACCACCCCCAATTTTTACGCTGACCACCAAGCCTCCTGCAAAGAACACCCCCAGGATGCCAGTCAGACCCAGCCATTGCAACCAGTGCAGAGCCGGCAAACTCTTTTGACGGAATTTCAGCCACAACAAAGCCGCTCCGGGCAGCATCACCAGCAGAATCGCGGGCAGGATGCCGAGGAAGAAGGTTGCGCTCGGCCACAGCCGGCGCCAAATCAAAGCGGAAGAAAATGCAGAATCGAAAAGGGCTGGATCTTCGCCCGATATTGCGATGTAGCCCTGTTTTGTGAGATAAGCAACCACAAGGCCGCTAATCACCCAAACGACGGGCCACATCAAGTACTTCGCCCATTTTTTACCGTCAAAAGTCGTATCCAGCAAGTAAAGCGCAACTGCCATCACACCAGGTACTGGCATCCAGTTAACCCGGCTGATGCCTGCCCAGGCGGAGGCAAGCAGTACAAAGATCAGCGTTCGCAGAGGTCTATCTTTCTTGTGACCCATAAGAACGAGAACTACGCAAACCATCAGGTGGTAATACACAGCACCCTGGAAAAAGAAAAGGAAGAGCAAGGCTGTCAGCCATGGAAGTGAACCTTTTTCGGTGTTATTGAAGCGTTTTGCCATCAGCCAACTGCCCCAGAGGGTCATGCCAATCCAAAGCACCACCTGCCAGATGCGGTGGAACAGGATGGAGCGGATGCCAACAAAAAATGGCAGTGCCTGCAATAGGTAACGGCTCGGGTGAAGCACTGGCAACGGAAGTTTTATCCCATACAATTTCTCGGAAACAAAAAGCGAGGCATTATAGAAACGACTGCCTTCGGACCAACCCATTGCGAATGGTCCACTCTGAATCTCCGGCACGAAAACTCCCACACGGTGCAAAACCGCAAAAACCAACAGAGATTTGGCAAAGTTCAAATAGACGGAGGATTGCGAATTTTGTGCAAGCAGCAATGCGAAAATGCCCGAAAGTCCGACCAGAAAAGCGAATCTGCCGCTACCGTAGTTGAAAATGTGAAACTGAAAATTGAAGAACAGTAATGTAAACAGCAAGGCAAGAACTGAGAAAACAACCCAGATCACCGTCTGGTTTTTTAGATGTGGAATGATCTTTTCGAATTTCAGCTCAATTTTCCAGGTTACCAGGAAAATGATGGCACAAACCAACCCTATACCAGCCACCGCAAAAAACCAAATGTTGCGGACGTAGAGGCTTTCCCACAAAAACCAAACACAAGCCGCACCGAGCAGCAGCAGCCAATGGCGGAAAAATTTTAGGGTTTCCTCCGACTTCATAACGCTTCCTCCGGAATCGAAACTTCGACTTCTGCTGGAGATTTGCCAGCCAAAACTTCGCCAATGAAAAGTGCACCTGGCAGGCTGGCGACCAGCCAAACCAGGCGCAAGATGATCGCCAAGCTGATACTTGTCGCAGTGGAGAGCCCGCCAAGCAGGGTGTAGAGGTTGGTGATGGTGACTTCCTGTAAGCCCAATCCGTTGATGGAGATAGGCAAGAGGGTGATGAAGTAAGTGAGGCTCCAGATGCCAGCGATCTGCCAGAATCCCAAGGTCTCGCCCATCCCCTCAATCAATATGCGAATAATCAGATAGATAGCTGCCTGGTGTATCAACGAGAATCCGAGCGCTTTGAGCAGGATAAGAGGATGCTTTGACCAAAAACGCAAGTCATCCAGTATCTTTCTAAATCCACGCTTGAGACGACCAACAAACGGTATTGCCATGCTTCCAGCTGGGGCTGTGAGCGTGCGAGACCGAAGATATGCGCTGAGTCCGGGCAGAGAAAAAGGCAGCATCAGTGCCATACCCGTCATCCCCACCAGGCGGTCGACCACCAGCGATGCCGCAGCCAGGCTGGTGCTCAGCCCAAGCCGTACCGCGCCAGCCAAACGAAGCACATCCCCACCAATAGTAGTTGGAAGCACATTAGAGGCGAAAAGTCCGGCAAAGGTGAGCTTGAGGGTGTTCTTGAAACTGAGCGTGGGTGTTTGATCCTTCAGGAGGGTGTACCACCGACCAAAAGTCGCGAATCGCGAAATAAAAACCAGCATAAAAACAAGCAAGATGCGCCAGGCGGTCAGTTGGCGAATAGTCTGCCATGCTTCCCCCCAACCCACCCGGCTGAGGAGATAGATCATGACCCCAATCGAGAGGAGAGTTCCCCCCCAACGGATGATGAAATTCAAACGCTGCTTGCTTTGCTTTGACATAGGAAACCTGGTCGCAATTATACAACAGGCAGCCTGCCCTATTTGTTACAATAGATCAAAAACAATTTCGGAGGTATTGATGGATCTACATGTAATCGACCCCTTTGAGTTCTCAGTTCAACCCCACCAACTGTTTGATAAGCAATGGGCGCTCTTGACCTCCGGTGACTATGCCACAGGGCAATACAACTGCATGACCATCGGTTGGGGCTTGTTCGGCACGATGTGGAGCGTGCCCGTGACATTGGTGGTGGTTCGACCGAGCCGCTTCACCTACGAGTTCATGGAACAGTTTGATAACTTTACCGTGACGGCTTTCCCTAAAGATTATCGAAGAGATTTGGGCTATCTTGGCAGGCGTTCCGGCAGAGACGAGGATAAACTGGCAAAAACCAAGCTCACTGCGATCGCGTCTGACACTGTGAGTTCGCCAACTTTTGCGGAAGCTGAACTGAGCGTGGAGTGCAAGAAGATCTATTTCACTGATTACAATCCGGAGCATTTCCTTGCGCCCTTCATCCACGAGCAATATGACGGAGGAGATTACCACCGTTTATATTACGGGGAAATCTTGAGTATTAAAGGTAATAACAAATATCAAGGCAAATTGGAGCAGTAAGATAGCCAAAAAGCCCTTGGAAGGCGTTATAATTTAAGCGACAACGAAAAGGAGAGTCAATGACCGAGAAAAAGATTCGCGTTTTGATT
>CAYRYL010000055.1:0-12887 GCA_964428425.1 uncultured Anaerolineaceae bacterium | reverse complement strand
TATACTGTGGAATACGATCCTGATCGTGATGCGACCTTTGTGAGACACAAACATCGCAATGACGATGATTGGACTGAATTTTAGAGGCTGGTGTGATGAAGCAGAGTCAAGGTGGCAGCTAAAACCGCACGTAAAGTTAAGCACGTCCCTCAGAGGACATGCGTAGGATGCCGGCAAGTTTTGCCCAAAAGGCAGCTGACCCGCATCGTTCGCAACTCTGAGGGCGTGGTGATTGACCACAGCGGAAAGCTCACAGGTCGTGGAGCATACATTCATGACCAAAAGAGCTGTTGGGTCAAAGCTTTGAAGGGTTCATTGGCGAACGCCCTGCGGACAACCATCCAGGAGCAAGACCTGGCAGCATTGAGAACTTTCATGGAGACTCTCCCGGAAGGTGAGAGCTTGAATGAGGAACCAATGACTGCTTGAAAGACCTTGTTTTGCTCGTGTGTGGCGTCCGGAGGGGTTGTGAGCAAGTGACCGTTAAAGAGAGACGGAGTAGATATGAGCAAAACTGAAGAAAAAACAATTCAACTTCCCTATAGTTTATCGGTGAGAGAACTGGGTGTGTTGTTGAACACCAGCGCTGTTGCCGTTATCAAAATCCTAATGTCAAATGGCGTTATGGCGAGCATCAACCAGCAGATCGATTTTGACACTGCAGCGGTTGTGGCAACCGAACTGGGCTATGAACCCCAACTTGAGCAAGAAGATGTTGTTGTCGAAGAAGAGGGAGAGATACCCCTCTGGAGACGTGTGATCCTGGAAGAGGACCCTAAGAACCTCGAAGCCCGTCCTCCCGTTGTGACCATCCTGGGGCACGTTGACCACGGCAAGACCACCTTACTTGATGCCATTCGACATACGGATGTTGCTGGCGGTGAGGTGGGTGGAATTACCCAACACATCGGTGCTTATCAGATCATGCACAAAGACCGGATGATCACGTTCCTCGACACTCCCGGGCATGCTGCGTTTTCGTCGATGCGAGCCCGTGGTGCACAGGGTGCGGATATTGTTGTGTTGGTAGTAGCAGCGGACGACGGCGTTCAGCCGCAAACACGCGAAGCTGCCAACCATGCCAAAGCCGCGCAGGTGCCGATTGTGGTGGCGCTAAACAAAATTGACAAGAACGATGCCAACCCGGAGCGGGTAAAAACGCAACTGGCTGATATTGGATTGCAACCGGATGAATGGGAAGGCGATACGTTCGTCATGCCTGTTTCAGCAAAAGCAAAAAAGGGCTTGGAAGACCTGCTCGAAACCATCTTGCTGGTCGCTGACAACCTGACGATTAAAGCCAACCCCAAGGGAGCTTGCATCGGCACGGTCGTGGAAGCTCAATTGGATAAATCCACCGGCAACATGGCAACGTTGCTTGTGCAAAATGGCACTCTGAAAGTTGGAGATGTTGTGGTGGCGGGTGAGGGCACTGGCAAGATCAAGGCTTTGTTTGATCAGCGAAACAAGCGCGTCGGCAAGGCTGGTCCCTCAACGCCTGTGGTGGTGATGGGGCTCAACGCCTTGCCCGAAGCTGGAGATCTCTTCCAGGTGGTGGCAAATGAGCGTGAAGGGCGAGCCATTGTGGCACAGCGGAAGGCTGAACGCGAAGCCAAACGCAATAAAAAACGCGCAACCCTCGAAGAGCTTTTCAGCCAGTACAAGTCCGGACAAGCAAAAGACCTGCGGCTTATCCTGAAGGCTGACGTTCAGGGTTCTCTGGAACCGATCATGAATGAACTTGAGGACTTGGGAAAGAAGCAAAAAGGTCTGACTGTAAAGATCCTGCACGCAGAAACCGGCAACGTGACCGAAAGTGACGTGATGCTGGCAGCTGCTTCCAACGCGATTGTGCTTGGTTTTGATGTGGATGTGGACCAGGGTGCCCGTCGGGGGGCAGAGGTCGAAGGCGTGTCCATCCGGCTTTACAAGATCATTTACCGCCTGATCGAAGACGTTGAAAAGGCTCTGAACGGTCTGCTCGAACCCGAATTGGTTGAGCGTGTGATCGGCAAAGCAGGTGTGCTGGCGACATTCAAGGTCTCCAAGGGTGGTACTGCGGCGGGTTGCCGTGTATTGAGTGGAGAATTGCGCCGAAATGCTTCTGTGCATGTGATCCGTGCAGGAGTTGAGGTGATCAAGACCGAGATCACCAGCATCCGCCGTGAAAAAGAAGACGTTCGCGATGTACGCGAGGGTATGGAGTGCGGAATTACGCTCAAGAACTATGAGGATTTCGAAGTGGGCGATATTTTTGAATGCTTCGTGATGGAAAAGTTTGGCGGCTGATAAGCTGCGCTGGTAAGGAGATAAAGTATGCCAACACCCTTAAGAATGAAGCGAATCAACGACAGGATCAAACAAGTCCTGTCGATGGTGTTGATTTCCAAGATTGATGACCCACGCCTTGTCGGCGTTTCAGTCACGGATGTGAAAGTCGATCGTGAACTGGATTTTGCGAATATCTATGTTTCTTCGTTGAATGGAGCAAAATCATCGCGCGAGGTAATCGCAGGGCTCAATCACGCACGCGGATACCTGAAGCATGAAATTGCCCAGGAAGTTGATCTGCGTGTCATGCCCCGCTTGCGGTTCTTCTGGGACCCAACCCCGGAGAAGGCGGATCGGATCGACACCCTGCTGGCACAATTGCATGAGGAAACTGAAAAGATGGATGATACGGACGAGATTATTGCAGATGGGGATGAAGACCTGTTTGACGAGATTACCGAAAAGGATTGGGAAGAGGATGATGATCTTCCCGAACTGGATGAGGACGATTTTGCAGATGAAGATGACGAATAGTGAGCTCGACAACATCATCCAACAACAACTGGCGGACGCCAAAAACATCGTGATTGTTGGGCATATCCGCCCAGATGGCGATGCAATTGGCTCTATGCTAGGTCTGGCACATGCTCTGCGAGCCAGTGGTAAAAATGTGGTCTGTGTCCTGCAGGATGGAGTGCCAGAAAAGTATGCTTTTCTACCAGGCACAGCGGACGTCCGCACTTCTGTCCCTTCAACTTACGATTATCTGATCGTGGTGGACAGCTCCGACATGATGCGCATTGGCAAGGTGTTGGATGGATTGCCTGGTCCTGACCTGGTAATCGACCACCACAACACTCATGACGACTTTGGAAAATTGGAGTACGTCCTGCCTGAAGTTGAAGCAACGGCTTTGGTACTGGTTGAAACCCTGCCCAAGTGGGGGCTGACAATATCCCAAGATGCTGCCACTTGTTTGCTGACGGGCTTACTCTCAGATACGATCGGTTTTCGGACTGCCAATACCCAGCCTGCAGCCTTACGCGCGGCAGCGGATTTGATGGAAAAAGGCGCTGATTTTCATGATGTCTATCTGAAAACTTTGAGCGATAAAACTCTGGCTGAAGCCCGCTATTGGGGGCAGGGTTTGTCGAAGATTCAACAAATTGATGCAATTTTATGGTCGACCTTAACTCTTAATGATAGAATCATTTCCAGTTATCAGGGCAACGATGATGCTGACTTGATCAACATCTTATCTGCCATAAAGGGCCCGCTGATGACCATCCTTTTTGTCGAACAAGAAGGCGGTGTCAAAATCAGTTGGCGCTCTGTGGAAGGTGTGGATGTGTCAAAACTCGCAAGAGAATTTGGAGGGGGAGGTCACAAGGCGGCCGCGGGGGCTGATGTTGAAGGGAATTTAGAAACTATTCAAGAAAATGTGATCATTGGCTCACTGCGATACCTGAAAGAACTCGGGTCGAATTGAGCTGAAAGAGATGCCCATGTCTGATAATCAATATAACGATCGAAGTAATTTAGCTAACAGTGTATCCGGGGTTTTGGTTGTAGATAAACCCGTTGGGATGACCAGCCATGATGTGGTGCAGCAGGTCCGTTTTGGCACACACATACGCAGAGCCGGTCATACCGGTACGCTCGACCCCAGAGCTTCAGGTGTGTTGGTTGTGCTGATCGGACCAGCTGTGCGGTTGAGCGAATATGTTTCCACATCCGACAAACGCTACCAGGCTGTGCTCCGGTTTGGCATTACCACCAGTACATACGACACAGAAGGTGAAATCACCAGCCGTGCCCCAGTGGACATCAGCTTTGAAGAGCTGGAAGAGACGCTCAGCACTTTTGTGGGTGAGTTTGAACAGACCCCACCAATCTACTCTGCGATCAAGGTTAATGGGCGAAAAGCTTATGACTACGCTCGGGATGGTGAAACTGTAGAGCTTGAACCACGCATGATCACAGTTCACTCAATTGAGTTACTCGATTGGGATCCCCCCGAAGCGGTGATCGACATCCACTGCTCCTCAGGCACCTATATCCGCTCGCTCGCGTCTGACCTGGGTCAAAAACTTGGCTGCGGCGCAACGCTGGTTGGCTTGCGGCGAACGCGGAATGGTCAGTTTGGCTTGCGAGACGCGGTTTCTCTCAGCAAGCTGCAGGATGCTTTTAATAGTGGCGATTGGTACAAGTATCTGATCCCAGCCGCAGAGGCTTTGGGCGATTGGTATACCGTCACACTCACGTTTGAACAGGTGGATGCGGTTCGACATGGACATCGTGTGCCTGCATTGGAACAGGTTGAAGACGGACTTTGGGGACGAGCAATCAGCGAAGAAGGCGAACTTGTTGCACTGATTGAATATGATGCTGAAACGAACGAATGGCAACCCCGGAAAGTTTTTTTCAACTAAGCGAGAAATGAAACTAGAATAGCCCCGATTGGTAAGTCCAGGAAGGGCTATTTATTTACCTGTAAATGGAAGAAATGACTGAATTTATCACTGGCTGGCCAGAACACCCCCCGAAGAACGCTTGGTTAACCATTGGTAATTTTGATGGAGTTCACCTTGGGCATCAAGCGCTGATTCACGGTTTACGAGATAGGGCAACGTCACAAAACGGGCAAACATTGGTGCTCACGTTTTGGCCGCACCCACGTTTGGTGCTCGGAAATGTTGGTGAGGCGTTCCTGCTCACCACCCGGGAAGAAAAGCAGCGCCAGCTGGAGATGGCAGGGGCAGATTTGGTCCTGACCTTACCGTTTGATCAGGGCTTTGCAGATTTGAGCGCTGGAGATTTCCTGGAGGAGTTGAGTGTGAGACTGAAGCCCGCAGGTCTGCTGGTAGGCCCTGAGTTTCGCCTAGGCAAAGGCCGTCAGGCTGATTTTGCCTGGATCCAGAATTTTAGCAATTCCAAAGGAATACTATGTGAGACTTTCCCACCCTTCAAACTGGGTGAACAGAGTGTTTCATCCAATATCATCCGTGCCAGGCTGATGGAAGGGGAGGTTGAGAAGGCTGCTGAACTGCTCGGACGACCGTTCAGCCTCGAAGGGGTGATTGAGCACGGCAAGCAGATCGGCAGAAAACTGGGCTTTCCCACCGCCAATATCACGCCTGAACCTTTGCAGCTTTTGCCGCGATTTGGGGTCTATGCTACCCGGGTAACACTTGAGGACCAAGTTCTGATGGGAGTCACGAACGTAGGCGTCAGACCAACTTTCGAGTTGGACGCATTGCCAAATGTGGAAACCCTTATTTTGGATTTTGACGATAAAATTTATCACGAAACAATGCGGATTGAATTTCTGAAGTTCCTGCGTCCGGAGCGGCGCTTTGAGAAGGTGGAAGATTTGATCGCGCAAATTGATGACGACGAAAACCAGACCAGGAGGATATTTCAGAATGGATCTTAACCGCCGTGTGTATCGTCTCAGCCCCAGTCAGTTCAGCGCTGAAACCATAGCCGTAACTTTTGCCAAGACCTCCCGATCGCCCGAGCCTTTTGATGTGATTGCCGCGGAACTCAATGAGGAAAAAAGCGCGCAGTTCAGTGAGAAGTGGATCGTTGGGTATGGTCACTCAAGCGTGGCGGAACATGCCGTGCTGCACCTGGCACTCGAGAATGTTTCGCGCCTAGCGATCGAGACCATCGAAGCCAATCGTTTGGCTTCGTATACTGAAAAATCCACGCGTTACCAGGAGTGGGACCCTAAAGCATACGTCACCCCTCCTGAAATTCTGGGAAGCCCTTTTGAGGGCGAATACCAGGCTCTGATGGACAAACTGTTTCATATCTATGCTGAGGCATTGCAGGTTTTGCGCCCCTGGGGAGAAGCCAATACGCCCCGGCGGGAAGGCGAGTCTGAAAAGGCATGGTCTAATCGCGCGCGCGTGAAGTCCGTGGATGTGGCTCGTTTCATTCTGCCCGCGGCAGCCATGGCGAACGTGGGTTTGACCATCAACGCCCGCGCGCTTGAATACGCCATTAAAAAAATGCTCTCCTCCGAACTGGAAGAAGTGCGGTTGATTGGGGCGGAAATGAAAACAGTCGCGACCCAAGAATTGCCAACACTGGTCAAGTATGCCGATCCGATAGCGTACCTGCCCCAGCTTCGCGAGAAGGTCCGCGCGATCGCCAACCAGATTGACACGATCTCCGGGGCACCCTGGTGTGACCTGAAAGCGGTCGATGAAAACGCCGAGGAGAGGGTGCTCGCGGCGGTGCTTTACCGATTTGGAGATGATTCATATCAAGTCTGCGTTGACCAGGTGCTGAACATGCCCCAGGCTGACAAGGAAGCCCTGGTGGATGCCCTGTTTGAGGAGCTGACTGATTTTGATGTACCGATACGGGAACTAGAGTATGCTGACCTGACCTTTAGTTTGATCATGGACCAGGGTGCCTATTTTGAATTCAAGCGACACCGCATGATGACCCAAACCGTACAGGATTTAACAGCCAGGCTGGGGTATGCCCTTCCAAAAGCCTTCTCCGAAGCTGGTTTTGAAGCACGTTATCGTGAAGCCATGCAGGCGGCAGCAGATCTGTATGAAAAATTGGCAACTTGGAATCCGCAGGTGGCAAGTTATGTGGTTCCAAACGCCTTCAACCGCCGGGTTCTCTGCCGTGCCAATTTACGGGAACTCTTTCACTTCATCAAGCTGCGATGCGCCAAGAATGCCCACTTTTCGATTCAGCGGGTTGGCAGGGGCATGCTGGAGCAATTGCAGCCGCACTTCCCACTTCTGAGCCAAAAGATCCAGGTGAAGGATGACACAAGCGTCGATGAACTGACAGCGGAATACTTCAACGATACAGCGATCTTGACTAAGGTTCGACAAGACCTTGTTTGAACCAACAAAACGGTAATAATTTGAACAGACACAATTTAATGGATGGAGAGAAGATAATGAAAACAAGAACACTACTCATCGCCCTTTTGCTCGTATTCAGCTTGCTTTTGGCAAGCTGTGGCTCGAAAGAACCGACTGAAACAACCGTAAACCTACCAGTGGTCAATAGCGAGAGCCAGAGTACAACTGAGCCAACGGTCGAAGCCACAGTTCAGGCACCTGAGGTGACATATCCGGTCGGTCAGACAACCACTTCTGAGGCTGTTGCTGCTCTTGTTGAGGTTGAGCTTGCATATCCGGTGGGTGACGACTCAAGCGCAAGTTATGCCACTGAAATGCGAGCATACATTGAGCAGATCCTTGGTGGAACGATTGCGATAGAAGATCTTTTTGGGAAAGATGATGATGAGACACGCGAAATCCTGCGCAATGCTGCTCAAGGACGTATTACAGTGACTGAGACAGGTCTCGATAGAGCTGCGGATTGGCTTGAAAAGCAGTAAACCTTTATTCGGACCATGCAAAACACCTGCAAAGATTTGCAGGTGTTTTTTAACCCCCTAAACCAGTCGAAAATGTAACTCACTGGAAACAACAACTAGTTGATACTCATGGGATAAGCTCTTTTATGCTTCCTTAAAACCAACCATTTAGTGCTTTCCTCCTGAAACCGTTGCAATATGCGTTAAATTTTCCTTTAGGATTACTCTTAGTCTGGAGGCTGTCTTTTTTGGGTGATCTGTTAATCCATTACTGCTTAATTCTTTTGCCCATGGCACAGCTCCAGGCAATGTCTTGCAGATTTTCACTTTGCCCACAGATGATTTCTTTGACGGTATTAAATTGACCTGATGGTACAATTTCAACAATAGATTCAATAGTAGTTCATTCCACAACCAAAGATAGGGGCTTCTAATGAACAAAAGAATTTTTACATTAATCCTGTTAGTCACTCTCGCCTTTTCATCCTTATTAATCACAGAGGACAATGTATATTCTGAGAACGAAACACAACAGAAGAGCTCTCTGAATTATCAAGTACACCTTCCTCTAATCCAAAAACCCGATCCATGGACAAATGTCGATCCCACGGGGCAGGAAATCATATATTGGCATCATAATTCTGGCACACGTGAGACCTTTATCTTAAACATGGTTGAAGAGTTTAATACAACCAACCCCTGGAACATTCATGTAACTGCGATATACAAAGGCGGCTATACAGATATTTTTAACGCCATGCTACAAGTTCTAAATACTCCTGATGCTCCTGATCTTGTTTCCGCGTACCAAAATCAGGCTGCCACTTATCAACTGCAAAATGCTTTGTTTGATATGACCCCTGTAGTAACCAGCCCCACCTGGGGATTATCCCAGGCCGATTTATTGGATTTTTTCCCCGGATTTTTAACCAGCGATGTCTTCCCATTTTTTGACAATCAACGACTAGGCTTTCCTCCCGGGAGATCAATGGAGATTATGTACTACAACACAGATTGGTTGGCTGAACTTGGTTATACTGCCCCACCTGCCACACCTGATGAATTTCAAGCGGCTGCGTGTGCAGCAAAAGAAAATCCGTTTGATGGTCAAACCGGAATTGGTGATGTTATGGGGTATCAACTTTTCCTCGATGCGTCCCACTTTGCGAGTTGGACTTTTGCATTTGGTGGGGATATTTACGATGTCGAAACAAATCAATATTCATTGAATAGCCAGGAAGCTATAAGTGCAATGACGTTTCTAAAGGGGCTTTTTGATGAGGGTTGTGCCTCGCTGGAAACTACTCCTTATGGCGAGCAGACAACTTTTGGGGAAGGAAGGCTACTTTTTAGTATTGCTTCATCAACCGGAATCCCTTTTTACAATGATGCTGTTGGAGGTAATTTTGAATGGAATGTGGGAGCTCTGCCCCATACGACATCTGTTCCCATAATGAATATCTACGGATCCAGTGTCAGCATTCCCAAACATACTCCTGAACGTGAATTGGCTGCCTGGCTGTTTTTGAAATACTTCACAACCACTGATGTACAAGCAGAATGGGCAATGCTTTCCTCTTATTTCCCTGTAAGGCAAAGCGCAGCTGATCAGATGGCTGACTTCTTCGTTGCTAATCCTCAGTATGCTAATGCATTTAACCTCTTACCTCACACAAAATCAGAACCAGGCACTCCAAATTATGATTATGCGAGGAATTACATTGAGAGTGCGATGGCTGAGATTTTAACTGGTGGCGCGGATGTTGTTGCCACTCTTAATCAACTCAATATTGATGCTAACAGCACTTTACCTTAATCCAAAAGTTGTAGCTTTTGAAAAAGACTTTGAGAGAATTCTCGAAGTCTTTTTTTTACGCGTCAGGGTACCAGGTCGTAAAAGCTCCTTGATGAATTCCTCCTAGCATAACGGATCTCCGAACAAATTCGTTAGTTGTTTTGTGTTCTAAGCTTGCTTCAAACCAACCCTCCATCTCAATCCTGCTGAAACTGCGACAAAGTGTGGTCGTTCAGCGCCATCTTAAGCCCATTTTTCGGACAGCCATTATTTGGCCTATCTGATGATCCAGTACAAACTCAATTTCTGAATTTTGGGTAGATCCGACATTGCTCACATCAGTCGTCCGATTCATGATCCCTATTTATAATTAGAACATCATGACATACGACTGTGATACGAATCCAAGAATTAGGTTAGAATTATCATGGAAATAAATGGAACCATGCTCGAAAGAGTGAATTGTTTTACGGGATTTTAGATAGGAAAAGAATAGGAATTGAACATCATGACCATTCACTTGTATTTATCTTTATCACCCGAAGCTCTGATCGCCTCGATGCTCTCACCAGAAGATTTCGGTTTATATTATGCGCTCGGGTCTGCTAAAAAATCACGCGGACAGGCGATTTTCTTCGAGGTCGATCCCACTTACCGCCATCCATATTTTAAAATCGATGAAGCTTTTTCTCGTTGTGTACCTCATGACGACGGCAGCCTCAAGTCGTCGGTGTATGTTTCGGTCTACAGGGCATTGGAACACATCAAGCTGAGCGCTCTGCAGCACCTATTTCTAACCACCCAGGATGGTCACACGCTGGATCTTGCCCCTTCTGAAGATATCCCGGATTTGACCGGTCAACTTCACCTTTACCAGGAAATTGCTCCAGTTGCGCCGCTGGTTGTCAGCCGGTTGGGTCCCATCCAGTTCCTTGATCAATTGGTGCGCAACCCAGTCTCGTTGGTCACTGTGCCAGCGATTGTTTTTACCGAACTGCAGCTGGGTGAATTGGCTGACGATCCCGAAATGGGCATCATGATCAACCTGCCGTACGGCAACCAGGACCACCTGCGCCAGTGCCTGACGGATGTAAAGACCAAGTTTGCCACGACCAAGATGGTTGACCGCTCGCATAACCCGAACGTCCAATATCGTTCGATTAAAAACGGTTTTTATGCCGGAAACGCGGAAGAAATACGATATTATCCGATGCCAACAGCTGAGGAATTGCGTGTTTTGAATTACCGCTGGTTCCGTTCAGCAAATATGTAGAAGTCGAAAATCAGACAACAAAAATCCGCGAAATTTCGCGGATTTTTTTATCCATGGGACTAATCATGGATGACAGCCATGTTACCGAGAACGCTCCAGGAGGTCAGGAAGACATCGATTGGGACGGTGAAAAAGCTGCCGTTATTCATGTATGTGATGTTTGTCTCGTCGTAACCAGTGAGAATGACCACGTGTTCATAAGGCGCAACGATCACCGCATTCCCTTGCTGGTCGAAAACTTTTATTGGGCTGCTGTAGACCATATTCCCGATCACCCAGGCAATCACAGGGTCGCCTTCAGCCAGTTCGGCTTTCACATCTTCCAATGTTATTCCCTTCACCGCTTGCGCTGGCAAACCATAATCCCTTAATAATTCGGCGATAGGTGGTGCGTGAACACCATAAGCATCAGGCGGGATTTGACCCCAGCCATCGGTGGTGACATTGCCCACAAAACCCAGCTCAGGGTTGTCGGATAGCGGCAGCGCAAACTGGAAGGTGGACTCGTAGATCAAAACACCGTAAAAACCTGCCCAATCCACAGCCGCGCTTGCCTCACAGCCCAATTCGTAGGTCTGTTCGTGACCGCTGATACCCGGGATCAGCGCTGAAGTAGGTAAGGCAATCTCGGTGATGATGAGGGCGGGTTGGGGGGAAGGCTGAGCGAGAGGCGTGATTTCGGTCGTGGGTATCGGCGGAAAGGTGGGGGAAGGGCTTGGTAGAAGAATGGTTGGGCTGGCGGTGACACCCGCGGGTAGTGCTTGCTGAGGCAGGCAGGCAGAGAGTATTATCAAAGCAATAAAAATGGCTGCGGTGAAGATGGTTTTTAAGCGTGGAGAGCGTTGGCTGGCTGACATTGAAACAGTTTTCCTGGTAAAAAGCATCTACAGACCAAGTTTTGTGCGTCGTTGGTGCAAGCGAATGGAAGACTGTAAACTTTGGCTGACCTCTTCGTCAAAAAATGGTAAGAAAGCTCTGATTCGACCCTCAACACTGGTACCATCAGTATCCGACAATACTTCTTTAAGCACGTAAGCTGTCTCTGTTGGTGAACGGCGTGCCAAAGCGGCAACAACCTGGCTTAAATTTGACTGGATTATGCTCTGATCGCTTTGAAGGAAAGGTCTGATCCAGCGGAAAAACCGGGGTAATTGATCGGAATGCGATAAATCCACCAGGAGTGAGAGGGCAAAAAGGCCGTGGTTTTGGGTGCGTTCGGTTGGGCTGGCAATTAAACTGCCGACAAACTCGACCCAAGTTTCAGGGTCTTCTGTGCGCAAACGCTGGCTGGCCTTGCTGAAAACTGAGTTCACCACCGCCCGGTCCATCGGGACTGATGACCATTGACTGATGCGTTCAAGGACATTTGCTTTGGCGGCAATGGGAACCTGACCCAGCAGGTGTGCCGCAAGGTCGCGTGCTTCAAAATATTCATCCAACCATAGTTCATCCACGACTGCCAGGGTCTCGGTTGGGTCTTGGCGTGCTTTAAGGCTGAGCCCGTAGGCGAGTTGCGGAAGGACCTGGTCTGGCAGGTCATAAACCCTCATAAAACTGACCGGAACGGCGTCCTTGTGGGGACGGTGAGCGTAGCGATGGTAAAACTGCAGGGTTTCATGGAACCGCTGGTGGAACGCGACCGGTTGCGAGAAGACTTCTTTTAATCCCTCGATTTGTTTGTTGAGACGGGTAAGGTCAATGGCAGCCATGACGAAATTATAGCGTGAATCAAAGGGTGTCATGGGATATGTGGAAAAAGGCAGAGCAGGTTGTGCATTTAAAGTCGACATTCCAGTCATACTGAGCTTTTTTGTGACGTAGTTGATTTCTAACAGACAGATCCTTCGCTTCGCTCAGGATGACAGAAAAAGAGCAAGATTTGGTGGGTTGGCTACTGAGATGCCCAGGTGGGTGGAAGTGATGCGACGCCAGCCCACCCTACTCGGTCTGTCGTAGGTTAGGTTGCGGTTTTCAACCTGACATTCAACTAACAGACAGATCCTTCCCACAAGGGGACGCAAGCAGTCGCGTTGCTAAGGATGACAATGTCGGGGTAAAGATCCTTCGCTTCGCTCAGGATGACAATGTATGCGATGAGATCGCCGCGTCGCTTCGCTCCTCGCGATGACGAATCTTCTGTCATTAGTATGATACCCAATCAAGGGATATAGAATAAAGAGACACGGCAG
>CAYRYL010000054.1:0-13045 GCA_964428425.1 uncultured Anaerolineaceae bacterium | reverse complement strand
TGCCATCGAGGTTATCGGAAAGGATACCGTCGTTCTTCCACTGCAGAGCCATTTCACCAAACTTGATCATGCCTTCAGAGCCAACACCAAGATCACCTGGAACATAGTCAGCATTGGCATCCTGACCAAAGATGTAGCCACCCTGAGAGGTCATCCAGGGATAAGCATCATAGGAACCGCCGCCCAAAACGATACCGTATTGGACTTTGCCATCAGCAATCAAGGTCTTGGAGAGGTCATAAACGCCCTGCCATGTGGTGGGGACTTCTGTGACCAGGTCGGCATTGTAGAAGAAACCAAGGTTCTCACGGGCATAGGGCATACCATACTGCTTGCCGCCGTAAGAGAAGGCTTTAAGAGACTCCGGATCAAAATCTGCAGCTTTGCCACCGAGGTCGATTTCAGCAATCAGACCAGAGGCGATCAAGGCAGGCAGCTGATCGTGAGCGATGACGATGATGTCCGGACCTTCGCCAGCGGGGGCGGCCACGAGGAATTGATCGCGGATGCCTGAGATGTTCTCGACGACTACGTCCACGTTGTTCTCAGCCTTGAATTTAGCGCCGAGTTCAGTCAGAACGGGGGCGCGCTGTTCATCAGCCCAGATACGCAGGGTTCCGCCCTCAACAACAGGGGCGGCTGTGGGTTCCTCCGCTTGCTTGCCGCATGCGCCAAGAAGCAGAGTTGCAACCAAAGCGATTGCAATGAGTAAATAACTTTTCTTCATTTCTTTCTCCTTTGAAAAGATAGAACTGGTTTGGCAAAATTGCCATGTTTTTTGGTTTCCATCCTGACCTGTTTCCTTGGGTAATTAACCTGAGATAGATTCCGCCCGGTTAGGGGTCAGGGTGTTTTCAATTTCAGAGCTTGCCTTAAGGTAATTTTCAAGTTTTGCCTTATCAAGCTTGGACATTAAGCCATCAACTAATTTATTATAATCGGGATAGACATTCTCGAAAAGAGCGTGTCCGGCTTTTGTCAGGGTGAGTTGGTAACTGCGCCGATCGTTGGGGTCCATTTCACGGTTAATCAGACCTTCCTTTTGCATCCCGCTTACGACGCGGGTCGTGTTGCTTTTGGTGCAAAGCAGCAGATCACTCAGTACGATGTAATTAATTCCAGGGTTATTCTCAACATGCATCAGCACAAAAAAACGAGGGATATTCAAGCCAAACCGTGCAAGAAACGCCTTCTCATGATTGTCGATGTGAAGAAAAATCGACTTTAGTGATTTATACAGCTCGAATTTGGTTTGTTGCATCCCTAATACCCTGAGAACGTAGTGTACTCGTCAACTATTTTAACACATAATTTTTATTGTCAAGATATTAGTATTTATTATAGGCGATTTTTGGCAAGGTGAGGTAACCGTCCAAACTTGAATTTCCTGCCTGTTAGCGGTCAAAAGGACCAGTAATTGATTCGAAAATGACGGGGGATTAAAGTCAATTCTCAAAGTCCTAGATCGTGCGCATGTACTGACTGGCACCCGAAACCCAGACGCTCTGCCCGGGTTCAATGCGATACCATTCGTCCTTCACTTCGTACACGGATATAACTTCATCTTGAATCAGATTGCCAATTACCTTGCTGTTTTTACTCGGCGCGTCCCGTTTGAATAATGCTTTAACGATGCATTGGGCTTTAAAAAGGGCATTTCCTGCAGGCGGGGTATCGCCCAATCTCTGGAGATAGGTGCTTTTTCCCGAACACCACAACTGCGCGGTTGGATCAATCCGATACCAGCCATCATTTACCTCATAAACGGAGACCACGTCTCCCAAGTTCAGGTTCCCCACCACCTGGAAGGTTGGTCCTGGACCACCGCGCTTGTAAAGCGCGCTGACGATGCACTTTGCCGTGAAAAGAACATTGTTCTCTGTCGGTAAGGCGTCCCCGGTTGGATTTCCGAAGTAGCGCAAGACATCCGCTTTTTCGCCGTTCCAGCGGTTGTAGTCCATGTAGTGGCTCACGCCGCCGATCGATTTGCAGCGGTCGCCTGTCTGGTGGATCAGATAGGTGCTCACACCTTTTGGCAGATAAGGTGGACCGTCGTGCTCCTGGCTGTATAGAGGTGAGACCAGGGGCTTGCGATAGGTCGCCAGCCACCAGTCAAGCGTTGGTAAATCTGCCACCGAAAGGTAAGTGTTCACCCATTCCGCCCGCGAATACACGATCGGAAAGAAACCGGTCCTTGCCCTGCAAATATCCAAGCACTTCTGCGTCGTGGCAGTAATCCTGTTTCTTGGGTTGATTCCAGCAACTTCCAGGTCGAGCGCGATGCGATCAAAAGCAAAATTTGCTCTGCCATCCAGCATTTTGAACAATGAATCCATCTGCGCCAGGGCGCTTTCCCCAAAATACAGCACATGGTAAGCTATGCGCATTACTTTGATGCGCGCCATTTCGTTCCAGTAATGGTTGAACATCGGGTCGGTGTATCCCCACGAAATACCGGTCCTTGCCGCAATGAACGTGACTTCCTCCGCGTGATTTTGCACCGCGGTGAAGTCCATCTTTTTGCTGCCATCCTTACTGGACTGGTATTTGCTGATATCGATTCCAAATGCTCTGCTCATACTGCCTCTGCTGTGAGTAAACCTCCTGATTTCTTGAGATTAGTCAACGCATTCGTTGCAATATGAATGCCAGAGTTTCCCTCTTCTTATCAGGAGGTTTTATTCTCCAGCCAGATTTTGACCTTCTCCTTGGTGACGGGCAGGCTGTCCACGCGCAAGCCGATCGCGTTATAGAGTGCGTTCGCAATTGCTGGAGGGGTGGGTACGCAAACTAATTCCCCAATGCCCTTCGCCCCATAGGGTCCCTCAGATGTCGGGTCTTCCACAATCAGTGACTCGACCTCCGGGCTGTCCTTCATGCGTGGAATGTCGTATTTTGCGATCCGGTCGCTCAGGATAATCCCGTTTTCGACAACGAAATCTTCTAACAATCCGTGCCCAACCCCCATTACCACGCCCCCTTCCACCTGGGACTGGAAGCCAAGCGGGTTGATGATCCTGCCGGCATCACTTGCCGCGATTACCTGCAGAACCTTCACCTCCCCACTCTCCGGGTCCAGACCAAGCTTAACCGCTTGTGCTCCAAACCCGTAGGCCACATGGATTTTCCCCCCGAGTTCAAGGGAATAGGTTTGGGGTGCAGTGTAGCGCACCTCCACCGAGGTTCCTTCAGCGCTCTTCTCCAGCAGGTCATAAACTTCCTGCCATCCAATCCGCTCATCGCCGGCGTAAATCGCATCGAAACCGAACCGAATCTGGCAAAGCTCACACTTGAATCTATCAATCAGCAAGCTCTCGATACGTTTTTTCAACTCGGTCGCGGCGTTTTTCACTGCGTTACCGGTCACATAGGTCTGGCGGCTGGCAGTTGTTGCCCCACCATCTGGCGTCAAGGCGGTATCCATCAGGTATACGTTGATGTTTTCCGGAATTATCCTCAGCACTTCCGCGGCAATTAACTGCAGGGTCGTGTTCATCCCCTGCCCCACTTCCGACGCTGCAGTCATAATCTGCAGCCTGCCAGCCGGCAGAAGGCGCACGATCGCACCGCTGCTGTCATCTGTGCCGGTGCCCAGCCCGGTATTCTTGAAGCCGGACGCCATACCCCAGCAGGTGATCACTTTTCGTCCGTCAATTTCCTCTTCCTGTGGCGTCCAAGGATTAGAAACCCCGATTTCTTCCAGGCGATGCCCTAATACTTCAAGGCATTCAGGCAGCCCGGCACTCTCCTCGAGGCGGTGACCCGTGTTGGTTTCGCTACCCTTGCGAAGCGCGTTCACCTTGCGCAGTGCCAGGGGGTCCATCCCAAGTTTCTCAGCCAGCATGTCCATGGCTGATTCAATCCCAAACATCGCTTGAACCACGCCAAAGCCCCTGAATGCTCCCGCGGGAGGGTTGTTGGTGTACATGGCATAACACTCCGAGAGGGTGTTGGGGATGATATAGGGACCGCACGAGTGTGTCGTCGCTCTGGTCATCACTGCGACGCCCAGCGAAGCGTAAGCGCCGGTATCGCCGTAAATTTCGGTCTTTGCAGCCAAAAGTTCGCCATTTTTTCTTGCACCCAGCTTTACCTTGGTCCAGGTGGCATGGCGTTTTGGGTGCACCATCATGCTTTCCCGCCGGGTAAAAAGTAACTTAACCGGCTTCCCGGTCGCTTCGGCTAACAGGGCTGCATGGATCTGCCCGGCGATATCTTCTTTGCCGCCAAATGCGCCGCCGGTTTTCTGACCCCGAATGCGCACCTGTTCAAGCGCCAACCCAAGCGCCTCGGCGACCTGTCGGCGATCCTCGTAGGGAATCTGGGAGCCCACATAAACGTCCATGCCGCCGTCCTCGCGGGGTACAGCGATCGAACATTCTGGCTCCATGAACAGGTGCTCCATGAAGGGAGTATAAAAGGTGTGTTCTACGATTACGTCAGACTGCGTGAAACCGGCATCCAGCTCGCCCTTACCCACCTTGATTTTCTTGAGCAAATTCCCCTTCTCGTGTACCTTTTCCGCATCCGGCTCTGCTGCCTGCATCGGATTGCTCACCACTGGGCGGGGTTCGATCACAAACTGGATACGTTTCATTGCCTCATCGGCGATCGCTTGCGTATCGGCTGCTACCAACGCGATGGCATCCCCCACATACCTCACCCTCTCGCCAATTCCCACCAGGATCGGCCAATCTTTTGAATAAATTCCATGCAAGCGTTCATGCTGCAGGTCTGCCGCGCTTAACACCGCACTGACACCTTCCAACTGGGCTGCTGCGCTTACGTCGAGCTCTCTCAAGATGCCAGAGGGAACGCCTGCTCTCAAAACACGCGCGTAAAGCATGCCTTCAAATTGAAAATCGTCCGTAAATTTTGCACCGCCGATGGCTTTCGCTACCGCGTCCGGGCGGATGGTTGCCTTGCCCACATGGGTCAGGTCCTGCTTTCCCAGCGAGACCACCCTTGGTTCCACTGCCTCCCCCGTTCGCAAAGAGTTGGCGGCTGCCTGGATCGCCGAAACGATGGCTTCGTAGCTGCCACAGCGGCAGACAACATCGTTCATTGCCTCGCGGATCTCGCGCACACGCGGGTCGGGGTTTTCGATCAGCAGCGCGTGGGCACGCATCAGCTGCCCGGGAGTGCAAAAGCCGCATTGGATTGCGCCATGGGTGATGAAAGCTTCTTGCAAAGGATGGAGCGCTTGCAGGTCTGTGTGTTCGTCCTGGCGATTAACGGGTCTCAACGCGCGCAAGCCCTCGATAGTCAGGATGGACTTGCCCTGGGCTTTGTTGGCGCGGGTGATGCAGGATCGAACCGGCTTGCCATCCAGCAGCACCGTGCAGATTCCACAGCGTCCTTCACCACAGCCAACTTTCGTGCCTGTCAGATTCAGCCTCAGCCGCAGCAGATCGCTAAGTTTCTCGCCGGGCACTTCGTCCAATGAATAGCTAACGCCGTTAACGTTGATCTCGAGCATATCGCCCTTTCAGGTGAGTTTCAAAGTATTATAAAGGACTTGCTTAAAAGAGTGTCCAAACCGTGTTTCTTTTTTGCTTTTTATAGTTACCATTCACCTTATACACACCCTCGACATGCCTCCTGGGTGGTGGAATAATTTCGGTATGAAACGTAGAATGCCTCAGTTACAGAAAAAGAGCCTCTTACCTGTTTACCTGGTTGTAGGAATTGTTCTGCTGGCAGTCGGATTCATGGTTTTTCGTGGGATTCGCAAAGAAACAGGGAATCCGATCGTTCTTTCCGCCTCGGACGTGCCGCGTATCACCGCAGCCGATGCGATTGCGGCGGTTAATGAGAACAAAGCCATCCTGGTGGATACCCGCTCAGCTGACCAATATGCAGCCAGTCACGCCTTTGGCAGCATTAGTTTGCCGTTCGGCGAAATTGAGACCTGGCTCGGCACCCAGGACAAAGACACCTGGTACATAAACTACTGTACCTGACCGGCTGAAAACACGAGCGCCGGTGCGGCGTTCATCATGTTGAAAGATGGCTACCGGAAAGTTGAAGCAATTCTCGGCGGATATGAAGCCCTGATCGCCGCCGGCTACCCCAAAGTACCATAAGATGTAGGTCAGGTTGCGCAGTTCAACCTGACGTCAAAAACCTAACTTTGTTGAGGGCGTTATTTGTCGTCGGTTGTGATGTCAGGTTCAGAAGAGGAACCTGACCTACGTGGATAAACTTGAGTGTTCAACACCAATAATAAAACCATCCAGGCGAATGGGGGCATTTTGATTGAAGATATTTATCTTGTTACAGTAAGTTCTTTGTGTTCTCTGTCAAGCCGCTTCTTGAGGGCGACAAGGCGCAAGATATAAGCGCCAAGGAGCCCAAAAATTACCACATAACCAGTAATAAAATATGGCAGATTAGTCATCCTGCACCTCCCCGAATTCGAGAGTTTCGTTTTGCGCCCTGAGCGTTTCGATTTCAGTTTCACGTGCTGCCAGAATCGAGCGGTGCCAGAGCAAGGCTGCAAACAAAACGGTGAAAGTGATAATACTGGCGGCCATGGTCTGGTACATCGCGGGGGTCATTGCCATGTCACCAGTATCTGTGCCAAAGATGGTGGGATGAATGGTTCGCAGCAGGCGGGACGAAAAAAAGGTGAGCGGGACACTCGCAAAGCCGATAATGGCATAAACTGCACCAAACCGAGCGCGTTTTTCGGGGTTATCCACCCCTCGCCGTAACAGCAGGTAGCCAATGTAGGTAAAAGCCATGATGGTCATGGTCGTCAGGCGCGGATCCCAGGTCCACCAGGTGTTCCAGATGGGTTTTGCCCAGATCATTCCGGTGAAGTTGGCGATCGCTGTGAAAAGCAATCCGATTTCCACCGCTGAAAAGGCAATGAAATCGTATTTCAACTGCTTTTTGTTGAGGTATAAGATGCCGCAGACCGCCGCAACCATGAAAGCCAGCATACCAACCCAGGCGGCACTGACATGAAAGTAAAACACTTTCTGGACGATGCCCATGTTTACTTCGGTCGGTGTGTAAAAAAGCACCATGGCAAAAGCTGCCAAAACGAGCAAAGCGGCAATTACACTGAGGAGTCTTAGTTTTTTATTCACGAATGACATATTCAAACACCATAATCGATACTGTTGTAACAATAATACCGTAAGCCGCGAGCAAAACCAACCAGGCTTGCACCTCAGCCAGCGGAGCGCCAGCCAGAATGCCACCTGCTGCTTTGACAACAGCCATATTGACAGGCATCAGGACGGGGAAGAGCAGGATGGGCAGAAGCAGGTCGCGCATGCGGGTCTGCACGGTCATGCCGGCGATGAGCGTTCCTGCGGCGCTGTAACACCACGCGCCAAGAACTAGAACAAGAATGAATCCAGCATTAAAGAGGGATTGGTTATACAGCAAAGAGTAGATGGGTAAAATCAACAGGCTGACGAAGAGCATAACGAGCCAGTTGGTGAGCATTTTGCCAAAGTAGATTGCCGAAACATCCGGCACTGCCATCACCAAAGCATCGAAGCAACCTTGATCCTGCTCAGCTGTAAATGAACGGTTGAGTCCAAGAGTGCCGGCAAAGACGATCACCACCCAGACAATTCCGGATGCGATCTCAGCACGATTGACCGGTGAAAGTTCCATCGCGTAGTTAAAGATAAACAGGGTCAGAATGGCAAACGCAAACATGGCGGTGAGCATGTCTTTACTGCGCCACTCCTGCAGCAAGTCTTTCCAGACCAAGGTGCGAACAGAATGCGTCCAATTCTTCATGCCGCCACCTTCTTTTGCTCAGAGACGGGCTTTGCAAGCCTGTCAGCCAACCAGGTTTCAATAACCTCGAGCGAAAGATCCTCATTTGGAAGTTCCTCAGCCACTTTTCCCCGGGCAAGAAAAGCGAAGCGACTGCAAATGGGCAAAGCATGCGAGAGATCATGCGTCGTCATCAGAATAATGTGACCCTGTTGTTTCTGTTCCAGCATGAGTTGATTAAATGCCTGGCTGCCCTGTAGGTCAAGACCGGTGTAAGGCTCATCCAGCAGTAAAACGCGCGGAGAATGCAAAAGCGCGCGGGCGATGGTGAGCCGCTGCTTCATACCGCGCGAATAGGCTCTGACAGGTTTGCCGCCAAACCGCTGCATTCCCACCTGTGCCAAAGCTGCATCAAGGGTTGCGTCACCATCAGACACCTGGTAGAGACGGGCGTAAAAGCGCAAGTTTTCGATACCTGTGAGATGTTCGTACAGGAAAGGCTGATGCATGACCAGACCAATACTGTGTCTGGCTTGCGTTTCAGTAAAGTCGATTGGTTGATTGTCGAGCCAGACAGAACCAGATTCGGGCCTAAGCAGACCGGCAAGAATTTTCAGCAGGGTGGTTTTGCCTGCGCCGTTACGACCAAGCAGGCAGAGAAGCTCACCAGGCTGCACCTCCAGGTCAAGGGCATCCAAAATGCGATGCTGACCAAACGACTTGGAAACCTGCCGAATCGCTAGGGTCATGAACGCGGTAACTCCTGGGCGAGTTGATCTTCGTTTTCGAGCTGCAGATGCTTCCAGGGCAAACTGGCTGCCAGAACTGCTCCTAAAACCATCAAAAGTGCTCCAAACCACATGAAATTGACCAGGGGGTTGTCCGAAGCCTGGATGGTCACGAAGCCCATCATGCTGTCGTAATCCAGAAGCAGCGTGTAGAAGTCCCCTCGCAAGGTGGACTGTTTGTCGGGAATACTGACATATTGCCCGCGGTCTTCGTACAGGTGCTGCCCGGGGTAGAGCGTGCCAACCACTTTGCCGTCCTTCCACAGGACAAGTTTGGCTTCAATCGTCAGGAACTCAGGATTCTCGTACTCTTCGGTGAGTTCTACAAATTCGACTTCGTAGGATCGCAGCGGCATCTTATCTCCGGGGATCATCGTCCCCTGGATGCTCGCGTCAAGACCTTCCATGCCCACAATTCCGAGGGCAATCAGCAAAATGCCCGCGTGCACAAACCAGGCGCCGTGCCTCGCGCGGTGATTCCACCAGCGCTTAACTGCCTCGCGCGTGGAAAAACATTCCCGCAAGCTGAGAGCAAGCATCAGCAGCAAACCAAGCGTCACCACGAAGAGCACCAGCAGTGCCAGCCAGGATTTGGTCAGGAAGAAATAGTAAACAACTGTCAGGATCACAGTCAGCAGCAGGGGAATCCGGGCTGATTTGCCTAATTGTTTGACCGAGTTAATCGTCCAGGCACTCAGCGGGCAAACTGCCATCAGAACAGCCAAAAGGATGAACAGGGGCGTCGCGGTTTTATCGAAGAACGTCCGGTCAAGCCCGATCTGTGAGCCGGTGAGAGCGCCGGTAATGAGGGGATATGCCAGGCCGTAGAAACACACGATGGTGAGGGAAATCAGCAAAACGTTGGTGTAGAGGAAAGCCGCGTCGCGTGTGATGAAAGACGTCAGCTCCCATCCCGAATAAAGCTTGCGCCAGCGCCAGATAAGCAACACCAGCGTGACGACAAACAAAGTCAGGGTGAGCAGCGTGAGCGGCAATGAAATCTTACTAGCGCCAAAGGCATGGACAGAATTGAGCAAGCCCGCACGTGTGATGAGAATGCTAAAAATGACCAGGATGTAGGTTAATAACGTCAGGATAAAGTTAAAGCGCTTAAAAATGTTGCGCTGCTTTTGCAGCAAGAGGCTGTGGAGCAGACCTGTGCTGGTGAGCCACGGCAAAAGGGATGCGGTTTCCACAGGGTCCCAAGCCCAGTATCCGCCCCAACCGAGCACATCGTAAGACCACCAGCTGCCCAGGACGATGCCTGCGGTGAGCAAAACCCAGGAGGAAAGCAGCCACAGACGGGTTTCGCCAAGCAGACCTTCCCCAGATTCACCTCGGATGAGGTAAGAAATGGCAACGCTAAAGGGTATCAGGAAGAGGGCAAAACCAAGGTAGAGGATGGGTGGGTGGATCACCATGCCCCAATGGCGCAGGAGGGGGTTCAACCCAAACCCGGAAATGCCGCCATAAACGGTAGCGCCAGCAAGAGGTGAAAAAACGCCTTCAAGGATGTCGCCAGCTTCAGTCAGCCAGACCCGCGTGAATGGATTTTCGAGGAAGAGGGAAAGCGAACCAAAAAAGAGCAGGTTTACGACCGTGAAAAGAAAAGACCAGCCGTCTTGAATCTGCCGCCGGACGTGCAGCGATATGAACAGGACCAGGTTGAGGGTCCAGCCCCAAAAAAAGAGCGACCCAGCCTGCCCACCCCAGATGGCTGTCATCTTCAGGATGGTGGGCATAACAGAATTCACCACGGAGACAACGTAAGAGATGGAGTAATCCTGCAGCACTTGCATCGCCATCAGGGTCAAAACACTGAGGGTGTGCAGACCAAAGGAGAGATTTGCCAGGGTGATAATCGGTTTTGTCAGAGCGGTTTGGCGCTTGACAAGCTGAAAAATGGTGAGGATGAGGGCGATAAAAATCGCCAGCATGGAAGCAGCAAAAGAAATGAGACCTAATAGAAACATGATAACCTTTTCGGGGGGATTAATTGCCAGCCTGGTTTGGCAAGGCGGATTCGTACTTTGAGGGGCATTTCAGCAACAGTTCTTTTGCCTGAAAAATACCATCGGCATCCAGGGAGCCCGAGACGATTGCCTGGGCTTCGTGCTTGAGAAGGTCTGGCTTTACGCCATTGTAGTGAATGGTGATGCGTGGGAGAGTAGGATCGGCAGCTGCTTTTTCAAGGACCGCAGCCATTCCTCCCATCTCCTTGATGACACGATGATCGCCCGGGATCTGGGCAACCTCAAAGCTCAGGTCAAGCGTTTGGGGGTCATAGACAATGGTTTCACCCAGTACAACGCCAGACATCCGAACGTTGCGACCAGTCATGTCCGTCTCACCCGATTGGAGTTCGGACACGGTCAGGAAGTATTGCGTGCTGGAACGCGTGGTGGCGATTAGCAGGGCGATCAAAGCAACTGCGATCACAAGCACGGCGATAATTGTTTTTCGATTAGTCTTCTTCAAAAGAAATCCTCATTTTTTATCTATTTTATCGTATTAATGCCAGGTCTTAATAGTTCCAAAGAACGGAATACCAACGCTTTCCCGATGAGCCTCAGGTTAAGAAAGGTTGATACGCCTAAGATTGTTACAAATTTCACACATTGACAGCCAACAAGTTACATTTATAATAATCTTCGTATTAATTTAGCAGTGAGCTATTCTACAACAACTTTTAGGAGAAAGATTAATGAAGAAAAAGAGCTTTTTTTTACTGATTGCCGTCTTTGCTGTTGCACTTTTGGTTTGGGTGGGTTGCTCCACGTTGCAAGCCACTGACGCAGAGGCTTCCATCCAGGATATCACTGCCAAGTGGGAAGGATCCGGTCATGCTGACATGACTTCGGAAGCCTTCAATCATTGGAATGAAGATGATCCTGCTGAAGTTCCCACCTACTGCGCCAAGTGCCATAGTGCCTCCGGTTTCCGCGATTTCGTCGGAGCAGACGGCTCTGCGGCGGGCACGATTGAGATGGCTGGAAAAATCCAGGACCCTGTCAACTGCACAGCCTGCCACAACACAGCGGCTCACGAATTGGACTCAGTTCAATTCCCCTCTGGTGCTGAGATCACTGGAACTGGCTCTTCCTCAGTTTGTATGTCCTGCCATGGTGGTATGGGCTCGGGCGTTGCAGTTGCCACAGCCACTGAAGGCAAGCCAGATGATGAACCGATCGGCGATCAGGCAATCATGGGCAACCACTATTTTGCAGCCGCCGCAGTGCGAGCAGGCTCCGATGGCGGTAATGGCTTTGAGTACGCCGGCAAAACCTACGTCGGCACCTTCACTCACGCAGCGGGCGTAGAGACCTGCGCCACCTGTCACGATCCTCATACCTTGCACAACCGCAAGCCTGAGAATGCTGACACAAATCTTTGCCAGACCTGTCACTCGAATGTCACTGGCTATCAGGAATACAAAACTGTCTCCATGTCCAAAGTTGACTACGACGGCGATGGTGCTGTTGAGAGCATGTTCGACGAAATCGAAGGCATGAAAGTTGTGCTGCACCAGGCAATGAGCCAGTACTCTGCCAATGTTGGTGATGGAACCATGTTCGGTTTCTACGGTGGAGCCTATCCTTACTCATTCATCGACACCAACAAAGATGGTCAGATTACCGAAGACGAAGCTGCTTTCCCGAACCAATACAAACTGTTCACCCCTCGTCTGTTGAAAGCTGCCTATAACTACATGTTCACCGTCAAAGAACCCGGCGCTTACATCCACAATGGCAAGTACGTGCTGCAGCTGATGTTTGACTCCATCGAAGATCTCTCTGCGGTAAGCGGCGTGACAACAGACAGCCTGACTCGACCTTAGGCAGATTGAAAGATAAAGGGATAACCCCATGAAATCTTCAACAAGAAGGGTCATTTTTTACATCATTTTCTTCGTATTGCTGTTTTTACCGGCAATCGCGATGCTGATTAGCTGGATTCCCCGCGACATCATTGTCAATGTTTCCGTTCTGCTTGGCTTCTTAGGGCTGGCATTGGCTGGGCTCCAGCTGATTCCGATCGCCAAGCTGAACTGGCTGGCAGACGCGCTCGATATGGACAAGGTCTACAGCACACATCATCTCATTTCAATTTTGGCGATTGTGTTAGTGCTGCTGCACCCCATAATTCTCTTGATCACCAGTAAGGTTTTTCGAGCCGGTTTTGCGTTGAACTCAGGATGGATCGGCCTGGCCGGATTGATCTTGATCGGTCTCACATCCGGTCTTCGAAAAAAGCTTAACCTGGGTTATGTGCCCTGGCTGGGTCTTCACAATCTGTTAACCGCGATCATCCTGGTTTTTGGTCTCTGGCACATGTTTAGGGTCAATTACTATATGGAAATCCCGCTCGTAAGGTGGGTATGGATCGTCGAAATCATAGCCATGGCTTTGATAATCCTTTACATCCGCGTCATTCATCCATTTATGGTGGGTAGAAAACCTTTCAAAGTCGAGTCAGTGGAAGCTGAACCGAACGGGGTTTACACGCTCAACCTT
>CAYRYL010000053.1:0-13217 GCA_964428425.1 uncultured Anaerolineaceae bacterium | reverse complement strand
TGGCTGCCGGCGTGGCAATCACGGCGGTGGCTTTGATGATGTACGCCACCAGCTTTAATATTCGCGACCGGCTGGTGCAGACGTACATGCTGCTTCTGGCTTGCGTCATGTTGATTTATGCTGGCGAAGCGATGGCGAGCGTCTCAAACACGCCGGCGTACGTTGAATTCCTGCTGCAAATGAAGTGGGTGGGGCTGGTGATGCTGCCGGCTGTTTACCTGCACTTTTCTGACGCCTTGCTCACTCTGACGGGTCGCCCAAGCCGAGGCAGACGTCGCACAGTGGTGCTGGTGATTTATATCCTCTCAGTCGTTATGGCGGTCCTGGTCTTCTTTGGCATCACCGTTGGCAGGCTTTCCCCTGAGCGTGTGCCTGGACCTTATTTGGAACGCAACCTGGTAACCTTCGCGTTTGGCGTCTTTTACATCCTGGTGATGTTGATGGTCAGTTACAACCTTGTTAGGGTTGTGCTGCGCAGCGCCACCCGCACCAGCCAACGCCGATTGTTCTACCTGACTGCAGGCGCGGCAGCCCCAGCACTTACGAGCATCTTGTTCCTGTTCCATGGCAACCTGACCCTGGCGACCCACCCTGACTTTTTCTGGCTGGTTTCCATAGTCGGCTCGTTCATCACCGGCTTTTTCCTGATCGTGATGGCTTACGTGGTCTCATTCTTTGGGCTCAACTGGACTGACCGCGCCATCAAGAGCCGCTTGCTGCGCTGGATGCTGCGGGGTCCGTTCGTGGCGGCGATAGTGCTGGCGATGACCACCATTGTTCGTCGTTTTGGCGAATCGCAAGGGGTTGCCAATTTCTTCCTCGTCCCGGTGGTGATGGTTGCGGTGATCCTCGTGCTCGAATATGCCATCACACTTGCTTCGCCTTACCTTGAGAAAGTCTTTTTCTGGGGCGAAGACCGGGCTGATTTGGAAGTAATCCAGTCCTTGCAGGATCGCATGTTGACTGGCAAAGACCTGGACCAATTCCTGGAAATGGTGAGCGCTTCCATCTGCGACCGGTTGCAGGTGAAAGCCGGTTTTATTGCGGTTCTGGAAGGCGGGAAGATCGACCGGGTCATCCAAACGGGGGATAAAAAGACCCTGACCTCCCTCAACCTCGATGACAGCATTTTGGAAGAGCTAGACAGCAATACTGATGAAGAGTTTGGCTTCCAGACTCTGGGTGAATTGATTGTGGTCCGGTTGGAGCATGCCAACGGTAATGGAAATAAGGCTCTGCTCGGAGTGTGCGGTTTCCTCAAATACGATCCCGAAGTGGTGGAGGAAGAAGACCTCAAAGCCGTAAACCTCTTGATTGAGCGTGCGACCATCGCGCTTAAGGACCGTGCCTACCAACAGCAAGTGCTGCGATCGATCACAAGTTTGCAGCTCGAGGTGGACTACATCCAGGACTTGCGCGCCAGCGCCAGTTATAACCAGCAGCGCATCTACAATGCTGAGAACCGCGGCGTGCCGGATGAAATGACCGATTGGGTAAAGGACGCGCTGACACACTATTGGGGCGGTCCAAAATTGACCAATAATCCCCTGATGAACTTCAAAGTGGTAGAGACAGCCACCGAAGCAAACGAGGGCAATCGGGTCAATGCGCTGCGCAGCATCATCAAAGAAGCGATTGAGAAGGTTCGACCTGAGGGTGAGCGAAAGTTTACCAGCGACTGGCTGCTTTACAACATCCTTGAGTTGAAGTTCCTGCAGGGTAAGAAAGTGCGTGAAGTCGCGCGCAAGTTGTCGGTCTCCGAAGCCGACCTCTACCGCAAACAGAAAGTCGCGCTCGAGAGTGTTGCCCATGTGATCGCCGATATGGAACTCGACGGAAATGGCATTCCCTCCGGGCAGGCTGGCGAGACCAAATCACCCGAAACCACCCATTCCGAGACCATCCAAAACACCTAACTGGCACGATTGGTGCAAGGTTATCTACTGAATATTTCTTCAGCATTGCATGCTGCATGAACGGAGAAGACCTGTGAGCCAAACCGCCAACAAGAGCCGCGCGAGCGACTCAGCCAAATTGAAACAAGCAGCTGAAGCGGCAGCCCAAAAGGCTGAAGCCCAGGCGCAAGCCAACAAAGCACGACTGATCCGGGTAGCGTGGGATTTTGCCGGTTTGGTTCTGCTGGTGTTGGGAGCGCTTTTACTTCTGGCAGTCCTTGGGATTACCCATGGGCGGTTTGTGGATTCTGGCGCGACGATGCTGCGGCGCTGGTTTGGCTATGGGCGGTTCATTGTTGCTGCGGCAGTGTTCGCGGCAGGTTGGCTGCTTTTACTCTGGCGCAAGAATCAAGCCAGGCAGGTGAATATCCTGCGGCTTATCGTGGTGGAAATTGCGTTTTTCCTCTTGCTTGGTGCGCTTTCGGCATTTTTTAAGGATAACGTCACGAGTGTAAACGCAGGTACGAGCGCCGGTGGAATTTGTGGTTATGGAGTTTCTTATCCCCTGACACGCTTGATCACGCGCATTCCTGCCGGAATACTCCTGCTAATTATTACGGCGATTGCGCTGCTGTTTGGATTCGATTTTGTTGGAAAACTCGATCGTTGGGCGAGGACCAGGCTTGGGGAGCCGGTTCAAACAACACACCCTTTGCCAGAAATCCATGAAAATCAAGTAGTGGCTCCGGTTCAGAGAACCCAGCCAACACCGACCGAGCAAAAGCCAATTCGAAAACCCCAGGGGCAGGCACAATTACCGCTGCAATACCGAAAAAACTACTCGGAGATGGAAGAAGATGAGTCCCTAAAACCCATCAAATACCATCGCCCCGAAGGCTTGCCACCGCTGACTTTGCTGGAGAACGAGAAATCAGTCGCGACCAACCAGGCGACGATCAACATGAACGCCGGCTTGTTGGAGAAAACCCTGAATGAGTTTGGTGTTCCGGCCAAGGTGGTCGGCTACCGGGTGGGACCTACCGTGACTCAATACGCTGTAGAACCGGGCTATATCGAGAAGATGGGTCAGGAAGACAAACAAAAAGTCCGCATCTCCAAAATCTCGGGTCTTGCCAAGGATCTGGCTCTGGCACTTAAAGCCGAACGTCTGCGCATTGTGGCACCTGTGCCTGGAAAATCCTATGTGGGGGTGGAAGTGCCCAACACCGAGCATATGCTCGTGCGCCTGCGCCCCTTGCTTGAATCAGAAGAATTCGTCCGCCTCAACTCTCCCCTCGCGATTCCGCTGGGCAGAGGTGTTTCAGGCGAACCGATCGTCTCGGATCTCGCAACCATGCCCCACCTGCTCATCGCAGGTACCACCAACTCTGGTAAATCCATCTGTATCGCCGCAATCACCATGTCGCTGGTGCTCAACAACCATCCTGAGGATCTGAAACTGGTCATGATCGATCCAAAACGAGTTGAGCTGAAACGCTTCAGTGGGTTACCGCATCTTTATGGCGAAGTTGAGACCGAAGTTGAGCGTATCATGGGCGTTTTGCGATGGGCGACTACGGAAATGGATAACCGTTATCGGCTGCTTGAGACAACCCGGGCAAGGAATCTTGACTCTTATAACGCGAAAATGGTGAAGGCTGGAAAATCAAAACTGCCCCGCATCGTGATCCTGATCGACGAGTTGGCTGACCTGATGCTCAATTCTGCTGACCAGACCCAGGAACAGATCGTACGCCTGGCTCAGAAAGCCCGCGCGATTGGGATTCACCTGGTGGTTGCTACCCAACGCCCAAGTGTGGATGTAGTTACGGGCGTTATCAAGGCAAACTTCCCCACCCGGATTGCCTTCACAGTTGCTTCGCAAGTGGATTCTAAGGTCATCCTCGATAAACCTGGCGCTGAAACCCTGCTCGGTAAGGGCGACTTGCTGTTTTCCCATCCTGAAACAGGCCTGCAGCGGTCACAAGGCGCCATGATCACCGACGCTGAAATCCGTTCTGTGATCAAATGGTGGGCGGAAAACACTGACCCCAGGCACAAAGAACAGCTAAACCTGCCTGTTGCGGAACCTGCAAAACCGACCGCCCAGGTTACGGAAACCACATCCGAAGTGCCAGCCGAAGAAACCGCACCTTGGGAAGAAGTGATCCAAAAAGATCAACCGGAAGATAGCGATGAAACGCTGATAAACCAGGCAATTGACCTGGTGAGCAGAAGCAGAAGGGCGAGCGCCTCGTATCTGCAGCGTCATATGCGCCTGGGATATCCCCGGGCTGCCTGGCTGATTGACCAGCTTGAAGCACGCGGTGTGCTTGGACCTGCCCAAAGTGGTGGAAAAGACCGCGAAATCCTGCTCGACCCACCTGAAGCTGAAGAGGAAGATGAATAAATGAGCAAGCCTAAGTTCGATTTTGAGGGTTTTCTGCGGAAAACTTTCCAATCACCCCTCGACGCAATAGCAGGTTTTCTGCTTAAATTAGGGTTGACTGCCAACTTTATCACGCTGTTGGGTCTCGTTGGCAACATCGCGGCTGCATACTTGATCGCTCGGGGAAATCTGCTCGCGGGCGGTTTGGTGGCAGCATTTATGGCACCATTGGATGCCCTGGATGGGGCACTGGCACGCAAAGCCGGAGTGATTGGCAAGTTTGGCGCGTTTTTAGATTCGGTGGTTGATCGTTATGATGAAATGATCCTCCTGGCAGGTGTGCTCTACTACTTTCAGTCACAAGCTTATACACTGGGCGTGATGCTGACCTATGCCGCGTTGTGCGGTTCAGTGCTCGTCTCGTACACACGCGCCCGGGCAGAAGGGCTTGGCTTCTCTGGAAAAGCGGGCATTTTTAGCCGGATTGAACGCTCGATTGTCCTGATACTTGGGTTGGTGTTTAATCAATTGCTCATTTCCGTTGGTATAATTGCAATTCTGGCAAATGTAACCGCAATTCAGCGGATCTTCTTCGTCTGGAAGCAGTCAAAGCAAGTCTAATTCCCGGCGGTTGCAGAAAGGAAATTTCATGCCTCAAGGTTTCAATATCGGTCCAATAACGATCCGTTTTTATGCGATCATCATTATTACAGGTGCCATCCTTGGCTCGTGGCTGGCCTCAAAGCTGGTAAAACGGGCAGGTCGTGATCCGGAAGTCATCCTGGATATTCTCCCCTGGCTTCTGATTGGCGGCATCATCGGCGCGCGCCTCTGGCACATCTTCACCCCCTCAGCGTCCAACCAGGCGATGGGCATTACGACCGCCAATTACCTGCGTAACCCGATCGAGATTCTCAAGATCTGGAAAGGCGGGCTCGGCATCCCTGGGGGTGTGATTGGCGGGGCATTAACCCTCATCATCTACTGCAAAGCCAAAAAAATCAGCTTTCTCGAGTGGGCGGACTACATTGCTCCCGGGCTTCTGATTGGGCAGGCAATTGGCAGATGGGGCAACTTCGTCAATCAGGAAGTCTACGGTGGTCCTTCGAGCTTGCCCTGGGCGATCACGATTGATCCAGCGTACCGCATGCCCGGCTTTGAACAGGTGGCCAAGTACCATCCGCTCTTTCTTTATGAGAGCCTTTTGAATTTTCTGGCGGCCGGGTTGCTTGTTCTTATCAACCGCAAATGGCGTAATAAACTGTTCACGGGTGATCTGTTCCTCCTCTACCTTGTGCTCTACCCTACCATCCGCTTTTTCCTTGAATTCCTGCGCCTGGATCCTTCGCCGGTTGCTGGCATTAACATCAATCAGACTTCCATGTTGGTAGTGCTGATTATTGCTCTATTGCTTTTAGTTTTGCGCCACACAGTTTGGGCTGAAGGTCTTAATGCGAAGGAACAAAAGTTGAATGAGGATAGGCTTGTTGAAGTAACAACCACAGAGCCCGAGTCAACTGAGACAGAGGTTGAAACCGATTTGGTTGAGGAAGCTTCTGAAGAAGTTGAACACGATCAAGAGACTGAAGGCGAGCAACCGGAAGACTTGAAATCCGAAGCTGAACTGGTGGATGAGGAGGTTCTGCCTGACGCGGAAGTTCTGCCTGACGCGGAAGACCTTCCCGAGGTTGAGCCCAAGCTCGATGATGACATTAATTCCTTTCCAAACGATTAATCTCGTATAAACCCCCAAAAACGGATGAGTTTAAGCTCATCCGTTTTTTTATCGGTTTTATCGTAGGGAAGGGCCCTGCCATGGTAGCGAATCGGATAGGGCGACCCATCCCGACAACAAAACCGTCATCGCGAGGAGCGCAGCGACGTGGCGATCTGAAAACTGGAACGTTGGTAGATAAAAGCCTCAGTCGTAGGTCAGGTTGCGCAACCTGCCCAGGGGTTCTCTTCTCCAGGGTTCAACCTGACATCGGAAACATGGCTTTGCTGAGGACGTTACTGCCAACATATGTAACGTCAGTTTCAATAGAAGAACATGACCTACGCGCTCTCGCCATTTCGAAACAGCTCTGAATTACCTTGTGACTGGAGAAATAAGTATTAAGAGACCAGGAAGGATCAACTTGAGCTTCTACTCAAAAGTGTAACCCATGTCCTGTCACACATTGTCACCTAGGTGGTGTCACATACAGGCCTTTTTCCTACTAGATTGAATGTATTTGTGTCACATTCTCACTTAACCGGTTGGGGTGGTTCCAAGAGTGGTAAAATCTATTTTTCAACCCAAAACATTCCGGTCACACGCCGAAAACTGACCGTCAGGAGAGCAAGATGAACATCAATGAACAAGTTGAATACCTAATGCAAGGTGCCGATTTTGGCGATAAAACCATCGCGGATACCATGGCTGACGAATTGCGCCAGAGGTTGATCGAAGCCAAAAAGGCTGTTAAACCACTGCGCGTCTATTGCGGCTACGACCCCACCTCCACAGATCTTCATCTTGGGCATACGGTCACCATGCGCAAGCTGCGCCAATTCCAGGAGCTCGGTCACGAAGTGTTGTTCGTGATCGGCACGTACACATCCATGATCGGCGACCCCTCAGACAAAGACAAACTTCGCCCGCATTTGAGCGAGGAAAAAGTCATGGAAAACGCGCGGACTTACGCTGACCAGGCTTTCCGCATCCTCGATCCGGAACGCACGCAGGTGCTTTATAACGATCAATGGCTCAGAAAGCTTTCGATGACAGACCTGATTGGTTTGGCTTCCAACTTCACGGTGCAGCAATTCCTGACGCGTGATAATTTCCACAAACGCTGGGACAAGAACGAGCCGATCTTCCTGCACGAATTCTTTTATGCGATTATGCAAGGCTACGACGCCTATCACCTCGACGCAGATGTCCAGGTGGGTGGGTCGGATCAGCTTTTTAACATCATCACTGCATCCCGCAAGATCATGACCTCATTGGGCAAGAAACCTAACATCGGCGTAATTCTGAGCATCCTGCCTGGCACCGATGGGGAAGTGCGCATGAGCAAATCCCTGGGTAACCATATTCCGCTCAATTCCAATGCCGCGGATATGTACGGCAAAGTCATGAGTATCCCGGATAAGGCAATGCCGGTCTATGCTGAGCTTGCCACCGAGTGGTCCCCCGAGCAACTCTCCCAGTTCAAAGCTGGGCTGGCGACTGGGAGCCTGCACCCACGCGATGCAAAAATGCAACTTGCCAACGGCATCACCACCGTCTTTTATGGCGCTGAAGCTGCTGAAGCAGCTCAGAATCAGTTTGTGCAGACTTTCCAAAAAGGCGATATTCCGGAAGAAATGCCCGAATATACTCCTGCCCCTGAAGAGACCCTGCTCGATATCATGGTAGGGCAGAAAATGGCTGGCTCTCGCAGTGAAGCCCGCCGCTTGATTGATCAGATGGGTGTGAAAGTGAATGGTGTGACCGTGAGTGATCCCACTTGCATGCCTGATCCGGATAGCGTGCTCCAGGTTGGACGGCGAAAGTTCCTGCGAATTCGGTAAACCTACTCAGTCGCGAATAAACTTAATAGACTGCTCCCGATCATTTGTGCCAGGTCGGGAGCGTTTGATTCTATAGCAACGGCTACCGCCAGGGGTGTGGCTACCCAATTTTCTGTCGTTCCGCCAATATACCAGGTTAGTATCTTTCCATCCTGGGTCAGGGCATGACCACTTTGAAACCAAAACGCGGCGTCATTTCCAAGCAAACTGGAGCGCAAGCGCGTGACTGCCCCCGCTTCGATCACTCTTACAGGCAAAACCCCTTCCCTGAAGGGCGTCCAGGTGCCATCTTCCGCCAGGTAGGTGTTGCGCAGTCGCGGGGATGGCAACAAGCCGTCATTGGTAATGCTTGCCGCGAATAATGCCATTTGCAGTGGTGTTGCCTGGATTTCGAGCGCGCTCAGAGGCTTGGTTACCAGGACCGCCGGGTCTGGTTTTTGGGCAGGGGCAATGGTGCGCAATGAAAAAGTGGGCGCGGTGAACAGCCCGAAGGCTTCCATCTGGTCGAGGAAAACCGCAGGATCAAGGTTTTCGATCAGCGCCAATGATGCCTGCTCACAGCCGCCTTGGTAACCATCCAATTCCTCGCCGTACGCCTCAGTGGCTGCCTTGCAGTAAGGGTCCTGCCCAGCGGGTGCTTCGGGAAGAGCTCCTTTGGCGGACTGGGGTCGGTTGTAATAAGTGGCAAGCCCCAAGCTGTTTACCAACGTGCCCAGGGGATAAGTCGCCTGGGTTGTACGATTTACCATCGGGGCGTCGGGATCCTGGCGCAATTGGTCCCAGTTTTCCGTGAGGGTGTTGGCATCAAAGTACGGGTGGGATGCCAGTGCGTAGATCTCACCAGTGGTGGCGTTCAAGAGCACCACCGCGCCTTTCGCCTCACCCAGTAAATCGTCTGCGGTGCTTTGCAGGGCTGTGTTGATGGTCAGCTTGATATCCACACCTGGCGGTGGCTGATTGTAGAGCAGTTGGTACTCCCAAAGCTGGTCGTAACTTCTGCCTGAGTAGCCTCTAAGCCACTGATACTGGCTCAGTTCCAGCCCATCCTGCCCGTAAAGTCCACTGGTGAAGCCAATCGTGTTGCTCAGTGAAGGGATGAGAATTTCCCTTTTGTATTCACCGATCTCACCAGTCGTGACTGCCAGTTCGTCTCCGGTTTGGCTGAGAATTTTGCCTCTCGGTGAGTAGCGGTCGTAGACGACCCAGCGTGGATTTTCCGGCTTAGCAAGGATCTCTTCTCGTTCGAATATCGCCAGCCAGCTATTGGCAGCAAGCAGCAGGACAAACAAGACGAGAAATACAGCCGCAATACAGCGATAGGGACGGCGCGCAATTTCGGACAATGGATCCGATGCAGGTTCTGAACTGATCTTGAGCAGCAGCATCACTGCGACCAGGTTGGTAACCAGCGACGAACCTCCGTAGGAGAAGAACGGTAAGGTTATGCCTGTCAAAGGTAAAAGTCCCACGTTGCCTGCAATGATGAAAAAGGTCTGCAGACCAAGATAGGATGAGATGCCAAATGCTAAATAACGTCCGAAGGTTGTCTTGGTGGTCTGGGCTATGCTGATTCCCCTTATGATCAGGATCAGCATCAGGAGGATTAATGCGGAACTGCCCAGCAAACCAGTTTCTTCTGCCACAGCAGGGAAAATGAAATCCGAGATAGCTACCGGGATAAAAAGAGGGCTGCCCAAGCCAGGACCCGTGCCTGCCAAGCCGCCGGCAGCGATGGCAATTTGGGCTTGCACCAGTTGATAGGCGTTACCCGACGCCTGTGCCCAGGGATCGAGCCAAATATCAATCCGGGCTCTGACAACATCAAACACATAGTAGCCAATCACTCCCGCTACGATGCCAACGAGGGGTATCAACAACAAAAAACGCCGTTTTTGGGTGGTGACGGTGAGCATCAACACATAAAGGCAAACGAACAAACTGGCGGTTCCAAGATCCCGCTGGACGATCAGTAAGAATCCCGCCATACCTGCCACAATCAGGGTGGGTAGTACTGAACCAAGTAAGGTGATGTTGGGCTTAATTTGGTCCGCAAAAAAGGCTGCCAGGTAGACGATTATCAGAAGTTTTAGCGGCTCGGATGGCTGCAAGTAAAACCCAAGCGCTTGAAGCCACAAGTGCGGACCTGTGCCTTGTGGATTTACTCCAACGAAGAATGTTAGCCCAATCAGCAGCAAGCCAATCAGCAGCCAGACGTATTTGTAACGCTTCAGCAATCGGCTCAGATGGCTGGTGTTGAGCCCCAGCCAAAACAAAGCACACCCCACGATGTACCAACCGAGCTGTTTCAACCCCAGATTTGGGGAGAGGCGCCAGACTGTAAGCAATCCCCAGCCGACCAACGCCGCGAACGTTGGGAAAATCCAGGGATCCCGGGTTGGTAACTTGCGCCTAATGGCTTTGTAGAGCACCAGAATGCCAATCAGCCAGCCGACAAATGGAACAAAAAACAGCCAGTCAGGTTGCAGTGTTTCAAAGTGGAGGCGTGTTCCATTGGCTAGAGAAAACGCGGCTGTTTGGAATAACAAAAATAATACCGCCAGAATGAGCAGCCTGGGCTGTTTGGGTTTTACTCGGGTAGCGGTATTAGCAGACAAGATTATCCAAGATATTTATCAACCAGCAAGTGAAGCCTGGCTTTTGTTTCCTGGTTGATCTTCGCGGGGTTGGTCATGATGGCATTTTTGAGAGCTTCATCACATTCGCATGTTTCAGCACCATCGTCCTCTTCCAGCAAATCGACCAGGCGGACCAGGGTGTTTTGTGCAACCGCGGTGTTGTGGGAGAGAGTGTTGATGACCATTTCCACGGTGACAGGTTCCTCAGAAATGTGCCAGCAGTCGTAATCCGTGACATGCGCCATCGTGGCATAGCAGATTTCTGCCTCACGTGCCAAAAAGACTTCCGGTGCGGCGGTCATCCCAACCAAAGACATGCCCCAACTGCGGAAGGTATTTGATTCGCCGCGCGTCGAGAAGCGCGGTCCCTCAATCGTGATGTACGTGCCGCCCTCGTGTACCACCGCATCCTGTTCGCGCAGAGCTCTCAGAAGCTGCCGGCTCAGTTTGGGGCAGAAAGGTTCAGCAGTGCTGATGTGGGCGACGATCCCTTCGCCAAAAAAGCTGCGCTTTCGGTCCTTTGTGAAATCAAAGATCTGGTCGGGCACAACGATGTGACCAGGCGCGTAGTCTTCCCTCAGGGAGCCCACTGCGCTGACGCTGATGATTTTGTTGACGCCTAGTTCTTTAAAGGCATAGATATTTGCACGGTAATTCACCTCGGAAGGTAAGAGCACATGCCCAATCCCATGGCGTGCCAGAAAAGCCAGCTTTTTTCCCTTTAACTCCCCTATCACGATCGGTGAGGAGGGCTTGCCAAAAGGAGTGTCAACCTCGATCGTTTCCACATTTTGCAGCCCATTAAAGCCGTAGAGCCCTGAACCTCCGATGATCCCAAATGCAAACTCTTGTGTCATTTTCGCCTCTCTTCTTGTTCTACTGGTTTGATGGATACTTTGAAAATTGCGTCGCCGCAATAAATTTCGTCATTGTCCTTCACAACAATCGCTTCCTCAACTCGGATTCCATCCAGGTAGGAACCATTGGTCGATTTGAGATCTTCGAACCACCATTGGTTGAGTTGGAAGAACAAGCGCGCATGCCTGGAGGAGACGGTGGAATCTTCAAGGATGAAATCAGAATCCAGGCTGCGACCGATTAACACTTCGGTACCCGCAAAGGTTTGCGTCAAAGGCTCCTGACCGCTGTCGGTGGAAAGGCTCAGCGTGGGGATCGCGATGATGCCCTGGTGCACCTGTTTTGAGACCACGCTGCGCCAAAGCATCCAAATTGCCAGGATCAAAAAGGAATAAAGAAAAACCAGGAAAGCGATACGGAGGATCAGTCCAACGGTAGCAGACATTTCATTCCTCGGTGACGATCATCATGGTCGGACGTAGTCCGGTTCCTGGCACGTCCTGGTTGTAGATGAGGAGAGTTTTCCCAATTCGGACCACATCGCCTGGTTTAAGAGTGGCAGTTTTCACCGGCTGGTTATTGACGAACGTCCCACCGGTCGAGCTCAGGTCAAAAAGCAGGTAGCGACCTTGCTTTGCCCGGAGTTGCAAATGATCGCGTGAGACCATCGGGTCATCAATCTGGATATCGCTTGAGCTTCTGCGACCGATCTTGACGATGGTTTTATTCAGATAGCATTGGTCTTTGCCGTTAATGATGAAGTACGCGCACTCCGGCAGCACCGGTTCGGCTGGTGCTTCCGGAACCATGATCTGCAATTCAGTTTTTGAGGTATCAGAGGTGGGGAGCGTAAGAGCGGTCGAAATCTCAATCGCGTCGATCGCCAGGCTCGCGTTTTGTGCTAATTGGATTCGCAGTGGAACTCTGAATTGATACCCCTGCTCGAGCCAGCCGGCTTCAACCTCGCTGGCAACCTGGTTCAGCGTGGGAATGGCTTCCTGCCAGGCATCCCACTTTTCTGGTGAGACGTACAAAGTGATCAAATCGGGGACGAATTTGTTGCGGGTGTCAGTCTGAGCCAGAATCTTCTCGTCAATCATCCTGACCAATTGACTGCTGAGCGAGGATGATGCTCCCGGATAAAGCAGCCTGTCCACCGTGCCTTCAAGCAAGACTTGAATTTTGTTTTCAATCAACGCTAAAAAATTCTGCATCGCAGCCATATTTTGAATTATACCAATGAAACAAACGAGGCTGGCTTGGGGGTGTGGGGTTGTCATTGCGAGGGACGAAGCAATCTAGACTGTTCGCCGTAAATTATTGTATGAGGTTCACAGACCCTTACTCGGATAATCAGCATGATCTTGTTACCTGATATGTTCCTGTTCCGCCAGGAGTTTAGATTGCTTCACAAAAGAGGTTCGCAATGACAGATGGGCACGAAGTCCTGCTTGAAAGTCTGTCATTGCGAGGGACGAAGCAATCTAAACTCTCGATTCCAAGTACCATTAGCGGTTAACAAACGCATTGTGAGTAAAAACCATGATCCTACTTTTAGGTCGTTTCACAATAGCCATACGTCAGGTTCCGCAGCCTGCCCCGGGTCCTTGTAGGGTTGACGCCGTGCGAAGCCTCCCCTTGCGGGACGCGTCAACCGAGACGTCCCGAATGGCAGCAGCTGTAGGCCGGGTTGCGTTTGTCAACCCGGCTCTTTTCTTCCTTCCGTCACATCGTGCACCATGGGTATTGCGAGCCTCTTTGCGAACCGATCTCCCCCTGACTCCGTCACATCGTGCCCTATGGGTATCGCGAGCCTCTTTTGCGAAGCGATCTCTCCCTGACTCCGTCATCGCGAGCCTCTTTTGCGTGGCGATCTCTCCC
>CAYRYL010000052.1:0-13739 GCA_964428425.1 uncultured Anaerolineaceae bacterium | reverse complement strand
GTCTCTATGGCTTCATTGAAGGTCAGGAACTGATGCCCGGTGCCAAAGACCTGCCCGCTGCAGACCTGCAGCTTGTTCGCGACGAACTCGCCATGTTCCTTTCTGGCAAGATGACCCGTTTTGACGTGTTCAAGGGGCCCATCACCGACAACCAGGGCAATGTTGTCCTCGCTGAAGGTGAGGCTCTGCGTCAGGTGGACCTGGACTGCTTCGCCAATGCTGAAGGCGCTCCTTGCGCTGATGGTGTCGGCATGTACTGGTGGAACCAGAACGTTATCGCTGAACTTCCGTAGTTTTTGCGAAACTTCACGAGAGATGGCTCTATTCGAGCCATCTCTCCTATAAACAAAAAGAAAACCACATGACCTTTCCTGAAGAAACAAACACAGTTCCCGCTGTCGAAATGCAGGATATTGTCCTGCGTTTTCCTGGCGTTTTAGCTAATGATCATGTCAATTTCACCATCTATCCCGGTGAGATCCACGCCCTTTTAGGCGAAAATGGCGCCGGTAAAAGCTCCCTTATGAATGTGCTGACAGGTCTTTACAAACCCCAGTCCGGTGAAATCCGCATCCATGGCAAAAAGGTAAGTTTCAACTCTCCAAAAGATGCGATTGCAGCCGGGGTTGGCATGGTCCATCAACATTTTATGCTGGTCGAAAATCAAACCGTGACCGAAAACGTTCTCATCGGTCTCGACGCACCTCGCTTCGCGCTCAACCTCAAAAAGTATGACCACGAAATTAGCAACCTGGCTGAACAGTTTGGTATCCATATTGACCCAACTGCCAAAATCTGGCAACTTTCGGTTGGCGAGCAGCAACGCGTTGAGATCCTGAAGATTCTTTACCGAGGCGCGAACATTCTCATTATGGATGAGCCTACCGCTGTGCTTGCCCCCCAGGAAGCCGATGAGCTAATTGATACGCTCAAGGGCATGGCTGCGCAAGGCAAATCCATCGCCTTCATCAGTCACAAACTCACCGAAGTGCAGCACGTTGCCAATAAACTAACTGTTTTGCGGCGCGGACGAGTCACCGCGGAGCGCATGGACTTGAAGGATTTTACGCGTGAAAGCCTCGCCTCGTTGATGGTCGGTCGCGAAGTGATTTTTAATCTACATAAGTGCGAACAAACTGCCGGGCGTGAAATCTTGCGCCTGGAAGGTGTTTCCGCCCTGAACAACAAGAACTTGCCAGCCCTGCGCAATGTTGACCTTTCCTTGCATGAGGGTGAGATTCTTGGCATTGCCGGTGTTGCCGGGAACGGGCAGAGCGAATTGGTGGAAGTCATCACGGGTTTGCGTTCCTGCCAGGGTCGGATTTGGCTGGAAGGCAAAGACATTGCCAATAAACCCCCGTCTTTTTCCATCAGCCAGGGACTTGCCCACATTCCCGAGGACCGTATTGGCGTTGGTACTGCCCCAAACCTGTCGCTCACCAGTAACATCATCATGAAACGCTTTGACCAGCAGCCAGTCAGCCAAAATTGGCAGTTGAATTACCTGGCAGCCGACAAGCTTGCTGGTGGTTTAAAAACCGAATACGACATCCAGGCACCAGGGGTGAAAACCCAGGCAAGAAAGCTCTCTGGCGGCAATCTGCAAAAGTTGATTCTTGCCCGTGAGCTCTCCAGCACTCCCCGCCTGGTTGTGGCGATGCAGCCCACCCGCGGGTTGGACGTAGGCGCAATCGAGAGCGTCCAGCAACTGCTTCTCAACCAGCGTTCCCTGGGTTGTGGCATCTTGCTGGTGTCTGAAGATCTCGATGAGCTTCTCTCTCTATCAGACCGCATCGCGGTTATGTATGAGGGGCATGTTGCCGGGGTCATTTGCAGTGGCGACTTCGACATTACACAAATTGGTTTGATGATGACCGGTACAACCCCACAGGATTTGCCGGGAAAAACGCAGTTGGAAGAATCCCCCACAGCCGGAAAGCCATCCAGTTTTGATGAGGTTCTCGAGGATCTGCGCCATTATGAAGAATCTACCCAAACCGAACTATCGAACGCGGCTGAACCAGCCATTGAGAGTGTAGAACCGCTGGAAGAAACCCCATTGCCTGAGCCTCCCGCCCCACCTGAAGCGCCTCTTCTCAATCTCACCGAAAAAGAGCGTGTCTTGCGTAAGATTCTGGGTGAAAAATACAAACAGGGAGATGAAGAATGAGAATTCCCTATCCTGTGTTCCTAAAACGCACCGAAGATACGCCCAAATGGCTCCCGGCTGTAACCTCGATTGGGGCAGTTCTGCTTGCTTTCATCATTTCCGCCATCATACTTGCCGCCACTGGAGCGGATCCATTCAAGGTCTATTCCTATTTGTTCAAGGCTTCGTTTGGTTCCTGGGGTGCTTTTTCTGATGTCGTCGTAAAAGCCACTCCACTCCTGCTGATTGGTTTGGGCTGCAGCCTGGCTTTTCGCATGCGCCTTTGGAACATCGGCGCGGAAGGACAGTTCTTTGTTGGCGCTTTCATGGCGAGTGCGGTTGTAATGGTCCCACTCGTCAACCTTGAAACGACACCACGTTGGGCAGTCATCTCACTCATGGCAGCTCTTGGCATGCTGGGTGGCTCCCTTTATGCCTTTATCGCGGGCTTCCTCAAGGCAAAGCTCAACATCAACGAGATCATCATCACCCTGATGCTCAACTATGTTGCAGTTCTTTGGAATAACTACTGGATTTTCGGTAAGTGGAGCGAAGCTGGTTTTCAGATGACAAAGACTTTCCCAAAGGTTGCCTGGCTGCCTCGCATGGCGGACTATGCCAAGCAGGTGCCTGCTTTCTCAGGCATGACCCTGCATGTCGGCATCCTTTTTGGATTGATTGCCGCGGTGATTGTCTACCTGATCGTTTATCGCAGCAAATGGGGTTACAAAATAACCCTCATCGGCGATAACCGCCGCGCTGCCCGCTACGCCGGCATCAATATTACTGCCAACACCATCCTTGTTTTCATGGTTTCCGGCGCCCTGGCAGGACTTGCTGGCATGACCGAGGTTTCGGGTGTCGTCCACCGTTTGCAGGAGCGAATTTCGACTTCTTATGGCTTTTCCGGTGTGATTGTGGCTTGGCTCGCCAAGCTTCATCCCTTTGCTGTGATCGTGGTCTCGATCTTGTTTGGAGCGTTGCTGGTTGCCAGCCGTGAAATCCAACCTTCGGGTCTCTCATTCCTCATCCAGGGCATCACCCTCTTCCTTGTCATCAGCAGTGATGTCCTGCTCAAATACGAGATCAAATGGGTTCGCCCTGCACAGGAGACCGCCCAATGAACTGGACCGAAATTTTCCGCTCCGGAATTTCCACCGGCACCGTTTTGCTCATCGCCGCTATCGGCGAGATCCTGACCGAACGCTCGGGTATCCAAAACCTCGGCGTTGAAGGTATGATGCTCGTGGGCGCTATGGCAGGCTTCAAAATTGCCCTGGCTACTGGCAACGTCTGGCTGGGTTTGCTGGCAGCAATCGCCGCAGGCGGGCTGCTCAGCCTCGCCCACGCGCTTGTGACAATTCATTTTCAAGCTGACCAGACCGTCAGCGGGCTCTCGCTCACGTTTTTGGGTACAGGTCTGGCATTGGTGCTTGGCGAAGGGCTCACCGGTCAGACTGGTCCCGTCATTCCCCGGGCCAGCATCCCTCTGCTTTCGCAGATCCCATACCTTGGTCCAGTTGCTTTCAAGGATCACAACTTGCTGGTCTATTTTGGCTATTTATTAGTGCCATTCGTCTCGTATTTCATCCACAAAACGCGTGCGGGGTTACACCTGCGGGCTGTAGGTGAAAACCCGGCTGCCGCGGACACTTTGGGCGTCAATATCTATCGCACTCGCTACCTCTACACCTTCATCGGCGGATGTTTTGCCGGCTTGGCGGGGGCTGCCATCAGCGTGGCTATTGCGCCCGGCTGGAACTCCAACCTGACGGTCAATGGGCAGGGCTGGATCGCGGTCGCGTTGGTCATTTTTGCGCATTGGAACCCCTGGCGTGCGGCTATGGGTGGGTATCTGTTTGGTGTTCTGCGCCGCCTGGCGCTCGACATCCAGGGGCCGGCAGTGTTGCTTGGGGTGGCAAACCCATTTTTCTACAACACAAACCTGGTATTCTTCCTGCAGATGACCCCATACATCCTGACCGTTATCGCCCTGATCTGGGGCAGCTCCGCGGCACGCAAAAAGCGCATCGGAGCTCCCGCTGCTCTCGGCACGCCCTACCAGCGTGGCGAACGCGGGTTGTAGAACAGCTGCGATTACCACCGCATATGAGGTAACCTCTAGCGTGGGCTCTGGCGGGGGTTTCCCTGTTTTTTTACCTTTGATCATCCCAAACAGCCCCACTTTTGCCTGAGGCAATGATTGAGGTATCCCATAGTTTGAGGCTTTGCACAGACATAGTTTCATAAAGAATAGCGCAGGGTACCAATCATACAACCCGACCCAAGATGCTGTGAACGAGACAGCGGAATTAGAGGATGTGTTTTTAAGAACCTAAAGAACACAAAAAGAGGCTGTCCGAAGACAGCCTCCAAATAGACCCATATTCCGTCGGGATTACCGAAGCAATAGAGGCAAGAACACCTGCAGACCTACCATCACCTGTGCTGTGTCAAGATTATCTGCTGGATTGGCATCCGCGCTTTCCGAACTCAATTGCAAACTAACGTCAAAGAAACTCGGTACAGGGGTCGCGCCGTCTACCGCCAGATAAACAACAAAATCCTCAGAGCTGGCGAACGCGAGTTCAGGAAGCTGCCAGACCACCGTGCTGCCTGCCACGTCCGGGGTGATTCCAGAGCTATCGCCAACGTAAGTCAAACCTGCTGGCAGTGTCATGGTCAACTCAGGAAACTCAGCAGTTCCTGCCCCAATATTGGAATATTTCACCTTCATTGTGGCAACCCCACCTGGTGCCGCGCCATACAACCCGGAAGAGAACGCGCCAACCAAGTCGACACCGACAGCTGGAGACCAGGAGTTGGTGGTGATGCCACTGTCAGTGTAACTCAGACCAAACCAATCTGAATTGTGGGAAATGACTGGGACCGTAAGCAGCGCCCCATTGGTTCCCTGCACGTAGGCGTAGTAGAGATAGCGCAGATTCTCGCTCGCCCAGGTGAGGATGCCGCGGTTGTCGGAATCTTTGGTTACAGCAAGCGAGTCGTAACCGATCCTCGTTGTGGATGGATGATTCAAAGCGCCAGATTCATAAATCAGGGCGTAGCTTGTGCCGCTTCGAATTTGGTAGCGGATTTCGTCATCATTCCAAAAAGTTGCCAGCAGGATGTTTCCACCCGAAAGCTGAACAGCGGCGTCGGCATAAAAATCGAGATTTGAGGGTGGGACGAGCGTGCCGCCACTGCTGTCGAACACACGATAGAGTTGATCTATGTAAAGGTATTGTCCGCTCCTATAGTAGTAAATATATGGCATAAAAAATCGGTTGCCGCTCAAGGCGATTTGTGCTCCCGGATAGTAAAAACTTGACCCTGATACGGAAGCGGTCATCGCGGTTACAGGCACCACCGCCGTGCCGCTACTCTGAAGAATGGCATAGTATATGTCTTGTGTATCCGCGCTTTGGACATATTTACCCCAAGTGATAAAGAAGCGATTATCTGTGCTGGCACTGATATCAGGTTCATACATCTCCACCCGATTTCCGTATTGGTAACTGCCCCAGGCATCGTTATTGGACAGGTTAACTGGACCGTAGGCAATCGTTCCTGTGGGGTTGAGGATCGCGAACCAAGTATTATAATTGTCCGCCCCATCGGAGTATGAGAGTCTGCGATTCCAAACCACTCCAATTTTTCCGTCCTGAGTCACAGCCAGTGTGGGTTCGCTATTTTCGGTGTAATAGCCTTCCCCGTCGAAAATTGAACTTAAGGTCTCAGGGGCTTTGATGACCTGTCCGTAGCGATCCATCACCGCATAACGCAACACCCAACCATTAGCATACTGACCCCAATCATAATCCGTCCATACATGGACAAAACTATGATCAAGGGTTTCAATGATCGAGGGTTGATAGACGTTCCAGGCTTGCTCATAAATGTCAGCCGTAACTTGCTTGGCTGGCCAGTTCAAATCCGTTCGAAGTATGGAACCGTTACCATCTCTGTAAGTCTGCGCGAAGGGGGCTGGAACGGTGGATTCAATCGTCACAGTTTTGGTCTTGGCAGGGTCCAGGCTGGAAGTTACATCGATGTAGGTTTCAATGGCTGCACCTAAAGTGAGACCCGCTGGCGCGCTCACACGTACCCGAATTCCTTTACTTTCGCCTTGCGAAAGCGATCCGGAGTCGATCGTACCATCGGCGTCTGTATCACTGAGAGGAACTTCAGTTGCCGCGTCAAACAATTCCACGATCCAGCCTCCGCCCATAGGCGCGGTCGTGACAGTCATGTCATAAGTGTCCGCCCCCAGGTCGCCGTTGTTGGTAAGAGTAAAGGTGAAATCATCTACATCCAGCGAATAGGCGAATTCACCCAAATACAGCGGGGTTGCCCCAACCCGGGCGCTGGGTGCGGGTTTGGTGAAAAGAACTGCGGTGTTGCTGGCGGCTGCTGGACGCTGACATTCATCCCAATATGCCAGTCCGTCAATTCCCGTGGCGTTTTCGATGCCGGATCTAGAACAGTAATATTTAGTGCTGATGTCCGGCATGGTCCTGTATTGAAATTTGATGTTCCCGTCGGGGTAAAGGACTGCCTCAAAGGTATAGACCCCACCTTCGTAGTCAAGGAGATGGTTCCATTGAACCACAAAGTAAGTGCCAAAATCTTTGTAATAAACCGCGCTGCCGGAGTAATACTGATACTTCGAGAGGACTGAAATGAAATTATTCGGTTCGGATTCATCAGGAATTGACCTAAAGGATCGGACCCATTCATCCTCAGTAAATGTCAGGTACCCCGCGCCGGTAATGTAAAGTTCAGAATAGCTGTTCTCATAAAACGGAAATGGGAACGACAAGGGGATGGCTGCGGTGATGTCGTCATTCTCATCGATGCCGGTGTCGGTCCCGCTGTTGGCGGCGATCCAGGAATAAGTCGCGCTGCTGAGCGTGTAGCCATAATCGTCGCTGTCACCAATCGCGGTAGGCGCTGCCAGCGTTTCTTCGGTTGGGATCATGAATTGTTCGCCGTTCTCATCCTCACAGGGTTGACCCGGCAAGCAGGGTTCCTGCCGCTCTGGTTCCCTGGGGGGTGGGGGCGTCTGCGCTTCCGCGCTTGAGATGGCTGGCGACAATGCGCCAAGAAGGAAGATAATTACCGTAATCAGACTAAAAATTGTTTTACGCATTCCCGCTCCTATGTTCTGTTGTCAAGTTAGTTGAGAGCCACATAGACCCGCCCGTGGCTTGCCGTAATTATAAACCTCTTGTGAAAAATTTGTCTCGATAAAATTTTAACAAATACAATTGGTGAGTCGAATTTTCACAATACAACATCATGAGAATTGATAGTGTCCATCTCTTGAAACCCGTCTGCTTCACATTGTCAACAAGCCTGCCTGAACCCGGAGTCATTGGTCGAGATTTTTGCTGTAGCGATGGGACCAGACAAAAAAACACAATTGTTGGGTGTAGCGAACTGTTGTGGATGATAAAATAGAGTTCTGATGACTCACCGAAACCAAATCATTCTGAGTCAGCTTACACCGCCGGCGCAGAAAAGTTCCATTCTTGACCGTCCGAGAGTGCTCCACCTCTTGAAGCAGAGCCTCGACTACCCCCTTACCACCCTGGTGACAGAGACAGGTTACGGCAAGACGACATCAGCTCTCAGCTTGATTAAGTCAGCTAAACTGCCATTTTTCTGGTATACCGTCTCGCGCAACGAGCGTGATCCACGTTTGTTTCTGACTTATCTCTGTTCAGCTTTCAATCAACAGGGAAGCAAGATTGGCCTCCCGGCTCTGAGGGTGCTGGAAAGTAGCGATGTTGACCTGCAAGACAGCCTGATCACGCTGGTGAACGCGATCACATCCTTATTAACCGAAGAAGCCCTGTTTGTGTTGGATGATTTTCAGAGCCTGAATGAATCAGATGAGATTCTGGGAATGATGAATTGGTTTATCGAGCATCTGCCAGCCAATCTGCACCTGATGATCCTGAGCCGGACACAACCGGAATTTCCATCCCTCAACAAGTGGCGCGTCAAGGGCAGGCTGCTGGAGATTGACAAAGATTCACTCAGCTTTTCAGCAGATGAGACCGATCAACTTTACCGCTCAACCTACCAGCTCGACTTGCCCAAGGATGACCTTGCCAGGCTGCATCAGCGCACCGAAGGCTGGGCGATCGGGCTGCAGGTGGTTTGGCAATCGATCAAAGCCCTGCCAAATATGCCCCTGGAGAGCTTACTCGAAGAAGAAAGCGGCAGCTCGCTGGGTAATTTGTTTGATTATCTTGCCGAAGAAGTCCTCGACATGTTATCGGACGAGCAGCAGAACTTTTTGATTAAGACCTCAGTCTTGCAATTTTTGGACAGTGACACCTGCGACTTCTTGCTAGACCGTCAAAACAGCGCTGAAATACTGAGCGACCTGTATCGCTCGGGTCTGTTTATCGAGCAATTGAAGCCGGAAGTTTTTAGGTATCATCACATATTCCGAGAGTTCCTCCTCAGTCGACTTTCCAGGAATGAAGAGCAAAAGCGGGGGCTGCATCGAAAGCTGGCGAGCTATTTCAGCGCGCACCACTACTGGGAACAAGCTATCTCCCACTTGATATCAGCCGGTGATTTTGGCAGGTTACGCCAAATCCTGGATGAGGTCGGAGAGCGTTTGCTACAATCCGGTCTCAAGCAAAGCATCCGCTATTGGCTGGGAAAGTTGCCGGAAGCAGAAATGAGCCAGTATGCTTACGGTAATTACCTGCTTGGGGAAGTGGAGCGCACTGAGGCGAGCTTTGACATGGCGCTCGAGTACTACCGCACGGCGCAGCGACTTTACCAGAACACTCGCAACGCTTGGGGAATAAGCCTGGCTCTGCGCGGGCAAGCACAGGTTTACCTTGACACGTTACGCCCGGTAAACGCCGAACAATTGCTTGCCCGGGCACTCGAATTGCTGGACCCGGTGGAATATCCTTTGGAAGTCTCGGGTTTGCTGACCCAAATTGCCGAAAACCAGGTGAATCAGGGGGCTACGCCTGAAGCTGAAAAGAGTTTGCAAAAGGCGCGGCAGCTCTCCCCGGTTTACTCGGAAGCCCAATCGTACATTGAAGCGCGGCTGCTCTTACGCACCGGAAGGTTGGAAGAGGGGCTGAGGTTGCTGGCAAAACTCGAGCCTGGCACTGCCGACCAAAAAATGGTACGACAGCAACGGTCCCATCGTGAAGCAACGCTCTTGCTATCGCTTTACTACTCCTTAATGGGGGAGTACATTAGCGCACGGGAGAACGCCAACAGGGGGCTGCAAGTTTCTCATCAGTTGCAAGCGAAGTATGTTGAAGCCGTGGCAAACATTCGTTTGGGGCACGCGCTACAGCTGGACCTGAGCCAGGGGCTGGACGCTCACGGTGTGCAGGAAATTCGGAAACTCTACGAATTTGCGATTGAGAACGTAGACATTGTACGCATTCACGTCGAGCCACTTTGGGGATTGTGCCGCTTGGTTGGGTATGATGGCAACCTGGAGGAGGCAAAACGGATTGCTGATCGTGCCCTGGTTATTGCTGCCAACGCTGGGGATGAATGGATCGGGTTGCTGGTGAGAATCTCTCTGGGAGCCAGTTTGGCTATGGGAGGGGAATTTGAAGCCGCGAGCAACATCCTTTCGGTGGCGGATTCCCTGGCAAAAAAACTCAATGACACCCTTGCTGGCGCGGCGGCGTATCTCTGGGAAGCTTACACGGCTGAAAAACAAGGGTACAAAAGCTCGGCGTTATTATTCCTCGAGCAAGGCTTGGAACTGGTGCAGAAGCATCAATATCAATTCCTGCTTACCCGTGGGACTTTGCTCGGACCGGATGATCCGTTCACTTTTTATCCATTGGTACTGCGCGCTCGCGAAGCGGGGTTGCAGCCTGAGTTGATCAGCCAGATCCTGAGCGATCTTCCCGTAGGCGCGGTCAACTATCATCCCGGGTACACCTTGAGTTTGAACCTTTTTGGCGGCTTTGAAGCCAGAAAAGGCAAGCACCTGATACCCGCGGAGAATTGGAAGCGAGACAAAGCGCGACAGTTGCTGCAGGCTCTGGCTGTAAACTCGGGGAAGGGACTGAGTAAAGAGGAACTCGCGGTCCTATTCTGGCCAGATGCTGATGAGTCCACCGCAGCCAATAACTTCAAAGTAACCCTCAGCGCGCTGAACCAGACGCTTGAGCCCAACCGTCCACCAAAAGAAGCCGCACAGTTCGTGGTTCGAAATGGCGAGCATTACCAGCTGAACCAGCAGATGAAAGTAAATCTGGACACTGATCAGTTTGAAAAGTTAGCCACGAGCGTGCAATTTGAAGACAAAGAGATAGTTCTGGCTCTCTATAAGGGCAAAATGCTCGAAGGGGAGCAATTACAGGAAGCCTTTATGCCAGAGGTGCAGTATTACCATCGTCTGTACCTGGATTGCTTGAGTAAGGTCATTGATGCGGCAATTGAGAGCAAAGATTTCGAAAAAGGGCTGGAATTGAGCAATCGCTTGGTAAGGCAGGAACCACTGCTGGAGGTGGGGTACCAATATCAAATGCGAATCTACCACGCCCTGGGGAATCTCAGCATGGTGCGCAAGGTCTACAACCAGGCGTTGGATGTAAGCCGGAAAACCTATGGGGTTGAATCGGACGAATTGCGAACTTTGTTTCGGGAATTGAGCGAATAACGGCAAAGCCTGAATTTGGTAAGTTAACACAAACAACGAAACTCTTTTCCTGCTGATTTTGTTACCATTTTGTAACCCCTGACCGGTAAACTATAAATACTGGGTATTTCCGTTAATATTTATTGCTTAACAATTGAATAAAGGAGACTGTAATGCGTTTGCAAGATAAAGTTTGTATCATCACCGGTGGTGCCGCAGGAATCGGCAAAGCGACGGCTGTGAAATTTGCCGCCGAAGGCGCAAAAGTAGTGATCTGCGATGTCAATGAAGAAGCTGGCAACGCGTTGGCTGCAGAGCTGGGCAACGAGGCCAGTTTTTGGAAGGTCAATGTAGTTAATCGCCAGGAAGTCCAGGCATGGATTGATGCAGTTGCCGTAAAATACGGCAGGATTGATGTTTTGATCAACAACGCCGGTATCACACGCGACGGCCAGTTCGTGAAGTTCAAGGAAGGCGAATTGGTCGGTCAGATGAGCGAAGATGCTTTCGACGCTGTTATCGCGGTTAACCTGAAGGGTGTTTTCAACTGCACCCAGGCTGTGGTCCCCTACATGATCAAGCAGGGCGGCGGCGCTATTGTGAGTGCCTCCAGCGTGGTGGGTTTGTACGGCAACTTTGGGCAAACCAACTATGCTGCGACCAAATTCGGTGTAATAGGTATGACCAAGACCTGGGCGAGAGAACTGGGCAAGTACCAGATCCGCGTGAACGCAGTGGCACCCGGCTTTATCCTGACCGAAATGGTCCTGAAGATGCCCGAGAATGTGCTTGCCGGCATGGCAGCGAACGCACCTTTGAAACGGCTTGGCAAACCAGAAGAAATCGCCAATGTTTACGCCTGGTTGGCCAGTGACGAAGCTTCTTATGTTCACGGCGCAGTCATCAGCGTGGACGGCGGCATTGTTTTAGGGACATAGTTGATCCGTTATCATCTTCGAAGAGCAACTATTAGCTGAAAGGACAAATAAAATGACTCGTTATGCGAATATTATCGGCACAGGGATGTACCTTCCCGAGATCGAAATTACCAATGAAACCTTTGCTCAATGGATGGGCGAGATCAGCCCAAAGCTGGCAGAGGTTGTTTTCAAGTTTGAGAATAATAGCGGCATCAAAACCCGTTTTTACGCACCGGATGATTGGGCAACATCGGACCTGGCTGCAGCAGCGGGTAAAGCCGCCATCGCTGACGCGGGCTTGACCCCGGAAGACATCGACCTGGTAATTGTCGGCACCGACAGCCCGGATTACATCACCCCTGCCACGTCGGTTGTGACCCAATTCAAACTTGGATGTGTGAACGCCGGAACATGGGATGTGGGCTGTGCTTGCGCCTCCTTCCCGACCGCTCTGACTCAGGCAGCTGGCTTGATCGCCACCAATCCCCACTTGAAATATATCCTGGTGATTGGTGCATACATGATGCACAAACTCTCCGATTACAAGCACGATGTCACCGCTTTCTTCTATGGTGACGGCGCTGGTGCAGCGGTTGTTGGCGTTTCGGATAAGCCCGGTTTTGTTTCCAGTTCCATCAAAGCCGATGGCTCCTATCACAAAAATTGGGGGATTTACTCTGGCGGGACTTATGAGCCTGCTACGGTGGAGAGCGTTGAAGCTGGACGCACTAAAGTAAAGCTGGTTACACCCTTCCCCGCGACGGTCAACCACGAAGGCTGGCCTGCTCGCGTGCGTGAATGCGCTGCCAATGGTGGGTTTGAGCTAAGCGAGATCGACCACATCATCTTCACCCAGGTGAATGTCAACAGCATCAAGCTGGTGATGGAGAATCTTGGTCTGCCAGTTGAGAAGGCGCATTACGTGATGGACAAATGGGGCTACATGGGCTCTGCCTGTCTGCCAATCGCCTTCCATGACGCTGTAAAGCTCGGAAAGATCACCTCCGGTATGCGCGTAGTGTTCTGCGGCTCTGGTGTGGGTTATAACCAGGCTGCCACCTGTTTTAGCATGCCTTAATGGAGGCTGTGTCGTGAGCTGGCAAGAGGAATACAACAATAAGTTAATCAGCATGACCGAGGCGATTGCGTTGGTCCAATCAGGCATGACGCTTTCAATCGGAATTGCTGCTTCTGAGCCAGTAGGTATGCTCGAGGAACTGGCCAGGCAGGCTGAGCGCCTTGAGAACGTCACCACCTGGACCTGCCTGCCTATGCGCGCGTACGACATCTTTATGAAACCTGAGATGGAAGGGCGCTTTTTCAACGAAAACTGGTTCTATGGCGCTCCTGATCGGGCTGTGCATGGAGAGGGTAGGGTTTCCTACACTCCCAACAACTTGCATCAAGCCGGAACCGGCAAGTTGGTGGGGCATGGCGGACGCCTCGACACGATGTTAGGCGTCTGTACGCCCCCGAACGCGGATGGCATGGTTTCCCTTTCGATGGGTGCGGTGGTTGAGCGTGAAATGATCGACGCAGCCGACACAGTCATCCTGGAAGTCAACCGCAACCTGCCCTGGACGGATGGCGACGTGGTCATCCCCATTTCGCTGGTGGATCATTTTGTGGCGTTTGACAGCCCACTGGTGCAAGTGCCACCCACCAGTCCAAGTGAGCTCGATGAACTTATTGGCGGGAATGTGGCTGAATTTATCGAGGACGGCTGCACCGTTCAGCTGGGCATCGGCGGTATGCCGACTGCTGTGGCTGATTTCATCGCAGACCGCAGGCACTTGGGGATCCACTCCGAACTGCTGGTGGATGGGGTTTACAAGCTCTGGAAGTCTGGCGCGGCGGATAACAGCCGCAAGACGCTACACCCCGGCAAATTTGTCGCGACCTTCGCGATTGGCACCCAGCCGTTGTACGACTTCATGAATGACAGCCCGGATGTGCTCCTGATGCGTGTATAGACTGGACAGAAGGGTAACAGTCGTTCGGAGACATAGGTAACACTTCT
>CAYRYL010000051.1:0-14164 GCA_964428425.1 uncultured Anaerolineaceae bacterium | reverse complement strand
CCATTTCCTGCTATTTACTTCTTACTCACTGTCCAAGATGTATGGTAATCCTACAGGTTCTTTGATCGATTATGGTAATTTGGGTTGCGGGATTTTGATTCTGGGTCTATAATCAGTGCCAAATCTTAATTCGGAGTTCAATCAATGTCAGACAACGACGCCATTAGTATGCAAGATCAAAACCAGGAGAGCAACAAGGAAAGCGAAAAAGTACAAACCATGGAAAGTTTGATGGGAGAATATCTCAATTCCGAGGACTTCTCTTTCCAAATGCCAGTCGCGGGCGAAATCCGTGACGGTATCATCGCCAGCATTTCAGGATCACAGATCCTTGTTAGTGTTGGTGCCAAGTCAGAGGGACTGATCGTCGGAAAAGAACACGAGGCGATCCCCGCGGAAATTCTGGCAACTTTCGAGGTTGGCAAAGCCATCCCGGTTTTTGTGGTAACCCCACATGATCAGGAAGGCAATCTTATTCTTTCGTTCGTCCGTGCAGTTGAAGAACAAAGCTGGATCGATGCCGAAGCCGCACTGGCTTCTGGCGAAAGCTTTGAATCGACTGTGGTTGGCTACAACAAGGGAGGGCTGCTGGTCCCGTTGTCTACAATACGTGGCTTCATTCCCGCATCCCAACTAAGTCTCAGCCGCAGATTAAGCATGTCAGGTGATACCCCCGAAGCCAAATACAAGAGCTTTGTCGGCGATGCCATTTCAGCTTGTGTCATTGAAGTCGATCGTGAGCGTCATCGCCTGATCCTTAGCGAGCGTGCTGCCAGCACCGAAACCCGCGACCAAATCCGCGACAAAGTTCTGGAAGATCTGGCTGAAGGCGACGTTCGCAAGGGTCGTGTCACCAGCCTGGCTGATTTTGGCGCCTTCGTCAATATCGGTGGAGCTGATGGCCTGGTGCACATGTCCGAGATTTCCTGGGACCGTGTGGTCAACCCTAACGAAGTGCTAAAGGTCGGCGAAGAAGTCAAAGTGAAAATCATCAGCATTGACCGCGAACGACGCCGCATCGGTCTGTCCATTCGCCAACTGCTGGGAGATCCCTGGTCAGAACAGGTCAAGAACCTGAAGGTTGGTCAATTGGTAGAAGGCGAAATTACTCGTCTGACCAGTTTCGGCGCTTTTGCACGCCTGAACATGCCCGGTGATCTGGAAGGTCTGATCCATATTTCAGAGCTAAGTGACCGCCGTGTGGACCATCCAAAGGAAGTTATCAAGGTCGGTGATGTCGTGACACTGCGTATTCTGAAAATCGAAGACGAAGATCATCGCATCGGTTTGAGCATGCGCCGCGTGGACTCACCAGCTTATGCCGACTCCGACTGGAAATCCCTCGCAGCTGATTTCGACTTGAACCCCAGCACTGAGGGTGAGACTATCGCCACCATGCTTGGCGAAGCAACCCCCGAACCCGTTGAAGAGGTTGTGGAAGAAGTCGTCGCCGAAGCTCCCGAAGCCGTCGCAGAGACCGTCGAAGAGGTTGTGGAAGAAGTCGTTGCTGAAGCTCCTGAAACCGTCGCAGAGACCGTCGAGGAAGTTCAGGAAGTTGTGGAAGAAGCCGCTGAAGTGGTGGAACCCCAAGCCGACGAAGAAGTCAAAGAAGACTAATCAGTCAACACATAGAAGCGCCGGCCAAAACCGGCGCTTTTTGATACCTATGCCTCTAATTCTCGACGCTCACCAGGACCTTGCCTATAACATGACCGTTCTTGGTCGTGATTATCGCCTGCCAAACGCCCAAACCCGCCTGCGCGACCGACAAACCGGCGTTGACGCGTTTAGTGGTGGAGGCTCCCTGCTCGGCTTGCCTGAGTACAACGCTGCCAATGTGGGGCTGGTATTTGGAACCCTCTTCTCCGTCCCTGAACGTCATCGCAACCCGAACTTCGAGGGTGAAGAGTACTACAGCAGCCCGGCTGAAGCCCATCGCATCTATTGGAATCAGTTGGATCATTACCATAGGCTGGCAGAGACCCAATCCGACTCTTTTCGGCTTGTGCTGACCAGGCAGGAACTTCGAAATCACCTCGATCTTTGGCAGTCTCACACAGATACATTGAAGCCACTTGGCATCGTCCCATTGATGGAAGGAGCTGAAGGCATCCTCGATTTGGATGAGCTTCCAGCCTGGTGGGATCGCGGTCTGCGAATGATCGGTTTGGCTTGGGCGGGAAATCGCTTTTGCGGTGGTACCCGGGAACCAGGTAAACTCACCTCCGAAGGCAGAGACCTGATCCGCGCCATGGCAGAGGTTGGATTTGTGCTCGATCTCTCCCACATGGATGAGCCTGCAGCGCTTGAATGTCTTGATCTGTATCCTGGTCAAATCATCGCCAGCCATGCCAATGCCGCAAAATTGGTGAAAGGGTACAACTCGAACCGCCTCCTGAGCGACGAGGTGATCAACAAACTGCTTGCACGCGACGGATTAATTGGTGTAATGCCCATTAATCGCTTCCTCAACGCTGTTTGGAATGAAGATGGCGGAAAACCTGCCACTTCCCTCCGCTTGGTGGCAGAACAGATCGACACTATCTGCCAAATGGCAGGCGATGTCAGTCACGTTGGCATCGGCACTGATTTTGACGGCGGACTTGGAGTTGAACAAGCGCCCGCGGAAATCGACACCATCGCGGATCTGCCGCGGTTGTTCCCCTTCCTCGAAGAATTGGGGTATGATTCAGATGAGATAGAAAAGATTGCTTCGGGGAACTTCCTCGAAATGATCCAAGCCACGCTGCCTGATTAAGGCAAAGGAACCTCTTTGAGCCAACCAGATGTTCTGCTTGACCCCAACAACCCAAAAAAAGCCGTAAAAGCAGGAACATTTCCAAAGTTCCAGGTTAAGGCTGGGCTTACCGGTATTGTTGTGGGATTTCTGACACTTCTGACTGGCTTACGACCAGATCTGTTTGGCTTGGATCGGGGACAATACATCGGTTTCGTCCAGATCATTGTTATTTTGCTCGGTATCGGATTGATGACCCTATCTGCAACCGGTTTGCTAATCGCCTTTTGGAATGGCGGTCCAAAATCCCTCAGAGCAGATTTTGGCACGCGGATCATCGCCACGGGTTACGTTATTTGCGCTTTCACCGCACTCGCAGACGCCTTTGGCTTTGGCACCAATCCTCTGCCTTATGTTCTGCTGGGCACATTACAGTCCCGGGGTGTGATGATTGGTATTGTTGTTATTTGCATTGGATTGTTTTTAGTGGTCCGACCTAAAAAATACCTTTCCAAAGAACAAAGCCAGCGCAAACAAAGTAAATCCTGATCCCCATGCCTATCGATCTCAACCAAAAACTTCACCAGGCGCAACTCAAAAACGGCTTGCGTGTGATGCTAAAGGAAATCCACACCGCACCGGTGACGAGCACTTGGATCTGGTATGGAATTGGGTCAAGAAACGAACTCCCGGGTAAGACTGGTCTGAGCCACTGGGTGGAACACATGCAGTTTAAGGGTACCAGGAAGTTCACTGGCGACGATATAGACAACATGGTTTCACGCGTGGGAGGCTATTCCAACGCCTTTACCAGCTCCGACTGGACCACCTATTTTGAAACGATGCCCTCTGCCCACCTGCGTCTCACGCTAGAACTGGAAGCTGATCGCATGGTCAACAGTCTTTTTAATCCTGGAGATGTGGAATCCGAGCGCACAGTGATCATCTCGGAACGCGAAGGCTCTGAAAATTACCCTGAGTTTCGCCTCGATGAAGCCGTACAACAACGCTGCTTCCTAGCCCACCCCTATCGCAACGAAGTTCTGGGCTCCAAAGAAGACTTGCTCGCCATCACCCGTGACGATCTCTTTCTGCATTATCGCAATTTCTATCAACCCTCGAACGCAGTATTGTGCGTTGCTGGAGATATTTCCCCAGAAGCCGTGTTGGATGACGTGGAAAACCTGTTTGGCAGCATCCCCTCGCATCCTGTCAATCCATCTGTGCCTGCGCCTGAAACATCACTCAATCCAGGAGATCGGATCGATATGGAAGGACCGGGTGAGGCTCACTACCTCGAAATTGCCTGGCGCTGCCCTGCTGCAGCAGACCCCGATTTCTTTGCCTACAGCATCATCGAAAGCCTCCTGACTGGACCTTCGTCCCTGAATATGTTTGGCAGTGGCGGCATCAATAATCGCACCTCCCGGCTTTATCAAGCCCTGGTTGAGGAGGATGTTGCTGCCTCCGTGTTTGGTGAACTCTCCGCGAGCATCGACCCGGGTGTTTTCAAGATCTTTGCGACCATCCGACCCGATGGTGACCCCGAAGCTGCATTAAGGATCGTCGACGAACAAGTGCAGCGTGTTATCTCCAGCGAGTTAAGCACCAGGGAAATTGAACGCGCCATCAAGCAAGCCAGCGCACTATTCGCTTATAGCACTGACAACATCACCAACCAGGGTTTCTGGATGGGTTATGCCAGTTCCTTCGCCGATTACCAGTGGGTCGCTGAGTACCTCACCCGCTTAAGCTCGGTCACCCCATCCCAAGTCTTGAAGGCCGCCCGTAATTATCTGCGCAAAGATCAGCGAGTTGTTGGAATCTACCGCGCAAAAGATAACCAGGAGGGCATGTGAGTACCTCAATGCCCGATTCATCTACCATCCTGCGCCAACGCTTTAGCAACGGCACGACCCTGCTTGCTTACCCCAATCCTACAAGCCCGGCAGTCTACTTCACCGGGTACATGCAGCCTGGCGCAATTGCAGACACTGGTGAAATGTACGGTCTGGCATCTTTTACAACCGATATGTTAATGACCGGGACAAAGCGGCTGAACTTCCAACGCCTTCACGACAAAATAGAAAGCGTTGGCGCGTCGCTCTCAATCGGCACGGGACATCTTTCAACCACCTTTTTCGGTCAGTGCCTCAGGGAAGACCTCGAGACAATTTGGAACCTATTAGTGGAGGTAGTCCAGGAACCAAGGTTCGCGGAAAAAGAATTCAAGCGCGTTCGCAATCAAATTCTGACCGGCATAGCAATCCAAAACCAGGACACGGCCGAAATGGCTTCACAATCATTCAATCGCGCCTTTTATGGATCCCATCCATACGCACATCCTGATAACGGCTATGCGCAAAGTGTGTCTAATTTAAAATTAGAACACTTGAAATTGTTCCACAAAACCCACTACGGACCTAACGGATTTGTACTGGCTGTCTGCGGTGGGATTGAACCTGAATTGGCGCAGGATATTTTCTCGAGAACCCTGGGAGCCTGGCAGCAAGGTCATCAGTCCCCTCCTGAAACGCTCCCTCCCTTTGTTCCACCCGACGCTGCCATCCGAAGCCATGTAGAGCTCGAAGGTAAAAATCAAAGCGACTTGATCATCGGCGTTCCAGCCCCAAAGACTGTCAGCCGTGACTACCAGGTCTGTTCTGTCGGCAACTCCATCCTCGGCAAGTATGGCATGATGGGACGCATTGGCAAAGCCGTGCGCGAAAAAGCTGGTTTGGCATACGAGGTTTCAAGCCACCTTGGTGCTGGGATTGGACCGACAGCCTGGATGATCTCTGCGGGCGTCAACCCGGACAATCTCGAAAAAGCCATCGAGCTGCTCAGGCTGGAACTGATGCGATTTACCACCGAACCTGTCACCCAGCAGGAACTGCGGGATGTTAAAACTCAGTCTTTAGGCAGGATTCCTCTCTCACTCGAAAGCAACGCGGGTATCGCTTCCATCTTGGTCAGCATCGAACGCTACAGCTACGGTTTGGATCACCTTCGCGAGTTACCGGCCATCATAGAAAGCATTACTGCGGACGAAGTCCTGGCAGCCGCGCAACGCTACTGGGACCTGGATAAGTTAGTCATAACCTCTGCCGGAAAGGCACTCACATGATCAAATGCGGCATCGACCTTCTTCGAACTTCCCGTCTGGCAAATGTCAATCCTGCCATCAGAACGCGTTTCATCCTCCGGGTCTACACCGAAGCCGAAATTGCCCAGGCACGGGATGACAACGAAACGTTATCAGGTATTTTTGCCGCCAAAGAAGCCGTCTCCAAAGCGCTCGGCACTGGAATCGGCAAAGTTGCCTGGCAGGACATCGAAATTTTGCATGCATCCAGCGGTGAACCCAGCGTCTTCCTGCACGGAGTCGCCCTTGAAGTCGCACAAGCCAAAGGGTTGGACGAGTGGTCAGTCTCCATCACGCACGAAGGTGGGATGGCTGCAGCAGTTGCTGTGGCTCAAGGTGTGTGAGCCAGAAAAAACTGCTTTGCCTGAGTGACGTGGAGGTTCCTGCCGTATACAGCGCCCATATCCGCGATCGATTTCCCGGTGTGAATGCAGTTGTCAGTTGTGGTGACTTGCCTTGGTCGTATCTTGAGTTCGTGGTTAGCATGCTCGACTTGCCCCTTTATTACGTCCAGGGCAACCACGTGTTCGACGTGGAGGACAATGAAGGAGAAGTGCGTCATCATCCGCAAGGCGCTGTCAACTTGCACCGACGTGTTATCTACGATCCAGGCTTGGATCTGATCGTGGCTGGCATCGAAGGCAGCCTGCGCTACAACCGGCGCGCCTATCAGTATACGCAAAGGCAGATGTGGCTGATGGTCTTAGGTTTGGTCCCCCAATTACAATTAAACAAAATACGCTACGGGCGGTACCTGGATGTCTTGGTCACCCATGCCGCGCCAACCGGAGTCCACGATGACGACGATCAAGCTCACAGGGGAGTAGACGCTTTCCGATGGCTAATCAAGCATTTCAAGCCCGTGTTGCACGTGCACGGGCATGTTCACCTCTACAATCCATTAAAGGCACGTGAAACCTTGCAAAATGAAACACGTGTGATCAATTGCTTCGGCTACCGAGAAATCAGCTTGGATCTCTCTCAATCGAGGGGCAAGGCAAAAAGCGGCACCAACATCTCATCCGGATGAAGACCGCCGTGGCGTCCCAACATCACATTGGTTTTGTTCACCCACCAAAGATAGGTATTTCCATGCGGGATGGCAACCAGGTCGCCAATGCGATTGGCAATGTCACTATTTGGAACTCCGCGACCAAGTAAGCTTGAATCCAGCACCTGTTGGCGTGTGATCATATCGAATTGACCTGGCCAAGCGTGCTTAAAATATTGGCGCACGGCTTCTTCCTGCCCCGGTTTCAGGTAGAGGTATGGCAATCTTCCCTCACACGTGGGTTGTATCACCAACATATTTGCCAGGTCTGGGTGGGAACTCAACTCGAATGAAGGATTGTAGGGCGTCTCGACCGACCCATGATCTGCTGTCAGCAGGAAAAGCGTATCTTTTCGGGCCCAGGGTTCGAGCTTGTTCAAAAGGATGCGTTCAAACGCATCGCTGAAACTCTTAAATTGCTCAGTCACACGTTCGTTATAAGTGCCATAACGATGCATAAGGCTGTCCACATGGCTCCAATACGCGTAAACAAACTTACGATTATTTGGACGGGAATTAAGCAGGTCGCGCAAGTTCGCCAAAAAGTCGCTTTCCGCCGTGTAGCCGTGCAATTGTGTGCCCACGTGATGCATTTTTGAAAGCCCGGAATTGGCGATGCTTGCTGGCACAAAAGCATGGCTCTCTATGCCCCTGGCTGTGTATTGCTCGCCCACTGGGGGAACCCCAAGGAAACTTACGGGATCAAACCCCGCCCTTGCAAGCCCGCCAACATCGCCAGCAAAGGTAATCGGTGAATGCAAAATGGTGTTGATCACCATGCTGAGTGATTTGACCCACATCTCATAGCCAATAATGCCGTGTTCCAGTGGGGTACTGCCAGTCCAAAGGGTTGTCAGAGCCGTGGATGTTGTACTGGGGGAGATGCTGGTTATGGGGAACAATTTTCCATTGGCAAGGTTCCGCTTCCAAAAATCCGCTTGACCCTGTTCCATCAACCGGATCAATTGGTTGTAACCAAGCGCATCCACCAGAAGCAGAACGACTCGCTTGTATTTCGGGGCGAACTGATCCAGAATCGCATTCGAAAATACTGGGGCTGAGAATTCCGGACCTCCAAGCCAACGGCTGATGCTTGGAGTCAGATTAGCCAGCCCAAATCCATCATAGTTTGGCAGAAGAATGTCTGTAGATCCTTCAAGACCAGGCAACGCATTCTTGTTGGTTAATAGTTGGAGATGTGATTCAATAATTGGCATTTTCCCGCTACTCCTTCAGACTCAGGCAAGCCTTCACAGCCAGCCAAAACAGATTCTCACGGATCTCGGTCCGGTTATTCCAGCCACGGTGGTCCCAGCCATCAGCCTGAACCAGATCCCCACCGTAGAAAATCGCTCCAAATTCGACTCCATGGAACTCCGCCACCGCAGCCAGGGCTGAGGCTTCCATTTCCACGCCATCACAGCCAGCCTGCCTAAAGTACGCCACACGCCCTTTGGTTTCGCGATAAAAGGCATCCGTTGTCCAGGTCTTGGTCAACAGGTATTCCAGCCCTTCCGCTTCGACCACCTTCTCAATGTTCGCCACAACCTTTGGATTTATTGCAATCTCGAATGCGGGCGGCAAGTAATGATAGGAGGTACCCTCATCCCGAACTGCCGCGGTTGGGATCAACAAATGCCCGACTGCCAACTCCGGGTTTATAACGCCTGTTCCACCGCAAGCTATGAACTTTTTGCCACCCATGGTAATGGCTTTTTCCATGAACCCCACTGCCAGCGGCGCGCCGACCAAGGTCTGGAAGAAACCCAGGCGTTTACCTTCATAGTTAATTTCGTAATACGGAACTTCCCCCACCTCTGATTTGCCGACATAAACGGTTTTGGCTGAATATTCCTGCGCGACCTTTTCTACTACTTCCTTGAAAAAACACATCACAACCAACTCAGGAAAATCTGGGGGCTCCTCTGTCATGAATGGTCGAATGATTGCGTCCCTGTCGGGGTCAAAATCTATGATCGGGTAAGCTCTTTCGTCATTCATCTCTTGTCCACATTACATCTTCATGATCGAAGCGTTTCTGCATGACCTCAACCGCCTGAGGATTGTTATCCACCAGCACAAAGTGCCTGCCCAGCTTGAGGCATGCCGCGCCGGTGGTTCCGCTGCCGGCAAAGAAATCCAGCACTACCTCACCCGGGTTTGAAGACGCGCGGATGATCCGCTCGAGCACACCCAGGGGCTTTTGCGTAGGATAGCCGGTTTTTTCCTTGCTGTTAGTGCCCACAATCGTGTGCCACCAGGTATCAGTGGGGAGTTTGCCTTTCTTTGCCTTCTCCTCCCCCACCAAGCCCGGAGCCATGTAGGGGATGCGGTCAATATCCTGGCGGTTGAAGGTGTAATTGTTTTCGTCTTTCGCGTAATAAAAAATGTTGTCATGCTTGGCAGGCCAGCGATCCTTAGCCCGTCCGCCAAAATCGTATGCCCAGATGATCTCATTCAGGAAGTTTTCACGCCCGAAGATCTCATCCAGCAGGATTTTGCAGTAGTGTGCTTCGCGAAAGTCGATATGGAAATACATACTCCCGGAAGTCTTCAGCACGCGGTGAGCCTCCAAAAGCCTGGGTTCGAGAAACGCCCGGTAATCCTTGAAACTGTCGCGGTAATCGCGCTTGGCGATCACTTCGGTTGCATAACTCTGATCACCGAACCCAATTCGATCTCCCTCGTCCGAACGGGTTGTCTTGAGCTGCCTGCGAGATTGCATTTTCCCGGTATTAAACGGCGGATCGATGTAGATCAGGTCGATTGTGTCGTTTGGCAGTTTTTGCAGGAATGGCAGGTTGTCGCCGAAGTGAATTTGATTTTGCATTTGCAAATTGTAGCATGCCTGAATCAAAAAAGCTGTCCTCGCGGACAGCTTTTTTGAGATCTGCAGTGATTAGGATAACTGGGATGTGCAGTGGGGGCAACGAGTTGCCTCGAGCGGGATCTCAGTCTTGCAGAAGGGGCAAGCCTTGGTGGTTGGTGCTGCAGCAGGAGCTTCAGCAGGCTTGCGGGTTTTGTTGATGGCTCTCACAAGCAGGAAAATGACGAAGGCAATGATGATGAAGTTGATAATTGCCATCAAGAAGTTGCCATAAGCAAACAACACAGCGCCAGCTTCCTTGGCGGCAGCCAGAGTGGTGCCGGCGGGGATTGCTACTTTGGCCTTATTCAGTTGGATAAAGAGATCAGACACATTAACATTACCCAAGAGCAGACCAATGACAGGCATAATCAAATCTTCAACCAAAGATTTGACAATGGCGCCAAACGCGCCACCGATGACAACGCCAATTGCCAGATCTAGCGCGTTGCCTTTAGTAATAAATTCTTTAAATTCCGAGAGAAATTTCTTCATAGTTACCTCACTTTCTATTAACAATTATACCCAAAACCAACTTACCTGGTAAACGCAAATTTTGTTCAAGAAGCAAGGGTTTGTTCTTTACTTCTAAGCGTCAGTGAATGTTGTATAATAAACTCCGTAAGTTCTGAATGGACCTGTTGTGAAAGGATAAAAAATGGACGATAACCTTGAGAATGCAGCCCAGGAGTTTGAACGCAAGCTGGACGACGCTGCTGAAAATGCTTGGAAACCAGTGGAAGAGTCTGCCGAGCAGGCGCAAGCCCACGTTGAAGAAGTTCACGAAGCCGCCCAGGAGCAGGTTGCCGAAGCAGCTGAAATCGTTGAAAGCGACTGGAGCAGTGTGAAGGATGAATTTCACAAGGCTTCAGCCGAAACCTGGAGCGCGCCAGAAACTCCTCTAACCCCTGTTCCCCCTCAACCAGAAGCTGACCGCTGGGGCGCACCTGTGAACGAAGCCGCCGACGATCCCGGTCGCTGGAACGACAATCTCTACACGCCCGGTGCCGAGGAACCAACACCCGCGGCAGCCCCAAAAGCCGAAGAAGCTCCCAAAGTGGTTGATTACGTCGCTACCCCTCCAGCCCAACCTGTCAAGAAAGATAAATTCCCGGTTTGGGCAATCATCTTGATTGTCTTGCTCGTGCTGTGTATCTGCATAGCCCTGCCGATTGTCATCCTGGGTGGTAGCTTTTTTGCCATTTTCAGGAACATCAGCAGCTTTTTGCCCTCGTTATTCATCTAAATTCAAACCAATTCGTCAACAGACCGCTATCATGCGGTCTGTTGTGGTTAAGGTTACTGCACTACCCGATCGATCCCCGTTGCTCACCCGCCCATCAAGCGTTGCACCCCGGACTTTTTGCCTGGCAGATTACCCTCAACTAACCTGAACATTTTCTTGCTCCGTGGGGTGGCAAGCTATAAACTCACAAATCTAAGACGTGGGCTGGCGGGCTATTCCGTGTTAAAATAAAAGATTGCGAAAGCGGGTAGAAAATGGAAGACATGGACAAAGATTTTCCAGTGATGATCGTCGGACTGGGCAACCCAGGGCTGGCGTATCGCCATACCCGCCACAACTTTGGTTTCCTCGCGGTCGACGCGCTGGCAGACGCCTTGAATATCCCCGTTAAACGAGTGAAATTCAAAGCCATGATTGGTGAAGGTAAGTTTGGCGAGAGCAAAGTCGTGCTCGTAAAACCGATGACATTCATGAACGAGTCCGGCAGGGCAATCGCACCTTTGTTGCGGTTTTTCAAGTTGCCGCTTTCAAACTTACTGGTCATCCACGACGATCTCGACCTGCCCCTCGGCACTCTGCGCTTGCGCCCAAGCGGAGGCACATCCGGGCAGCGCGGGATGGCATCCATCATCACGCAGCTTGGAACACAAGAATTCCCCCGAATGAGGCTGGGAATCGGTCGACCGCCCGGACAGATGGATCCAGTCGATTATGTGCTCAAAGATTTTCTCCCCGGCGAAAAGGAACTATTGAAGATCGTCCTGCAAACTGTGGTCGAAGCCAGCCAGACCTTCATCAATGAAGGTCTTACAAAAACCATGAACAAATACAATGGGGAAGTCGGCTAATTATCCACTCCTTGCGCCCTTAGCCAGCCTTCCCGCCTATCAGGATTTGCTGATCAGGCTGCAGGAAGGCGACTACACCGGCGGCAGCCTACGCGGTTTGGGACTGCCGCGCGCGGTTCGCCTGGCGTTATTGGCCGCCCTGCATCATGACCTGGAAAAGCCAATCTTGCTGCTCACGAATCGGGCAGATAGGGCTTTATCGCTTTTTGATGAACTCAGTTTTTGGCTTCCAGAAGGCGTCAACCTATATTTTGCAGAACCCAACCCTTCCTTTTACGAAGATTTGCCCTGGTCCGAAGGCACCCGCCACGACCGTTTGCGGGTGCTGACCGAGTTCAGTACCTACTGGCTACCTGGTGGAGCACCCCAATCGCACAGCATCGTGATCGCCCCAATCCGGGCTGCCATGACCCGTACCATCCCACGCCGGGATTTCCTGAAAAATACACTGCGAATCCGCCTGGCAGAACAGCGCGACCTGGTAGAAACCAGCGCCAACCTGGTGAGGCTGGGGTATGAATACAGCAATATCGTCGTCCGACCGGGTCAGTTCTCCCGCCGTGGCGGCATTCTTGACGCCTGGTCTCATTCCAGCCCCTGGCCAGTTCGAATCGAATTTTTCGGTCCGGAAATCGACACCCTGCGATTGTTTGACCCTGCTACTCAACGCACGACTGAAAAGCTGGATCAAGCTGTGCTTTTCCCGGCATCCGAAGCCCTGGTTCTCGGCTCGACTGACGAGGGAGAGCTGCCCTACCAACCGACAGAACTGCAAATACCAGAGCTTTACCGATTCCCTTCCAGCCTGGTCGACTTCCTGCCCAAGGAAGCCCTGGTCCTGCTGGACGGACAGGAATTCATTGAAGCTGCAGCCAACGACATCGAAGAAGAGTCCACTGAACGCAGGGCGAACCAGGTTGCCAATCACACGCTCGCCGGGAATGCCCCGATTCCTTACCTGACCTGGTCTGAATTAGCAGACAGCCTCAGTCAGCATCAAATGCTTGAGCTTGGTCACACCAACGCTGAGGGTGGCTCGTCCCTCTCTGCTGACTTTGGTCCTGGTCCCCGGTTTGCCGGTCGGCTCAAGGAATACCAGTATCATATTGAGACCCTCGACAAGGAAGCCATTCCCTGGACGGTTGTTTCACGCCAGGCTGCCAGGTTGAAGCAGCTTTGGGCTGAAACTTATCCAGATGTCAGCGCTGAGGAACCCCAGGGTCATTTCATCGAGGGGTCTATTTCGGGCGGTTGGGTCCTAAAACAAGGCAAAATCCAGCAACATCTTCTCTCCGATAGCGAAATATTCGGATGGAGCCGACCTCAGCCTCGCCGACGTCCGATGTTCAATACAGAAGTCCCCGAAACGGTCTACGCCGACCTCAAACCGGGAGACTGGGTGGTGCACGTGGACCACGGCATTGGCAGGTTCGTTGGGCTGCACACCCCCAACATCGATGGCGTCCAACGGGAATACCTCTCAATTGCTTATAAGGACAACGATGTCCTTTACGTCCCCATCCACCAGGCTGATCGAGTGACACGCTATATCGGACCTGAAGGAGGTCCTCCCGGTTTGAGCCGCCTTGGTGGAGCCGATTGGGATCTGACCAAAAGTCGTGTGCGCCATGCTGTCGTGGAGGTAGCCCAGGATCTGCTGGAACTGTACGCAAAGCGACAGACCGCTGAAGGCTACGCCTTCGAACCAGACAATGACTGGCAAAAAGAGCTGGAAGCCTCGTTTCCTTACATTGAAACCCCGGATCAATTGCTGGCTATTCAACAAGTCAAAGCCGACATGGAATCAAAGCGCCCAATGGACCGGCTGCTTTGCGGCGATGTGGGCTACGGCAAGACCGAGGTTGCCTTGCGGGCCGCTTTTAAAGCGGTCACGAACGGTAAACAAGTGGCGGTATTAGTGCCCACCACCGTGCTGGCGCAGCAGCACTACGAAACCTTCCGCCAGCGCCTTTCTGTCTTCCCGGTCACGGTCGAGATGCTTTCGCGCTTCCGCTCCAACAAAGCCCAGGATGAGATCATTCGGCTGACTGCTGCGAAACAGGTGGACATCCTGATTGGCACCCATCGCCTGCTCTCGGCAGATGTGCAGTTCAAGGATCTCGGCTTGGTTGTGATCGACGAAGAGCAACGCTTTGGTGTGACCCACAAAGAGCACCTGAAAAAATTACGCTCCGAGGTGGATGTGCTCACCCTCACCGCCACCCCGATCCCACGCACGCTCTACATGGCACTCAGCGGCGTCCGGGATAT
>CAYRYL010000050.1:0-15937 GCA_964428425.1 uncultured Anaerolineaceae bacterium | reverse complement strand
TCAATGTGTAACCTATGTGTCCGATCACTTGTTACCTATGTCTCCGGTCTATACAGGGAGGGGAAGGAGCTGTAGATCGCCACTCTTAAGGATTGTGTGGTCTCGTGGTAATAAGAGATCGCGATTCTGGTAAATCCCGGAATGGGAGGGGATGGTGGGACATAGATCACATCGATGGAGGTGTACTTTCCATTTAAAGTATCAGTGTCAACAACCTCGCATTCCCAGTTTGTGTTGCCATCGCAGTTTCCGGTGCCCGGGGTGACTTCATGCGCCATCATCACGTCGGTGTGATAATCGTCGTAATAACTGATATAAGCCTTACCCGTCCTGGGATGGTGGGCAATTGCGACGTACCTCCCTACGTCAGACATGGAGTAGCGTTGGACATACTCAATGGACCAGGGCTCATTTGCCGGGTGACCTGTGGTCGTGGGAGCATCTGCCGACACAGATCCGACAATAAGCAACAAGATAATCACAATACCTAAAACGCGCCAGGATTTCATCACTTCCTCCTTAATGATAAACAGCTGATTGATTAACATTTTTCCCCTGGTCTCTTCACAGGATTGCAGGTGTTAGAACGAACCTAACTAGGACGTATTCGATTGGACGGTTTGAGAAGTAGTACGGAAAGATTTTAACCAGACAAGGCTGTCAAAATCATTATGACATCAGTATAGCGAATATTTGTAAAATTTCAAGTAAAACAGCAGTTTGGTGTGTCAATTATTTCATTTTACATATTAATAATAAAACGGTTCAATTTGACCACCTTGTTTCCATCCATTGGAGGAACCTATATTTGGATTAATCCTTGTTTGTGCCTTGAGTCATGCTTGCGAGGGCTTCAAACTACAGACACGATCTTCATCAGCAATATCACTCACGGCCAGGGGCGTGTCTGTTTCGCGGAATGGTTAAAATGCGGCCGATGTTTTCTGACTTCGACAAGGTGCTGGGAAGCCCGAACGAAAAAATGACAGGGCTTTACAAGATCGGGTAATTTTCGTATAGAACCTGATATACTCTGAAAGTTGTAAATTACAAAAGGAGAAGAAGGTAAACATGAAAAAAGTAAATTCAGTCAGTATTTTAGTTCTTATTACATACCTTGCCATGGTCATCGTTAACGGTCTCGCCAACGCGCTGCCGATCAACGGGATGATCACTGGGGACATATCCGATTCCTACCCGAATCTGTTTGCGCCAACCGGTATTACATTCATCATCTGGGGTGTCATCTACCTGTTACTGGCATTACATACCGCCTATCAGCTCGGTCTCTTCCGCAAAGAAGGCAAAGAGGTCAAAACCGCCTTGCTAAAAGAGGTTGGAACCCTATTCGCGATCTCTTCGCTGGCGAACGTTGCATGGATATTCTCGTGGCACTACAAGAACATCCTTCTTTCTATGCTGTTCATGCTGATCATCCTGGTCTGCCTGGCTCTGATCTACATCCGCATCAACAAAGAGAAATTGACCGCCAACGAGAAAATCTTCATTCGTCTGCCCTTTAGCGTCTACTTCGGCTGGATCACGGTCGCGACCATTGCCAATGCCACCACATTGTTGGTAGACAAGCTGGGTTCACCTGTGAATTTGCTGGGTATCTCAGAAGTGGTTTGGACTGTCGTCATCCTTTTGATTGGCTTGGTTATCGGCGCAGTAACAACGCTCAAGCATCGTGACGTTCCCTACGGCTTGGTGCTCGTATGGGCTTACATTGGTATCCTGATCAAGCACCTGATGAACAAGCCTTTACCCGATGGATTCAATTCGCAATATCCAGCTGTGATCGTCACACTGATCATCAGCCTGGTTGTGTTCGTCGGAACGCTTGTTTACAGCCAGTTGAAAGCAAAAAAGTAAATATTTTTGGACTCTAAAGCGGGAGGCTATTCAGTTAGTCTCCCGCTTTTTTTATGTGTTTATGGATTTTTTAGATAGGTATGATTATTGACACATTATCCGGGATGATTATTTACAGTTTTCAGGGCTGATGAGACCATTACATGTAACAAGATCATTGTAGGGAACAGGCCTGCCTGTTCCGCAAATTCATGGTTGACGCGTCCCACAAGGGGAGGCTTCGCACGGACGTCAACCCCACCATCAGTGCATGGGGTGATTTGTTGGATAAACAAAACTGTAAACAATCAGCCTAAACAACCTGTAGTGTATAGACAGGTGTGATTGTTTACACATTATCCTGGGTGATTGTTTACAGTCTAGGGCAGACACGGGGGTCTGCCCCTACGATGGATACCTCTCAATGTAGGGGTCACCCCCAGTGGTGACCCGTTACCGTGGCAAAAATGGGATTACCTCTATGATCTGTTAGATAGATAAAAGTGTAAACAATCACCCTAAACAACCTGTAAATCATGATTATCTAAACAAAACTACTGCGCCATCAAGAAACCGGGGGGGTACCTGCACGCTGGTTGGATTGAGTCTTTTCTAACAATTTTAGAAACCGGGGGCGGTTATAACGCTGCACGATGATGCAGGGAAGGTTTGCGAGAAGGCCATAAAGCAGCATAACCCAGGTTTCTGTTGCTGTAAGAAAGAATCCGAACACCCAAAACGGAAGAATCACCAGCCAATGTGTCAGTTCGGCGCGACAGGATTCTCGCAGAAAACGAACCAGATTTTCCTCTGAAAAGTTATCAAGTTCTCTCTTTTTGTATCCCTTTTTTTTCCAAAGTGCTCCGCCATCCGGCAGGTGATGCTTCCACCTTTTTACTTTGAATAGCGTTTCATAAATCTGGCCCTCTTTTTCAAAGGGGTGAGAATGAAAAAAGAACGCGCGTGGATTGAAAATTTTGTCTGGTAAAAAAAGGCATACGTAGGTCGCGGATAAACTGATGACGATCCAGACCACAAAGCACAGGACGAGCGTCCATCCGGTGGGCAGGAAGAAAATCCTCATACCTTATCCTCCCCAGCAATAACCCGCCCTTTCCATCGGACAGGTAGATTAAAGGCTTTGGTGACAAGCGAGATGATAAAGATCAATAAGAACGCGATGATCAGGACCGGGAAGAAAAGGATGGGAAGGATGTGGAAGCGACCGATTTTCCTGGAAAGAACACTAAGAACGATGACCCAAAGCGGGTAAAGAGCGCCATAAGCAATGATCATGGGCAGCTTGTCATTCAAGAGTGCATCCAGGAGGTAGAAAGGCACGTTTGCCATCGAGCCGATCCAGAAGAAGCTCATTAAGAACGCCGCGAAAGGCGTCTTGGCAGCGCCAACCGCAAAATTCTTGACCCAGCCCTGAACCAGGCTGAGCAGCCCATCCGGGTACATTCTGTAGGAGACATCCTCATCCCCCATGAAAAGCTGGTAAGGCATCTGGTTTTCCTGCAATTTTTGCCCAAAAGCCATATCTTCCACGACACACTGGCGCACGCTTGCATGCCCATTAATTTTGTCGTAATCCGCTTTCGGGATGAGGAGAACCGGACCATGCACACCGATGTTGGTCTTCCAAGGCAGGGTGGTGCCATTGGCTGCGATTTGCACCAGGTTGAATACCAGCGAGAGCTGTTCGTAAGGCTTTTCGGTTAAGTGAAAAGGTTGGACTGAGATGGTGCAATTACAGTCTTGATAAGCCCGAACGAGGCGCGCAAGCCCGGCTTTGCCAAGCCTGACGTCTGCATCCAGGAAGAGCAGAAGCGAGCCACTTGCGAGAGCAGCCCCGTTCTGGCATGCCCAGGTCTTCCCGGTCCAGCCTGCGGGTTTATCGTGCAAGGTGATCAGGGTAGCGCCAAAGGATTGCGCGACTTGGGCTGTGCCATCCGAGGAGTCATCATTGACGCAGATGATTTCGTGGGGTTTTAGGGACTGGGATTGCAAGTCCTTAAGCAGGAGTTGGAGGTTCTGTTCCTCGTTGCGGGCGGGGATGATAATCGAAACAGGAGGAAAATCACTGTCTTTCTTGGCTGCAGGCAGTGCAGGAAATCGGTAAAACAGGAGCACGGAGGAGGCGAGCCCCAGGCACATAATGATGAGATTGATTATTTCAAATGTCATGGCTTTCAGCGCTTGAGCGCTTTGACCACCGTGTTGGCTGCCAACTTGCCGGTCATGACAGAGATCGGAACTCCAGATGGGCTAAAGGTCCACTGTCCACACTGAAACACATCCTGGATGGGCGTTTTAATGGACTTTCCCATGGTCTTAAAACGATTTTCTGAGGGCATAGCTGGGTTGGTGAACGCCCAGCCGGTGATTGCGCCTTGTTTGCTGCCAGTGCGATTTTCAATCGAGAGTGGGGTCGACGCAAAACTGAAGAGTGTCTTTTGGCTCAGATCAGGCAGGAGGTGTCTTTCCAGAACCGCTATGATCTTTTGATTGCAGAATTGCTTAAAGTCTTCATACTGACCCGCGTCTGAGAAGCGCCTCACGAGGCTGTAATCCATCAACGAGCTGATCACCATCCCTGTTTTTCCTTCCGGTGCGAGAGAAGGATCTCTCAGGGATGGGCAGGAGATTTCGTAGGTGGTTTTTTCGAGGTAAGACCCAACCCACACGAGCAGACGGTCATTCCCCTGCGCGGCTGCGGTTTTCCAACCACCGAGGTTATGCATCCCTTGGGTGTCGGGGGTGTAGAAGGCGTGGGTGCCGACGCGTTCCCGCACGTACTCTTTTTCCAGGTCGGCTGCTAAAAACAGAGTGTAGATCGAATCCGAACCTTTTCCAGCTTCAGTGAGCACGCGTTGTTGCCGAATTTTGGAATCACCCGTCTCCGCGACGACCTTGTAGAGTGAGCTTTGGTCAGCAGCCCAAACAAGCTTCGTGTAGCCTACTTTTTGACCATCTGACAGCAAAACTTCGTGCGATTGCGAATCGACGCTCTCAACGGAAGTGCCGGCCAAAATTTCGCCTCCGGCTTCGACGACTTTTTTTGCAAGTTCCTCAACAAGCTTGCCCGTTCCACCCATTGGATAGAAGTAATCGAGGTAGAGCCCAAAGTAACTCAAGGCAAAAAAGGTCGGAGTGTCTTCAAAGAAATGCTGCGCGATCATTCCGATCAGCGCTTCGTTAGTAGTAAATCGCTTTAGATAGGTGTTGACTGGTTCATTGAGCCTGGCGATTTTTGGCATGTTCCTCTGATACTTGATGAACCAGGGGAGAAGCGTCTTGGTGAGGTATTCTTTGTCGCGCATGTCTTCAGTGAAGAGGGGATTGTCGATGCCGTAGAGCACGTCCAGGTAAACGATGATCCTATTGATTTCTGCAATGATGCGGTCAACATCAGCAGCACTCTCAGGAAAGATACCTTTGAGCAGGTTGGCATAATCGTTCAAGCTTTCACGTGAACGCATCTTGACCCAGCGGTCAACAATTCCGATCGTGATGGGGTTGTCGGTAACCTCCATTTTTATCCCAAGGCTTCTAAACATTGGATGAAGAATCCCTGAATTCACAAAGGCGCGCGCGCCGGCGTCGAAAGCAAAACCTTCATGCCAGAAAGTGCTTACCAATCCGCCCAGTTTTTCCTGTTTCTCAACCAATAGCGTGTTGATCCCGGCGCGGCAAAGGTAAGCCGCGCTTGTCAGCCCGGCAATGCCTCCACCAACAACAATAACGTCGTATTTTTCTTTCATGCCACAACCTCAACAAGATAAGAGATAACATCCTGGATGTGAACGGCTTCTTCACCTTCCAAACTCCAGATGCAATTACCTTCAAATTGCGCGAGCTTGTTTTGAGCCACTGGGGCTTTAAACCAGCTCTTTTTCGCACCGACAAAATTCCCAACTGCCACACGCCGCATGATGCCGCGCACATCGACCGAGCGATCCGGGACACAGGTTGGCTGTTCGCAAAGGCGGCAGCGCGCCGCCTTAAGCATAACCCGGCGCTCCCTCTCCGCATAATCCACATACAATCTGTCTTTTGTAAAGGGTTTGGGAACAATCCGGACGTAATTCTGCATGCCTTCGCGATAGACGAATGGTTCTTTGCCGACTTTTTTCAGCACACCGTTCGCGGCAGACAGACCTTCGGTGGTGACGGTGGGTGTGCCCGTGCCCATGACGGTTGATTCGCCGCAGCAGAAAAGCGTATCCCACTCAGTGCGAGTGTGGAGCCTTTTCAGCATGTGCTGCCCGAGCATTTGTTTGGGTCCGGCCACAGCGCCGCCATTTTTGAGAGTATAGCGTTCAATCGTCCTGGGGGTGGCAACTTCCGCGTATCTAAGAGCACCTTTGAAGCCGGGAAAACGTTTTTCGAGGACGGCAATGAGACGTTCCTGTTCCTTTTTCTTTCTACTTTGATAAGTCTCCTCATCCAGGGAGATCCATTGTTCAAAAGTCGGACCGATGGCAACGATGGTGTGTTCATCCTCAGCGCAGAGGGTTCTATCATCGATGCTGAGAATGTAGGCAGTGACTTCGCTTTCATCCAACTCTTCTGGGTTGCCAACCAGCATCTCAATTGGGACTGTGTCTGCGGGAATGACTTCGCGGTCCACAACCGAGTAAAGTACCACGCTAGGATAGGTGGGGACCATGTTTTTTGCCCAGTCGCGCTGATCTTGCGTGGTGTGGACGGGGTCGATGAGCTTACCAAACAGGTTCCAGACGGTGCCGGAATAAATGATGTTTGGCGCTCTTAGTTCGGTTCCATCATCCAGCAGCACACCCGCTGGTTTATTATCCTCAAAAAGGATGCTGACAACCTCCCGTTCCAGGAGCATGTCGCCGCCATTTTCTTCGATGACCTTTTCAAGCTTCCCAGGGAGGAAGAGGGTGGAGCCAGCTGGATAGTAGCTGCCGCCAGTGTGGTTATCTACGAACATGACCGCTGCCAAAACCGCTGGGGCTTCCTCGACGGTGGCGTAGCAATAGGTTGAAGTGAGTTTGTCAAAGAAGTTGAAGATTTCCGGATTGGTAAAGTACTTTTGGAGCAGGCTGCGGGCACTTTTATTCAGGTACCCCAGGAATTTGGCATAGGAGACCGGGTGTTTCAGGAGGCTTTTAAGCCCTTGCTTTGGGTCGGTTTCGTCCGGGGTGGTGTAGGTGGGGGTTTCCACCATGATGTGCTGATACATTTTGGTCATTTCCCGGTAAAAACGGTGAATATTATCAACTTCTGAGGGGAAAACTCTCGCCAGTTCGTCAGCGAACTTTTCTACATCCGACCAAAAAAAGATCCTCTGATCTTGATAATTGACGCAATACAACAAATCGTGCCGGATCATGTCGATCGGCTCTTCCAGGCAGTTGAACACAAATCTGTGAGCGTTAAACCCGCTCTCACCGAAGCCGTAGAGCATTGCTGCGCCGATGTCAAAGGTCACAGACCCTCGTTTGAATATGCCGCAAGAGCCACCAGGGTTGTAACTTTTATCGATTAGCGCAACTTTCATCTGCCTTTTGGCCAAAAGGCTGGCTGCTGTCAGCCCTGAGAGCCCCCCACCGATGATAATGACTTCGTAATCCATCAAAATTCCTCCACATGTTAAAATTGCACTGCAATCAAAATGCCGTGTAGTTTTTAGTGAGGAAGCCCCCACATTTCACCTGGGCGATCCCGTGTCGCCAGCCGCGTTTTGTTATTCAGAGTATTCTACTATTAATAACCCGTTCTCAGCATGATCTGCAGCCAGCTCTCTGCTAAAAATATCCGACTCGCTTGCGGAGAATTCTTATTAGATGTATGGACAAACAATTGTAAATTAATACCAAAATGATACACTTCTCTAAGTTATCTTATACGCAACACTAAAGAGGATTAAATGGAAACAAAATATCAAGGCTTACGCCGCTTCAACTTATTCATGGGCTTCCTGCACCTTATCCAGGGCGTACTCATGATCGTGCTCAGCAATGACACAACATATCCAATCTTTACGAATTTCCTGACTTTCAATCTCGAAACCCGGAAGCTCATTCCTGATCCCAAGCTCTTCTGGGAAGTTCCTTTTGGTATCGCAGTAGCGATCTTCCTGCTGATTTCCGCTGTAGCTCATTTCTACATTGCTACCGTTGGCTATAAGCGCTACACCGGCTTCCTCAGCCGCAACATGAACCCCATCCGCTTCTATGAATACGCTCTGAGCTCATCGCTGATGATCGTTCTCATCGGTCAGCTGGTTGGGATCTGGGACCTGGGCAGCATCATCCTGATGTTCTTCCTGAACGCGACCATGAACCTGTTTGGCATCATGATGGAGTACCACAATCAGTACACGGAAAAAACCAATTGGCTGTCGTTTGTTTATGGCAGCGTCGCTGGGATTATCCCCTGGGTTGTGATCATGATCTACTTCCTGAGCGCCATCAACTCTTCTGGCGCCAAACCACCGGCGTTTGTTTACGCGATCATCCCGACCATTTTTGTGTTCTTCAATTCCTTCGCGATCAACATGATCCTGCAGTACAAGAAGGTTGGGAAGTGGAAGGATTATCTCTTCGGTGAGAGAGTGTACATTATCCTCAGCCTGGCCGCCAAGACGGCACTGGCATGGATGATCTTCGCTGGCACGCTCGCACCAGTGTAAACCTCAGTAAAATTAGCAAGCCAGGCTCACCCGAGCCTGGCTTTTTTTATATATGTGGGGATGAATTGTCGGTAAGATTTACAAGCTATTTGGGCAGAAGTTTTGTGATCTTCTCGGTAAACTCAACCAACTTGTCTTCGATCGCCAGCATCAATGCTTCATGATGATCAAAGTCGGGCTGCTCGACGAGTTTCATCTCGACTATGGAGTCGACGCCGGGTTTAACTTCCGAAAGGGTTAAGCCGTCGAGGTCTTTACCCGTGAAGCGCTCAATAGTTTCCGCCTGAACTTTTCGATTGGCACCACCCAGCCAAACCTCAAATCGGTTCTGCTCGTGCAAATACACGATCGCGACCTTGAGGCTGCGCTGCTTCAGTACTTGGGGAGTAAAGGCAAAGTAGGTCATGTCCATGTATCCAGGATAGAGCCCGCTAACAGCGTAGTCGGGATGTCGGCTTTCGAGCCAGGTCTTTAGGCTGGACATTAAGGTCATGATCCCTTTGTAGGCTTTTTGGATCTGACCTTGCTGCAGTTGAGCGGTATATTCCCTGACGGATTTATTTATCGATTGCATGGTCTTTCCTCATTATAGTTCATTCCAGCGGTATTTTTTGTTTTCCAGGAAGGTGTCGAGCTGACAGGTCAGGCAGAGCCCGTTGTGGCAGCAGATCGTGCCACTGCATGTGGGGCAGCGCCACTTTTCACCCTGGGCGGTCAGAAAACTCTCCATCCCGTTATCCCTGATGGCATTGAGGTTTTCGATCATGCTCATGTGGTATTTCGTGCGGTAGCGCTTATCCAGGCTTTTTAAGCTCTTCTTTTCGTTATTTTCATTCTATGGACCGGTAAACCAGTTATTGGTGCGATCCGGGTTCCTGGCTGGGGCGATTGACTTCACACGACGAGCGGCAGTTATGCGCGGTTTGGTGGTGTTCATCCAGTGGTGGATGTGGTTTGGTCAGACTTGTATTCTCTTGATGGCTGCTATGACGGCGATTTCGCCCTCCTTGTATGAGGCGGCCTTCGTTGATGGCGCGGGAACATTCCAGATGTTCTGGAGAATTACACTACCTTTGATCAAGCCAGTCTTGATTTATATTCTGGTAACGTCACTGGTTGGAGGTATGCAGATGTTCGACATCCCATACCTGCTTACGGATGGCAGAGGCAGCCCGCACAATTCCATCCTCACAAACACCATCAACATGTATATGAAATTTCACAGCAGCAAAGGTCACATTGGTGCAGCCTCGTCCGTTGGATTGGTTGTGTTCCTGATGACCAGCGTGGTCGCACTGCTGATATTCTTCCTGTTACGTGAGAAACATGATCAGCCAGCTAAGGCTGACAGGTAGGAGGGACGAAAATGAAAACTAGTTATCGAACCAATACCATTATTTCCCGAATTTTTGTCTACCTTTTCCTGGTGATCCTGGTAGTCATTACACTCATCCCAGTTTGGATGCTGATTGTCAATTCGACCCGTTCAACCGTCGAGATTCAACAGGGGATCAGCTTGCTGCCAAGCAAGTACTTGATTTCAAATTATAGAGTCTTACTCAGTAAAGGGCTCGACCTTCCGAGAGGCTTTCTTAACAGTGTAACCATTGCGGTTTTGACGACGGTGATCGCAGTTTACTTTGCTATGCTCACAGCTTACGGAATCGTTGGTTACAACTTTAAGGGCAAGAAGTCTTTGTACAACATGATCATTGTCCTGGTGATGATCCCCATGCAGCTTACCATCATTGGTTTTTACCAATGGATGTCAAAACTGGGGTTGACCGACTCGTACGCCTCGCTGATCTTACCAAGCATTGCGTCTGCAGGAGGAGTCTTTTTCGCCAAGCAATATCTTGACTCGATCATGATCCAGGACCTGATCGACGCGGGTCGGATTGACGGCGCGACTGAACTCGGCATCTTCCACCGTATTATGCTTCCGATCGCCAAGCCAGGCATGTTCACGATGGGCATTTTCGCGTTCGTGGGAGCTTGGAATAACTTCTTCAACGCCTTCATCCTGATTACCTCGCGCGACAAGTACACCCTGCCGATGTTGGTCCAAACCCTTCGAGGTGATGTTTATCGGCACGAATACGGAGCTATCTACCTTGGGTTGGCGGCTTCGGTGGTTCCGATCATCATCATTTATTTCCTGTTCTCACAATATATCGTGAACGGAATCTCGATGGGTGCTGTCAAGGAATGATGGCAGTCAAGCACTGCGGTTAAGCTGTTAATTTAGAGGTCCTGTGCTTGCTTAAGACAGGACCTTGTTTGGTCTGAAAGATCTTTCCCACATTATGTGGCGGTTATCGGCGGAGGTAACTTCATGCGTTTTGGTTTTTTTGACGATAAATCCAGAGAATATGTCATTACACGCCCGGACACTCCCTTACCGTGGATAAATTATTTAGGCACGGATTCATTTTTTGGACTCATTTCTAATACAGCAGGGGGATACTCTTTCTATAAGGACGCCCGCCTGAGGCGACTTACGCGCTATCGCTATAACAATGCACCGCTGGATATGGGCGGACGCTATCTTTATCTGCGCGATGCTGACGACTGTAAGGTTTGGTCTACGGGCTGGATGCCTGTGCGCGAAGCTTTGGATGGGTATGAATGCCGCCACGGCATGGGCTACACTGTTATCAGTTCAAAGAACCAAGGGATCTCAAGCCGAGCACGTTACTTCGTCCCGCTTAATTCGGAACTCGAAGTGTGGGATATGACCCTCACAAATGAGCGAAAAGCCGAAGCCAGCCTTGACCTGTTTTCAGCGGTTGAATTTGCGCTTTGGGATGCCCTTGACGACTCCACCAATTTCCAGCGTAATTTCAACACTGGTGAAGTGGAAGTGCCTGGTGTGCTAAGCAATCAGGGGGATGGAAACATTCTCGGAAGCACAATCTTTCACAAGACCGAATACCGCGAGCGGCGCAACCACTTTGCCTTTTTTGCCTGCTCGGAGGCATTAACAGGGTTTGATACCCAAAGAGATGCTTTCTTGGGACCCAACCGTGGCTGGGACAACCCGCTTGTGGTGGAAGATGGTAAGTCGTGTAATTCGATCGCACATGGCTGGCAACCGATTGGCTCGCACCACCTTGAACTTCACCTGAAGCCTGGTGAGGTTAAACGCGTGATCTTTTTGCTTGGTTACCATGAAAATCCAGTAGATGACAAATTTGATCCTGCCGGCTCAAATATCATCAACAAGGCGGGTGTCCTGCCAATCATCCGCGAATTTTTATTACCTGAACGGGTGGATGCGGCATTCGAGGAATTAAGGGATTACTGGAAAACTCTGTTGGACAAATTCACAGTGAACACCCCGGATGCAGACACCAATCGCATGGTTAACATCTGGAATGCTTACCAATGCATGATTACATTCAACATGAGCCGTTCGGCTTCTTACTTTGAAAGCGGCATTGGGCGGGGAATGGGCTTCCGGGATTCCACGCAGGATTTGCTGGGTTTTGTCCACATGGTGCCTGAACGAGCCCGAGAGAGGCTGATCGACCTGGCTGCAACACAGCTTTCCAATGGCGGTGCGTTCCATCAATACCAACCTCTAACGAAACGCGGCAACAACGATGTGGGATCTGGCTTCAATGACGATCCGCATTGGCTGGTATTGGCAACAGCCGCTTATGTCAAAGAAACTGGCGATCTTTCAATCCTTGACGAACTCGTGCCATATGAGAATCAGCAAGGTACTGAAATGCCGCTCTACGAGCACTTGCAGCGGGCAGTTCAGTACACGCTGGACAGGCTCGGACCCCACCAGTTGCCCTTGATCGGCAGGGCGGATTGGAATGACTGCCTCAATCTAAATTGTTTCTCCGATACGCCCGGGCAGTCCTTTCAGACCACCACAAACCGGGATGGAAACACCGCTGAAAGCGTCATGATCGCCGGCTTGTTTATCCTAAGCTGCAAGGAGATGGAGCAGTTGGCAGCCCTTTACGCTCCATGTTCTGCCAGTTTGTCCGCCACCTTATTCTCATCCACGTTTTACGATGAAAAAGCGGACCAGATGGAACAAACCGTCTGGGAGGCTGGCTGGGATGGCGAATGGTTCCGGCGTGCCTATGACGCTTTTGGAGAGCCGCTCGGGTCACACCTTAATGATGAAGGACAAATCTTCATCGAGCCCCAGGGCTTGTGCGTGATGGCTGGGTTGGGGGTGGAAGATGGCAGAGCACAGCAGGCGCTGGGCGCTGTCAGAGAAAGATTGGCGACCCCGCATGGAATAGTACTCTTAAACCCTGCGTATAGCCGATATCAGCTTCGATTGGGTGAAATTTCTTCCTATCCACCGGGATATAAGGAGAACGCGAGCGTTTTCTGCCATTCCAATCCCTGGGTCATAATTGCGGAAACGCTTATTGGCAGGGGAGATCGGGCGTTCGATTATTACAAACGCATCAATCCTTCCGCCCGGGAAGCGATCAGCGAAGTGCACCGCTGTGAACCTTATGTGTATGCCCAGACAATTGCGGGCAAAGATGCGCCGACGCACGGCGAGGCCAAAAATTCCTGGCTGACTGGCACTGCCAGTTGGAACTATGTGGCAATCACCCAGCATATTCTCGGCATAAAACCTACTTATAACGGCTTGTCGGTTCGTCCGGTTGTTCCAAATGAGTGGACAGGATTCGAGGCGACCCGAATTTTCCGCGGCGTGGTCTACCACATCAAAGTCGAAAAGCACAGCACACTCAGTTCGGACAGAGTCATTGTGGACGGTCAGCTGATCGAAGGTTGCGTCATTCCGCTACCGCCCGTAGGCACCCACGAAGTGCAAGTGCTGGTGGAGTTGGCATAATACGGTAATTAAACGCAGACAAGTCAGCCTGCGACATTGGAATTAACAACAAAAAGAGGAGACACTTGATGAAAACATTTATTCCTAAACCTGAGGACAAATTTACATTTGGATTGTGGACTGTTGGATCGACCGGACGAGATCCATTTGGCGGACCGGTACGCGAGCCCAAAACCCCTGCTGAGCTAGTTTACCTGTTGGGCGAGGTCGGTGCTTATGGAGTCAACTTCCATGACAATGACCTGATCCCGATCGATGCAACACCTGCTGAAGAAGCAGTGATCAAACGTGATTTTCGCAAAGCTCTGGATGAAACCGGATTGGTCGTGCCCATGGCAACCACCAACTTGTTTGGCGACCCGGTCTTCAAGGACGGCGCGTTTACCAGCAACGACCCCAAGGTGCGCGCGTACGCTCTGCAGAAGACCATGCGCGCCATCGACCTGGGAGTTGAATTTGGCGCGAAGATTTACGTTTTCTGGGGCGGACGCGAAGGCACCGAGACCGACAGCAGTAAGAGCACCGTCGATTCGATCCAGCGCAACAGGGAAGCCTTGAACTTCCTGTGTGAATATAATCTGGATAAAGGTTATGGGCTGAAATTTGCCCTGGAAGCCAAGCCAAATGAACCCCGCGGAGATATCTTTAACCCCACCACGGGCCATATGCTCGCATTCATCACCAGCCTGGACCACCCCGAAATGGTTGGCGTCAACCCTGAAGTTGCCCACGAACATATGTCCGGGCTCAACTTCATGCACGCTGTTGCCCAGGCGTGGGAAGCCGGCAAGCTCTTCCACATCGACCTGAATGATCAGTATCCCGGACGCTACGACCAGGATCTGCGCTTTGGTTCGCGCGACCTGAAGGCGGCTTTCTACCTGGTGAAATTCCTCGAAGACGTTGGTTACAACGGCTCAAGGCATTTTGATGCCCATGCTTACCGCACTGAAGATTACGAAGGCGTGAAGGATTTCGCGCGCGGTTGCATGCGCACCTACCTGATGCTCAAGGAAAAGGCTGCCCAGTTCAATGCCGACCCGGAGATCCAGGCGATTTTGGCAGAGATCAATGCCGAAGATCCTTCGCTGGCTGCCCTGCTTGGCAAGTATTCCCCTGAAAAAGCTGAAGCCATCAAGGCGCACGCGTTTGACCGCAAGGCGATTTCGGACCGCGGGCTCAAATATGAACGGCTCGACCAACTGACCATCGATCTGCTGCTTGGCATGCGTTCGTAGGATATTAATTATCACGAAACGGGAAAGAAAACCATGAACCCAACCCCCACTCACATCAAGAAGCGAGTCAGTGATTTACTGGCACAAATGACCCTGCAGGAAAAGCTCCGACAACTCGGTGGATATTGGTTTTACGAGTTGCAGTCTGAAGGTCAATTAGACCAGGAGAAAGTAAAGGCAAAGCTGAAAGATGGAGTGGGGCAGATTACGCGCATTGCAGGTTCGGGCAATCTCACTCCAATCGAGACAGCTAAAACGTATAACCGTATCCAAAAATTCCTCATCGAAGAGACACGTTTGGGGATTCCGACCATAAACCATGAAGAATGCTGTTCCGGCCTGACGGCTTTGGGCAGCACCGTTTACCCGCAGATGATCGGCCTGGCGAGCACGTTTCAACCTGAGCTTGCGAAGAAAATGACGGAACAGATTCGCCAGCAGATGCTTGCCATCGGTGCAAGGCAAGGTCTTGCGCCGGTGCTGGATGTGGGTCGCGACCCACGCTGGGGACGGATCGAAGAAACTTTTGGCGAGGATCCCTTACTTGTCAGCCAGTTTGGCAAGACGTACATCCAGGGATTGCAAGGTGAAGACCCAGCCGCAGCTGTCATGGCAACCGGGAAGCATTTCATCGGGCACGCTTTATCGCAAGGCGGGCTAAATTGCGGTCCTGTACACCTGGGCGAGAGAGAAATTTGGGACGTCTACATGGCTCCCTTCCAGGCAGCCATACGCGAAGCTGGTTTGATGTCGATGATGAACGCTTACCCGGAACTGGATGGCGAACTCGTGGCTGCTTCCAAACGCATCCTCACAGGCCTCCTGCGGGATACACTGGGCTTTGACGGGGTGGTAGTCTCTGACTATGAAGCCGTGGTTATGATCCACACCTATCACAAATCCTCCCCAACCCGCAAAGATGCTGCGATCAGGGCGCTGACCGCTGGGATTGATGTTGAACTGCCTACCTTTGATTGTTATATGCCTGGTCTGGAGGAAGCTTTGGAAGCAGGCGAAATCTCGCTTGAAACCATTGATTTATCCGTTACACGCCACCTGACCAAGAAATTTGAATTAGGACTGTTTGAGAATCCTTATGTGGATGAAGGCGCGGTAATGGCTGAGTTTGAAACTCCAGCTAATCGAGAATTAGCAAAAGAGATTGCAGAACAAAGCCTGGTGCTGCTCAAGAACGATGGAACCTTGCCAATTAAGCCATCAGTGAAGAAGATTGCACTGATTGGACCCAATGCGGATACCTGGCGTTGTATGGTTGGGGACTATTGTATACAGCAACATAGGTAACAGGTTGTGCAACCACATGGGTTACACATTTAA
>CAYRYL010000049.1:0-16165 GCA_964428425.1 uncultured Anaerolineaceae bacterium | reverse complement strand
GGTTGGAGCGGTTGCCCGAATTGCGGAAGAGGTCCTTGCGTTCGTCGATGTACATGCTTGGGTCTGCCCCGCGCTCAAGGCTGGGGCGTGGCGGTTGGTCCTGTGACGACGGTGGGTGTGGGGACTGGTGTGGCGGTGGGCGGATTGAGCAAGTTTTGCTCGCAGATCTTGCTGATTTCGCCGGCATTGAAGACCCCGTCAGCGTTATCCGCCACGTTTTGCAGAAGGGCGTTGGCGACGGTGACAGCTTCGTTACAGCGGTTGATGCGCGCCAAAGCCAGCCCGTAGCGGCTGTAGAGCTCGATCACGCCGGCGGCATATGAAAGGGGGATGCCCTCCACGACCTGACCATCCTCCGAGGTGCCTCCGCGAACAGCAGTTTCCAGGAAGGGCAGCGCCTGGTTGTATTGCCCTTTGCGGTAATAGAGCGTGCCCAGGTTGGAATAAAGCTCGGGGTTCTGCGGACCGTCGCGCAGGGCGAGGCTACCGTATTGGATGCCCTTATCCCACTCGCCGAGCATGCTGTAGACACGGGAAATGAAGAGGTTGGGGGTTGGGTCGGTGGGATTGAGGGAGTAAGCTTTGGTGAACTCGAAAACGGAGCGATCAAGCTCGTTGGTGTTGATGAGGTTGCGCCCCAGAGCCATGTGGACCCGGGCGATGTGGGGATTGATGGCGATGGCAGCGTCGAGCTCTGTAACGGCCTCAGCGTAGTTACTGGTGATCTCGAGCACGTAGCTGCGTGCCCAATGCGCCTCGAGCAGGTTGGGCTCGAGCGCCAGGGCAGTGCGGGATTCTTCGATGGCTCGGTCCATCGTGTCGAGCTCTTCGAGACCGGCTTCGACTCGCAAGGCAAGGATGTAAGCCAGGACGGCATGCCCCAGACCGCTGTTTTGGTTTAGCTCGATGGCCTTTCTGGCATCGGACTCACCCTCGAGGTATTCCTTTTGGAAACCCTTCGCCCAGCCGGAGAGGGCGTAGGCTTCGGAGACGTTGTTGTCGAGCAGGATGGCGTTTTGGGCGTTGACTTGCGCCTGAACCAGCTGATCGGTGTAGATCTGCAAGCGTGAAATTTTGAGGTAATTGGTGATGTCTTGCGGGTTGGCGTTGATCGCGCCTTGGTAGGCTTCGATCGCCTGGAGGTATTTACCCTCAGCTGCGAGAGCATCAGCGTCCTGGACGAAAGACTGGGGGTCGCGCGTGGGAGTGGCAGTGGGGACGAAGGGTGGGTCCATCATGGGGACAACGACGAGGTTTAGGTAGACCAACGCGCCGATGGAAAGAAGCAAAAACGTGAGCAGCCAGGGATTGACGCGCCGGCGCTTCTTGCTCATGGAGAGTTTGCTTCCTTTAAGATACATAAAACGATATTATCATTGTTTTTGTATGATCGTCAAACGGGATGTGTGTGGAGTTGCGGGGGAGAGCCATTAGGATTGTGGAAGGGTGATTGATATATTTCGTAGGGAACGCGGCTTGTCCCGTTCCGTCATTCGTGTGGAAGGGCACACCCTATCCGCTTCGCTACCAGGGCAGGGACCCTTCCCTACACAAGGTATGCGGAACGGTGCAAGATCGTTCCCTACTTTAAATATTAAGCCAACGGGTGGCTTTTTCGGGGAGGTTGGCAATGCTGGCCTGGACAAAGGTGCATTGGGGCAGGGATTCGATGAAGAGTTTGCCATAAGGTTTGGTGAGGACGCGCTTGTCGAGGATGACGACGACGCCGCGGTCAGTTTGGGTGCGAATGAGGCGCCCAAAGCCCTGCCTGAAGCGCAAGATGGCTTCGGGGAGGTTGTATTCGTTGAAGGGGTCGTCAAAACTCTCGGAGCGGGCGGCGATGATTGGATCGCTGGGAACGTCGAAGGGCAGTTTGGCAATCACCAATACCGAAAGCGCCTCGCCGGGCACGTCCACGCCTTCCCAGAAGGCGCGCGTGCCGAGCAGCACCGCACGGGGGGTGTCCTTGAAGGTGTCCAGCAAAGCGGTGGCGGAAGCGCCCTCGCCCTGCTCAAAAACAGTGATGTCGTGCTTTGCCAGGGGTGCCTGGATGGCTTTGGATGTCTTTTGCAGTTGGGCGTAGGAGGTGAAAAGCACCAGCATGCGTCCACCGCTGGCGATTGCCAGGCGCGAAACTGTTTCATCGATAGTGCGTTGATGACCATGGCTGTCGTTTGGCTCTACTATGTCGGTGGGGAGGTAGACCAGGGCGGAGTTTTCGTAATCGAAAGGCGAGCCGACCGTCAGTTCATCGGCGTCCTCGCCGTTCAGGCGCTTGCGCAGATATTCAAACTCGCCGTGGGTGGTGAGGGTGGCAGAGGTCAGAATGACGCTAGCTTTTTCGTGCCAGAGGTATTTTTCCATCAGGGTGCCGATATGGAGCGGCGCAATCTGGAGGGTGAGGCGACCTTGCAGGGGGTCGAGCTCCACCCAGTAGATGCGGTCATTTTGGGGATCCATGGTGAGGCTCTCGACGTTCTCGCGGATCTCGCTGAGATTCTGGTTGAACATCGCCAGGGTGCCTAGAAGGTCTTCGGCGTCTTCGGTTTCCATCGATTCCATGCCACGCAGCCCTTCGCGAATCTGGCGGAGGATCTTTAGGAGGGCGTCCAGGTCGCTGGCTGCCTGCTCCCAACTGATTTCGACGTCCAGCCAGGCTGGCATAGTGCGAATGGAGCTCAGAATGCGGGTTTGTTGGGGGTAGGTGCCAAGGGGTTTGCCCTCACGAAGCTCGAGGAGGAGATTGTCCAAGGCGCGGAAGTATGCTGTCATTTCGGTGTCGAAACGGAAGGCGCGATCGGTGGCTTCGGCGATGAGCTTATTGAGTTCGCCGAGATCTGAAGGCTTCAAAAGGGCGTAGGCAGAAGAAAGCAGCCGCCCCATCAAGCCCTGTTCGTGGCTGCCTAGATCGCGCACCATGCGATTGACGTCCTGGGCACGCAAACGGTAAGCCATGGCGTCGGTGGTGGCGGATTCAAGATGGTGGGCTTCATCGATGATGAGATAGTTATAGGCAGGCAAAACCCGGTTTTCGGTGGCGGCGTCCGCAAGCAGGAGGGCATGATTGACCACGAGGATGTGCGAACTCTCAGCAGCAACACGCGCCTTGTAGAAGGGGCATCTTCCTCCGGTGTGCTTAAGGCAGTTTTCGAGCTTGCAGCCCTCGTCTTCAGCTGAAAGGCGGCTCCAGATCAGGCGCTCAGGCGTGCCGTTCAGGTTGAGCTCGCTGCGGTCACCGCTCTGGCTGCTCTGTAGCCAAACGAGCACCTTGCCGACCACGCGCAACTCATCCAGGTTTTCCGGTTTACGCCGGCGCATGGCATTGAAACGACGCGGGCAAAGATAGTTGCCGCGCCCTTTGAGCACCGCCGCCTGGATATCCAAGCCGGTCGCTTCGATCAGGTCGGGGATGTCCTTTTGGATCAGTTGATCCTGCAGGGCGATGGTGTTGGTGGAGATGACGACACGTTCTTTGTTCTGGAGCGCCCAGGCGGAAGCGGGGATGAGGTACGCGAGGGATTTCCCGGTGCCGGTGCCGGCTTCGACCATCAGGTGTTGCCCTTCATTGAGGGCGTTTCCAACCGCGCGCAGCATTTCGACCTGCTGGGAACGGTGTTCGAAGCCTGCGATGTGCTCTGAGAAAGCCCCACCAGGCTCAAGCATTGCGGCAAGATCGTCTACGAGTATGGGTTGCAATTCCGCGTCTGGCTGCAGAGGCTTGGTGCGGACAGGTTTGCCAAACTCGAAGAGCAACCCGCCTTCCTGGTCCAGGATGCGTTTGGGTTGGATGCCTTGCTTGATTAATTCCTGCAAGACCCAGCGGAAGGGTAATTCTGCTGCCCAATTTAAACCCTGGCTCTGTTTGACCAACTCAGCGATCAGGTCGATGGGCAACTGCCCGAGTTTTTCATAGAGCTTGTTATAGACACCCATGGTGGCGCGGGCATCGTTGATGGCGCGATGCGCGTCACTAAGGATGACACCCAACTGGTGGCAGAGCGAGCCCAAACCGTAGCGCGGTGCCATCGGCATCAACACAGCAGCCATCTCGTAGGTATCTAATACCGGATTTTTCTTGAACGCACCGTAACGCTGGAAGAAGCTGATATCGAAACCGACATTTTGCCCCAGGATGGGAGCATCGCCGATGAATGTTTCCAGTTCGGGATAGACATCCGCCAGGAGGGGTGCATTCATGACCATGGCGTTGGTGATACCAGTCAAGTTGGTGATGAAGGAATTGATCGGTTTACGGGGGTTGATCAGGGTTGAAAACTCATCCAAAACACGGTTTTCGTTGAATTTCACCGCACCAATCTCAATGATTGAGTCGTTTTTGGGGTCAAGACCGGTTGTTTCGATATCCAGGGAGATGATTACAGGCATGGGCCAAATTATACTCTGTTGTCTGAGCCAACCGCCTTTGGGTTTTCTTTTGGTATCCGCCCCGGGGTTCATCGAGCTCAGATTGTCGAAAGTTAATAGCTTTCCAACAAACCTCACGGGACAAAATAGGTATAATTCCGATCAAGGAGTACGCGTATGTTTAACTTTGGTTTGATCCTTCAGTTTATTTTGGTGTTTGGGTTGATCGTGTTTGTGCACGAACTCGGGCATTTTTTGATTGCGAAAATGGTTGGTGTGGATGTGGAAGAGTTCGGTTTCGGTTACCCGCCCCGCCTCGTGAAACTTTTTACCAGGAAAGGCACGGAATTCACGCTCAACTGGATTCCCTTTGGCGGTTTTGTACGGCTTAAAGGCGAAACTGACGACGGCGAACCGGGAGGCATGCTCTCCGCGCCTAAATGGAAACGCTTCCTGATCCTGATCGGCGGCGCGACGATGAACTTCATTCTCGGAATTTTGCTGCTGATTTTCCTCTACAATGTGGTCAATCCTGTTGATACCAGCAAGATCCTGGTGATGGAAATTGCGCCCAACTCGCCAGCCCAGCAGATCGGGCTGCAGCCTGGGGATATTGTGACCAGGCTGGGAGAAGACAAGATTGATTCAACCGATGCCATGGTTAATGCCACGAAAAAATATCTCAGCAGCGAGGTTACCCTTACCTTCCTGCGAGACGGTGTGGAGATGACTGGTTTGGTAACCCCACGCGCGAATCCGCCCGAAGGTCAGGGCGCGATTGGGTTCGTCATGTCGCATCCGGAAGTGGAGCTCAATTTCGGGCAAACCATCGGCGTGGCTTTTGACACCTTCTGGCAGCAGGTGAAAGCGACGGTTTCACTGCCTTACAACTTCATCAAAGGCAAGCTTGCCCCTGGCGAAGCGCGCGTGATTGGCATCAAAGGTATCTACGACTTGTTCTCAAATGCGGCGGAAATCGATCAGACCAACGCAGAGGCGACCAACGAAATCTTACCAATTACACGCCTCTCACTGGTTTCGATGCTCTCGATCGCAATCGGCATCACCAACCTGCTGCCCATCCCGGCGCTGGATGGCGGGCAAATCTTCTTCCTTCTAATCGAAGCTGTGACTCGTAAACGCATCCCAACACGGATTGCCAACGCGGTCAATTCGGCATTCTTCTATATTCTGATTGCGTTGTTCTTCCTCATCACCATTCGTGATTTCATCAATCCAATCCCGATCCCCTAAGGAACTGCAATGGACGCACCAATCTCAATCCACGACTTGATCAAATCTCTATTGGACCTGGAAAAACCCTTCCCGGCGAGGCTCCTTTACCAGTTTTCAGACATGCAGCCTGATGACCGCAAGGTGCTTGCCACTGCATGGTTAAGTATTCCTGTGATGCGAAGAAGAGCCGTTTTGCAGGACCTATTGGAACTCGCGGAACACGACGATCTGCTGATGTTCGAGGAAATTGGGCGGATTGCCCTTGGGGACAACGATGCGGAATGTTTGGTGAGTGGGATCAGCCTACTTTTGGAAGCAGAGGATCCCAAGCTAATTCCAACTTATTTGAGATTGCTGGCTGATGCTGACCAGGCTGACTTTGTGCGGGCTGCGGCGGCTAACGCTTTGGGTTTTTATATCTATCTCGGGGAGCTTGAAGAGATAAAACCTGAGGTTCACCACAAGATTGAAGATGCCTTGCTGCTGGCATACGCCGAAGACCCATCAGACCTGGTGCAGCGCAGAGCCCTCGAGTCTCTTGGTTATTCCTGCCGGGAGGAAGTGCCTCCCTTGCTGCGATATGCTTCAGCCAAGGACAGTGATGAATGGCTTGAGAGCGCTTTGTTTGGGATGGGCAGATCTGCATCCACCCAGTGGGAGGAGATTGTGCTGGAAAATCTAGACCATGAAAATCCTGAAGTCAAGGGACAGGCGATTCATGCTGCTGGAGAACTTTCACTGAGTTCCGCCAGGGTCCGTTTGCTCAGAAAGCTCGACCGTGAAAAGGACGAGTATCTTCGCAGTGAGTTGATCTGGGCGCTATCGCAGATTGGTGGGGAGGGCATCGAAGAAAAATTTGAACAGCTCCTGGCAAAGACGGATGATGACGAAGAAGCCAACCTGCTGGAAGAAGCGATGGAAATGCTCCATTTCACCAACGAGATCGCTGATTTTGAGTTGATGGAAGTCGATATCGACCACAAGCATAACTTGCTCGACGAGGATGATCAAGAAGCTGAGCCCTGGGAAGATGATGATGACGAAGACGATGAGTACGACGATGTGGACGACTTCGATGATGAGGAATGGCAGCGTTACGTCGATGAGGATGAGGACAATTTAGAGGGAAGCCTGGACGACAGCTACGAGCTCGATGATCCTGAAGATGAGGATAATTTGTGAGTGACCCATTTGCCACTGCACCTGAAAACAAGCGCTTGAATGCGATTGTTTACGGTCGGGTCCAGGGGGTTGGGTTTCGGTTTTTTGTTTTGCAGCGAGCTGTGGCGTTGGGTTTGAACGGATGGGTGCGAAATTTGCCGGATGGCATGGTGGAAGTTATGGCGGAGGGGGACTCGGGCAGGCTAGCAGAGCTTTTAGCAGCCTTGCATGAAGGTCCGGACGCGGCATATGTGCGGGATGTAAAGTATCACTACAGTGCGGCAACCGGGGAGTTCCGGGATTTCGACATTCGGTATCAGTAGTCCTTAACGCGAGTGGAGTGAATCAATCGACCTGTCCATCTCGAAAAAACTGGTAGGGCGAGATTGGAAGCACTGTACACAAAAAACGAGAATTTCTTTGTGTGCTTCCAATCCGCCAACAATCAAAACTTCGTAATAGTTGACAATTGCTGTGTAGAGTTCCATCGACGGCGGATTGAGGGCGCTCAAGGTTTGTCAATCACTTTGCAGAAAGTGCCCTCAATCTCGCCCTACAAGTAAATGTATCCGAGCGTTCTTCCGATCCCTCATATCCAGTTTTATGGCTAATCGCGCATACCTGCCAAGGCTTGTTGCTTTTTCCAGGGCGGCAGGTTTGAGTCTTCGATTACAACTGCCCGCAGTTCGAAGATTTGATCGCGAAGCATCGCCGCGCGTTCAAACTCGAGCTCCGCTGCAGCGGCCTTCATCTGTTTTTCCATTTCAGATAGCAAATTTTCCAGTTCGCGATGTTGCATCTTTGCAGCCAATTCACGGGCACTGTGAGCCTTATCTTTCTCTTCGGGAGCAACTTTCACCAATCGGGAAGTGATGTCGTAGACCGCCTTGGTTATGCCCACTGGCGAGATATTGTGTTCCTGGTTGTAAGCCTCCTGCTTGATGCGGCGGCGGGTAGTCTCATCGATCGCGCGTTTCATCGAGTCGGTCATGCGGTCCGCGTACATGATGACCTCGCCGTTTATATGCCTCGCAGCCCGACCAAAGTTCTGGATCAGGGCGGTAGTGGAGCGCAGAAAACCTTCCTTGTCCGCGTCTAAAATCGCCACCAACGAGACTTCAGGCAGGTCGAGCCCTTCACGCAGCAGGTTGATGCCTACCACGACGTCAAAGATCCCAAGGCGAAGGTCGCGCAGGATGCCAACCCGTTCGAAGGTTTCCACCTCAGAGTGCAGGTAGTGGACCTTGAAGCCGGACTCGAGCAAATAGTCCGCCATATCCTCAGCCATGCGCTTGGTGAGGGTGGTGACCAGGGCGCGCTCACCGCGTTCCACACGCTTGCGAAGTTCGCCGATCAGGTCGTCGATCTGCCCCTTGGTTGGGCGGATATCGATTTTGGGATCCAGCAAACCAGTCGGACGGATAATCTGATCCACCACTTGTTCAGCTTTTTCCATCTCATAAGGACCAGGCGTCGCGCTTGTGTAGAGGGTGATGCCCATGGTTTTCTCAAACTCCGGGAACTTAAGCGGGCGGTTATCCATCGCGGATGGCAGGCGGAAACCGTAATCCACCAGCACTTCCTTGCGAGAGCGGTCGCCGTTGTACATGCCACGGATCTGGGGAACCATCATGTGGGATTCGTCCAGCACCATGAGATAGTTGGAGGGGAGGAAGTCCAGCAAGGTCCAGGGGGGGCTACCGGGAGCGCGCTGATCGATGTGGCGTGAGTAGTTTTCGATGCCGGCGCAAGAACCGACTTCGCGCAACATTTCGAGGTCGTAGCGGGTGCGTTGTTCGAGCCGCTGCGCTTCGAGCAGGCGACCGCTTTGGTTGAAGAATTTTAAGCGGTCTTCCAGCTCGGTTTCGATGTCGAGCAGGGTCTTCTCCATGCGGTTTTCTTCTGTGACGTAATGCTTGGCAGGGTAGATATCCACCTGGTCAGGCCGTTCGATCACCTCGCCAGTAATGGGGTTGAGACGGGTGATGTCTTCGATCTCATCTCCAAAGAAACTGATGCGGATGGTTTCCTTTTCGCTGTATGCCGGCAGCACCTCAAGCGTGTCGCCACGCACACGGAAGATGCCTGGTTTGACCTCCAGGTCGTTGCGCTGATACTGCACATCGACCAATTGGCGCAGAAGGGCATTGCGGCGGTAAATCGTACCCTTCTCGATATGCAGAACATTCGCCTTGTAGGCATTGGGGTCACCCAAGCCGTAGATGGCTGAGACCGAGGCGACGATGATGACATCCTGGCGCGACATCAAGGCTGTGGTGGCTGCGAGGCGCAGGCGGTCGATCTCCTCGTTGATGTCGGTTTCTTTTTCGATGTAGAGGTCACGACGTGGGATGTAGGCTTCAGGCTGATAGTAATCGTAATAGGAGACGAAGTACTCAACGGCGTTTTCGGGGAAGAAATCCTTGTATTCGGCATAAAGCTGAGCCGCGAGGGTTTTGTTATGGGTCATGACAAGGGTTGGCAACTGCAATTGCTGGATGATATTGGCCACGGTGAAGGTCTTTCCGGTGCCGGTAGCGCCGAGGAGGACTTGGTGGCGAAAGCCTTTATCGATACCTGCGATCAGCTTTTGGATGGCTTCGGGCTGATCGCCGGTGGGTTTATAGGGGGCGTTAAGTTTGAATTGCATGGGGTAATTGTACTATTTTTGGAGGGTTATTTCATCTAGTGCTTGCCGGATTGAAAGGCGCAATCCGGCCTACGAACTGCGTAATACCCAAGACCGTGTTTTGCAGGCATAGGGAATACAAAAAAAGACGGGCATTGTTGTGCCCGTCTTTAATCATCGAGATATGTGGTTTAGAGGTACTTCTTGATATTCTGGAGCATGTAGTCCCAGTTAAGGATGGTGTCGACAACTTTATCGAGGTACGCTTTGCGGGCGTTCTGATAATCCAAATAATAGGCATGCTCCCAGACATCCAGCACAAAAACAGCTTTCTTGGTGTCGGACCAGGGATTGTCCGCGTTCGGGGTCTTGCCGATCGCGAGTTTGCCATCCTCGAGAACTACCCAAGCCCAACCGCTGCCAAACTGAGTCATGCCAGCGTCGACCAGTTTCTTCTTGAATTCTTCCACAGAGCCAAAGTCGCGCACGAGCATGGCTTCAAGTTCTTCGGGCAGCTGCGATTTTTCTGCAGGTGTGAGGCATGCCCAGTAAAAGTTGTGATTCCAAACCTGGCTGGCGTTATTGAATAACCCTTGCTTTTCAGGTCTGCCTGCCGCGGCTGCCTGGATAATTTCTTCAAGCGTTTTATCTGCGAGATCGGTGCCTGCGATAAGCTCTTTGGTCTTATCGACATAGGCTTTGTGGTGCTTACCATAATGGAAGTTGATAGTAGCTTCGGAAATGACGGGCGCTAATGCGTCCTTTGCCCAAGGGAGTTCGGGCAGCTCGACCGGTGTTTTCATCCAGGGTTCTTTACTAGAAATGTGATGGCTCATATTTTCTCTCTTTCTAATTAGCTATTTTTGTATCAAACAAATTATAGCCAACCAGTGCTTTTTTTTCCAAGCGGAAGTCTTGTAATGTTGTACAGTCAGTCAATCGCCAATTGTTCCCTGGCTCATGGGGTTAGAATTCTATGAGCTTTTGCGGTTGGAGTAGAATTGCTTAAAGTCCGCGCGCTGGTATGAGAATTGCAGTCCAAACCCAATATGGACTTAACATTACCGCGGCTTCGGACAACGGGTCGAAAAAACGTGAATGATTTTGAGATAGAGAAACCTCAAGATAAAAAGAAAACCTGGAGGGTTATTCTCATTTTGGTTTTGCTCGGGCTGGCTGTTAACCTGGTGCTGCCGAAGATGATGGACATCCGACATGCGATCGAAGTGATCCGCGAGATGACCTGGTGGGTGGTTGCCCTGGCGTTATTGGCTGAAGGATTAGCTTATTTGGGTTCTGGTTACTGCCTGGGAGCTTTGCTGGACCTGCATAACCATCGCCTGAGCGTGGTTGAGGGAGCGATGATTGCACTCACCTCCGCCAGCATCGGGCTTGTGGCTGGAGGATGGATCGGATCTGCTGCGGCAACTTATCGTTTCGTCAATAAACGCGGCGCAAGTAAGTCCAGCGCGACAATTGCTGGAATCCTTCCCTCGATGCTGGTGAACGCGGCAATCATCCTGGTCTCAGTGGTTGGCATCACTTTTCTTGCGATTACCGACCGGATCACCCAATCACAGTTGATCCAATATGGTTTGTTTTTACTGTTTCTGATCTTCTTCACCTATAGCTACTTGCTGGCGCTGGTGTTCCCGAACGCGACCTACAAGGTGGTGAACTGGGCGCTCTGGAACTGGTCGCGCTGGCGCAAGAAGCCCTACGATCCCGCCAGCACCAAGCAGAACGTCAACAGTATGCTGCAAGCCTGGAAGTCGCTACGCAAGGGCAGTTGGTTCCGACCCCTGCTTGGGGCCTTCGCTTACATCCTGTTTGATATGGCATGCCTCTACCTGGTGCTCTATGCAGCCGGGCATCAAGTGCATTTGGGGGTACTCTTTGCGTCGTACGGAATTCCATTCCTGATCGCCAAGATAGCATTTATCCTGCCTGGTGGAGTGGGGGTAATCGAGGCGACCATGGTCGCACTTCTTTCCAGCCTTGGCGTCCCCGGGGAAGTCAGTGTTGTGGCTGTAATTGGCTACCGGCTGATCTCCTTCTGGATAACCACTTTTGTTGGGTTAGCTCTGAGTCCATTTTTGACCCGCAAAAAAGCCGTCCTGCCAGACGAAATCGCCGCAGATTAAGCAATTTTTCCATTTCCCTTAACCAAATAAATAGCCCGGAAGTATAATCGCTGGGTGTCTAATTCATAGAACAAATGATATAATAATTGGTTGGAGATTAACCAAATATGCCTACTGACAACCTTCGCGTGGTTGGCGCGCGTGAACACAACCTGAAGAATATCACCGTGGAAATCCCACGTGACAAGTTGGTCGTGATGACCGGGCTTTCGGGCTCGGGCAAGAGTTCGCTGGCTTTTGACACGATCTTCGCCGAGGGGCAGCGCCGTTACGTGGAGTCACTTTCTTCCTATGCCCGTCAGTACCTGGGGCAGATGGACAAGCCGGATGTCGACTCGATCGATGGGCTTTCGCCCGCGGTTTCGATTGACCAGAAATCGACTTCCAACAACCCTCGTTCCACTGTTGGCACGGTGACCGAGGTCTATGACTACTTCCGCCTGCTTTTTGCGCGCGCGGGAGTGCCTCATTGCCCGGTGTGTGGACGCACGGTGCAGAAGCAGTCCGCGCAGGAGATCGTCGAAACTGTCATGAATCTACCAATTGGTTCGCGCCTTTTGGTGCTCGCACCAATGGTGCGGGAACGCAAAGGCACCTATCAGGCGCTCTTTGATGAGATCGGCAAAAGCGGCTTTACGCGCGTGCGGGTGGACGGATTGGTGTTTAACCTCGACGAACAGATCGAGATTGACCGTTACAAAAAGCACACGATTGAAGCGATTGTTGACCGCGTCGTGATCAGCACCCCCGAAACGGAAGACGAACGTCTCAGCACGATTTCGCGTCTGACCGACTCGGTTGAAACTGCTTTGCGATACGGTGAGGGCTATGTCACGGTCCACAATCTTAGTGCGGAGCCTCCGGAAGACATCCAGTTTTCCGAGAACCTCGCATGCCCCGAGCATGGCTCGCTGCTGATTGAGATTGAACCACGGACATTCTCCTTTAATACTCCGCATGGAGCCTGTCCGGTTTGCCAGGGTTTGGGAGCCATGGAAGAAGTCAACCCCGACCTGTTGATCCCCAATAAGACTAAAAGCCTGCGGAATGGCGCTATCGCGATGCCCGACTGGACTCCGCGTGAAACCGGTGGCTACTCGTGGCAGATGATTGAAGCCCTGGCAAAGCATGCCGGCTTCAGCGTGGACGAGCCTATCAGCACGCTCAACGAAAAGCAGATGGATCTCCTGCTCTACGGCACCAAAGGGGAAGAGGTGCGAGTGGAGTACATAGGTCGCAGCGGCAGGCGCAGCACCTTCAGCACCCCGTTTGAGGGGGTGATCGGCAATATGCAACGTCGCTATAAAGACACTGATTCTGAATGGATCAGAGCCAAGATTGGGGCATACATCTCGCTCAACCCCTGCCCCGAATGCCATGGAAAACGTCTGCGAAAAGAAGCGCTGGGAGTAACCGTGGATGGAAAAAATATCATCCAGGTCACGGAATGGGCTGTCAATAATACGCTCAACTGGGTGATGCGTCTGATGGACGAGGAGAAATCACCCCTGAGCAAGCGTGACACGGCAATCGCTGACCGCATTTTGCGCGAGATTAAAGCCCGGTTGGGCTTCATGGTGGATGTGGGACTGGATTACCTGACCTTGGAACGATCTGCCATTTCTCTTTCGGGTGGTGAAGCACAGCGCATTCGCCTGGCAACCCAGGTGGGTTCGAAGTTGATGGGCGTGCTCTACGTTTTGGATGAACCGTCAATCGGGCTGCACCCGCGCGACAACGCCAGGCTGCTCGAAACGCTCAAAGGACTGCGCGACCTCGGTAACACCTTGCTGGTGGTGGAACATGACGACGAGACGATCCGTTCCGCGGACTGGGTGATCGACCTAGGTCCCGGCGCGGGTGAGAACGGCGGCTACCTGGTAGCAGAGGGCACACCGGATCAAATTGAAGCCTCTCCAAATTCCATCACTGGCGCGTACCTGAGCGGAAAAAAGTTCGTTCCAATCCCAGCAAGCCGCCGGAATGGCACCGGGAAGAGCCTGCGAATTATCGGCGCCCAGGAAAATAACCTTAAAAATCTGACCATCGACATCCCTCTTGGCAAGTTTGTGTGCGTGACGGGTGTCTCAGGCTCAGGCAAGTCGACTCTGACGGTGGATATACTTTATAACGCCCTGGCGCGTAAGTTGATGGGCGCCCACACCACCGCCGGGAAACACGAAAGCATCGAGGGGATTGAACACCTCGATAAGGTGATCAATATCGACCAGTCCCCGATTGGGCGCACGCCGCGTTCCAACCCTGCCACCTACACTGGCATGTTCGACATGATCCGTGACCTTTTCGCCAGCCTGCCCGACTCAAAACTGCGCGGCTACGATAAAGGGCGTTTCTCGTTCAACGTCAAGGGCGGTCGCTGTGAGGCCTGCCGCGGGGAAGGGCAGCTCAGGATAGAGATGCAGTTCCTGCCGGATGTGTACGTGCCGTGCGAAGTCTGCCGCGGCAGCCGCTACAACCACGAAACACTGCAGGTGCGCTTCAAGGACAAAAGCATCGCGGATGTGTTAAACATGACTGTCGACAGTGCTCTTGAGTATTTTGAAGCTTTTCCACGTGTTAGCCGCAAGCTCCAGACCCTGAAGGATGTTGGCTGCGGTTATATCCGCCTTGGTCAGCCTGCACCCACACTTTCGGGCGGGGAGGCGCAACGGGTGAAGCTCTCCAAGGAGCTTTCGCGGATGGCGACTGGTCAGACCCTATACGTGCTGGATGAGCCCTCCGTTGGGCTGCATGCCGCAGACGTGCACATGCTGATTGAGGTATTGCAGACCCTGGTGGATGCCGGCAATACGGTCGTGATCATCGAACACAACCTGGACATCATCAAGGTGTCGGATTGGATCATCGACCTTGGACCGGAAGGTGGCGACCGCGGTGGGGAACTGCTGGCAGAAGGCACGCCGGAAGATTTATGCCACATCGAAGGTAGTTATACTGGTCAATATCTACGCAAGTACGTCCATGCTCATCATCAGCGAACATGCCACTAACTATCCATGGTTTGCAAAATCGCTATTTGATTATGGTAGGATTCACCCCAGAAACCATCAAAACAGGAAGTCATTATGTTTAGAACTCGCTTTGCTCCCAGCCCTACCGGCTACATGCACATCGGCAACTTGCGCACCGCTCTGTACGCTTTTTTGACTGCCAAAAAGGCAGAGGGTAAGTTTATTCTGCGCATCGAAGATACCGACCAGAACCGCAACGTGCCTGAGGCAGTCTCAGCGATTTATCGCGGGCTTGAACTGGCTGGGATCAGCTACGATGAAGGTCCTGACAAGGACGGCGGGTTTGGTCCTTATGTTCAAAGCCAGCGCCTGCCGATTTACAAAGAGTACGCGCAGAAATTGCTTGAAAATGGACACGCCTATTACTGCTTCTGCGGCAAGGAAGACAAGCCCGCCCTCGAAGCCAGCAACGAACGTGTGGAGGGTTACCGCGACCCTTGCCGAAACTTAAGTGCGCAGGAAGTGGCAGCCCGCTTTGCAGAAGGTGCGGTGCCTGTTGTGCGCCAGCGCATTCCGCTGGAAGGTATCAGCAGTTTTGATGATCATGTTTATGGGCATATCGCGATCGAGAACAAACAGCTCGATGACCAGGTGCTGTTGAAATCAGACGGCTTCCCCACATACAACTTTGCCAACGTGGTTGATGATCACCTGATGGAAATCTCTCACGTTATCCGCGGGCAGGAATATTTGTCCTCGACGCCAAAATACAATTTGCTTTATGATGCCTTCGGATGGCAGCATCCGGAGTACATTCACCTGCCACACATCATCCGCGAGGATGGCGCAAAAATGAGCAAGCGCAAGGGCGACCCCTCTTTCGAGGACCTGGTGCGGATGGGTTTTCTGCCCCGGGCGATCGTCAATTATGTCGCGCTGCTTGGTTGGAATCCAGGCGACGAACGCGAGTTCTTTTTGATGGAAGATCTGATTGACGCATTCGATATGGATCGCATCAACAAAGCCAATGCCGCTTTTTCAATCGATAAGCTGCGCTGGCTGAATGGCGAGCACATCCGCTCGCTCAGTCCGGAGGCATTCCATGAGAATGCCAAACGATATTACCCGGAAGGACTATCCGGTTTTGAGCAGGAAAAGATCAGCCAGTTGATCCAGGTTCGCACCGAAACGCTCACGGATATTCCCGAATTGGTCGGTTTCCTGGCTTACCTGCCGGAGTACTCCGCAGAGTTGTTTGAGAATCAGAAGTCAAAGTCGACGCTCGAATCCTCACGGTTGGTGCTGGAAGGGGTTGTACCCCTGTTGGAAAACCTCGAAGCATGGAGCAACGAAGGGCTGTTCGACGTCCTTAAAGCCTTCGCGCTGGAACGGGGTTTCAAGGTTGGGACGGTCATGTGGCCGATCCGCACCGCGCTCTCCGGGCAGGAAACTTCGCCGGGTGGCGCAACCGAGCTGGCCGCATTACTTGGGAAGGACGAATCCCTGCGGCGGATCAAGGTTGGGTTGAGTAAGTTGGGGTAGGTTGATTCTGGTTGGGGGCACAGGTGCACCTCATCCACCGCAAGCGGTCCCCCTTCCCCAATGTGTATAGACTGGACAGAAGGGTAACAGTCGTTCGGAGACATAGGTAACACTTC
>CAYRYL010000048.1:0-16459 GCA_964428425.1 uncultured Anaerolineaceae bacterium | reverse complement strand
ATAAGGAGAAAGCTAATGGCTTGGTTTACTAAATCAGATAGTACCGTAGGTTACCTTCCCGACGAGACACCCCCATTCTGGAAGTTGTTACTCTACGCAATCCAGCAGGTTATTGTTATGTTCCCTGCCACGATCACAGTCGCTCTCATCACCAAATTCCACATTTCGACCACGATCTTTGCCAGCGGTTTCGCGACACTTTGTTTCATCCTGGTCACCAAAGGCAAGATCCCCCTGTATTACGGCTCCAGTTTCTCGTACATCGGAGCTATCGTGGGTTTGGTCGGTGCCGATTACTTGAATAGCGTATCAATCCTCCCGGATGACAAAATCGCGATCGTTACCTTTGGTATCGTGATGTCTGGTCTGATTTCAATCGCTGCAGGTTTCCTCGTGAAGAAACTCGGCAAAGATGTGATCGACAGAGTACTTCCTGCTTCAATTACTGGTCCCATCGCCATGGTCATCGGTCTGACCCTGGCTGGAAACGCCATGGCTGATGCAGCCCCCGCAGTCGCCGGACCTGGCTTTGTAAATAACCTGCCCTGGATCGTCTCACTGGTAACCTTGATCTCTACCATCGTTTTCTCGGTTTACCTCAAGGGCTTCCTCTCACAACTGCCGCTCTTCCTTGGTATGGTCGTTGGTGTAATCACCGCCGGCATCCTGACCGCCGCAACTGGCAATGATCTCTTCCGCCAGCTGCCTGAGGCTGTTGCCAGCCAGGGCATCTTTGCGCTGCCCCACTTTACTCTTCCGACGATATACTGGCCGGCCGCGCTTGCCATTATGCCTGTCGCCCTTGCCACCATTCCAGAATCCACTGCGCACATCTACCAGCTGGATGTCTATGTGAATGACCTGGCTAAGAAACTCGGCAGCAAGAAGCAGTATGATCTTGCAGGTCGTCTTGGTGACAACTTGATCGGTGATGGTGTTGGCGACATGGTTGCCGGCGCTATGGGCGGTCCTGCTGGAACCAACTATGGTGAAAACATCAGCGCCATGGCGATCACCCGCGTGTTCTCGGTCCCAGTGCTGATTACTGCCGCGACCATCGCTATGATCATCGCCTGCTTCACCCCGTTGGTGAAAGCCATCTACTCCATCCCCCTGAGCGTTATCGGTGGTTTGGAAATCTACCTGTTCGGCGCCATCGCTGCCCAGGGTATCGCCATTATGATCGACAAGAAGGTTGATATGTTCAGCGCCAAGAATATCGCTGTCATCGCAACAATCTCTGTCATCGCCATTGGTGGACAGTACTACTTCGGCGGAATGATTCCATTCTTCGGAATGAAACTGCCCGCCCTGGCATCTGCCGCTATCTTCGGCATCGTTCTGAACGCTCTGCTGAATATTGGTGGTAAAAAAGATCTGGCTGCAGAACTGTAAAAAGGCTGCTTTGATTAAAAAGCACCTCCAAAGCTGGACAGAACCCAGTTGAGGAGGTGCATTTTTTTATCAAAACCCAGTATTAAAAGAAGAGTCTTCTCTTATCCTGTCAAGTTCTCTAATCCTGATCTTATCCAGCCCTGTTACAAAATTGTTATTAGCCAGAGTTGACAATTTTGGCAGGGATGATCTTGAGCTACCCCTGACGGGGAAAGGGTGTCGGATTTGGCGTTCACATAATCCAACTGTAGGATTCTAGAATTTTCGATGACGGAAGAAGCGAACGATCGCAATCAAGGCGATGGCACCAAGAAGCGTTACCATCATCGTTGGGAATGTGATTGCATCGTTGATCGTTCCAATTTTTAACAGGGGGCTAATAAACCAACCTGCTATGAAAGCGCCTGCGATTGCGACAAGGATATTGATCAGTAGACTCTTGCGATCTTTCATAATGACTGACGCGACCCATCCAATTACTGCTGCTACGACTAAGTAAATAATGATGTTCATTTATCTTTCCTTTTTTACACTATGGCTGCACGGTAGATCTGTGCATTTCTTTTGGGTTTGCCAATTCCAGGTTGGAGAGGGCAAACGGTATTTCCGGGTCTAAACCGAGGGTTAGCTTCGATCTACTTCAGGCGCTAACAACTTCCTCAAATTTCCGCCTTCTTTCAACTTCAACCATCCTGCCGGCAAACCAACCAATAACGGCTCCGGCAGTTAACCAGGTAATAAAGTTCCAGAAATTCATCTTTCTCCTTTCATTCGTAAGTACACATGCAAGTTTATAAAGAACGTTCGTTTTCAGTGGTGGTAGTAGTGGTCTGACTTTCTCTCACAGACAGGTCAGGAACCTGCTCTGTAACTGTAGTTTGCCTGATCTGACTATCGGTCACAGGCAAGTTCGGAGTCTGCTCAGCAACAATAGTTTGCCTGGTGCTGACTGTGCCGCGCGGCTTGTAAAAGAGGACATAAATCAAACGTTCAAGTCCCCAGGCAACCAGGGCAAACACGATCATCGCAATGAGGGTGGAGAACTCAAAAACCATCCCGCCAGAAGCTGGAGCACCCGTCAGGGTTGCAAAGGGTGCAACAAAGAAATCGGTCAGGTTGTAAAGAAAAGTGGCAAACTGATTTGCCTCGTTTACGCCAATCAGTTTGAAGACAAAACGAAGCGCGAGCACTGTTTCAAGAATTCCCAGCAATAACCAGATCAGTTGGGTAGCTTTAAATGTGGTGTCACGTCCGGCTTGTCCGGGGTCATGACGGGTTGTGTTTGCTTCTCTGTATTCTGTCATTCTGTCCTCTTTTTCCATTCTTCTTGAGCTTGACTTTGGGTGTAGCCGTATTTTTCCTGGAGCAGTCCGCTCAATTTGTCAAAGTTGCCATCAACCTAATCCAGATCGTCATCGGTAAGCTTTCCCCACCAGATCTTTGCCTGGCCGCGTACTTGCTTCCACTTGCCTTCAAAAACGTTGTTGTCTAACATATTTCCTCATCTTCTCGATTGAATTTGTTAACCTGATGTCTCAGGCTGAACGGGATGGCTTAAGCAGGCTGCCCAGAAGCAAACCTAATCCCATACCAATTGATATGGCAACCCAGGGGTATTTTGTAACCGTATTGCTAAATCCCTTGGAGACTTTATTGGCATAATCCTGGGCTTTCGCATTGTACTGTCCCAAGCCATGTTTAACTTCCTTCTTGGCTGATTCTGCTGCGCTTGAAACGGTGTCTTTTGTGTCACTTTTCATTTTTTCAATGCCTTCGGTCACGTTTGACATGCCATTTTCCATCACCATGTTCAAGTCGTTGCGAATTTCAGCTGCGTCGCGTTTAATCTTCTTCTCTAGTTTTTGGCTATTCATTTTTTTGGTTCCTTTTCTGGTTTCCACCGTTAACTGGTTCGTTCTCAATATAGGATCGAAGCATCCAGGCCATTTTTTCATGCAGGCTCATAACTCCCACCAGCAGTTCCACAGTGCCCTCATCTTCATATTCTTCGCTCACCTTCCTAATGTCTCCTCGCAAGAAGCGAATTATCGATTCGTGATCTGCCAGGAGATGCAGGATATCCGGAACGTGGGTTGTCTCTTCTTCCAACTGCGCAAGCGCAAGGAACTGCTTGAAGCTGGAAAGAGCTACTCCCCCGAGCATTCGCGTCCGTTCAGCAATCTTGTCTGAAATTTCATCCAACTGCTTATACTGCGTCTCAAAAAAGATACGCAGTTCGAAAAAATGTGAACCGTTCGAGTTCCAAAGCGCACTGCGCGTTTTTTGGGACAATATCGATTCGTTTGCCAGACTTCTGTTAAGGATTTCTAAAACTGGAAGACGAATGTCCTCTTCTAATCCGATATTCGGCCGGATCAGAATTGTCAGTGGTTTTGGATTATGACCGTTATTGTCCAGGTCGATGACTGGTTGAATAAGGGTCAGTTCGTCGATTACGTCTTTTTGGATGGATTTATAACCCATGAAGGCTCCTTTCTTAAGATACTTTTCGCCTACAATAACATAGTAGCCGAATGAGCCTGTCGATGTCCCGAACAGAACCTATTAAAAACCTTAATAAAGTTCCCCTGATTGAAACAGGGAACGAAAACAATAGCACAAGGTTTATTACCTGGTACTTAATGAAATGTGTCTAAAAAAGTTGGGGCTAAAAGATTTTCTTCGAGTGCAGGTTGTATCCCATCCCTGGTACTGTCTCAAGCAGATCGCCGTACTCACCCAGTTTTTTCCGCAAACGGCCAAGATAAGTATGCAGATAGTGATTTGACCCCCGGTATTCCTGACCCCACACCTGGACCAAAAGCTCATCGTGGGTAACAATGGCGTCCATGCGGTGCGCCAAAGCGGCGATTACAGCGTATTCGGTTCTGGTCAGGTGCAGGTCGGTTCCACTGATGAAAACTCTTCGGGCATCCAGATCGATGGTTAGTTCTCCAATTTGAATCTTTTTATCATCGGTCTTTGCTGAAACGTAGGACCTGCGAAGGAACGCTCGGACCCTCGCCAATAGTTCGTCAGAGCCAAATGGTTTGGTAACGTAATCGTCTGCGCCTGCGTCGAGCGCGGCCACTTTCAGGTCTTCTTCCATGCGCGCACTTAAAACAATAATGGGTACGTCTGAACGCTCGCGAATCCATTTACACACATCCACGCCCGAAAGCCCGGGAAGCATGAGGTCAAGTAAAACCATGTCAATCGGCTCGGCCTGAAAAAGTGCTATCGCCTGGTGACTGTCCTCGGCTTCACTGACCAAATATCCACGTTTGGTCAGGTTGACACGCACAAGTTTGCGGATGTTTGGGTCATCTTCGACGATTAATATATTGCCCATTGTGGTTACTCCTTGTTGGAGAGCTTTCCGGGGTGGTCTTTTGGGATCAGCGGGACTGTAAAAGAGATTGTTGTGCCCGGTAATGTTTTATTCTTAACCCAAATCCGCCCGCCGTGAGCTTCGATCAGCCCTTTGCAGATCGCCAGCCCCAAGCCCGCTCCTTTCGTTGTGCCACTTTCCGCTGCAACACCGCGTCGGAATGCCTGAAAAACCCGCAAGCGTTCTGAGGGAGGAATTCCGGGCCCCTGGTCATTGACGTTGACCTGGATAAAGTTCCCGCGCAAATTAGCCGAGATATTAATTTCGCTCCCCTTGGGAGCATAAGTGGCAGCATTACGCACCAGGTTTACAAATACCTGGGCAATCCTCTTATCATCAACAAAGACAGGTGGCAGTGTGTCTGAAATGTGGACAAGAAACTGATGGTTGACAGTCAGGACTTGCAATTGCGGTAATGCTTGCTGGATGACCTCATGCAGCAAATGCGGTTTCCTCTGAATTGGCAGTCTGCCAGCTTCCAGGCGGGAAAGGTCCAGCAAGTGGTCGATCAACTCCTGGAGACGATAGGATTCCTGCTGAATAGTCTGGACAAACTCGTGCTGTTCCTACAGTTCCCAGGTGACATCCTCCGCTAATAAGGTGTTGGTAAATCCGATAATGGAAGTAAGCGGGGTGCGTAATTCGTGCGATATCATCCCAAGGAATTCAGTTTTTATCGCGTTCGCCTGTTCAGCTTCATGGCGGAGTTCTTCCTCTATTTTGAGCAACTTGAGATTGTAAAGGGTGATGGTAGCCTGATCGATGAGCACTTTTAAGTGGGCAAGTTCCATGTGGCTGAACAGCACATCTTCTTCAAAGTAGACCACCAGGCAGCCCAGCCAAATGCCTGAGGTTACCAGAGGGAATAGAACAAAGGATTGGATATTTCCCGCCAGGAGGTAATCCCGTAAAGTTGCGGAAATCCGGGGGTTATTAATGACACTGTTAATGGTTATCGTCCGACCTGGCTGCACAAGATTCCAAAAATCCATTTCCTCATACAGGCTTGCTTCACTCAACCATGCGGATATCTCCTGGTGGGATGACCAGGTTGCAGTCAGTTCCACTCCATGGTTGGGTCCTGCTTTAGGATTATTGAAGAAAAGCAAGGCAGCGCGCTGCGCAGGGCGAAGTTCCTGTGCGGACATCAGGGTTTTAAGGACTGCCTCCGGTTTTCGTGTCAGGCTCATGCGCCGGCTGAGCGTAAATTGCTCACGGGATCGATCAAGCGCTTTCCGCAAGGCCAGGTCAACCTGGTTCTGTTTGGATATGTCCTGTGCGATATTGACTTGATAGTGATTGCTATTTACATCATCGTGCACGAGGAAGGCACGGCAAGAAATCCAGCGCAGGCTGTCATCCGGACGAATAATTCGGTAGACCTGGGTAAACGGTTTTTGGTCGCTGTGATCCCGCGCAACCATGACCTGCACCCTGTCCTCTGGGTGAACGCTTTCAATCAGGACTTTCTGGTTGGCATAAAAGCTCTCACAGGAACGCCCCCAAACCGATTCAAATGATGGGCTGACATAGAGTATCTCGCCGGTGTTGTTATCCCGCAACCAGACAACCTGCTCAATATTGCCGGCGATTTGCTCAAGAATATCAGTGCTGATTGTTGGAATACCACTCTTCGTTGTAGACGCAGCCTTTGCCATGATACTAAGTATTATAAGGTGAAAATGGCGTGACAGATAGCAATCTACAATGGGAGAGTGCGTTTTACGTGCTGAGCTAAGCTTAAAGCCTCAATGCTTGAAGAGATTTTTTAGACCGCTTTTTATATATAACTGCACAAAGTTAAACCGAAACCGATGCGAATCTTCCCTTGATCATTATTTACTATACACAAGGACCTTTCAATAATATTGTCTGTTTTTTTTTCCAAAATTACTTCGGAAAAAAAGTATCTGACCTACTACTTCAATCGTATAATCATTACCAGACTTGCCCTGCATCAGAGCGGACGGTCAGGAGGAAGTGTGATGAATTTTTCTCTCAAAGGTATTCTCATGGTTTTTCTTACTTTCACCCTGGTCTTATCAGCTTGCGGCGGGTCTCCCACTGCCGAAACACCCCCGGAGGATCCAGTGACCGAACCTACTGTACCAGAACAAACCCTGTCCGTTCCCGCTGAGATCAGCGGAGAGGTATTATACGTGCCCTTCCCGGTAAAAATTACTGTGGATGGCGACCTGTCAGATTGGGCCAATGTACCCTCGATTTTGGTTGATCGCGGACCCAAACTTCCAGCGGACCCCGCGGAAAACGGGTCTTTCACGTTTTCAGTCGCTGCAGATCTGGAGAACCTCTACATCACCATGCAAATGCCGGATAAGACCCTCATCACCGGCAAGCACGGCACGGAGTTCTGGAATGAAGACTCAATGGAGTTTTATATCAATGCTTCCGGGGATCTCAGCGCCACCTCTTACTCCCTGAAAATGATGCAGGTGAACATCAACGCCTCCGATATAGGCAATACCGATCCGAACGCGTTAACCATTACCGGGGTCTTCAGCTCCGACGCGAAAGTGAGTGGATTCGTCTTCAAAACCACCGACGGCTGGGGTTTTGAAGCAGCGCTTTCGCTGAAAGATCTGCTCGAAGTAACCCACGGTAAGGAATTTGGCTTCCAGGCGCAAATTAACGGCGCTTCCGTGCAGGATCGGGATATCAAGCTGATCTGGTCAAACGCTGACACTGCCGATAACTCCTGGCAGGACCCCAGGTTGTTCGGTCGTGCGCTTTTCTTTGAACTCGGCAGGACGGACATCCCGCAGCCGAGCGTGATTGCCGCGGCAGCTGAACCAACCCCCACTCCGGGTCCGGAAGTGATTCCTCCGCTTGTGAGCGTCAACCAGGTGGGGTATTTCGTAAACGCCATCAAAATCGCTTTGGTTTCCGCAGAGGCTAACGAGCCGCAAAGCTGGGCGCTGAAAAACGCCGCGGGGGAAGAAGTGCTCAGCGGTCTCACCACCTATAAAGGCAAGGATGCCAACTCCGGCGACAATCTCCATGAGATCGACTTCACTACCTACACAGAACCCGGCGAAGCTTACACCATCGAAGCCGCGGGATTGGCAAGCGTGCCTTTCAAGATTGCTGATGACCTTTACAGCCGTCTCAAGCACGACGCCCTAAGCTATTTCTACCTGAACCGCAGTGGTGTTGCGATCGAAGAAAAATATGCCGGTAAGGATTTGGCACGTCCCGCGGGGCACGTGACGGACGCCAACGTCACCTGTTACAAAGGCACAGATGCGGATGGCATCGATTGGCCTGGATGCGACTACACGCTCAATGCCCTTGGCGGGTGGTACGACGCCGGTGATTTTGGCAAGTATGTGGTCAATGGCGGTATCACCGTCTGGACCCTGCTGAATCTTCACGAACAGGGCTGGGAAGGCTTCGCTGACGGCTCGCAAATGATCCCCGAGCAGGGCAACGGCATCTCTGATTTGCTGGACGAAGCCCGTTGGGAAATGGAATTTTTACTGGCAATGCAGGTGCCCGAGGGGCAGCCTAAAGCTGGCATGGCGCATCACAAACTCCACGACGAATCATGGGCCGGGATGCCAATGGTGCCCCCCACTGAGGTCAACAACGACAACGAACACGCGCTGGCTGGGCAAGGGCGCTACCTGTTCCCGCCAAGCACAGCTGCCACCCTAAACCTGGCTGCCACCAGCGCGCAGTGCGCGCGCGTTTGGAACGGTCTCGATCAGCCCTTCGCCGACCGCTGCCTGGCTGCAGCCGAAACCGCCTGGCGAGCCGCGCTGGAGAACCCCAACATCTATGCCGGCAACACCCCCGGCGTGGGAGGCGGAAACTATCCGGATGAAAACCTCAGTGATGAATTCTATTGGGCGGCTTCGGAGCTTTTCATTACTACCGGCAAGGACGAATACAAAGAGTACCTGCTCAGTTCAGAGGAATTCGCTGCCGTGGACGCCTTTGATTGGGGGCACGTGGCACCCCTGGGCACGATCTCACTGCTGACTCACGAGAACTCTCTCTCGGAGGAACAAAAAACCGCTCTGAAGCAGGCAGTCATCGCTTACGCCGATGAGCTGATCAAGGTGCAGGAAAAAGACGGCTACCGGGTATTGATCGATGAGGATTACCCCTGGGGTTCAAACGGTCTCATTCTGAACAACATGCTGCTGATGACCATGGCTTTCAACGTCAGCAATGAGTTGCGCTATATCGACAGTATGCTTCTTAGCATGGATTACCTGCTGGGGCGAAATGCGCTGAATAAAAGCTTTGTCACGGGATACGGCACGTATCCGATGCAGCATCCGCACCATCGCTTCTGGGCCAATGACCCCGCGCGCGGTTTCCCAGCGCCGCCTCCTGGTGCTCTCTCTGGCGGACCCAATTTCAACCCAGCCGATCCCCCTTCGGACGCGGCTGACTTGATGAGTCAACCGCCTTCAAAGCGCTATTTGGATGACCTGCAATCTTACACGACCAACGAGGTCGCCATCAACTGGAACGCACCGCTGGTCTGGATTGCTGCCTTCCTGGACAGATTTGGGGAGTAGGATCAGAAGGTTTTTACAGGGTCTGACAAATCGAGGTTCAGGTGGCATACACAGACGCCTTCTCGCAAAGCGTTGAGTCGTCCCTGTTTCAGGGATGCCATCAATAGACCAAGGCATCATTCGAAAAATCCTGCCTGAAAAAACAACTCTCAGCCAACGAGGCTCACAGATTGTTCCTGTTCAAATCAGAAAGCGACGTCGTTACTTTCAATTCTTCGAAACCAGCTGCGAAATTCACCTATACAACTCGACTCAACTAACGGAAGGCTATATGGAAACTGGATATTCAGACCTGCGCGGATTATATTTTCTTATCAATAATCTACTGTTTGTGAAGTTGTTAGTTGAATTGTCGGAGGCTCTATGAAACAAACTGACAGACAAATAATACATGAAGCCAATAGAAAAAAAGCGGCGCGTCAAAAACTAACCCTATATATTGGATTACCTTTGGCAGTTATTGCTTTGGTTGTAATCCTTATCGTCCTTTCAGGTAAATCGAAAAATTCCGTCAAACTAATGGGTGATGAAGTAGCTATTGCATCGGCGAATCATGTTCCGAGTGACAGCGTACCAGGACCATACAACTCAAACCCTCCAGCTGGTGGCACCCATTTTGACACAGATTTTTCAGAAAATTTCTTTCAAGAAAGCGATCTCCCAACCCTGCCCGCCCATCCTGAAGGGTATCTAGTTCACAGCCTTGAACATGGTTATGTCATTTTTTGGTACAACTGCCAAGTCACGGGTACCGATTGTACCGAGCTTAAGCAGACCATTCAGACGGTGATGGATAAAACAGGGAAGACCAAACTGATTGCTTTTCCATGGGCGGATATGGATGTCCCCCTGGCGATGACATCTTGGGGGAGAATTCTCAATTTCACCCAACCAGATGCCGTGAAAATGACTCAGTTCGTAGAACGGAATCGCTATCAGGCTCCTGAGCCAAATGCGCCGTAACTTTTTTGACAGAGGTTAATGCAAAACCAGAGCCCGACGGACTCTGGTTTTAATTCTCTCTCACTCAAAGGCCAACTTTTCTTGGGCTCTCGCGTTTTTGCATAGTGCAGGGAATTGACACGGGCGGTTTTTACTCTCAAGGAGAATTTAAACTGGCTTTTGTGGTTCCTTGCACCAGAATCAATCAGTATTAACTTCTCTCCCTTCAATCTCCCAGGGACGAATCGCATGGCGAATGTCTGCTTTGATCATCGCATCCTGGAATCTCACCAAACGCACTCCATGACCCGCTGGAAAATTCCTGATGCTCCATCCCCGGGCAACAATGCTCATATCTCATATCCTCCAGCAGAAGGGGAGAGCTGTCCAATTCGGGTTTCCACCAGGAGAACTAGCTGAACAACTACTCAAGTGAAGGTGAGGTCCCTCAGTTCCGCCAACTTACCTGGGCATAGTCTTCATCGCCGATGTGGGCATTCTAACTGTTAGGACTAAACGCCTGGTTTGGGTTATGGCAGGGTTAGGTTTTTTATCGTCCTGCAGCCAGTGAAAAATTGGGAGGATTAATAAATCTCTTTCTTCGCCCGGGCGTCTTCGATGGAGAGACCCAGTACAACCGGAGTGGAACGGTAACCGATTCCCATCCGGTCGATGCCCATATCAATTAGCTCAAAGAACCGCTTCTGGTCGCGGATACCGCCGGAGCCCTTGATCTTGCAGCGGTCGGCTGCCACTTCCATCATGACAACGATCACTTCGTTGGTGGCTCCATCGCTTTTACCGCCGGTAAAGAACCCGGTGGAGGTCTTGAGGAAGTCGGCTCCAGCCTGGATGGCGGCTTCGGAAGCCTTTTTCACCTCTTCGAGCGTCAGGGCGTCAGTCTCAAAAATCACTTTAACCATCACGTCATACTTGTGGCACAAGTCGCAAACCGCCTTGAGCTCTTCACGCACTTCGTCATACTTGCCGCTGCGAATCCATCCGTAGTTGGCAACAATATCCAACTCAGCGATGTCGCCACGCCTGCAGTATTCCTCTGCCTGCATCACCTTGGATTCCGTAGTGGACAGACCAAAGGGAAAATCACATACCACGCAGATTTTTGTGTTGGTGCCCCGGGTCAACTCCGCGGCGATATCCAGGGAAGCCGGGTTAACACAGACGGTCGCGCAGCCGAAATCGATCCCCTCCTGTATGTACTTGCAAATTTCCGTTTCCGTAAACTCAGGCTTAAGCACAGACTGGTCGATGTAAGCTGCCAGTTCATTCAAAGACATTTCGTTTGCTTTTTTTGTAGGTCTCATTATCCGGTCGCCTTGTCTGATAATTTCTCTATATTGTATCAATATGTATCGTACAGTCCTAACATCAATGCAGTATGTATCTCGATGCCCGGTGCGCTAAGCCATGGATTGCCTGGTAGAAGAAGGGTTGCTGATACGCCTCCGAGGCAAGGGCTCGTTCATTGCCAGCCCGAAGATGAAACGAAGCATTAATCACCTGTACAACTTTACCAATGACATGACTAGCATCGGTATGATGCCATCGTCTATTGTGTTGAAGTCCATGGTCATACAGGATACCCCCAAAGAGATTTTAAAGAACCTTCGCCTTCCACAGCAGCAAACCGCTACCTTCTTCCTGGAGAGATCAAGATGCGCCAACAGCAAGCCGGTTCTTTGGGAAAGGACCTATATTCCCAATTATCTTTGCCCGGGGGTGGAGCAAATTGATTTCGAAACCACTTCCGTCTACCACACCCTCAGCGAGCGTTATGGGCTCGACCTCTATCACGCCAACGAAACCCTTGAAACTGTCATCCTGAATAAAACTGAGGCGGAATTATTGAATTGCAAACTTCGTGTTGCCGGCTACCGAATCCAACGCGTTTCTTTCCTGGATTCTGAATTCTCTTTTGAATACACCAAAGTGTTTCATGCTTAACTCGCGATCAATCTACTGATTCTTTTCATTACTTCTGTCAGTTTTTCCGATGTGGGTTTCTTATAATTTGGTGCCGGTAAAGCCAACTCCCTGGATGAAGGACTTTTGTGCGATGAAGAAGATGGCAATAACCGGCAGGGTTACCACCAGTGAGGCTGCCATCAGGTATGCCCATTGCACATTGTAAGCACCGCGGAAAAGACTCAATCCAAGTTGGAGCGTGTAAAGCGATTGGTCATGCAGGAAAATCAAAGGACCAAGAAAATCATTCCAAGCAGCCTGAAAAGTGAAGATCGCCACGGTCGCCAGGGCAGGTCTTGAAAGCGGCAAAATCACGTTGAACAGTACCTGCAACATGCCCGCCCCGTCCAATCGGGCGGCATCTTCAAGGTCGACAGGGATTTGCTTGAATGATTGGCGGAGCAAGAAAATATAGAAGGCATTGCCGAAAAATGCTGGCAAGATCAGCGGGACAAAACTGTTGATCAACCCCAATTTTGAAAAGATGATGAAAAGTGGCACCATGGTCACCGGGTATGGTAGCATCAGCGTGGAAAGCATCAGGACGAAGAAGAAACCCTTACCAGGACCGTTCAATCGGGCAAACCCATAAGCCACAATGGAGCAGGACAGCAAATGCCCAACAATGGTACTGAGCGCGATTATAAGCGTGTTGATAGCAAAGCGACCGAATGGCAGCGAGGTCAGCGCCTCAGCATAATTCTGCCAGCGCGGGCTGATCGGCCAAAGGGTGGGCGGCGTGGCAAAAATCTCGTAATCTGCCTTAAGCGAGGAGGAAATCATCCACAGCGTTGGAGCGATAAACAACCCAGCTACCAGGAAGAGCAAGGCTATGCGCAAGCCCTTTCGCCATCCATGAGGTTGCAAAATGGGTGTTGTGGTGTCTTTCATTCGCTTTGGTCTCCAAGGTAAAACACCCAAAACTTTTGACTGCGCAAAAGCACCAGAGTCAGGACCAGGATAATGGCAAACAACACCCAGGCCAGGGCAGCCGCGTAGCCCATGTGGAAGAACTCAAAAGCCTGGCGGTAAATGTACAAAACCAGGAAAAGGGTCGAATCAAGCGGACCACCATTTGTTGCCACAAAGGCACTCGTGAAGGACTGGAAGGTGGCAATGATGCTCAGCACCAGGTTGAAAAAGATGGTTGGGGAGAGCAACGGCAGGGTGATCTTGAAAAACTGGCGAACGCTGCCAGCGCCATCCATCGCCGCGGCTTCGTAAAGCTCGCCGGGGATGCTCTGCATTCCGCCCAGGTAGAGCGCCATGGAACGACCCCAGCCCCAGAAGCTCATCATTACCAGGGACCACAAGGCATATTTTGGATCAAGCAGCCAACGCGGACCTTCAATTCCAAACCACCCAAGGACCAGGTTAACCAATCCGCCATTCGGATTGAGCATCCACAACCACACCACTACAAAAGCCACCCCGGAAAAGACCGTGGGAAGGTAGAAAATGGTGCGGAAGACGCCGATTCCCTTCAACCTGGGTCGTACCAGAAGCGCCAGGAGCAGACCCCCAATCAGGTCCAGGGGGACATACAATGCAGTATAAGCCAGCGTGACCTTAATCGATTGGATGAACGTGGGGTCGGTTGTCAGATTACGATAATTCTCCAGCCCAACCCATCTCGCCTCGGTCAAGAGATCCCAGTCGGTGAAGCTAGCCCAAAGTGAGATCAAAATCGGTCCTGCGGTAAAGAGGATAAAACCCACCAACCATGGGGCGATGGTCATGTAGAACTGAAGGGCTTCTCTTCGGTTAGCAGATCGAGTCGACAATTTATGCCCATTTCACTTGCTGGAAGGGTTACGGAGTGATAAGCATGCGCGCTGCAAGCTCACGCCTATCACTCCATACCAATCAATTGTAAAGGTGTTATTTGTTTAATTTATCCAAAGCAGCTTGGGCATCCATCGCAGCCTGGGTTAGCAGCGCTTGCACGTCAGCATTTGGATCGAGAATGACCGATTCGAGCACCCTGCGCAGCGCCGGGTCGGCCGTTTCATTCCAGTAGGGGGTGAATGTGTATGCACGGGGCACCAGGTAGTTCAACTCCCCGATCCAAACGCCTTCGATCGGATCCGTGGACAGCCCGGATGAATCCGCGACGCTCTTGACCGCTGGCAGCGCCCAGTCCTTCCAAACCTGCGCGCCAGGCTCACCAGAAACAAAGCTCAGGTATTTGAAGGCAGTCTCGGCTTCTTTAGATGAAGTGGCAATGCCAAAGCCACCCCAGAAAAGGATGTTGGCGCGAACTGTATCCTTTGGCGGAGCAACCACTCCCAGGGAAATATTGGGATTGGTTTTAAAGCCACCCTGGGGCCAACGGCCAAAAAGCATCATTGCCGCTTTGCCGTTGGCGAACTCACTGTTTCCTCCGCCGAAGGCATTCATATCCGCCGGTAGAGGCGCAACCTGGTGTTTGTTGTACAGGTCAGCATAAAACTGCACTGCCCGCGCCACTTCAGGAGAATCCATGGCACCGACAAAGCTCTTGCCATCCGCGCTGATCAGCGAACCGCCAGCCGCAGCTACCCAGTATTCAAATCCGGTCGTCCAGGCAGCTGGTAACTGGATGCCCCACTGGGTGATGTTACCAGAGGCGTCCTTCAGAGTCAGTGCCTGGGCGGTAGCGAGCAAATCTTCCCAGGTCCAACCATCTTCAGGGTAAGGAACAGAAGCTGCGTCAAATAGTGTTTTGTTGAAATACACAGCCAGGGGTGAGTAATCTTTGGGAAGCAGGTACTGTTTGCCGTCAATCTTTCCCGGCTCCAACAGCCCCGGCAGATAGATGCTGGCATCAAAGTTGATGCCCTGTAGATAGGTATCCAGAGGGATAAAGGCATTTTTTGAAACGAAAGAAGGCACTGCGTCATCCCCGATTTGGATGATATCCGGGGCAGCTTTGGCTGCCAGCTGGGTGAGCAAACGGGCGTAATAATCGCGTCCGGAGACAGGCTCAAGCTGGACAATTACATTTGGATTCTGGTCCTCAAAGTTTTGGATGATCTGTTGATGAGGTGTGAGTCCGTCGCCACCATCTCCCGTGCCAGCGCGAATCACAATCGTGCTGTCAGCAGCTTCCGGCGTGGATGGTGCCTCAGTGATGCAAGCCGAGAGTACCAGGCTCAGTATTATGGCAACCATGGATAAGCGATGTAGCATTTTCATTTTGAATCTCCTCATTTTTGAAGTTGGCGCTTGGTTACGATACCTCAATCCCCGTAGCAAAATGCAAGTTCAAACATGAATATAGGATCTTTTACACCAAGTGCTCTAACTAAATTATATATTGAAGGTGTTCTCTTGCGTGAATCGCTACCTTATACTATATCCTTGGCCAATCAATTTTTCAATTTTCTTCCAGAGAGTGCGCAAGTCAAGACCGGAATTGGTTGTTAATAATCCTGCTGCCTTTTCTATTAATTGTTCGATATTACATCAAATGTACGATGCAATATACTTATAGAGTGGAAAACCCGCAGGATGGATCCCACCCTGGCCACTTTCGCACAGGCGCAGATTGGTCGTTAGTTAAAGAAAGGATAAGGTTATGTCTGAATGCTTTCCTCCAGCTATCCGCTTTGTGCGTCCACACACCCTCGGACGCGGCGATGAACCCTGTGATTTCCAGTATTGCCATGTGAAGCAGCTATGAAACCCATCATCATCCCCTTGAGCATGTCTAGTGTGTTCCTGCTGCCCTACAAGGGGGGCTATCTCCAGGTTGATACAGGGTATGAGCACGATTATTCGACCTACCGCAAGAATCTTTCAAAGGCTGGCATTGCATTGGAAGATATACATTACCTGGTCTTGACCCACCACCACGACGACCACGCCGGCTTTCTGAACGAATTGATCCGCGACGCCACCATCACCGTGATCGCTCATGAACAAGCCGAGGCGTTGTTGAAGTGCGGGGAAAATGATAAGTCCCGGGGTGGAGGGCGGCACGGGGATGGCAGCAACACACGCTGTCAACACCATATTGAGAGCGATGAGGATGACGATCAGCAAAAACAAAGGTTTCATCATGTTTAGCCCTTACGATGGGAAAATTGGCGGATTGGATGAATTGTACCTGTTTCCGAAGATCAAATCGACCTCATAAGCCTATTCTCGAAAATGTTCTTGTAGGATTACCATACATCTTGGACAGTGAGTAAGAAGTAAATAGCAGGAAATG
>CAYRYL010000047.1:6236-17463 GCA_964428425.1 uncultured Anaerolineaceae bacterium | reverse complement strand
GAACCTCACGGATGTGAACCGTGCGCTCTAACCAACTGAGCTAAGCGCCCAAAGTTTGGTGATTATAGCAAAGCTATTCGAATTTGTCCACAACCTATTTTGCTTACCCAAAATCCTAGAGGGTTTTTAGAACGCTTTCCACATCAACGGTCTCGTTCAGCACTGCCGAAAAGTCCTTCTTACCTTCGATCGCCGCCTTGACCTTGTTTGCCATGCTGGCATCACCCAGCAAGATTGAGCCGATCATCATCCCATCACGGAAGAGGAAGCTCTGGTAACCGCCATCTTTGCTTTTCGCCACCAGCTGGTCCCCCTCAGCGCTTGGCGAGAATTGTCCGATGCTGAACATATCCACTCCCAAAACCTTGAGCCTGGTGGAAGGCGGGTCACCTAAGAAGTTCGCTTCCTTCCCCACAGCGGTTTGCCCGGCAATGGTGCCCTGGTTCTTCGCCGGTACCCACAAGCCGTAGCATCGCCCCTGGAACTCGGTCAGGTCGCCTGCCGCGAGGATATCCGGGTTGGAGGTCACCATGTGCTCATTCACCAAGACGCCACGGTTCACTGCCAGCCCTGCCGACTTTGCCAGTTCAAGGTTTGCCGAAACGCCCGTGCTGATCAGCACCAAGTCCGCCTGCAGCACCTGTCCGCTTGCCAACTCCACGCTATCCACTTTGCCATCGCCGTGAATCGCTTTGGTCAGAGCCGGCACGACCACTTTGATCCCCAAACTCTCGATCTTCTCCTTAAGGATCGCGCTGGCTTGCGCGTCCAACTGGCGGGGAAGCAGCCAGTCCAACCCCTCCAACACGGTCACATCAGCCCCCTGGCGCGCCACAGCCCCAGCCACTTCCAGCCCAAGCAGACCACCGCCGATGCAGACCACTTTTGCTTGCGTCCTGGCGACATCCAAAATCAGATCCGCATCCTCGAGGGTGCGCAGGGTTTGGACGCCTTTGAGTTCCCGACCAGGAAATGGTGGCACGTTTGGATGGGCACCCGAAGCCAGGATCAACTTGTCGTAAGGCAGTTTTTGACCATCCGCGAGGATGACATGCTTTGCCTCCACATCAATGGCATCGACATGCGTATTGATCAGGATTGTGATGTGGTTTTGAAGGTACCACTGTTTGTCGTGCAAGGTGAGCTTCTCACGATCCACCTCCCCTGCCAGATAGCGGGTGAGGCTCATGCGAAAGTAAGGCAGATTGTGCTCTTCTGAAATCAAGGTGATATCGGAGTCCGGCTGGTTTGCGTGAAGCGCTTCTGCGGCGCTGACACCGGCAATCCCACCGCCGATGATGATGTAACGATTGTTGGTTTCTGGATGTGACATGTTCTCTCCTGCACTAATTTCTGATAATGATTTTACTAGCCCGGATTGACATTTCTATACCTTGTAAGGTGTTGGTCCCGGGGATATCTGAAGCGACAAATGACAAACGGAGCCTATTTGGCTCCGTTACTCATCAGGCAAACACGATCAAACTGCTGTGGACAAACACGAAAAGGTTTCTGATAACTCATAACCTGGCAGATTTGATCCCATAAGAGATGGAATACTGGTGCCGTCATCGAACTCGGGGTAGAACTCATGAAAATTATCCGGCATCATGTTCTGAAAATCATGATTCATCGGAGAAATAAAAGCAAAAATCATTCCAATCACCACAATGATCGCAATGATAACCACAAGGCAGCCGCAGCCGCAACTACAGCAGGCACATCCACTTCCACTTCCACCATCCATGATAGACCTCCTTGATTGATCTGATTTAATTGTAAGCCAAATCTTCAAAGGCGGCGCAATTCAGACTGCCAAACTTAATACCAATGTCCATAAAAGGATCGAGAAAAAGACCGCCCATTCAGAAATCGCGTACTTGGAAACACGGGGGTGCCGCACTCCTTCGGGGGACAAAGTCTGATCAACATGATCGCGTTCATTCCATAAGAGAACCAGAAAGGTAGAAAAGGCTGCAAATGGGATCAACCCGACCAACCCGTACAGGCGGGGAAGGATCACTTGATCCTGAGGCGGAAACAAGATCGCGAGGGAAAAAGCCGATACCATCAACAAACCGCCGCGGAAGAAGGTGACAGCTGCTGTGGCATGCGGTTTGATATTGTCCATTGGGAAGATGCCCACCATCATCATTCCGACCCCGGTCACGACCCCAAAAAGTAACCCCAGTTTAGCCCAAAAGCCGGGCAGACCAAGCCCGAGTGAGATGGAGCAAATTATCACGCCAAAACCAGAAAGGAACATGGACAGGTTGAAGACTCTTGCCCAACGTGAAACGCCGCGTTCGCCGAGCTCAGAAATGAAGTGATTGAGAATGGAATACTTTTCGTTATCTCTTCCGCGATATTTCACCATCGGCAGGATGACTCCCAAAAGGGTAATAAAGACCGTGATGTAACCGGAAATCCTGAACACCGCAAGATCACCAAGCAATTCCATCATTTCCACCTCGCTTTCGTCCTATACTATAGCGGATTTTGCCAATAAGAGGCAAATGTCATCCCATTTCCGTTGAGCAAAATTTCAATCCGGCGTACACTATCCTTACACTATAGGTTCAGGAGCCAATCATGCTGAAAATCGGAGTAATTGTTTGGGGAGTCAGGGATATTCCAAGAGCAATCTCTTTCTGGAGTGAAGCGCTGGATTATGTGCTGAAGTATCCACCCGAGGAGGAATTTGCGATCCTGGTCCCGCGGGAGGGGAAGGGTCTGCAGCTTTCGTTTAACCGTGTGACCACCGCAAAGCCTCGCAAGCATCACATGGACCTCCACAGCGACAACCCCGAGGCAGAGGTGGCGCGCCTAATCGCGCTGGGCGCGACACAAACTGAATGGCGCTATGAAGATGACGCGGATTACGTCGTTTTGCATGATCCCGACGGCAACGCCTTTTGCGTGATTGACGTCCAACCCCAAAGCGAAGAGACTGCCTTATAATTGACTAAATCGTTTTTAAGGAGTGCTTTATGAAACCCATTTCGCTGACCGGCATAAAACCCACCGGCAATCCGCACATCGGCAACTATTTTGGCATGTACAAACCTGCCATTGCCCTGACCGAAAAATATCTCGGTCTGTATTTTGTTGCCGATCTTCACGCCCTCACCACCACCCCCGACCGGAAAGATCTGCAGCACCTGATCTACGAGGTGGCAGCCGGCTGGTTGGCTTTGGGGCTCGACCCGGATGACAGTGTATTTTTCCGCCAATCAGACGTGCCCGAGATTCCTGAATGTGCCTGGATGCTTTCGTGCCTCACCAGCAAGGGTTTGATGAACCGCGCCCACGCCTACAAAGCATCCGTGGATAAGAACCTGGAAGCCGAACGCGATCCGGACGACGGCATCAACATGGGGCTCTTCAACTACCCGGTTCTGATGGCTGCCGACATCCTGCTTTACGGATCTGATGTGGTGCCGGTTGGGCTTGACCAGAAACAACATATCGAAATCACGCGCGACATTGCCGAGAATTTTAACCGCACGTATGGCAAAACCCTCAAACTTCCAGACGGGCTCTTCACCAAGGATTTGCAGGATGTGCCGGGTATTGATGGGCGCAAAATGAGTAAGAGCTACGGTAACACCATCCCGATTTTTGCCGACGAAAAGACTATGCGCAAACAAGTGATGAGGATTGTCACCGACAGCCGCACGCCTGAGGAACCCAAGAACCCGGATGGCGACAACCTGTTCCAGATTTTCCGCCTATTCGCCACGCCTGAGCGGACCGAAGCAGTGCGCCAGCATTACCTGGCAGGCGGTTTGGGTTATGGCACCCTGAAAGCGGAATTAGCCGACGTCATCCTGGCATATTTTGGTGACGCGCGCCAGAAATTCAACAATTACATGCAGGATACCGGAACCCTGGATGTCATCCTCGCCCGTGGTGCCGTGAAAGCCCGCGATATCGCCATACCTGTGCTCAAACGCATGCGCAAGGCTGTAGGAATAGACCGTTAATGAGCAACTCTTCTTCAGTTTACACCCCACCCATGGACCCCGCTGCCCGCAGCAAACTCAGCAATCTGGCAGTCTCACTGGCGTTGTTTTCCAACGTGGTTTTGGCGATCCTGAAAACCGGTATGGGCATCGTGGGGCACTCCCCTGCCTTGCTGGCGGATGGCATCAACAGTACCTCGGATGTGGTCTACAACATCGTTGTCTCCATCTTCGTGCGCGCCGCTCATGCGCCCGCCGACGATGAACACCCATACGGCCACACCCAATTCGAAAGTGTAGGCGCCCTGGTGGTAGGTGCGTTTGTCATCACCACTGCAGTCACCATTTTTTGGGACTCTATCAACTCTCTGTTTGACTTTTTCAAAGGGATTGGTGATTTTGCCGGCAGTGCAAGATATACCCTTTACGTAGCGCTCTTTACCGTGCTGATCAAAGGGTTCCTGACGTTCTTCACCCGAAAGATGGGTAAAAAGACCAACAATCCTTCGGTTATCGCCCTTGCACAAGACCACCGCAATGATATTTTCTCAGCGATAGCGGTGGTAATTGGCATCACTATGAGCCAATTCGGTTACCACTGGGTGGATCCCCTGGCTGGGGCAGTCGTGGCTGTGGTGATCCTCAGAACTGGTATCGGCATTCTGCGCGATTCAACCGATGACCTGATGGACACCGTCCCCGGGCAAGCTCTGAATATACAAATCCATGAGCTGGCTTGCCAGGTACCAGGAGTACAGGCAGTAGATTCCGCTAAGGCACACCGTTTTGGACAGTATCTTGTGATTAACCTTGCCATCTTCGTGGATGGTGCCATCAGTGTCGATCAGGGTGATAGGATTGCGGATCAAGTTGAGGAAACACTCGTGGATGGGATTGATTTTGTGCGTGCTGTGCATGTCCATTTTCACTCAAAAAACGGTACACAAGGTTAAGAAGTGCCCTCAATTTTTCGCTGTGGTCTGATATTATTAAGCCTGTAAAAACCAAATAAGGAGCAAGCAAATGAACAATTTCGAGTTCTTTAATCCCACGCGAATCATTTTCGGCAAAGGAACCATCGCGAAACTGAGCAAACGTGTTCCTCGCAAAGCCAAGGTCATGCTGCTCTACGGCGGCGGCTCCATTAAAGAAAATGGCGTCTACGACCAGGTTATGGATGCACTCAAGAAGCACGAAGTGATCGAGTTTGGCGGGATAGAAGCCAACCCGGATTACGCCACCCTGCTGAAAGCAATCAAGCAAGTACGTAAAAAGAAAGTGGACTTTCTGCTCGCGGTTGGCGGCGGTTCTGTGATCGACGGAACCAAGTTCATTTCGATTGCTGCCCTCAATGAAGACATTGAACCCTGGGATATCCTTACCCGCGGTTTGGCAAAAGACCTGAAGAAGGTCATTCCTTTTGGAACCGTTCTGACGCTCCCGGCAACCGCCAGTGAGTTCAATCGCAACTCGGTCATTTCGCGCCGTGAAACCGAAGAAAAACTTTCCTTTGCCAGCGATAAGGTTTTCCCCCAGTTTTCAATCCTGGACCCCGAAACGACCTACTCCCTGCCCCAAAAGCAATTGCGTAATGGGCTGGTGGATGCCTTTGTGCACATCACTGAACAGTACCTCACCTACCCAGTCGGGGCCATCGTGCAGGATCACCAGGCAGAGGCACTGCTGATGGCGATTATGGATATGGCTCCGGATGTCCTCAAAATGGATCCCCCGAATTACGATGCCCGCGCTAACTTTATGTGGGTTTGTTCGAACGCGCTCAATCACCTGATCGGTGCTGGCGTTCCGCAGGACTGGGCCACCCACAGCATCGGTCACGAACTAACCGCGCTTTATGGTCTGGCACACGCCGAATCACTGGCAGTTGTTTTGCCCTGGCTGCTTTGGTACAAACGCGACCAGAAGCGTGAAAAACTGCTGCAATACGGCTACCGCGTGATGGATCAGAAGATGCAGAAATACTCCGAGCGCGTTGACCGCACCATCGAGGCGACCGCCGCCTTCTTCCAAAGCCTCGGCATGCCCACTACCCTTACCTCCTATGGGGTCGATCCGGATGAGGCTGCCGCGAAGGTGCAAGCGCGCTTTGAGGCACGGGGCTGGAGCCTTGGCGAATATGACGACATCACCGGCGCCGACGCCGCGGCGATTATTCGGTTGAGCAGGTAGGGTGTCTTAGTCTTGTCGCTCTGCTCCATTGCGATGACGGAAAAACCGTCACTGCGAGGAGCCCATCAGGGCGACGCGGCAGTCTGCTTTTTATGTATTTAAAGGATCAAAAACAGATCGCCACGGTCGCTCTGCTCCCTCGCGATGACGGAAACAATCCCCACGCTTCCCGCTCTCGATGACGAAATTTGAGGCTTTCGCCTCCTTTTTTATTTCCCTCTAAGGAACCGTTTCAACCACGCAAAGAGCAGCTTCACAGCCATCACCAGGTAGTAAAACCAGTTGAACAGGAAGAAATGCTCCCTGGCAAAGTGCTTGCGATAATAGAGGAAATACGAGCGATGCCATTGGTAGATTGAGTGATACGGACGAGTCTTTGAGCCGCCTTCACCCGCGTAGTGGATGATGCTGCTCAGGGGCACGTACATCACCTTCCAACCTGCCTGTCTTGCCCGCAAGCAGTAATCGCTATCTTCCTGGTAAGCGAAAAAATGCTCATCCAGTCCGCCTATTTGTTCAAAAACTTGCCTTCGAATAAACATGCATGAGCCTGAAACTGCCTTCACTTCCGCGATCTCATCCTCAGGAATCCAGGATTGCAGGTAGCCATTGAGGGCTCGGATTTTCGGGAAGAGCTTGCCAAGCTTCAGAAAATAGCCAAACACTTCAACCGGGCGGGCGTCTCCCCGGCGCGACTGCTGCTGAAAACTGCCATCCGTGCTGAGGACTTTTGGGATCGTGATGCCAGCTTCGGGGTTCTCGCGCAGGTAGGCAATTTGCGGTCCAAAGCAATCTTCAGTTAACAGGGTGTCGGGGTTAAGCAACAACACGAATTCGCCTTTTGCCAGCGCCATTGCCTGGTTGTTGCCCCGCGTGAAACCAACGTTACTCTGATTGCGGATTAAGGTGATTTCCGGGTGATTCTGTGCGATCCAGTCCGAAGTGCCATCGGTGGACGCATTGTCCACGACAATTAGTTCATAACTCAATCCATTGGTATGTTGTCTGATCGATGCCAACAAAGGCTCGAGGTAACCAAGTGCATTCAAGGGTACAAGGCAAATTGAAAGGTCCATTATTCTGCTCCCCCTCCAGCCTGGGATTCAACTATTTCAGCCTCGACTCGCTTGAGTTTTATGTGCGTATCAATCGCATGCACCAGGTGGGCTCCCAAAAACAGGGTGTAGCTGCTCAGGTAAAGCCAAAACAATAACGCGATAATCGAAGCCAGTGAACCGTAAATGATCTCGTAGTTGGTGAAACCACCCGAAATCGCCCAGCCGAGCAACCGGCTGGAGAGTTCCCAAAGCACAGCCGTCACGACTGCCCCGATCAAGCGCGCCTTGAAGAGAATACTGGCACTTTGAGGGATCCAACTATACACCGCCAGAAACAAGAAAAATTTTAGGACAAATGGCGCGATTTGAAGCACTTCCACCCAGGCTTTGGTCGAAGCTATCAGGTCGCCAAATAGGACGTTTTCAGCAGACGGAAAAATCTCTACAACCGTACTGAAGACAAGCGACGCGCTGAACAACAGAATCATCACCAAGATGATCAGCAATGCCATACCCCGGCTTTTGAGGAAGCCTGGTCTGTGACCACTGGGAAAGGCGCGATTGACATTCACGATGACCTTCTCAAACACGTTGGATCCCGACCAGAGCAGGGAAATGATAGCAACAATCGTAACCGGACCGCGCATGTTGAGCACTGTGGTGACCTGAGTATTAACGGTATCGGCAGAAATAGGGACCCACCGGGTGATAATCTCCAGCAATTCGACTTTTACAAGCTCACCCTCTAAAAACATCGAACCAATGGATACGACCGCTAAAAGTAACGGAAAAATGGAAAAGAGACCATAATATGCCAGGCTGGCGGAGGCTTCAGCTGCATGGACAAGATTAAAATTAGTGAAAGCGTGGCGGATAACGCCTAACGCGCCGCCAAGATGGTCATTGAGATTTAAGTAGAATTTCCGAAGTCGATCCTGGATTTCACCGCGGCGTTTGCTCCAGGCTCTTATTTGACCCTTTAGATTTCGAAACCAAACAGACATAACTTGATTATAAACGTAAGCTCGTTTACCGCCAGACCTCGCCGCCTTTGAGTATTTCGGGCAGATCAAGCCAGCCATTACCCGAAATGATGCGCCCGGAGCCAAACAATGGCCTGAATTCACGCTCGCCAGCCAGGCTCATTGCTGGTGCTTCGAGCCGCAGCGGAGGATGAGGTTGGTTTGAGCGGTTGGCAGTCACCAGAACCCACTCACCTCCCAAAATGCGGGCAAAGACCACCAGGTCCTGATCAAAGTGCAGGATTCGAAAATCGCCTCTTGCCAGCACCAGGTTAGTTCGGCGAAGCGCAATCAGCTTTTTGTAGAATTTAAGCGTTTCCTGGTCCCAACGTTGCTCATCCCATGGGAAGCAATTACGCGAGTCAAAGCCCTCTTCATTCACAAGCCCAATTTCATCGCCATAATACAGGCAAGGCACGCCGGGGAAGGTGAACTGCACGATTGCCGCCAATCGGCTGAAAGCCTTGTCGCCCTTCAGCAAATTTAACAAACGGGGAGTGTCGTGGCTGTCGAGCAAGTTGAACTGCTGCAGCGCAATCTGCCAGGGTATCGAAGCCAGGTTCTCGTTCCACGCGTGGAGCATGGTTGCAGTGTCCCAGGGAATTTCGGTTTTCAAAACCGCGTCGCAGCGCAGAGCGTCCTGCTCGTACCCTGTCAGCCAGTGCAGAATCGGGTCGGCGAAGCCAGTGTAATTCATGACCGCGTCCCAGCCGTCGCCCTGGAGTTGCTCTGTGGCTTCGAAGAAGTTTTCTCCCATCAGGTAAGCATCGGGCGAAACTTTCTTGACAGCCAAACGGATCGAGCGCAGTAGTTCAAGATTGATTTGGTGCGCGTCATGCCGACCAAGCATGTTGCCCACATCCACGCGCCAACCATCTGCCGCAAACGGCGGTTTGAGCCAACAGGCAAAGACGGAATCTTCGCCTTCAATCATCTCTCTCCTAAGGGCACCGCTTGCGTAATTAAGCTTGGGCATGTGCCCAAAACCCATCCAGGAGGTGTACTCTTGCCCGGTTTCCCCAAAGTAGAAATAGCCTCGCTCATTGCTCTTTTCATCCTGGAGCGCGGATTGGAACCAGGGATGCATGAAACCACAGTGATTCGGGACGATATCCAGCACGTAGCGCATCTCACGCTTTGTGAGAGCCTGGCGGAGCGAAACCAGCGCCTGATCGCCACCCAAAACAGGGTCCACCTCGCGGAAGTTGCTGACATCATAACGGTGGTTGGTGAAGGCGTTAAAGATCGGGTTCAGGTAAAGCGCGTTTACGCCGAGCTGCTCAAGGTAATCGAGGTGGGCTTCGATGCCTGGCAGGTCGCCGCCATAAAAGGGCATCAAACGGCGATCTTTAGGCGCAGGCTCTCCCCAGGGATAGGTTTTGCGGGTATATCGGTAACGAGAGTCGGTTTCCTCAACGGGATCGTTGCTCGGGTCGCCATTGGCAAAGCGGTCAGGGAAGATCTGGTAAAACACGGATCGCTCCAGCCATGAAATCGGCTGAAAACCCGCAAGTAGTTTGTAGTCGAACAGCGCTAAAGGCGTGTGAAGGCTTGCGCCAAGCGCGTTTAGCCACCAAACCCTGCCTTCGGTTTGAATGGCAAAGCGATAACTGACGCGCGGCTCGTTGATTTTGAGCTCCGCTTCCCAAACGCGGTAGCCTCCCCGGTTGGATTGGGGCAGCATGGCAGTGAACTGCTGTTCGCCGTTGGGAATCGTACGCAAAACAACCTGGTCAGGCTCAGCCTGGCTGGGAATCAGCAGGCGCACAGAAATCGTATCCCCAAGGGTGGGGTTAGGGTCCGAAAGGTAATCAGCAGTGGGCGTGTGCAGCACTTGTGCGAGCCAGGAGGGTTGGAATCGTTGATTCGTGTTCACAGGGGTATATGATACCAAGATTTGCAATTAGTTGATGCATCAAGTTACTATCTGACGGTTACAATTAGGCTGAGGTGAGCAATGGACACGAAATGGATCAAGGCATATTACACCGCGCGCGGGTTACAGTGGGCTGACCAAAAGAGCGCGCTTTTGTTTTTCCTCTCTGAGGTTGGTGAGCTGGCTGAAGCCTATGCTGAGGTGGAGGAGGCGGGCTTGAATGTCGAGGAGAAAGAGTTGTTTTCTCGATTCGCCGCGCTGGGGTTGGAGGCTGATGAGATCGTTTCGCGCAAGCCGGGCTGGATCCGCAACAACGACCGCCTGCGCAAGCAGAACATCGCGCATGAAGCCGCCGACTGTAACATGATGCTTTCCGTGTTCATGGAGTCTTTCGCCCACCTCTCACCGGATGATGCCCTGCGCGAGAAAATGGCGTTGAAACTCAGCTGCAAGGTGGAAGAATTGGACGCGCTTCTCGGAATCATTTAATCTCCTCTCTTAAATCAGAAACAAATCTGGTCGCTATACTTTTTTTTCGTAGGGCGAGATTGGAAGTGCTACACAAATCAACTGCAGAGACCTTGGAGCACTTCCAATCCCCCATCAAACTCTCAATTACTCAAGAATAATGCCATTCGAAACACTATTTACGGCGGATTGAGGACGGTATTCCTATGCCTTGAGTAAAGGTCTATTTGTCCTCACTCTCGCCCTACGACGAGCTAAGTAGCTTTACGGGTGCAATTCATGATCTCGGAAAGGGACAACAGGCAGATCGCCGCGGTCGCTTCGCTCCCTCGCGATGACGGATTTGTGCACTATTTACGCTACTGTATGCTACCCTCCTTCTACGTCTGGCCTTTTAACGGCTTAAAACCCTCACCCAGGGCCTCGTTGGCGTGCCCCACCACCATGAATGCGTCCGGATCCGCATCATGCACGAGCGTTTTCAACCGTATTACCTCCCCCGCGGTTACCACGCAGAAAATCACCGGGCGATCCTTCATCGTGTAGCCGCCTTTGGCTTCAATGATCGTGGTACCCCGGCCCAATTCATCGGTGATGGCTGCCACAACTTTCTCGGTTTCATCAGTGATGATCATCGCCTCACGAATG
>CAYRYL010000047.1:0-6226 GCA_964428425.1 uncultured Anaerolineaceae bacterium | reverse complement strand
GACCATGTCCGCCGCCACCCCGCTGAGGTAAATCATGATTAAACCATAAAGGGATTTATCCCAGCCGAAGAAGAAACCTGCCAGCAAAACCGCGAACGAGTCGGTGAGCATGTATGCCAGCGAAATGGACATGCCGAAACGTTGATTCAAGATGCGTCCGAGGATGTCGGTGCCGCCACTGGTGCCGCGCCCGAGATAGACCAACCCCAAACCAATCCCCAATAGCAGACCGCCGTAGAGTGAATTGAGCAGGAGGTCGTCCGTGAATGGGGCTGACCCTGTCAATTCGATCAGGATATCTGTGAAAATGGTATAGGAAACAACGGATAGAATGGTGCGGAGCGCAAAACGCGGACCGCCAAGGTAGCGCCAGCCTATGATAAACAGGGGGATGTTGCCTAACAGGGTAATCATACCGACCGGGGTTCCCCAGAGATAGTGCAAAAGCTGGGCAATACCGCTAATGCCACCACCAACCAGTTGTGCCGGTATCAGGAAGGTGCGCAAAGCCAGCGCCTGAATTAGACCGCCCAAAATGATCAGGAGATAATCGCTTATTGACCGCCAACTAAAATCCAACTGGTTAAAAAACTTTTTGATTTTCACATTCACTCCATCGCTCTGAACCGCCTGTGATTATAAACCACCCGGGAAGTTGGGGCGAAACGATCCAAAGCAGCTCAAAGAGACAGTTTTTTTCACGTTTTCCGCTACTTTGTCACCCGCGGAAGCCAGTTTTGATGCGTGAAGCGGTAGTCGTAGATGAAAGTGTAAATGGTTTGCCAGGAACTCCATAGCCCTTGACGATCCTGGGTACGGATTCGCAGGTAGTACGGCACACCACTGGAGGTTGCCGGTGGGTTGTATTGCGTGGCTGTGGTGCGCGTTCCGGCGGTAGCTTGAGGATTGGTGCCCCAGTAATACTCATAGGTATCAGTGGGGCTCAGCCCCACGCCAAGGTCGTATGCTCCTGCCCAGGTGAACCAGGGGTCATTGCAGTATGCTTGCGGTACGCCGTTGAACGCCGGGCAACCTGGATCAGTGACCCGCGGGTTCACAGGAGGCTCGCTGTCTACGTAAAAACTGGCGGATTTAAGAGATTCCCAATTGTTAACGCGGTCAACGCTGACGTAATCGATGGTGACTAACCCACTCCAATTAAACACCACTGGTTCAGTGTATAAGTTCCAGTTTCCCAGGTTGGCACGATAATACGTATGTTTGACCCCGACGGAATTATCTGTGGCATTCAAAGTTACCGTCACAGGGGTTTTGTACCACGGACTAATCCCGATCGTTCCGGCTTCACTGTAAGTGGTGACCGGGGGAATGAGGTCAGCACCATACGGAGCCGCAACCAATCCATCCAGCACATTATTGTCAATGTTGATCGTCACACCACCCCAGGTTTCATCGTGCGAACCTGAATACTGAAACACACGTTGATGGTGCGACCAATATTTGTCATCCAGCCAATCGACATCCCAAACGGTTACATCCGGACGGTAACCCGGAACCCGATACCATTCCGCGATCCAGGCCGCATATGGGGGTGGTTGGAGATTGTAGATCTTGTTCTGGTTCAAATTGCTGGAGCTGGCGTACAGCCCGGAGACGATGCCAAGTTCCTGCAAACGGGTGGACCAACCCTGCACAAAAGCCCGGGCGGCAGCTGAACACGTGGCAGAGTAAGTGAAGTACTCCAGGTCGTCGTATACCACGCTGCCCGTCCCATCCGGATTGGTCAGCCCCAATTCCAGCAGCTTGGCACGTGCCTGGTTGGCATTATCGACGCCCTGGTCATAAGCTTCTTCGGTATCCCATGAAAAGCGATTTTTAAAGGTGGTGCATGGCGCTTGCGGACCAACCCAGGTCGGGATAAAGCGCCAGCCCTGGTTGAACATTTGTTGCAAGTAAGTCGCGTTGAGAGCAGTGTTGTTGCAATAACGTGAAATGCCGCCGATGTAAAGATTCACAGATTGGTACGGGCTGCCGTTGAACCAGGCTTGCAGCTTGGAAAGCGTTGGGATCTCACAGGCGTCAAAGCCCTGCCCCTGGTAGATCTGGATCCACTGGACGGTATTGAGCCTTTGATCCGCGTCCGGCAGGTTTTGGAATATGCCTTGCTGAATGGTTTCCGTAGTTGCGGGCAAATCATCAACAGGTAGGTTTAACTGTTGCCAGCTTCCCCCGCCATCGCTGCTTGAGAGCAGGACGGTCTCGTTCTCACAGGCGATAGTGCTTAGAGGGAAATCGCTCTCGCTCGCTAAAATTGCTTGCTTACATGCGCTGCCACTCAAACCAAGCCACAGGCTCTTGCCGTCAAGGCTGCTTAGTTGCGTTACGATGAGGTCAGAACCGAAAGATTCTGCCCAGGATTGCGGGTTGACTGGGCTCGCACCATGCGCCCAAAGTAAATCGGGGTTGTTACTCAACATCTCAGAAGGGGACGAATAGAAGGCGAGTTCAGACCCAATTTCTCCGTTTTTGACCCACACCGGCAGGAGCAGCTCCCCGCCCTGCCACGCAATTGGCAGCCCCACACGCTGCAGCTCACCGACCGCTAAGTTGGTAACCAAGGGCTGAATACTTTTCCAGGTATTGCCGCTATCCAGGGTTTGGTAAAGCTTGGTTGGATTCACAGGGTCACGCAAAAAGCCCATTTTCTCATCCACAAAAACGAATTCCTCGGCAGCTGGTGGATCTGTTATCGCCCAGGTTTGCCCGGCATCGACCGTATGCAAGAGGAATCCGACACTGAAGTTGATGGAAGTTGCCTGTTTGATCAAAATCCAGCCACTTTCGGCACCATGCCACTGAAGTGAGGCGCCGCCGAATGGCACATCTGTAATATTATGCTCTGTCGATGGCATAGAGACTGGCTGGACTTGCCAGGTTGAACCGGAATCGGTTGTTTTTAGCAGAGTGAGCTGCCATCCCGCGACGTTCGGGATCATCGTCAACGCAAGCGCTTGGGTTGAATCCAAAAAAGAAGCATCAACCAGGTTTTCATCTGGAGAGAGTGCCGGGGTCACATCCTGCCAGTCCGCGCCATTGCTTTCTGTGCGAAACAAGCGGCTGCCGGAACGGATCCAGCCTGTGGATTCAGCGGTAAGCGCAAACTCAATCTCACCTAAACGCGAAAACTCCTGCCCCGTTGGCTCTCTGCCAACTCCAAACACAGGCAGGACTGGTACAAGCAATAACGTAAGAACCAGAGCCAGCAGGCTGGTTCGGATTTGCAGTTTTCCTGGGACCATCACATACTCCTTAAGGTTTTCCCGTAAGTAAGACCTTAAAGATGTTGCAAATACTGTTCCAAGACACTTGACACTGAACATTTGTTCTGTTATTATTCTATTGAAATAGAACAACGGAGAAAGGCAGGCAAAAATGGCAAGAAAACGTAACGGGCTCAGCCCCAGGCATAAGAAAATACTGGCATTCCTGGAAACCTTCCTGTCCGATCACGGCTACCCGCCCTCCATCCGCGAGATCGGCGACCATACTCAGATCAGTTCGACCTCGGTGGTTAACTATTACCTGAATCAACTCGAAGAGATGAATTATATTGAGCGCGAAAGTAACGTTTCGCGCGGGATCAACCTGCTCAAAAACGGCAGTGGCAGCTTGCTCCAGAATGTGAAGACGGCTGTTACCAGTTTTGCCGAGCAACTCGTCTCCATCCCTTTGGTGGGTAATATCGTGGCAGGTGAGCCGATGCCGGTGCCGGCTTCAGACTTTAGCTACTACGACCCCGAATCCGGGATTGACGTTGCGCGGAGCCTTCTGCCGGCAGGTGATGTGCTGGAGGATCTCTATGCCCTGCGCGTGCACGGCGATTCGATGATCGACGCAATGGTCAATGACGGTGATATTGTCGTAATGAAGAAGACCAACCAGGCTCGCAACGGCGAGATGGTGGCCATCTGGCTCAACGATCGCGAAGAAACGACCCTGAAATACTTCTATCTCGAAAACGGGCACGTGCGCCTGCAGCCTGCCAACCCCACAATGAAACCGATCCTAATTGATGACCCCAGTATCGTTGAGGTGCAGGGAAAAGTTGTCCTGGTCATCCGCCAATTAGACCAGTAAGAATTAACCAGAAGGGGACAAGCTGAGCCACGCTTCCAGGCTCAGCTTTTTTATTCCCCAACCTTTACAAACCATTTATTCAGCCCATCGTGGATTTACAATCAACCCATGAACATCATCCGATCTAAAGACAACACTCCCATCGCGTATGAAACGACCGGCAGCGGACCGCTGCTGATCATTGTCACCGGTGCGCTCAACACCCACAATTTTGGTGTTCCAGGCGAAATGGTTCCATTCCTCCAGGAGCACTTTACCGTCCTTTCCTACGACCGGCGCGGGCGCGGGCAAAGCGGCAACATCCCTCCCTACTCGATTGAAAAAGAGGTTCAGGATCTGGCCGCCCTCATTGACCAGCATGGCGGCAAAGCTTATCTCTACGGTCATTCGGCTGGCGCGGCGTTGGCGCTCTTCACAGCTGCTGAATTCCCCGAAAAAGTGTTTAAAGTGGCTGCCTATGAACCGCCACTCGGAGGCGGTTTGTTGGAAAGCAAGCTGACGGATTTATTACTCTGGCAGATTCGAAAACAAGTTGCCAAAGGCCAAAATCTGGCGGTAGTGTTGCGTTTCATGCGTTTCGTGGGGATGGACGAGCAGCTAATCAAAGACACGCTCGCCTCAGAGCATGGTCAAACCATTATCGACATGGCAGGTACGATTGCGTACGAAGCCGAGATCCAGAAGGCTTCCAAAGCCTTCCTGCGGGTGCGCGCTCCCAAGCTTGGAGTGCCCGTCTTGATGATTGCTGGAACCAAAAGCTTCAAGACCGCTCCAGGAATCATGGCGTCTTTCACTCAGGTCATCCCTCAGGCAGAATCGCGGTTGTTGGAAGGGCAAACCCACTCAGTGGAACCCGAGGTGATTTCGCCGATCGTACAGGAATTCTTCCTGCGGGCGTAAAAGACCGCCATATCCCATTTCAAAACACACAGAGAGAACCAGGCAGGCACTGCCTGGTTCTTTTTGCCCTAATGCTTAATCCTGACTGAACACTGACATCACCATCGCGTCCAGGGCTGCAAGTGTGGGGGTCAGGCTTGCGCCGCCATCCGCTAAGAGTAATTCCTTCATGTTGTTGATGTATCCGGGATAATCACCTACTATCGCTTCCATCTCCGCTTGGGTCAGCTCCTGATTGGGGAGCAAAGTGCTGTTGATAGGCAGGATCGCGGCAATGTAGTACCTTCCATCCGCACTGACACCCTGGTAGGTGTAAAAAATGTCGTAATTGTCCACTCCCACAAAAGCCTGTGCGTAGAGCGTCAGGTAGCGAATACCGCTATTGTGCTCAGAATCGAGCCGCTGCTCCAGGACGTGGAATACCTGGGCGGCATTGAATGGTGGCAGGAAGGGCAGGCTTTTCGCCGACTGGAGATCAAAAGCCGGGTCACTCAAGAGCGATTGGAGCTCTGTGGCGTTGGTGGCGCCAACCATTTTGCCATTGATGAGTTTATCAACGGCGTAAACATAAATCGCCGGAGTGTGGAAATGGTTTTGAATTGTATATCCAGAAAAGCTGGCCATCCTCCGGGCAGGCAGTGCCAGCTCGGGCCAGCCTTCGTTTGGATCATCAGGCAGGACGGTTGTCACTTCAGCGCTGGCTGCTACTTCAGCAGGCAGTTTGAAGACTAATCCGCCCGATTCGATTACTGTGAATTCCCCACCATACTGCGGGATGACAGTAACCTCCGGGATCGCAGTCTCCTCGGGTAAGGGGGACGGCGTGGTTGCCACCAGTGTATTCAAACTCGCTATTGTGGCAGCCTGCTCGGTGAGCTGCGCGGAGAGGGTTGCTTCCTGCCCTTGATCCTCCGTCTCAGCAGGTGGCATGGTTGGGTTTGGAATCACCATTTGACAGGCAGTCAGGACTAGGCTGACAACTATCAGGCAAGACAAGACAGCGTATTTTTTCATCATAAACCTCTTTGTAGTACTGCAAAATTTCCATATTAGCGTTCTATGATTTCTGACGTTTGGGCACAAGTTTTAGTTCCCACTTCTACCGTTTGTTTAATTTCTTTTTGAAGTCTCAGGGAAGTTAAACAAAAAAGCCCCCTCGAAAGGGGGCGATTGTTTGCTGAAAGACTAAAGAACGACGACTTCAGCGCCGGCTTCTTTGAGTTTGGCA
>CAYRYL010000046.1:0-17497 GCA_964428425.1 uncultured Anaerolineaceae bacterium | reverse complement strand
TCAGTCGGTTGCGTGTTCGAATCACGCCGGGGGCACTTTTGTTTTAACAGGATAAAACCTAACTTCTATGTTCTCGCAAAGTCTCCAGACCTGCGAGGGAGTTGACCGAAGGTCTCCAAATGTGAGGGCGCAGGTGTCAGACGGTTGCGTGTTTGAATCACGCCGGGGGCACTTTTGTTTTAACAGGATATCACTGTGTTCTCGCAAGGTCTCCCAACCTGCGAGGGAGTTGACCGAAGGTCTCCAAATGTGCCTTCGAACCCCCCGGGAAGGGGGCAGGTGTCAGTCGGTTGCGCGTTCGAGTAGCACCAGCCTAGCGAAGGCTTACTTTATTGCAACCAGACCGATTTTGATGGCAATAACCACAGCGCTTGTCCGATCAGACACTCCCAGTTTTGAAAAGATAGCACTTGTGTAGTTGCGCACGGTTCCCTCAGACAAAAACAGCTGTTTCGCAATTTCCGCATTGGACATACCCGTAGCAAGCAATTGCATCACTTCATTTTCCCGGTCGCTCAAATTGATGTCGACTTCTGCTAATTGGTGAGGAATACTCTGCGCCACACTGGAAAGTAATTTGCCTGCCACGGCCGGGTCCACATAGGTTTCACCGCTGACTGTGCCCTTGATTGCCTGGATCAATTCCTGGCGCGGGCGATCCTTTAACAAATACCCTGATGCCCCACCGCGTATAGCCTCAAAGACCCAATCGTCGTCGCTAAACGTGGTCAGGATCAACACTTTGGTTGATGGGTATTTTTGCACGATATTACGCGTGGCAATGACACCATTCATGATAGGCATTTTGAGGTCCATCAGTACGAGGTCAACCTGCGTCGTTTTGAGTTTTTCAAGAGCTTCCACGCCATTACATGCCACACCAACAACAGTAATCTCGTTGTCCGACTCGAGGATATGCTGCAGCCCCTCACAGACGATTTCCTGGTCGTCACAAATGAGCACGCGGATCATGAGAAACGCTCCCAGGTAAAACGGATGGTCGTCCCTTCCCCCGGAAAGCTTTGAACGTCCAGCGTTCCTCCGACCGAAGCCGCTCTTTCTCTGATTCCCTGCAGCCCAAACCTGTCGCTATTTTGGACGGAATCCAGCAAAAAACCATTTCCATTGTCGTGAACTGTCAGTTCTAATTCCTGACCTGAGACACGAAGTTTCACATCCGCTGCCGTGGCATTCGCGTGGTTAAGGATGTTCTCAAGGCTCTCTTGTGCAATCCGATAGAAGTTTTGCTCAACCTCAAGCGGCAGGATTGGTAGTTGCTGCGGGCAATCGAACTCGACTGGGATTGACCCGCGCAGCGAAGCATCTTGCGTCAGGTTTTTCAAACCTTTCTGCAACCCAAAATCCTCCAGCGGACCCGCCCGGAGTGCCTTCAACACGTGGCGGGTTTCATCTAAACCTGACCTGGTGATATTCAGCGAATGATCCAGCATCTCCTGGGCAACCGTATCCGTTGCCGGCACCACTGTTTTGATTGCTTCAAGGTTGATTGCCAATCCGCTCAACGTATGCGCTAATGTGTCGTGCAGTTCAGATGCCAGCCGTGTGCGTTCGCGACTCGCGGTTAACTCTTCCAGGGTGTTCAGGTATTGGTTTAAGCTGAAATTTGCCCGTATCAGTTTTTGGTTTTGCATTCGCTGCGTATTCGCCATTGTGCTGACAATTTGCCCAACAATCCCAAAAGCAAACGAACGGAGCAGCGGGACGCCAATTATGGTGATGTTTTCGGTGGTTACACTTCCTACGATAGCTAATAACACCACCAATTCCAAACCATTTGCCAAGATTATGAATGCTAAAACCGCCTTGAGACCGTATTGCCAGGCGATCAAAACCACAGGAACAAAAAGAATCGGCAGTCTCAGCCAACTTTTACTGATGATAGTATAAACATCCACCTGGTGTGGATGCATCAAGTACACGACATTTCCAATAATTTGGGGCAATGTGAAAACGGCTAAAGCGATTGGCAAGTAGAGAGATTTAAGCTTTTTTTCCAGTCGCGAGGAGCTTAGGTAGAGAAAAATCCCCAGGTAGACAATAAAATTCCCCCATAAAGTGATTTTGAACGACTCATTGATCCCCGCAGTGATGATATTGAACAGCCAGAGCATCGCAAAGTAAAAAGCCGATACTGCAGCAAAATAGCGAAAAACCCGCAGTAGTCCTGGTTCTATCCTTCTTTCCACGTTAATTATCATAACATACCCCCCACTGGAACTACAGAATGGTGATGATTGTCATGTGTGTTCGTTGCGGGTGTCACACCCTTCGGTGGCTCACAGCATATGGCGGCGTCGGTCCCTCGCTGCTATATTTAGGAAGAAAGAACGAGGAAAATTCCTTGTTGTTTACAGGAGAATTATCAATGGAGTATGTGATTAATACATCCCATATAGAAAAGAAATATGGCAGGAAAACGTCGTTTTCTCTTCATGACCTCTCGATCTCTATCCCCAGTGGGGTTCTATACGGTCTGGTCGGACCGGATGGCGCGGGGAAATCAACCTTGCTGAGGATCCTTTCCTCAGTGATGCTGCCCACCAATGGGACTGCTGAGGTGTTGGGTTATGATACGGGAAAGAATCCGAATCCGATCCGTGAAAAAATCGGATATATGCCTCAAAACTTCAGTTTGTACCCCGATCTGAATGTGTTGGAGAACCTCAACTTCTTTGCTGACATCCATCAACTGCCGCCGTCCAAAAAGAAGGCGCGCATCAATGAAATGCTGCAGTTTACCCGCCTGGCAGATTTCACTAAACGCCGGGCAGAGACCCTCTCGGGCGGCATGAAGAAAAAACTTGCCCTGGCATGCGCGCTGGTGCATGAACCGCAGTTACTCATCCTGGATGAGCCTTCAACCGGAGTGGATCCAGTTTCAAGGCGCGAGTTATGGATGATTCTCTCGGAAGTGGTACAGCAAGGCGTTACGGTTGTAGCCAGCACACCCTACATGGATGAAGCAGAACGCTGCCATCAGATCAGCTTTCTTTCGCAAGGGAAAATCCTTGCCACCGGTTCCCCTGTTGAATTGATAAAGCAGCTGCCATTCGAGATTTTGGAAGTAAAAGCCACTCCGCGCGGCAAAATGCGTTCGATCGTCGACGAAACCCAAGGCGTGCTGGACTGGTACCCGGTTGGAGATACTCTGCGGGTAAACGTTCCGAATAATGGTGCGTCAAAAGGGATCATGGAGAGTATAAAACGAAGCATGGAGCAGGCAAAAATGAAAATTTCCGTCCTGAGGTACGCCCGTCAGAGTATGGAAGATGTTTTTGTGCATCTGTTGAAGACCAATGGCAGCCTGGCATGAACGCTATTGAGGTCAATTGCCTGACGCGTAAATTCAAGGATTTCACAGCTGTCGACGATATCAGCTTTACCATCCCCCAAGGGGAAATTTTCGGGCTTCTCGGTCCAAATGGGGCAGGCAAAACCACGACTATCAGGGTTTTATGCGGCATCATGCTGCCTACCTCCGGTTCGGTTAATGTGTTGGGATACGATGTCAAGCAACATCCTAACGAGGTCAAGAGCCGAATTGGCTATATGTCCCAAAAATTCTCTCTCTACAATGATCTGACGCCGGTTGAAAATATTATGTTTTACTGCTCGATTTATGGTGTGCCGAAGCATGAACGTGTGGCTCGCACGCGTGAGTTGATTGAAACATCCGGCCTGACTGACCATCAAAAAACACCAACGCGATCGCTTTCGGGTGCCTGGCGTCAGCGCCTTGCCCTGGATTGCGCGATAGTCCATCGCCCGAAAATGCTATTTTTGGATGAAGCGACTGCGGGTGTGGACCCGTTCTCGCGCCGCCAATTCTGGGATTTGATTTATTCTCTTGCTGGCGAAGGGATGAGCGTGCTCGCCACCACCCATTACATGGATGAAGCCGAATACTGCAACACCATCGGTATGATGTACCAGGGGAAGATGATGGCTCTGGATAGCCCCGAGGCATTGAAGAACGACCTTCCAGGGGAATTGGTTCAACTGGATTGCAGTGATCCCGCTGAAGCCGTTGACAAGCTTTCCACCCTTCCTGGTGTGCTGAACGCGACCATTCATGGCGCACTCGTTCACTTGACACTCGAGGAACATGACGCGGAAACCGGTGTCAAAAACGGGCTCACCAATGCTGGTATCGAAATCAGAAACTGGGAAACAATCCAACCTTCGCTGGAAGATGTCTTTTTGCGGATGGTTTCTGACAGGCTTTCGAATGAGCCCGTTCATAATTTGTTTGCCCAAGAAGGAGAATAGCATGAATCGTGTTTGGACTATCATGCGCAAGGAATTGTTACACATCTGGCGTGATCCGATCACCCTGACTATGGTCTTATTACTGCCTGCTTTACTTCTGCTTCTGTTAGGTTATGGCATATCATTTGAGCAGCAATCCGTAAAACTTGCAGTTACTGATTTCTCCAAAACCGACAGCAGCCGCAGGCTGATTGAGAAATTCACAGTCAGCCAGGATTTTGTCTATGAATATGACGTCCTAAGTGAGGACGCGCTGGTCGACCTGATCGATCAGGATAAAGTGGACGTGGGAATCCTGATTCCCGAGGATTACGACCGCGATCTCATAAGTGGAACCGAGTCGAAAATCCTGATTTACATCGACGGTTCCATACAGCCCACCGACTCATTAACCCTTCAGTTGAAGCTGAACTCAATCTCATCAATGGCGGCTCAGGATGTTTTGATAGAGAAAGTTGAAAAATCGGGGCTTGCAAGCTCTTTCAACCTTCCGTTTACGGGAGTGCTGAAGACTCTTTACAACCCGAACGGTGACACAAAGCTATACATGATCCCGGGTTTGGTTGCTATTCTCCTGCAGATTCAGACCCTCATTCTCTCCGCGCTTTCGATCGTGAAGGAACGTGAGCAAGGCACGATGGAGCAGCTGATTGTCACCCCGATCCGTTCATGGGAATTGATGCTGGGAAAGATAATCCCTTACCTGTTTGTGTGTATTTTTACCCTTTTCGCACTGCTGGGACTGAGCCACCTGTTCTTTGGCGTGTCTGTTGCTGGCAACCTTGGTGCCCTGGTCGGACTGAGCGTTATCTACATCCTTGGATCTTTGGGATTGGGCGTGCTCATCTCGAATATCTCGCAGACGCAAATGCAGGCAATTTACATTCTGTTGTTTGTCATCCTGGTGCCTGCCATCATCCTTTCAGGTTTGATGTTCTCCAGGGATAGTATGCCGGTCTTTACTTATTGGTACAGCGAGTTGCTGCCAGTCACACAATACCTGGAAATCATCAAGGGAATCATGGTCAGGGGAATATCCGCGGATTCACTCTTCATGTCATCCACTCTACCTCTGATAATTCTCAGTGTAGTTTATTTTTCAGCCAGCATCCTGGTTTTTAGAAAACGCATATAGCCCTCACACCCAAGGAGTCTTTAAATGAAACTAAAAAATTTAATGAAAATCAGCCTGACTTTAATCGTTGCAATGATGCTAAGCGCGTGTTCGACCGGGAATAATGACCAGTTAACAGCTTCCGGAACTTTTTCCGCACTTGAAACTAACATCGCCGCCGAGATAAGCGGCAAGGTGACTGAAATAAGCATATATGAAGGCGATGAGGTCGAAGTGGGTCAGACCTTATTCAAAATTGACGACGTGGTCATCCAGGCGCAGTACGACCAGGCGGAAGCCGCAGCTATTGCCGCTGAGGCTGCTGGCGAAACCGCGACCAACCAGGCTGCCAGCGCCGATGCCCAATACCAATTAGCTCTCCAGGCTGCCCTGCTGCAGGAACTTCCCAACCTCGAGGCGCAATGGTCTACCGCCACTGCAGATAATTATCAGCCGGCATGGTATTTTGGTAAAAATGAGTTGATTGCTGCTGCGCAAACCGGCGTAGAAAATGCCGAAGACTCCCTGGCTACCGCGTTGGCAGACCTTGAGAAAGAACAATCCGACGCCAGCAGCAAAGACTTTACTGCGGCTGAAAACCGTCTTGCCGTGGCTCAGAATGAGTTGACCGTGGCGATAAGCACCTTGAATCTGGTAAATGCCAGCCAAGATGACGAGTTGAAGGGACCGGCAGAGAAAAATAAGACAGCCGCGCAAGCCGAATTCGATTCAGCCCTGGCGGAGTATGAACGATACCTGACCACCAGTACAGCCGACGCGATTGTTCAAGCCCGCTCGCGTGTCGCGGTTGCCCAGGCAAATCTGAATAACGCCCGCAGCAACCTGCTTTCCCTGCAGACCGGCGAAAAGTCTCTGCAGGTCATTGCCGCCAAAGCGGCAGCAGATGCAGCCGCAAGCGGGGTGAAACAAGCCCAAGCAGCCGTGGTACAGGCTCAGCAGGCTCTGGCATTAGCCCAATTGCAGCTCGATCGGGCTGCGGTGAAGTCTCCGATTGAGGGCGTGGTCATGACCCGTAATATCGAAATCGGGGACCTGGTTATGGCTGGCGGAACTGTCATGCGTATAGCTCAACTGGACACCCTTAACCTGGTCGTTTACCTACCGGAAGACCAATATGGTCAGGTCAGCATCGGCGACTCGGTTAGCATCGAGGTGGATTCATTCCCAAACAAGGTGTTTACCGGCGAGATCGTCCATATAGCGGACGAAGCCGAGTACACTCCCAAAAATGTGCAGACCGAAAGCGGACGCAAAGCGACAGTCTACGCGGTAAAAATCCAGGTTGAAAACGCTGACCACAAGCTGAAACCCGGAATGCCCGCGGACGTGGAATTCCAGATTCATTAGAATACCTTCAGTAGAACCACTCACCGCTACGGCGGTATGGACATAAAGCACCCCCAATGAGCAAAAAGGCAGGGGGTGCTTTCGTAAAGGAACAACACGGGGAGGTTTAAATTATCCGTGATATGAAAAAAGGTTTCTCGTTCAACGAGGTAACTAAGATAAGGCACCTGACCTGCGTTGCTCTTGCCTTTGAGGCAAAGGGACTGGTGTGGATTAAGCGCGCGACTAACGACCTCGCCGAGCACATGAATTGACCAAAGCTCTCTAATTCATGCAGTGGAAATGCAGATCGCCGCGCCTTGCTCGCGATGAAGAAATTGCTATTCGTTCGTCCGGAAGATGTCATCCCAGATCCAGGTCGAAACCCCAAAGCGCTGGTTGTGGGTCTTGAAGTGGTGCGCCATGTGGTGCCGGCGCAGCTTCATGAAATATTCGCCCTTGAAGCTGAAGTGGTGCAGGGCATAGTGGGTCATGTCGTAGATCACATACCCAAGCATAAAACCAGCAAAGATCCCATCGACATAATTCGGCAATTTGAGCAAGGACCCAACCAAACCCAAAAACAACCCATAGAAGATCGCCGCGAGCGGTATGCTGACCACTGGCGGCATCACCAGCCTGGATTTCTCCCGAGGCTGGGCATGATGCACGCCGTGCATCAAGAACAGCACACGCTTCATTCTTTCGGAAGGATTCTTCGGCGCAAAGTGAAAGACAAACCTATGTAATAAGTATTCCACCAACGGCCAAAACAATAACCCGATCGCGAACGAGATCAACGCATGCCACCAGCCGACCCCCTGGTTTGCCCGGGCAGAACGCCAAAGGAAGAAACCAATGATCGGCAGAAACACCCCCAACACCAGTAAAGGATTGATGTGAGTGAACCACTCAAGAAAGTCAGATTTGAATAACCTTAGGGGAGTGTCGTCTCTTGAGGCAGCTGATTTGGTCATCTTGTAATTTCTCCAAGAACAGGAATAATAAGAACTTCCTTGATTCTACCCTTGATGAAGGTATTCTGGAGAAACAAAAATCAGGAGTTCAGGCTCCAATGCCTGAGGAAGGCCTTGGTACGTTCATTCTTTGGAGATTTAAACAACGATTCCGCGGCGCCCTGCTCCACTATTTTCCCTTTTTCAAGATACAAGACCTCATCCCCCAACCTCAGTGCCTGGGCGGGTGAGTGGGTGGAAAAAATCAAAGTGCACTGCGTCAGTTGTACATATTCCTTGAGGGTTTGTTCAATCAGATCCATGCTGCGCACATCGGTTGAGGAAGTCGGCTCGTCCAAAAGCAGCACGTCATATTCCCGCACCAGCACCCTTGCCAGCGCCATCCGCTGCGCCTCACCGCCAGAAAGCCTATCCCCCCTGGCTTCCATCAAGCCTTCCATCCCGACCGCCACCAGCGCGTTTTCGGCAATTTCTTTCGCGTCCTTGTGACCCTCCAGAGCAAGCGCGACATTCTCGAGCACCGAGAAGGAGAAAGCGTAAGGGGATTGGGGCAGATAACCAACGGTTCTTCCATCAAGCCCACCAATTGTTCCGGATGTCGGCTTGGATGTGCCCGCGAGCATCCGGATCAGGGTTGTCTTTCCGCTGCCGTTTTCGCCAATCAAGCCATAGCGCCTGCCTGGCACAAATTGCAGGTCTGGGATTTCCAGTACGACCCTGCTACCAAATTGCTGAACCACATCACGCAGTACGATCACGCAGCGTCTGCTCCTGTATTCTATGTACCAGGCTGTTGATGATAAAAGAAATGACCAACAGCACCACGCCCAAAGCCACCGCAAGCTCAAAGCGCCCCATGTTTGTCTGCATCATGATTGCGGTGGTCATCACCCGGGTCTTAAACTGAATATTGCCGCCCACCATCTGGACCGCGCCAACCTCCGCGATGGACCGACCAAAGCCAGCCAACACAGCGGTCACGAAGGGGATGCGGCACTCCTTGATCGTCAGCCAAAGGCGCTTCCAACCGGTTATCCCGATGCCGGCGCAGGTTTCGTTGATGGAAGGCGCACGCAAGCTGACGATATTAGCCGTCATACCTGCAATGATCGGGGAGATAAGCACAACCTGCGCAATCACCATTGCGGTGACGGAGTATAGCAGGCTCATTTTTCCTAATGGTCCGCTGCGCGATAAAACAAGAAAAACCAGCAAACCTGCCACCACAGGAGGGAGTCCCATCAGGGTATTTGTAATTCTGGAAAGGATCGCTTTTCCCTTGAACTGATTTGCGCCCATCGCCACCCCCCAGGGGATGCCGATCAACGCGGAAATCAGCGTGCTCAAGACAGACATACGCAGAGTTACGCCAATAATCTGGCGTAACTCTGGATCTGCCCCAAACAATAAATCAAGTACTTGCTTTATCAAGAGGTTTGTTCTTTACGCTTAATCCATGTTGAAGAATAGAGGTTGACCGTACTCAGCCACACCAAATTCGGCGATCATCTTGCGGGCTGTTTCAGTCTTCAACCAGTCGATGAAGGCTTGCGCGCCTTCAGCATTGGCATCTGCGAATCGTTTTGTGGAGATGGCGATAACCGAGTAGGTATTCTTCATGTCATCGGTTGCTTCGAGCAGGATTGAAAGCTCGTTCTCGTGGGCAAGGAACGTGGCTTTGTCGGAAAGCGAATACGCCTGTTTTTCATCCGCCACGGTCAGCGTCGCGCCCATTCCAGAACCGGTACTCTCATACCAGGCTTGACCGGTTGGATCGACATTGATGGATTTCCAGATAGCGATTTCCTTGTTGTTGGTTCCGCTATCGTCACCACGGGAAATGAAGGGTGAACCCGAGTCAACGATCGCCTGGAAAGCTTCCGCGGCGGTTGCCTTGCCGGCCACACCCGCCGGGTCATCGGCTGGACCGACGATCACATAAAAGTTGTACATGAAGGGGATACGGGTTTCTTCAAAACCTTCACCAATAAACTTCTCTTCCTGTGATTTGGAGTGGACCAGGAGGATGTCCGCGTCACCAGTCCGACCCTTTTCGATTGCGGCACCAGTGCCGGCAGAAGTGATTTCAAGCGTGTAGCCTGAGTCCTTCTCGAATACAGGCTGCAAGTAAGCCATCAGACCCGAGTCATTCACGGAGGTGGTGGTGGACATTTGGATCACCTTGTTCACAGGCTCCTGTATGCATGCCGCAGCTGAGAACAACAGACCCACACAAACAAGTAATAAAGCAAAGCGTCTCATTTCTTCTCCCAAAGTTAGATTTCTCGGAGTTTCCTCCGGGTGTTGCATCTGACCCACTTTTCTGAAGTCAGCGCGAAATACATTTTACCTCAATTATTGAGTATTTGGGAATATTCGTCCTATTTTGCGCACTCGTACGCTTCGCCGCGTAGAGTCTCAACAGCATGGTCCAAAACTGGCAGGAATACCTCAAGGCACTCCTTCGCGGCCTTTGGGCTACCTGGTAGATTGACGATCAGTGTCCGACCGCGAGTGCCAGCCGCAGCACGCGACAACATCGCTCTGTTGGTAATTTTTAAGCTCGCTGCCCGCATGGCTTCCGGGATACCAGGAACCATCCGATCACACACCGCGATCGTCGCTTCAGGCGTAACATCCCGCGGCGCCAATCCCGTCCCGCCGGTTGTGAGGATCAGGTCAAATTCACCCGTATCTGCCAGGTCTGCCAGGGTTTTCGAAATCAACCCCCTTTCATCAGGGATGATTACAGTGTGATTGACGACAGCATACCCCTTGAGGGTTTCGACTAAAACAGGACCGCTGCGATCTTCGCGTATTCCCTGCGAGCCTTTGTCACTGACGGTCACCACCGCCGCGCGAATGTTAGATTGAACTGAAATGGGGGTTCCGGCTTTCACAACGCCTCCTTTGATCACGCGTGTAAAAATACCTTCAAGCGGCATCACACACATGCCAACCTGGCGATAAACCTGGCAGTGATGGTGACATTCTTTGCCAATTTGGGTTACTTCGAGGATAGCCTCTCCGACTTCCAGGCGCGTCCCCAGGGGTAAATGGCACAAATCCATACCTTCGGTAGTAATGTTCTCAGCGAAAATTCCTGGCACCAAACCCTGCGCACCCAACGCCAGCATCCGATCCACGCTGGCCTGGTCCAACAAACTCACCTGCCGATGCCAGTCGCCGGCATGCGCATCTCCCTCGATGCCATAGTTTTCGAGCAGTATTACCTGCTCCATTTGCTGCTTGATAGTTCCGCGCTCGAGACTGATATTGACTGCTTTTACACTTGCCACTGCCTAACCTCCGATTTTGCTCATTCCGCGGGCGTTTAAGTGCGCGGTCCTAAAATTATGTCCTGCTGGTTTTGTCATCACCTCGGTTCTGATTTTCTCTTTCAAAGCTTCATCCCCATCTGCCAGAGCCTGTACCAGTGAGATTTCCTCTTCCTGACCCAGGCAAGTCCTCAGCGAGCCGTCACTCATGACGCGTATCCGGTTACAGTCAGCACAGAACTTATGCGAAATCGGACTGATGAATCCGACCCGTCCTTTGTACCCCGGGATTTGGTAATCCCTCGAAGGCTGACCCTCATTGCGAGGGGAGACCGGCTGCAGTTCAGAGTGCGCTTTTACAATCTGCATATTGTCCACACGCAGATTCTCGCTTTGAGAACCTTCCCCAATTGGCATGTACTCAATAAAGCGTACATCCAGGGCATGATCTTTGGTGAGGGCAATAAAATCATCCACCTCGAGGTCATTCAACCCTCGTACCAGGACCGCGTTGATCTTGATCGGGGTTAAGCCTGCCTCCAGGGAGGCTGATATGCCAGCCATGACCTTTTCCAGATCGCCACCAGTCATTTGGTAGAACACCTCGGGTTTAAGGGAATCGAGGCTGATATTGACCCTGTCCAAGCCCGCTTGTTTCAAATCCGCGGCAACCTCTGCCAACATTTGCGCGTTAGTCGTCAGTGAGATATCCTTGATCTTTGGATTGGCTCGAATTCCAGAAACGATTTGCACAATGTCCCGCCGTAAAAGAGGTTCTCCTCCCGTAAGGCGTACTCGCGTTATGCCAAGCTCCGCGCAAGCATTAACAATCCGAACCAGATCTCTGGCATTTAGCTCAACCTGTTTGGGGCAAAGGTCTTCAGCAGCACGACAATACGTGCAGCGTAAAGTGCAGCGCTCTGTGACAGAGAGTCTCAAGTAGGTTATTTCCCGTCCAAAACTGTCGATCATTTCAGGGTTTTTCCTGTCTGATAAAAGTGCCGGATTTTCCACCGCTTTTACTTTCCAGGCGAATAGATTTTATTTCCATGCTCCGGTCCACAGCTTTACACATATCATAAATCGCCAAAGCGGCAACACTCACCGCTGTCAGAGCTTCCATTTCCGCGCCAGTTTGCCCGGTGGTTTTTACATGTGCTTCGAGTTTGACTTCTGTGTCTCCCTCCGCTTCTATCCGAATATCGATCCCACTCAGGGCTAACGGGTGGCAAAGGGGAATTAAGTCGCTCGTGCGTTTAGCCGCCATGATGCCCGCGATCCGCGAAACCGCAAACACATCCCCCTTTGGTAGTTTGCCTTCGGTGATCAATTTGAGCGTTTCAGCCTGCATGACAATCCTAGCGGAGGCTATTGCTTCACGGTCAGTTACAGCTTTCCCGCTGATATCCACCATGTGGGCGTTACCGTTTTCATCCAAGTGGGTTAATTTCATTGAATAATTTCTCCTGGCTGGTCAAGCTGATACCCACCCAATTTTTCAAGACGGGCAGCGAATTCGTCGCTTTGCAGGACTTTTATCATGCGCTGAACAGGTTCCATCGACAAGGCAGATTCTGAGATCAACAGGTCGTATTCTTCCTCGCAGACCGGGATGAAGCCGAGGTCATAAATCCTGGCTGCGGAGAGAATTCCCATGCCGGCATCCGCCGAGCCCGCTGCGACTGCCGCTGCGACTGCGGTGTGGGTCAATTCTTCGCGATCATAATCCTGGATCAAAGAAGGGTCAATCCCTTGTTGCTTCAGCAGGTAATCAAGCAACACCCGGGTGCCACTTCCCTTTTGCCGGTTTACATAGCGCAAGCGGGGAAGGTCAGCAATACCCTGCACTTCCAATGGATTGCCCTTGGCTACCATCAGCCCCTGACTGCGCTTCACGCAGCGCATCAACACCACGCCGCCTTCAGGAATGTACTTGCGGATGTAAGCCTTGTTATATTCGCCACTTGCTTCATCCAACAAATGCACCCCACCCAGGTGAGCCTCACCGCGTTTGACCGCCATGATCCCACCCATGCTCCCCACGTGCGAAGAAGCCACAAAACTATCCGCCCAGGTTCGGCGCATAATATCGATAGCTTCATCAATCAAGGGGTCGTGACTGCCGGTGATGACCAGTGTCTGCTCAATTTCATCCATCGGACGCAACAGCTCCACCCTCACCTGTTCACCAGCCTCGTACCCCTCTACGTTTTGCGGCACGTGGATAATCCCATCCGCTTTCACGAAAGAACTGACCACACCCGCGCCGCGGTTTAGTGGCACAGCCACAATCCTGCCAGCGACTTTTCCGAGCCTGGCGCGAATGAATTCGAGATATTTCAAGGATGAGACCAGCCGACGTGAGACCGTTGCCTCAACAAAAGTGTGCGGCTCAATCTCGCGCCTGGTCAACTTTTCAACCACGGGTTTGATCAGCTGTTCAAGCACTAAAATTCCAGAAACCGGATAGCCAGGCAACCCAACCAATGGAACGACCGCATCGTCTTTATGGGTCAGCCCAAGGATGGTGGGTTTCCCTGGTTTGATCGCCACACCATGCAACACGACTGAACCGACCGATTGGATCGCCTCAAGCGAAAAATCCTTTTGCCCAGCCGAAGAACCTGCGTTTAGCAGAACCATGTCACACTCGGCGATCGCGGTTTCCAGCCGGCTGATGATATCTTCGGATTTATCGCGGGCAACCGGATAGATTTTGCCCTCGCAATCCCAGTCGTGCATCATGCCCGAGAAAATGGTTGAATTGAATTCGATGATATCGCCCGGTTTGGGGTTGGAGGTTGGCGCAACGAGTTCATTGCCCGTTGGAATGATGCCAACTAATGGTTTGCGGATTACCGGAACTTCCAGCACACCCGCTGCCAGCAGAGCGCCCAAGGCTGAGGGGCTGAGTTCCATAAAACTGGCAACCACCATATCTCCTGCAGCAATATCCTCACCGATTTGGCGAACGTGCTGCCAGGGCGTGGCGGCTCCGAAGAGCTGTACCCCCTGCTCGGTTTCGATCACATCCTCAACCATCACCACACAATCACAGCCTTCCGGTAGTGGGTCGCCAGTATTCACCCATTTAAAAGAGTTCGCTGGCAGCGTGACCGGTCGGGTTTCGCTAGCGCCATACGTCAAGCTGGCGTTAAGTGCAATGCCGTCCATGGCACAAGCGTTGTAATGTGGGGCGCAAATGCTGGCATAAACAGCTTCCGATGTGATGCGTCCATTCGCCTCACTGGTTGGAACGTGTTCCACTTGCGGTTTCAAACCCGCCTGGTCGAGAGCCTTCAGGAAAAGCTCGCGTGCCTCTTCGAGGGGATAGTTAGAAAGATACGTAAATGCCATGAGACCTCACAATCTTGTAACCTGGACCATGGCGCCTTTCGGCAGACCCTCCTGGTCCCGGGGAATGATGAAATAAGCGTTCGCACGGGAAACCGTGCTGATCAGACCGGATTTGCTCGGGACGGGTTCCGCCTCGGTTCCTTCCAAGTGGACGAGGATGAATTCTTCCCTGCCATGATTGGAAGATACTGCCCGGCTGAGCTTCGTCTCTACCTGTTCTGTTTCGACCTTGCCCCCTTGCAGGGCAAGCAGCAATGTTTTCACCAGTGAATTAAAAATGAAGAAGGCTGCCACAGGATTTCCTGGCAAACCAAAGACTGCTTTGCTGCCAATTTCACCAATGATGGTAGGTTTTCCTGGCTTTACTGCCAGCCCATGGATCAACATCTCGCCCAGGTCAGCCACAATCCTGGGCATATTGTCCTTCTCGCCCACGGACGTGCCGCCTGAAACAAGCAAAACATCTACCTTCGGGATCAAACCTTCACAGGCATCCCTGAGGGATTCATAATTGTCTTCAACGATCCCCCCGCTTATCGCGATCCCATCACACTGCTCAATAGCAGCCCTCAACATGTCGGAGTTGACATCCCGAATCTGCCCTGGTTTCAGGCTTTCGCCTGGTGCGATAAGTTCGTCACCGGTGGAAAGAATGCCCACCACTGGTCGGGCGAAGACCGGCACCCGAACCTGACCAAGCGCAGCCAGGGTACCAATGTCCGCCACTCCTATCTTTTTGCCGGATTTGAGGATTGTCTCACCCTGCTGCAGATCTTCACCGCGCAAGATCAGGTTTGCTCCTGGCGCGACCGGTTTATAAAAAGCGAATTGCCCTCCCCCGAGGTCTTCCGTGAATTCCAACATGACCATCGCATCGGCATCCGGGGGGATTGCGCCGCCCGTTGGCACATAGACACAGGTGCCTGGAAGCAAAGGTAGCTCGCAAGCTTGCCCCATGATCGATTCCCCGGATTTTTCCAGGATCGCCGGGATCGAATCGGAACACCCGCTCAAATCTTTGCTTCGGACTGCGAAACCATCCACTGTCGAGCGGTCAAAAGCTGGCACGTCCTCTTCCGCAACTACATCCGCCCCCAGGTACCGACCAAGGGCTTTATCAAGACCAACATATTCGATGGCACTCGCTTTTCTACCAAATTTTTCCAGGACGATATTTAGTGCGTCCTTTATAGGGATGACACTGAGCATCTACACCTCATAAGTTAAAAATTGTGAATGAATTGTAATCGGGAAGTAATGAATACTCAATGAATAAGCTTTCGCCAGGTCGAAGGTTGTAAAGAGATGTGAACACATCCTTTATCGGCTGGGTTGAACCCCGTAAAAATACACGTGGCGGGCATCGCAATCCGGCCTACGAAAACAGGCGTTTCACGAATTTTTTTCAATCAAAATATTACTTCACACTGTTCCGGGTCGGTTCGCAGGCTGGTGAGGATTGCGGTAGAGTAATTCTTTCGCAAGGTTATCTTTGCTAAATCCAACTCCACGGGTGTCAACGAATAAGCATCCGTCTGGTTAAACACAACCGCCGCTCTACAGTTTGGAGGTTTCCCCTTCAGTCCTCCCTCGGGGTGGTTGAGCATTCTGAGAATGTGCTCGAATTGAACTGGTTCCTCGGGATGCAAGCCAGTCAACTGGCTGAAAATTTCATGTCTGAACACTGTTTCCGCGTTCAGGGGTTTCCCGATCACGCTCAACCCAACGACAACAATCACCAGGTCCACTTGGTCTGGAATTACTGGTTCCCATCTTGCTGGCGCTTTTAGGGACAAATGTCGGGCACCATCTGCTTCAATCAGGCAGGTTACTTTTTTCTGTCTGCAAGCAGATATCAGCTCTCCAGCCTGACTTGGTGAAAGACCCAGCCACTTTTGTTTTTTGTCATCCAAAGAGTTAGTCACGAGGATTATTTCTTTTTTATTAGGAAAATTCTCACTCTGCTGCTCAAATTCCGCAAAACTTAGGTGAGCCAAACCACCCAGGCTTTCCTCGTATGCCAGTTTGGTCGTTGTGGTCAAGCAAACTGGCTTTGTCAAGGCTTTCGCAAGCGCCCACATTAGGCTTGTCTTGCCCCCCGCCCCAACGATGGCCACTACATCCCCTTTATCTATGCGCAGTGCATCTAATAATTTCAATATTATCCTGAGTTTTCCAATAAGAGCAATGTTTCAATTACCGCGTCGCCGACTTTCCGTGCTTTGTCAGAAATTGTGAAGCAGACCGCTCTGTCTCCAGTTGGATCGACATCGCCCACCTTGACCCCGGCTGCCACATTCAAACCATCTCGCAACAATCCGCGCAAAATTCCGCAGATCTGGCTTCTAACCGGCTCACCATCAATTTTTGCTACCGTTTGTCCCGCCTCAACTTGCTCCCCAATCTCAACGTGAGCCTTAAATCGTCCTTCCCGGTGGGCGTAAATCACTCTTTCAAGGCTGTACCCCATCACCTCTGCCGGTCGCCCTGTGTCGGGTTCGGGGCTGCCTTCTAGCAAGATTTTGCCCAAATTCGCACCCCGTTTGGTTTCGATCGCCACCCAGCAGTTCATCCCAGCCGTAAAGCCTGGTCCCAAGCCAATCACGCGCCACCTTTTAGAGAATTCAGCAGGCGCATCACGCTTTAGCATGCGCCCATCCACAATCGCCAGTGGCTTGAAGCTCTCGAGGCACTCGCAATCCGGATCGACCATCACCGCAATCTCCCCAGCCGCAATGGCACCTTCAGCCTGCGCCGTGCTTTCCACTTTCCGCCCTATAATCCCCTCCACGACGCAAGTTCCCTCGTAAACCGCCTCCGCAAAAGAAACCTGACGGCGAACCACCAGTGGCTGAGCCAATTCGGTGATCACCACACTGTATCCGGCTTCATGCAGGCAAACAGCTACGCCGCTTGCCAGATCACCGCCACCGCGAATCAAAATAATTTTGTTTTCCATGGGTGGATTTTACCTTGCTTCCCGCACAATTGGGCTCCACACACCAGATTGCACCGCTTAGTGGATTGAGTTCCAAACTAAGGAATGCCTCACTCACTGACTAACAACACAACGCCAAAACTGTAGGATTGTCAAACATATTGGACACTTTGAGCCAAAAAAGAAACAGGCGAAA
>CAYRYL010000045.1:0-17838 GCA_964428425.1 uncultured Anaerolineaceae bacterium | reverse complement strand
AAAGCGGCAAATTGGTCATTGGCATTGGCAAACAAATGACCCCACGCGCGTTCGTTTCAGCGTGTGACGTGTTCATTTACACCGAAAATATGGTGGAACGAGAACGCGAAAAGAAGAAACTTGCAGCCCGCCAACAAACCACTACCAAGCTCTCCGAGCCTGAAGCCAAGCTGATCGATAATATCAACCAGGCAATCGAATTGGTTGGCACGGATGACGACGGATGGTGCAAGCTTTCGGAAGTTGGAACAGCCCTGCGCCGAATTGACCCGGGCTTTGACCCACGCACTTATGGCGCTAAGCAGCTCGCCACGTTGGTGCGAGCCAGGAAGCTTTACTTTGATCTCAAGAAACCTACAGGAAAATCAATCATCCTGATCCGGTCCAAAGAAGAAGATTAACCAAAAGCCACCGCGGGGTGGCTTTTTCTTATGCAGCCAATCTTTCAATGAGAAAAATTGGGCTAAAGTTGTCAATATGCTGCATCCCGGGGCTATAATACTTTTAGCAACGGAAAGGATTGATCATGCTCCAGGAAAAAGAACTCACCCAACCTGTCGACCTTTGTTTGCCAACTAGAAAACTGAATCCGCTGGCGGTGGGTTGGTCACGGCAGCCTCTGCAGAATTGTGCGCTGTTTGGGCACCCTCTGCGTAAAAAACGCTGGAATTACTGGTGCATCACCAGTCCCACGCACTTGTTCTCGGTAACCTTGAGCGATGTGGATTATGCTGGTTTGCCCTTCGTGTATTTTCTTGATTTTGTGACCGGCGAATTCATCGAGAAAACCATCATCACCCCGCTGGGCAAAGATGTGATGCTTGGAGACAAGGTGTCTGACGATGCAAGTTACGCTGGCAAAGGCTGTGAGATCAGCATGCGCAAGGTAGCTGGAAAAGTGCAAATATGTGTGGAAATTGATGATTTTGGGGGCAAGCATTTGCAGGCTGGGTTCCAAATCGAGGAGCCTGAAGACCACGAGAGTTTGAACGTTGTGGTGCCCTGGAGCGAGCGGTTGTTCCAGTTTACTGCCAAGAACAATACTTTACCTGCTGAGGGTAAGGTCATTCTGAACGGCAGGGAGGTTGTTTTCGAAGCAGAAAGCAGTTTTGCAACTTTGGATTTTGGGCGCGGCATCTGGCCTTACAAAGGCTTTTGGAATTGGGCAAGCTTTTCGACCCGCCTGCCCGATGGGCGCACGCTGGGAACAAACTTTGGCGCAGGCTGGACGGACAACACCGGTTCGACCGAAAACGCGCTCTGCGTTGACGGACGCTTGATCAAGCTCAGCGAGGATGTGATCTTTACTTATTCGACCCAGAATTTCAACGCTCCCTGGAAGCTTCGTACCGCTGAGACAGGACGGGTGGATTTGACCTTTACCCCATTTTTTGAACGCGTTGCCAAAACCGATATGGCGATCATCCGCTCAGAAGTGCATCAAATGATCGGTTATTTTGATGGTACTGTCGAGGGAGAGGACGGTGAGGTGATCCGGGTTAGCCACGCTGTTGGTTGGGCGGAAGATCACCACTCCCGTTGGTAACAAGAACAAAAAAACCGCCAAAAGGCGGTTTTTTTGTCAGGCGGGGAGGCAGGGGTTCGAACCCTGGGTCGAATTTTACTCCGACAACCACTTAGCAGGCGGCCCCGATCGTCCACTCCGGCACCTCCCCAATCTTAGGTTGTTAAGCCTGGCGGAGGAAGTGGGATTCGAACCCACGATAGGTTTCCCTATACCTGTTTTCAAGACAGGCGCCTTGAGCCGCTCGGCCATCCCTCCAAAGACAAAACATTCTAACACGAAAGGGGTCTGAATTCAAGCATTTTGGCACCTCTTGTGAGGAGGTCTTTCAGAATCGGCAAAACTCCAGCTCACTCTTTGGGGCTGGTCACGCGGTTTGGGCTGTTGAACCGGTAGGAAAGTCGCCCAAAGTGCAGGATGTCCCCGTGGTGAATTTCAGCACCCTTGGTATCCACTGCCTTAAAATTGACGCAGGTTCCAGCAGTGGTGTGAAAGTCTGTCAGCCTCGTGTGTCCGTCAGGAAAGGCGTGAATTTCGGCGTGCAGAGGCTCCAGCGCTTCGTCGCTGAGCACCAGGTTCGCCAGCAGGGGATCTTTGCCAATCAGGGTGACTTCTTTGATCAGGAGGAGCGGCTTCTCGGCGCAAGGGGTATTATCCCGGTCGAGTTTGATCAAGCTGCCAAAGGTCCTGACGGGTACATAACTCTCCGGTTCGATTTTTGCGACGGGTTGCGGGGTCTCGGAAATGACGGGTTTGGCGATTTTTTTCTTTAGCCGGGTGGGAAGAAAAATCAGCGCCATAAGCCCGAGCGCTGCCAATCCAAGCCCAACCCAGAGCCAGGGGTTGCTCACCAGCGGCTTTGGTTGGTCGGCAATTGGATCTGACCAGGTTAACGAAATGGTTTTCATTTCGCTGCGTGTTTCAAAGCCGAGAGCGTCTTCGAGCGAAAGCTGCAGGTTGAGCTTAGCCTGATCGCGAAATTGGCTGAGGTCGAGCACGAAGTCTCCAAAGGGAGCAGTATCGTGCAGTTGAACCAGGTTGCCATTTGCGTACAAGCTGGTGCTCAAGACTTCCCGCGGAAAACCATCCGGGAATTCTATCAACGCCTGGACAGGCAGTTCAGCTGGCTCAATGACCTGCTCACCGCGAGCAGTCACGGTCAATTGTTCCGGAAGATTGCTAAAAGTCAAACTTGTGGGCAGGACCTCCAAGCCGACATCGCTCACAGCCGAGGTCAACACGGTTTCTCCGGGGGGTGTCAGGCGCAGGCTGATCTTTTGTGTGCTGCCGGAGCGTATTACGGATTGCCAGGTTACGGTGTAGCGATAACCCTGCCCCTTGAGATAGCCACGTGGATTGGGGGGTATCTGGCTACCGCTGAGGATGGTAAGGCTGCCGCCAAAGGTCTGGCAGACGGTCTGCAAATCAGTTTCGTAGGCAGACCCAATTACGATCGGTGCGGCAGTCATCCAGATGTGCACCGGAATGCCGCCCTCGCCGGCTTGTTGGACCAACGCGGACAGTGTGGGAATCTCAGCGGGCTCGATGTAGGGGGTCATGTAAACAAGCACGGTCTCTTTGGTTTGAGGGCTGCTTGTAAGTTGGGACACGGCTTGTTCGATGCTTTGCAACGAACTCCTCATTTGCCTTTGGTTTTCGGTGTAACCTTCCACGGCTTTCTTCCACTCGGTGTAATTTTCGAGCTGATCGTAGTGGATTTCCGGGTTGATAAACAGGCTGTAGACGTCTCCTGTGACGGGTGTCAGGTCCGAACCAAGCTCGCCCATGGCTGTTAGCATGCGGGTATAGTTGCTGTAGCCACTGGGATAAGCGAGTACCAGGGTGCGTTCGGGGTTGAGGACCAAGCCGAAATGTACGCCAACGTACTCACTGGTAAGGGAATCGACACTGACTGGTTGATCGTTCTCGATCACGCTCACCTGGCTGGTTGAAAGTGAGGTGTTTTCCTGCAAACCGCCGTGGATCTTAAAACTCAAGGAAAGTTTAGGGAACTCGCGCGAATCAAAATCTTCGATCACCACCCTGGGGGTGGTCTCCTGCCCGTTGGCAGGCAGGATTGGCTGGATCAGCATGGCACTGATCAGGAATAAGATCAAGCAGATTGTCCCCAGAGGTTTTCGGTTCATTCCAATCGCAGTTTGACTAATCACTAAAGTTGATAAGACGGTCAATAAAGAAAGCGCCAAGGGCGTTTGTATGAATGAATTTTACCTGACTCTAGAAAACCGGTTGTTTGGATCTGGTTAAGTGTCTAGATGATGAAGGTTTTCAGTTTGTTTAGCCTGATCAATTACATTTTCATCAATCAAACAAATCAGCTACGACCGTAGATCTAAACCTTCATATATGTCATGCAGGCGGGTAACCACGGGGGGTTACCCCTACATCTGGGCATTTGATGGCAATGGAGGGCGTAGCGGCAGACCCCTGTGTCTGCCCGGTACCTGTAAACAATCACCCTGCAGAATGTGTAAACAATCACACTTGTCTAAACATTTAGATCAGTCCAAATTGCTTGAAGGCATTGAGGATCCCATCATCTGACACATCGGTTGTCACATAATCTGCAACAGCTTTGACAGCGTTGGCGGCATTTCCCATCGCAATACCTGTTTGGCAGTACTGCAGCATTTCAAGGTCGTTATAAGAATCTCCGAATGCGTATGTGTCCTGGCGGTCAAGATTGAGTTTGTCGAGCAGAACCGCAATAGCGGAGGCTTTATTTACTTTTTTTTGTGTGAAATCCCCAAAACCAAGACCGTTGCCAAAGATATTCCAGAGTCCAACGCGGAAATAATCACCAAACAATTCTTCCAGTTCGGTTATTTGGATATCAGATCTCATGACAAAACTAACCTTGTTTACATCGAGGTGATATTCCTGGTGACCAAAAGACATTCCCTGAAATGCTTTCTGCAAATTTTCGGCTGCTACTTCCTGAGAGACGCCAAAAGAGGAGGCGGTTTCCCTCAGAAAATTGCGATTTCCGTAGAGCCCACTGTTGCTTTCTTCGTAAAAGCCAATTTCCCGGTCGTCAAGATAACGATAGAGGCGACTAATTTGGGATTCCGGTATGGTGCTTTCAAAGAGTATTTTTCCTCCGAATTCAGCATACGCGCCATCGCCGGCGACCATCCCATCAAACCCGAGGTTGAGCAGCCAGGGATAGATGGCAGGCTTGCTGCGCCCGGAAGCAATCAACAGCTTGTGTCCACGTGCCTGCGCGAGGTGAATGGCTTCACGCGTGGAGTGAGAGAGTTGTTGCGTATAGTCGATGAGAGTGCCGTCAATGTCGAGGAAAATGATCTTTTCTGTGCTCATGTTGTACCCTTCAGGCGTCGATGATAACACAAACAAGCCAAAAACGGCATTGATAACGAGTAAAACGCAAGGTTTTTTTTTACGTAAGAATTGCTGCACTGCTGACATGGAAAATGTAACCTGCAAGCAGTGATGCCAGCAGGTCAGAGTTTGTTATGTTCCCTAATGAAATTGCCTGGTCGGATGCCCTGACGGCCACAACCTGGTTTTTTATCGGGGGCAAGAAAAAAAACGTGATTTTCAGATAACGTCGTGTTTAAAGAGCACATCCGCAAATGTTTCGTCTTTTTCCATGACATGTTTGGCGTAAGAGCAGGTGGGATGAATCTTTACTTCACGCTCACGCGCGGTGTCAGCCAGGATATTGACGAGGTTGCGCGCGATATTGAATCCGCGAAATTCCGGATCCACCCAGGTGTGATTGGCATTCCAGTAATCTTCGTTTTCGGCGTAAACAATCTCACCGACTTCCTGACCCTCTTCCGTGGTGGCAACGATGCGTTTTGCATCAGGTTCGTAAGCGTAGTTGATCTCTGTCATGTTTCCTCCATTTTTTCCTTAGTTTACCCTGACTTTCAGGCGAAACAAAATTCCAGCTTGTGCAAGCGGGGCTGGGGTTTGTACGGGGGGTTGCAATTGTGCGTTTACAGTTGTAAACTAAACTCTGAAAGATGAAAGGATTTGGTATGACTGTGACCTTGAATATTAGTGAGGCGGAATGGGAAGTGATGCGGGTGGTTTGGGCGAGTGGTGAATCCACCAGCCAGGAAATTGCCCTGGTCCTGAACGGAAAACGAGGGTGGAGCCAGTCGACAGTTAAAACCCTGATTGGCAGGCTGATCAGCAAGGGCTACTTGCAAGCGCGTAAAGACGCGCGTCGTTTCGTTTATACGACGCATTTGGAAGAGCCCGAAAGTCTGAAACTTGAGGTGGATACTCTTTTGGGGCGGATTTGCAGCCGAAAGATTCCCAATCTGCTAGCTTACCTGGTCGAAAAAACCCCGATGACTGCCGAAGACCGCGCGATGCTCGCGCAAGTTCTGCAAAACAAACAGTTCGTTACCGAAGTGCCATGCGACTGCCATCCGGGTCAGTGCACCTGCCACCTGCACGTGAGTGGCACAATCCTCTCAAATCTTTCGCACGAGGAGATGAAACATGAAAACTAAAACCTTACCAATTGAGGGAATGACCTGCGCGGCTTGTTCTGCTGCAGTGGAACGAGCTGTGCGAAAACTGCCGGGTGTGAATGAGGCGAACGTCAATTTAACGGCAGAAAACCTGCACCTGAGCTACGACGAGTCGCAGGTCACGTTGGAAAACGTGGTCAAAGCCGTGGACGATGCTGGCTATAAGGCTGTGATACCCTCCCAACACGCGCAACTCGACGTGCAAGGGATGACCTGCGCGGCGTGTTCAGCGACAATTGAACGCGTGGTGGGCAAACTGCCTGGAGTACAAAACGCGAATGTTAACCTGACTGCAGAAACGCTCACGCTGGACTATGACCCTGCAGAAATCAGCCTTCAACAAGTGGTTGGGGCAGTCGCCGAAGCTGGCTATCAGGCAATTTTGCCGGTTGAGACAACGATTGAAGATGAGCTTGAACGGAAAAAGGCACACAAAGCTAAACGACTGCAGAACCTGAAGCTGCGATTTATCATCAGCGCCATTTTGACTGTCCCGTTACTTTTTCTGTCTATGGGACCGATGCTTGGCCTGAAGCTGCCCGCATTTTTCGATGCATCCGTCAATCCGCTCAACAACGCTCTGGCGCAACTGCTGCTGACCACGCCCGTAGTGATCATGGGTTGGTCCTACTATTTCAACGGTTTCCGCAATCTGGTGAAGCTGCATCCAAACATGGATTCGCTGATCGCCATTGGCACCAGCTCAGCCTACCTGTACAGTTTATACGCGTTGTGGAAACTCATCGGCGGTCACGCCCACTTTGCCCACTCGCTGTACTTTGAGTCGGCAGCAGTCGTCCTGACCCTCATCACGCTGGGCAAGTTTATGGAGGCGCGAGCCACTGGTAAAACCTCCGAGGCAATCCAGAAGCTGATGGCGCTTTCGCCCAAAAAAGCCCGAGTCTTGCGAAACGGGCGGGAAGTGGAGATCGACGCCAGCCAGGTGTTGGTAGGGGATGAGGTGGTGGTGCGTCCGGGAGAAAGCTTCCCCGTGGATGGTGTGCTTCTCAACGGAGCAACCAGCGTGGATGAATCCATGCTGACCGGGGAAAGCCTGCCGGTTGAGAAAACCGTCGGAGATAACGTGACCGGTGCCTCCATGAACATTAACGGGGCTGTCCAATTCAGAGCAACCAGGGTTGGCAAGGATACCGCGCTGGCGCAGATCATCCGCTTGGTTGAGGATGCCCAGGGGTCCAAAGCGCCGATCGCGAAGTTGGCGGACAAAATTTCGGGAATTTTTGTACCGATCGTGATAGTTTTAGGCGTACTTTCTGCTTTGGGGTGGGTGCTGATCGGAAAAGAAAGCGTGGAATTTGGGTTAACCATCTTTGTGGCAGTGATGGTGATCGCATGCCCTTGCGCGCTCGGGCTTGCCACGCCGACAGCTCTCACGGTTGGGATGGGCAAGGGGGCAGAGCATGGGGTGCTCATCAAAAACGGCGACGCACTTGAAAATGCCCAGCAAGTGAGCACGATCCTGCTGGATAAAACCGGCACGATCACCGAAGGCAGACCCGCTGTGACAGACGTTTTACCGCTGGCAGGGCAGAGCGAACAGGATCTGCTCGCTCTGGCTGGCGCTGCTGAAAAGGGCTCTGAGCACCCACTGGGTAAGGCAATTTTGCAAGCAGCGGAATCGCAGAGCCTAAGTCTGCCCGAAGTTGGCGGTTTTAAGGCTTTGCCCGGGATGGGCGTGGTGGTCAATCACGAAGGTAAGCTGCTGCGAATCGGCAATCAAAAAATGATTGAAGAGTACTTGTCTTTGTCCGAATACGCCTCGAAGTTAGCGCAGAACCTGGCAAATGACGGCAAAACGCCGATGTTTGTGGCGCTGGAGGATGCGCTTTTAGGCATCATCGCGGTTGCGGATACTGTAAAACACGATAGCAAGGCTGCCATCGATCAATTGCACAAAATGGGCATCAAGGTCGCAATGGTGACGGGCGATAATCGCCGCACCGCGGAGGCAATCGGACGGATGATGGGGGTGGATCAGGTTTTCAGCGAGGTGTTGCCTGATCAGAAAGCGGATATCGTAAACCAGCTGAAATCTGAAGGACGCTTTGTGGCGATGGTCGGAGACGGCATCAACGACGCGCCTGCTCTGGCAACGGCAGATGTGGGGATTGCCATTGGCACGGGGACAGACGTAGCAATCGCTTCGGCGGATATTGTGCTGATGCGTTCGACACTGATGGACGTGCCGGTGGCGATTGACCTGAGCAAGAAGACCCTGCGCAACATCAAGCAAAACCTCTTCTGGGCTTTTGCTTATAACGTGATTGGCATCCCAATCGCGATGGGTTTGCTGCACTTGTTCGGCGGTCCGCTGCTGAACCCAATGATTGCCGGGGCGGCGATGAGCCTGAGCTCTGTCTCCGTGGTGACGAATGCTTTGAGACTGAGAGGCTATCGGTTCAAGACCGGGTAATTGCTTCCTCGCATAGCAAATCTTTTGACATGACGACAAGATCGCCCTGCCGAGCTTTTTCCACGAACCCGACTTTTTCGAACAAACGCAAAGGACCATTGAAGTCGTATGGCTCATGGTCTTTTTGAATCCTGGGGTAGCCTTCGACCGCGGCATATCCGAGGTTTTTTGCATCCTCGGCGATGCGTTCCAACAGGGCGAACGACACGCCCTTCCCACGGTATTCCGGGGCGATGATGAAGCACAGAACCGAAAAAGTTTTCCCTAAGTCGTCTTTCTGGACAAACCCGGGGATCCACCTGCGATAGCCATCCCTGTCCCCTGCGTTGCACCACCCGATCGGGACATCATCCTCAAATGCCAGGTAACCGTGGATCTTTCCTTCGATAAGAAGGTTCACGGCGTATCTGCGCAGAGTGCCTTTAACATCCTCCCCAAATTCGCTGATCATCTGAGCTTCGGTGGCAGCGTCCATACTTGGAGCGGCACAATAGCACGGTCCTCAAGGGCTGTCATCCGAAAACGCGCGATGGTCAAAGAACTCGAGATAACTGGGTATCAGATCAGGGGATAAGGGTCTAATGTCAATATTCATAACAGCTTCATGCTCCATTTCTGTTTCAACCGAATTTGAGAAGTCTTAGGACTATTGTTCGAGGCCGATGTCAGGGCTTATGCCCTTTTCATTGCTTCCCGTCGCTTCTCTTCGGGCATTTTTTCAATGGCATATCGCAGCGCGGTTCTTGGCATGGTCAATCTGTGGTCAAGTACGTAGCTGAAAACTTCATCCTCGTAAGCGTCGGCAAGGGATTTGAGCATCCAGCCATAACCCTTTTGGACCATGTCGTCCGGGTCCAGCAGCAAGCTGTCTGCGATTTCAAAAATCTCCGATTTGAATTGACCCTTTCTGGCTGGAACGATAAAGGAAACAGCAGAAGCACGCCTGACCCATCTGTTTTCCGAGTTGCTCCAATCTTTCATCTTTGCTGCAAAGTCAGGGAATTTGGAGAGGAAGGATCCCACCGTGTGGTTACAAAAGGTGTCGCATGACGCCCAGTTGTTGATATATGTGTTGACCCAGGCTTCAAATGTGGCGAAATCCTCAGGCAGGTATTGCTTCCTAAGTGAATAAGCCCAGTTGCTGGCAATGAATGTCTCTTCCATCATGCCCGATTTCCATAGTTCCTCGCATGAGGCGAAGACCTCACTTTTTGGCATTTCCTTGATCAGCTTAAGAGCTTAATTACCGATCTGTGTTACGGTTGCGGTCTTGACGCCGTAAAGCTGGATCTCTTCCTTGAAGTATCGCTTGCCGCTCGCTTTTGTGTTTTCGTCAGAATTTTCTACAAGCTGTTGTCTTATCAAATCGATAATACCTGGAATTTGTCCTCCTGAAACATTGAAGGGTGTATTGGTTATCTTACACCCTCAGCTTCAGTATAAGTCCAATTTGCACTACAAACTTGTGCGAAGCCCTTTGTTCTTTACCGATATCACCGCGAAAACAACCCCAAGCAGAGCAAAGGCTACATTGACCGTGAGCATTGTGTTCACGCCCTTAAGTTCCAGCACCCATCCACCCAAAAGGCTGCCAAACACCGTTCCCGCGGCGATCATGCTGGTCATGTAAGCCTGACCGGTGGTTTGGTCCTGTGCTGGAATGTTCTCTGAGGTGTAAATAACGGACGCGGAGGCAAAAATGGCAAAGCTCAACATTTGGGTGAACTGGACCGCGTAGACCATGAATACGCTGCCCGAAAATACGTACAACGTGGATTTTAAAGCAAACCCAATCGCGGCAATCAACATCAAGGTTGAAGATCGAAACCGCTTTTGCAACTTGATAAAACTAAATAACACTGGCACTTCGACGATCGCCTGGATCGCGAGGGCAATTCCCAGTTGGCTGCTGTTACCGCCAAGGTGCTGGATGATCTGCAAAAGGTAGGTGTTCAGGACGTTGTGGGTCGTGAGCATCAGCAAGCATGCCAGCAGCATCAGGGTAAAGGTGGGGTAACGACGAAGAAATCCTTTTTGCAGGTGTTTTTCTTCTCTGGGATATTTGCCAGAGGCGTTAGCCTGGGGCATCCGCCACACAATGAAGATGAAGAAGAGTGAGATCACTATCCCCGATAAAGGAACGATTTCAATACCAAATTTTTCCCCAAGAATACCGATCAGCAGTGCTGCCACGGCGTAAAGCGCTGAGCCCATCCCTCTGGCAACGCCAAAATTGACATATTCTCCCGCCTGCGTGTAAGAATAATGGGCGGTGTTGATGAACGGCATCATCGTATTTACCAGCAAAATCAGGAAGCCGATATAGATCGCCCCAGCCCATTCTCCAGGCACAAAAGGGATTATGATGCTGAAGACCAGGAGCGGCACCGAAAGTAACAAGAGCATGCTGCGCCAGGTGAGGTGTTGGCTCTGATCCATGATTCCGCCCAGGACTGGTCCTAAAATAGCGGCTAAAAGACCGAAGATCGCGGTTACGGTGCCAATGCCCGCGTCCCCTAATCCACGCCCCTGGAGGTACATGGAGATGAAACCTGAACCAACGCAAAACAGCATCCAGTAAAGCCCTTGAAGCATCTTGTAGCGGTTATTTACTGAGATATTCACTGTCGTTGGCCTCGTATGGTTGTTGGCATTTTGCACCCATGGATCTCAATTTTTATTGATCTCCAGAGTGAAAAGGGATTTGATCAAATTATTCCCACTCGATCGTCGCGGGGGGTTTGGAGCTGATGTCGTAAACCACGCGGTTCACGCCAGGAACTTCGTTGACGATGCGGTTGGAGACTTTTGCGAGCAGCTCATACGGCAGGCGCGCCCAGTCGGCGGTCATGAAATCGATGGAAGTGATAGCCCGCAGGGCGATGGTCTCTGAATACGTGCGTTGGTCGCCCATCACACCCACCGACTTGACTGGCAACAAAACGGCAAAAGCCTGCGAACTGCCGCTGACGGTGCCATCTTCGTCCACACGCATGTGTGTCAGGTTTGCTTGCCGCAGTTCTTCGTCGAAAATCGCGTTTGCCATCCGAACGATTTCAATTCTTTCGGGGGTGACTTCACCAAGCACCCTGACTGCCAGCCCGGGTCCCGGGAAAGGTTGCCGCCAGACCAACTCGTGCGGCAGCCCGAGGGTCTCGCCGACGGCGCGGACCTCATCCTTGAAAAGGTTACGCAATGGCTCCACTAATTTGAATTTCAGGTCTTCTGGCAAGCCGCCGACGTTGTGATGCGATTTGATGCGGTGGGCTTCTGAGACCCCGATGCCTTTTGATTCGATCACATCCGGGTAAATTGTGCCCTGGGCGAGAAACTCGTGTTCCTCAAGCCCAGCCACGGCAGCCTCAAACTCGCGAATGAAGCTCCCGCCGATGATTTTTCGTTTTTGTTCCGGGTCGGTGACGCCGGCGAGTTTCGTGAAATAACGCTCTGAGGCATCCACCATGATCAAACGATCGCCAAGCAACGGGCGGAATACCGCCTCAATCTGCTCAGGTTCACCCTGGCGCATTAAACCGGTGTTGATGAAGACAGCCGTCACCCGATCTCCGATGGCTTTTTGCACCAAGGATGTGGTAATGGCTGAGTCCACGCCACCGCTCAAAGCTGACAGCACACGTCCTTGCCCGACCTGGGCGCGAATGGTGTTGATGCTTTCTTCGATGATGGAGCTCGAAGTCCAGCCTGGTTGGCAACCACAGACCTTGAGCACGAAATTGCGCAGGATCTCCTCGCCGTGTTGGGTGTGATGCACTTCCGGGTGGAATTGCAGCCCGTATCGTTTGTTGGGCTCATCCATCATCGCGGCAAAAGGGCTGTTGGGGGAGGTCGCCAGGCGGGTGAAACCGGGAGGAAGCTGCGTGACATGATCTCCGTGAGACATCCAAACAGTTTGCTTACCCTCGTGCAGAAGCGGGTTTGCCGCAGGCACATCCAGCTCAGTCAAGCCGTACTCATGTTCCGTGCTCTGCAGCACTTTGCCGCCGAGTTTGTGGGTGAGGGCTTGCATGCCATAACAAATACCGAGGATGGGCAAACCGCTTTCAAGCAGGTAATCCTGGATGAATGGAGCGCCGTCAGCATAGATGGATTGCGGTCCGCCCGAAAGGATGATGCCCTTCGTTTGGCTGTCGAGCGCTTCTTCAATTTTTGCGTGCCAGGGAAGCAACTCGCAGTAAACGTGCATGTCCCGGATCCGGCGACCGATCAGTTGAGTATATTGCGAGCCAAAGTCCAGGATAACGATTCTGTCGCTCATCTGAGGTCCTTATGCAGCGAATTCGTCAGTGAAGATGATCTGACCGTCATCCATCGAGCTGATGGAGACAAGGGCATGGACCGGTACGCCGAGGTAGGCAAGCTTGTCGCGCCCGCCTTCGAAGGTTTTCTCAATCAGCGTGCCGATGCCGATAACTTTCGCTCCCGCAGTCTGCGCCAGGCGCACCAGACCGACGATGGTAGCACCGGACGCAAGGAAGTCATCGATGATCAGGATTTCTTCGTCGCGATGCAAATACTCAGGAGAGACGATCAGTTCTGTGTTGTGACCTTTGGTGTGGGACGGGGCAACTGTGATGTATACCTCGCTCGGCATGGTGACAGGCTTGGTTTTACGGGCGTAGACGACCGGCAGATTGAGGTACTTCCCAGCCATGAGCGCAGGGGCAATGCCGGAAATCTCAGCGGTGAGGATCTTGACGGCGCTCGTGCCGGCAAAGAGGCGCGCGAATTCCACACCACAAGCATCCATCAGGATGGGATCCACCTGGTGGTTGATGAAACGGTCAACTTTGAGAATCCCTTTGCCAAGGTTTTTGCCCTCGGTCAGAATGCGCTGCTTTAGAACGTCCATATTAGCTCCGATCTTACTCTTCGTGTTTTTAACAGAAATCAAGCACAAGAGAAAAAGAACAGGTCCTTTTGTGCTTGCTAATGGCAATTATAACAGCCGGCTCTCGCAAACGGGCAGAAACCAGCTGTCAGGTTTGTGGAAGGGATTACTTTTGATGCAGGATCTCACCAGAAAAGAGCGTCACTGCTTTTCCGCCAAGGTAGACGCGGTCTTTTCCGAGCCGGCACCAAACCATACCGCCCCTTGCAGATGCCTGGTAGGCAACCAGGTGGTCTTTGTTGAGTTTTGCTGCCCAATAGGGTGTCAGAACACAATGCCCAAGTCCAGTTACCGGATCTTCGGGAATACCGGTGTGGGGAGAGAAGAAGCGTGAAACAAAATCGATTTTTCCGTCGGAACATGTAGAAGTTAAAATCAGATCGGTCTCTTCAAGGCTGGCGATTTTCTTAAAATCGGGGTCAAAAGCTTCAATATCGGCAGAATGTGCGATCTCAGCCAGCAAAATCGCCTTGTCTTCTGAGCGGGCAACTGCCAGGGGGACCTGTCCGAGAATTTCCTCCAGCATAGGGAAGGACTCAGCTGGAACGGGTTGGATGAGGGGCATGTCGAGCTCGATGGTGCCGTGGTCGAAGGTGGCTGAGATCACACCACTCTTTGTGTGAAAAAAGATGGTTTCATCGGGATCGTACAAGCCCAATTCAAACAGGATGTGCGCGGAGGCAAGCGTGGCATGACCACATAGGTCGACCTCTGTACTAGGCGTGAACCAGCGCAAGTTGTAATCATTGCCTTTCGGACTCAGGAATGCAGTCTCGGAGAGGTTCATCTCGGTAGCGACAGATTGCATCCATGCCGCGTCGCGGGGTTGTTCCAGCAGGCAAACACCAGCTGGATTGCCTTTGAAAGGTTTTACAGTGAACGAATCAACCTGAAAGAGAGGGATCTTCATGCCAACCTCCTGTGAATTTGATTAATTCTACACGTTTTGTTTGCTACTGCAAGGCAAGTTTCTAAGCAATCACTTAATATAAACATTGGACATCTACCAAATTGATTGATTGTCCCAGTTTTCTCGTTCGTAGAGATGGAAATGCACACTTTTGCATAACCTGAGCTTTCAGCTTAATTGGCACGGATGCTGCCGGCAGGTATAATGCAACTAATGAAAACCAAGAACATTCTGCTACTGCTGGTCGGGATATGCTTGCTATGGGCAGCTTTGCCTGCGGCAACACGGGCAGCTGACCGAGCCGTGCCTCCAGCCCCCTATTACGACCTGCCACTCTGCCGACCCGGGCATTACCCCACCGATCCGGGCGACTGCTTACCGCTGGGGCCCTCACAAACCATCGCCCAATTGCATGAATCAGGTTTTCCCTATCCCATCAGACCACTGGCAGCAGCCAAACCCGATTCATCTCTCTCCGAATTGCCTGTACGTGTAGCAAGAATTAATGGTGCGGAAACACCCGTTTATGCCAGCCTGGATGATGCCATCGGCGGTGGCACCGTTTTGCGCACCATCCCGGATGGGGGAAGCCGTTATGTGACAATGATTGATTCAGCAGTCTCTGGTGAGCGAACTTTTGTACGGACGATGGCTGGTGGATGGGTGGAGGCAACTCCTTTCTACTCCTGGCCAAAGTGGCAAGGGCTAGAATTCTATTCCACTCCGCAAAACGATTTTGGTTGGACAATTAATCCAACTCCCAGTTACACCCAACCAGGCTTTGCTGCGCCTCAGACCGGAAAACAGTACGACAAGTATGTTGAATTCCAAATCTACCAGGTGGTGGAAGCAGAAGGCTATGAATGGTACGAGGTAGGACCGGATGAGTGGATTCCCTCGCTGAAGTCGCGCCGGCTGGTGGTGGATACTACCACGCCGCAAGGAGTTGACAACAACCGCTGGATAAGCATTGACCTCTACAACCAAACCCTGTCGGCGTATGAAGATGGACGCCTTGTGTTCGCAGCGTTGGTGGCGACTGGATCAGGTGAGCTCTATTCCGACCCGGGGCTTTATTACATCTACGATAAACGTGAGCTAGAACAGATGCAAGGATCCTACACCAGTGATCGCTCTGATTTTTACTCACTCGAAGGTGTTCCCTGGACGATGTATTACAACCATGCCCAGGCGATTCACGGCATTTACTGGCCAGCATCGCTTGGTTTTACCCAGTCACATGGTTGCGTGAACATGTTCCCTGGCGACGCGCATTGGCTCTTCAACTGGGCAAAGCTGGGCGATTGGGTCTACGTCCACGACCCCTCCGGGCAGACTCCGATGCCTACACCCACACCGATGGGCACACCGGCACAGGAAATTATCTATCCAACTCCGACAAAACAAAAATAATAAAAACAGGTCCCGCCCGGGACCTGTTTTTATGACTCAAAGAATTTTACACTAGTCCATCATATCCACCCATTGCCACCCAGAGCCGGGATCCATCCAAAAATTAGCAAGAATTACATGAGCACTTTTTGGACTTTGCAATTGGGAGAGAGGAATGCTACATTCCATAACATTCCCCCAAACACATAACTCACCTTCTATCGGGTATTCTTCTAACTGACCATCATGGTTTAAATCCGTCCATGACCAAAAGTCACCATCATTAATATTGGTATGAAGCCACCAAGTGGAATTATCCTGGGCGACAACATTCAAATTTAACTCTACGGTGCCTGGAGAGTATAAAGGCGGGTCATACAATTTGACCATGAAGAACAAGGTGTCACTACCTTTAAAGTCATAAGCAGCATTAAGGTCAGTGTGAAGCGGACCCGTTGTGTCTCCCTGCGGATCTGAAATTACGGGGCTTACGCCTGCCCAATCATCCCCGTTTCCATCCACAACAATTGTGGGCTGGTACACATAACGCATTACGAGTGGCAAGAACATTTGATTGAGGATTGGGTCCACAAGCGGAGCTACAACATCTTGATTCAATGGATCGTGAACTCTTGGGGGTGTCTGCTCATCAAGTCTGATCGTTACTGATGCACTCGTCGTTTCGTGAAGCTGCCCACTCACGGATACTGTGATGATATACCAGCCGAACAATGAGTCAGGATCCATTGTCAGAGATAACGCAAATTCACCTTCACTATCAGTCATCACAGAACCGACAGCAGTACCGTTGATGCTGACCGTTGCCTCAACATTTGGCGGAAAATACTGCCCGATGATGATAAAAGTGCTTCCAGGAGCGCCATAGGGGTAGTCGATCGACAGAGCGTGGACCGAACCCTCCTGGAACCTTTCCCATTTGTCAGACGGGTCGGGGAAATCCTCAAAGCGGGTCAGGGTGAGAGTTTTCAAATCCCAATCATAAGTATCCACAAAAAGTGGACCACTGCCAACCCAGAAATGGCCTTGGGCTGTGTACCAAGCGGTCAGGTTTGACCAGCGCGAATCTACCTCGGCTTGATTAACGTAATTGCTCATGGTGGGTATGTAAGGAAGATACGAGTTGGGAATTACTGCGCTTAGCTTGGCAGCAAGGATACCAAGACTATCACCATGTAGATAGTTGGTCCAGGGAACGCCTAGTGAAGAAGATTTACTTTCAGAAAAAGCAAGCGTGCCATCCGCTTCCGCAAACGCTGCCAGGGCAGTAGTATGCCAGGGTGATGGACCGTAATTCTCTTCTGGCCACCAAGTCTTAACCAAGTTTTCAGCATCAATGGACCGATTATTATGATATGTCTCGATGGTGAGGGGATTTAAGTCGGTAATCCTAATTCCGATAACACCTCTGCTCTCAAAATAGGAGAATGCGGAAAAATCTGAGTCATAAATCGGACTTGCTGGGTCAGAACGGTCCTCCGGCAGGATCATATTGTAAACAAAATCACCAATGCTTAACGGGCTGCCGTCATGCCAGGTGACAGTGCTGAACATATCCACCGGGTAAGTAACCACGCTCTTGACCTGGGCAGTGGTTCCTCCAGGGTACTTTATGCTAGCAGGAATGAACTGCTTCGCAGTCGCGTCCCATTCGGCCCAGGCATCACCAGGAACGGTGATCACATCATCGAAAATAAGCGTCACCCATGGTTCTGTGCTGGTCACAGGTGTCCCGGTAATCACAGTTACTTCTGCGCTCTCCACCCGCTGAGCCATTGGCAAGCCAGTATGCGGATCTTGCAGAAGAGCAAAATCTGCAGTGCCGCTCATTGGAAATGCATCATAAATATAGCTGCTGCCGGCCACTGGGTTCCAGGGCTCCCTAAACAAATCCAGAGTGCCAAACTTCAAATTGCCGCCTTCCATTTCCTGGAAGCGGGCTGTAAAAGGCCATATTTCGGTAACGACTCCTTGCCCTACATTATTGGCAATGGTTGTTGTGGCGCGCCGGGGTGTAAAGTTTTGGCCATCGATCATCCAAATGCGTACCGCAAAGCGCATCGATTCTTCCAGGCAGAATTCAAACAAAGAGTCCCTTTCTGCCAATGAGTCATAGGA
>CAYRYL010000044.1:0-18073 GCA_964428425.1 uncultured Anaerolineaceae bacterium | reverse complement strand
CGATCTGCCGTGTCTCTTTATTCTATATCCCTTGATTGGGTATCATACTAATGACAAGGTTGTCGGCTTGAGAAGCGCAAGCTGACCGGTAACGGACCACGGAGGATCGGTTGGCTTGTAAACATCCCCATAATTCCCATGCTCCTTAAAGCCAACCCATCCTGCTTCTTAAACTAAAATACCCCGGTTTTCGGGGTATTCTTGTCACACTAAAAAATCTTTATCGCCGTCTGCCGCTTGCCCGCCCAGCCACTGACATGTAATAGAGCAATTGCAAAATGGAGGTAGCCAGCCCTGCCACATACGTCCAGGCTGCGGCATCCAGCACCTGTTTCACGCCCGCGCGTTCCTCCGCGTTGGCAACCAAACCGGTCTGGTCCAGCATCTCGCGGGCACGCTTGGACGCGTCCAATTCGACCGGCAGGGTAATCAGCGAAAAGAGCGCCGTGGACGAAAACAAGATCACACCGATCGTTGCCAGGTTCGCCATGCTCAACACCACACCAATCATCACCAAAATGACCCCAAAGTTGGAGCCAAAGCTGACAACTGGCACGATCGCAGTGCGCAAACGCATCGGACCATAGCTGGTTTTATCCTGCATGGCGTGCCCGAGTTCGTGCGCCGTGATCGCCATCGCCGCCACCGAGGGTTGATCCGCCACCCCCTGCGAAAGCGCGAGGGTATCGTTACGCGGGTCGTAGTGGTCGGTCAGTGTGCCCTGGGTTCGGCTGAGTTTGACGTTTTCCAGCCCAACGCGTGGTTTTAGCTGCTCAGCGGTATCCGTGCCGGTCAGGTTGTGATAATTCCGCACCTGACTCCACTTGGTGTAGGCTGACTTGACTTTAAACTGAGCGAAAAGGCTCAGTAAGAGACCGGGGATCATATAGATCAAGTATTCAAAGTACATTTTTTCTCCTTATTTCGTTCTCACTGGTTGCTCGACCTGGAAGACCTTAAGGCAATTCACTCAGCAACAGTTCAACAGCCGCGTCCAACTGGGGATCGCGACCAGCGTCGATGTCCTCCTGGGTGTATTCCACGACCAGGTCCGGCGTCAGACCGATGCCGTCAATTTGGTTTCCATTCGGTGTCAGCCAGCGCGCGATCGTGATGCGCACTCCACCTTCTTCGGTTCGCAGGGATATCCAGTTTTGCACAGAGCCCTTGCCATAACTGGTCACACCGACTAGTTTTGCCCGCCCGTAATCCTGCAGCGCGCCAGCGGTGATCTCAGAAGCCGATGCTGTTCCCTCGTCAATCAGAACAACCAGGGGGATCGATGTGGCAAGCCCGCCTCTCTTGACCGGATAAGAGTCGCGGCTGCCATCGCCATATTCCTCGTACAGCACCACACCATCTTTCAAAAACTCCGAAGTGACCTCAACAGAAGTTACCAGGTAGCCGCCGCCGTTACCACGCAGGTCAAAGATGATGCCCTTTGGGTTTTGCTTCATCAAATCTCTCAAGGCTTCCCGCAATTTTTCAGTCGCGAGCTCGTTGAAAGTATACAAAGCCACGTATCCAATGCCATCTTCCCGCATCTCATACTCCACCACTGGGATTTGGATTACCGCGCGGGTTATGGAGACATCAAAAATCTCTTCACCACGCTTGATAGTGATGACGATCGTCTCACCCGCAGGGCCTAAGATTTTCTTCAACACCAGGTCTCCGGGGATCCCGGTAAGGTCCTCGCCATTAATCGCGATGACCAAATCCTTTGCCTTTAACCCCGCGCCTTCGGCAGGTGAACCTTTCATCGGGGAAATGATCTCGACATAATCACCAGTGGTATCCACCCAGGCACCAATGCCGGTGTATTCACCTTCCATCTCGGTGTTGGCCTGTTTGAATTGTTCTGGGTCCATATAGGAAGTGTGTTTGTCGCCCGTGGCTGCCAACATGCCCTGGATGGCACCGCGCATAAGCACTACGTCGTCCAGCGGCTGGTCCACGAAGTTCTCATGCAGCAGTCTCCAGCTCTCCCAGAAGGGGTCAAAGAGACCTTTCAGCTCATCCGGGGTGGACGCGCTGGTGTATTCCAGGCAATAACTGGAAGGCGCTTGACCCTGTGGCTTTTCGCCACCCTCTTGAGGGGTAAGCGTCGGGCAGCTTTCACAGGATTCACAATCGGCGCAGGAGGCGCAGGTGTCATAACCCAGTGCCTGGCGAATCGGGTTTTTGGGAAGGGCGCTTGCCACGCCGAACCCAGCCGCAAACGAACCTGCCATGAGCAGGATAGCTACGAAAATAAGTAAACACGAACGAACAGCTTTATTTTCCATCACAACTCCATCCAATATGCTGCGCTACAACGGCAGCAGGTAAATTCATTTAGTTCCATTTCCTGACAAAAAGATTGGCAACTCCATCAGGTTATTGATGACGGGGTGGTTCGATTCCACCATAACAGCTGACACCCGCAAAGTCTGAATGCCGAGCATCCTGGCAGCATCCAGGTTGCTCTCAAGGTCATCCACAAAAAGTGTTTCTGCTGGCTCAGGACTTCCTGCCAGCTTTAGCGCGATCTCGAAGGCTTCCGGGTGAGGTTTACACCACGGTTCCATATCCAACACGTCGATCACGCCGACAAATAGATCGGCAATACCCAACAGCCCAAGCACATTATCGGCATGCTGCCGGCTGGCGTTGGTAAAAATCCATTTTTCCTGCGGCAGGGATCGTAAAGCCGCCTTGAGCTGCTGATCGGGCTGAATTTGCCTGGAGAGGTCCACTTCGTGAACATATTGCAGGTAATCATGCACATCGATGCCATATTCAATGTTCAAACCGCGCATCGTGGTGCCATGCTCCGTAAAAAGACGGTCACGTTTTTCGGGGATTTGATCTTCAGGAATGCCTACCACGTCGCGCATATATCGGAAAACCCGCTCCGTCAGAATAGGCCACACACCGACCGAGGTTGGGTAGGTTGTGTCATCAAGATCAATAAGCAGCGTTTTTACGGGCATCACGGGCGTTCCATCCAACGGTTAATCTCATTGGATGGGGTAAAACCATCCAGCAGTTCAAGCAGCGCAGCAGGCTCATCAGAGACAAAAAAGAAACGGCGGTGCTCAGGATAAATAAAGTTTTCCGCAATGGCATTCTCGATCAGGGTAACCAGAGGGTCAAAATATCCCTCCACATTCAGCAGTCCGACGGGCTTGTTGTGCAAGCCAATCTGCGCCCAGGTGAGGGCTTCGAATAGTTCGGCAAAGGTGCCAAATCCGCCAGGTAGAGCAATCATGCCGTCAGCCAGGTGGGTCATGCGTGCCTGCCGGGCGTGAATATCGGGTAAGATTTCGAGTTCACTCAATCCGGCATGTGCCAGGTGAGGCAGGTTCAACCCATCATTGATGACCCCGATCACGTTGCCCCCGACAGCCAATGCGCCGTCAGCCACCGCTCCCATCAGACCGGTTTTGCCAGCCCCAAAAATGAGTGTGCGACCTTGCTTTGCCAGAGTCTGCCCAAGCATCCAGGCAGCATCCAAATAAACCGGCTTCAGGTTATCAGCCGAGCCGGCGTAAACGGTAATATTCTTGCGAAATGGTTCAATCATGGCAATCGCTAACCTTCAAATTATACCTGCAACAGCATCGCCCTCTATTTCATTTAGAAGCTTGGGCTAGGCATGGCGCATGTTGCGTATTTCGCGGAATTTATCTTTCTCTGCGGGTGTCAGGTGCCCTGGCAGATGCACTTCGATGCGAGCGTACAGGTCACCAAATTCCCCAGATTTCTTGAGATTTGGCATACCAAGCCCCTTCAAGCGCATGGTTTTCCCGCTGTCTGTCCCCTCAGGAATGGTCAGGCGCACTGGTTTGCCCATCGTTTCGACACTCACCTCACCGCCCAGGATGGCGGTATAGAGATCCACCGGTACCGTCAGGGTCAGATCGTCCCCTTTACGAGTGAAAGTCTTATGAGGCAGCACAGTTATCTTTAAAAACAGATCCGCCCCGCCAGCCTGCCCACTCAGGCGAACTTTGGAACCCGTTCTTACTCCTGCAGGGATACTGGCTTCGATTTTCCTGCCGTCTTCAAACTGGAATGTTCGTTTTGTGCCAGTGTAGGCTTCTTCGAGGCTTATTTCCACCTCGTGCTCCATAGATTGAGCTCTTTGCGCGGCACGCTGTGGCGAGCGGCTGCTGCCAAATCCAGTTCCCGAGCTGAACCCGCCCTGCCCGAAAAGGGTATTGAAGAAGTCCGAGAAGCCGCCAAGACCCCCGAACATGTCGTTCAATTCGTCCTGCGAAACAGTGCGGTAACCCTGCTGACCGCCTTGTTGCGACTGCTGCCATCTGCCCCAGTCAAACCCATCCGGTTGCCCACCGGAGGATTGGTAGCGCTGCCATTCCGAGCCAAACTGGTCGTATTTCTTGCGCTTTTCGGGATCCGAAAGCACCTGGTAGGCTTCGTTCACTTCCTTAAACTTGTCTTCCGCTTTCGGGTCTTTGTTTACGTCCGGGTGATAGCGCCGCGCCAGTTTTCGATAGGCGGTCTTAATCTCGCCCTCCGTTGCGGTTTTGCTGACGCCCAGCGTGTTGTAATAATCTTTATAATCCATCATTAATCCAATCCAGCCCAAAACGGCTTAATAATGCATTGATAATAACCGCCCATTGTAGAAATTCTATTAACCTGCTGAATTTCAGGGAAGCTCCGTGGTGTAGGGACCTCTGGCGGATATGGGCAGCAAAGCGGCAATCTTCTCCATGATTGCCTGCCCCGCAGCCTTGACTTCAGCCCGCCCGGGTAACTTTCCGGGTTCGCCGAAAGCCAGCGGACCGAAAGGTTCGCCTATACGTGTGACCACACGGGCTTTGCGCCGTTTTTCCCTGATGGTTCCAAAGAGGTTCCAGTCGTCCTCGCTGAAGGTGCCGATCGGCAGGATGGGCACCCCCAATCGTAACGCCATGAATGCCGCCCCGGGAAGTGGCGCTCCGAGCGGAGGCTTGTGAACGTGACCCTCCGGGAAAATCCCCAGGATGCCCCCCTGCTCCAAAACCGCTTCAGCCGCACGCATCGCTTCCAGGTTAGGCGTGCCCTGCATAATTCGCAGTGCGCCCCAAATCCGCGGAAAAATCTTCATGCTCATCGGCGCGTTGGGCATTTCGGCGTCGCCGATAAATTCCAAAGGATACTTTGTACTGTGAATGGGACCAACCGTGTCGATGAAATGGAAGTGATTTCCCACGACCAGCAAGGGACCTTTTTTGGGCAGGTTCTCAGTGCCGTAAATTTCGTAGTCGACTAAGATTTTGGCGAGTAAAGCAATCCCCCCTCGCAGCAAACCCCGCCGAAATTGGCGGCGTGGATAGCGATATTTGACGAAGTATTCGGATTTGGTTTCCTGTCTACCCATGAGTCATCCTGAATAATTGTGTGTATTTTTGCGATAATTATACGGCAAACAAGGGGTATAAGCGCATCTGTAAACCCGTCCACGCCAACCCACCGTATGTGTGCTTACCTATACTGTCATCCTTCGCAAGAGAGGCTCAGAATGGCAGAAGATTCGTCATCGCGAGGAGCGAAGCGACGTGGCGATCTCAACACTGATACTGTCATCCTGAGCAACGCGACTGCTTGCGTCCCCTTGTGGGAAGGATCTGTTTGTTAATAATCAGATTCGTCGCAACCCTTGTAAAAAGACACAAGGGCAGGAGAGGCTTAGAATGGCAGAGGATTCGTCATCGCGAGGAGCGAAGCGACGTGGCGATCTCAACACTGACACTGTCATCCTGAGCAACGCGAAGGATCTATTTGTTAATAATCAGATTCTTCGCAACCCTTTTAAAAAGACATGTTGACTATAGCCAACCCACCTATTACTGCGTGGATATCGATTTACTTGATGTTACAATTTACTGCATGGATACGATTTTTCTTGGAAACGCTCTCGACCGCTGGCTCCAGGCTTTCTTGATCTTTACGGTGATCTTGGTTTTGACTCTCCTTTTGAGGACTGTCTTTCGATATAAAGCAAAACACAACCCCAACCCTAAGCTTCTCACCCGCCTGCTCAGCCAGCTCATGCTGCCAGCTGTCGCAATCTCGGGCATCTGGATTGCCTCCCGCTTCCTGGAGATTTCTGCCCCTGTCAACTCTTGGCTGAGGATACTGCTCATTGCCTTGCTCACGATCCAGGCGGGTCGTTGGGCTGACTTAGCCGTCGACCACTGGACTGATCAGCAATTCTCAAAATTACCAGATGATGACTACAACCGCCGTACCTCTCTGCGGGGAATTACCATCATTGCCCGCATCCTGATCTGGCTGGTGGTGGTGCTTGTTATTCTCCAAAGCATCCCGAACTTCGATATCGCCAGCATTATTGCCAGCCTCGGGCTTGGCGGAATCGCCATCGGGCTCGCAGCCCAAAGCTTGGTCGCCGACTTGCTCTCCAGCCTGACCATCCATCTCGACAAACCATTTGGACCCGGCGACTTCATCAAAACTGGCAGTTTCAGTGGAAAGGTTGAGCAAATTGGCTTGAAATCCACCCGAATTCGCAGTATCTCCGGAGAAGAACTCAGCATTTCGAATTCGGAGTTGCTCAAAGCGCCCCTGCAAAATTTTCAACGCTTGCAGGAAAGGCGCGTGGCATTCACCCTCCAAATCGCTTACAACACTCCCTCCCAAAAAGTGGCGATTGTTCCCAGCTTGATCGAAGATGCCTTTCAGGGGCTCGAAAATGTGCGTTTTTCGCGCGCTCACATCCAAACCTTTGCCCAGATGGGGCTGGTTGTGGAAGTGGTCTATTTTGTGACTTCCCCCGATTACGACATCTTTGTCAAGGCACAGAATCTGATCAATTTGCGGATTTTTGAGAACCTGCAAGAAGAGGCTATCTTTTTCAGCACAGTCCCCCAGATCACCCTATAAGGGTAAATAATCTTCTAAAGCTGACTGGCGCGTTCCTGCAGCTCGATTTCCTCGGGTGTTTCCGCCTCAATCACAATCCCGTGAGGGCGGGATTTGCCATGATCATCCACGTAGACAAAAGTCAGAAATCCATCTACAGTCAGCTCTTCTTTGGTTGTCGCCCGCACATACGCGATCAGGCGTGACCTTCCGGTCTGCACAATCTTGGAGTCAAAACGCACCACTTCGCCCGGTTTCACCGGACGCTGAAATGTCATGCCATGGATCTTGAGGCAGAGTACATATTCTGGGGGCACCAAATCAGCGGCAGCGATAAACCCCGCCTCCACCAGCCACTCTGCTCCTCTTCCAGCAAACAAAGTGCGGTGGTGGTTGAGGTCTTCCCCCTTCACCAGGTGATGGATTGTCAAAGTTTTCATGCGCATGTTTCACCTCATGGGATCATAATGATCAGGTTATCAAAAGCCACCTTAAAACCGCCGTTTTCGTAAGTTCCAGCGATCATTCCAAAACTGCCAGGCTTGAATTCCGGATCCTGGAATTCTCCAAGCAAGACGCCATCTACTGCGAGGAGCAATTTATCACGGCTGCATTGGGCTGCCAGATGATAAGAACCTGACCCCGTCAATTGTTCACTGTAAGTCCAGTCTATCAGGGTAATTAAATCATCACCAACCTGCTTCCAGAAGGTAAAGTAGCCGTCTTCGCTGATCTCAAGTGCCGTAAAATTCTGGTCATCCTGCAGACCGCAAATAAAACCGTAGTCCGCATCCCCCACGGATTTCACCACGCGCACGTCCGCCTCCGCCATCAGAGCACTGTAAGCAAAATACTGGTCCGACCAGTACCAATACATCGGCGCCGTGATCTCGATCGTGTACTCGCCATTTTCATACGCACGCTTGCCATCCGCGTCCGCGGTATTCAACCAACCGCTGGAGGTGCTGGAAAAATCATCCTCAAAAATAACATCACCCGAGTTTTGATAAACCACATTTTGGTTTTCCCCGGTGCTCACAGCCACTTCCCCTCGTTTGGCAGCGTTGATCATCTCGGTGGCGAGATTAATTGGGCGCAGAGCGTTGATAAACCCGCCCGTCGGCACGCAATCATCATTCTCATCGATGTAACCATCGCGATTGGTATCCCGCACCGCGCGGCAATCCACGATGTCCAGCGACGCTTCGCCGTAGCCCATTTGGGTCGGAATCCCCACGATTTTCCCCACCGAGTCCACTGCCAATCCCCCCGAATTGCCGCCTGCGATCGTCCCACTGGTTTTGATGAAGGCACGGTTGCCAAACGGTTCCTCAGAGGTGAAACCGCTGACCTCGCCGCGGGTGAGGGTGATCGTCCCTCCCCCAATGACCGGATAACCAAGGATCACGATTGACTCGCCCAAATCAAGTGTGTCGGAGTCGCCAAGTGGAACGAACGGAAGCTTGAGCTGGCTGTATTCCAACTCGTTTCCTTCCATGTCCCAGGCTGGCTTAATCACTGCCAGGTCCAGGGCTGCGTCTGCCTGGACCACATTTGCGTAGTAACTATCCACCGGCGGTTGGTCCTGGGCGACCGTCAGCGAGACAAGCAGCGCCACGACCTCCTCGTACCTGGTCGAGCTGACAACATGATTATTGGTCAGGATAAGTCCATCCGGACTGATGATGGTTCCCGAGCCACTCCAGCGCGGCACAGACTCGCCATCCATATCCACAAACGCAGTAATCTGCACCACTGCCTTGAAGGGAATGGCACCGAGATCTGGAGCCTCCTCTTCCGGTGAGATGCCAGGCTCCCAGCCTGTGGGCGTCGTGCCGGCGATATTCATTTTTGTTTCAATTGCCGTGATGGCTGAACCCGAAACAACCCGCCAATTTCCCTGCACATCACCGCTCTTGTTTGCCCTGAAGCGAAAGACAAAGTCTTCGACACCTGTCGGGGCGATGGTCATATCAAGTTTGATGACTCCATCTCCATTTGCCTGCTGTTCCATGGTTAGCGGTGGAATCGAGCCCTCATAGCTCGCCCATTCAAAAAAGTTGGATTCAAAGCGAATTTCCTGTACGGTGGCATTGATCGTATCGCGATTGGATAGCTTTAGATCCAAATCAAATACTTGACCCTGTTGGATGCCTGTCTGCGGGTGTTTGGCGCTGACCAGGAGTTTTCCCCCACCACTTTTTTTCGGCGAGGCGCAGGAACTGATTACCAACACCACCAAAAACAGAGTGAAAATGGTTTGTTTGAATTTGCCTCTCATGACATTCATCGCCTGTCTCCGCGGAATCGTGTTTCCGACTCAATTGTACATGAAAGGGAGGTGGTTTCGAAAACAATGCACATCCCAAATTCCCGGTCGTAGGTTGGATAAAGTTCCTGCGAAGTTGTGGATTGAGACCGCCGGTAGCCCTCATAGGGTAGGAAAGGTTCCGATCCTTCTCGCCGGTGTCCAGATACCCTTCACTTCGTTGCGGGCACAGGCCGCGCGAGTGCTTTGACTGTCAGGTCTCCTCTGGTCTGGGCAACCCGAACGTGTTTATATATTTATTAGTATAGGCGCCTGCATCAACCAGAAAGTGGTGAAAGGGGCAGGCCTGTTTCCACCTAATTCCAGTTAATGGTCGGGTCGAGCGGCCAACCCAGCGATTCCGGATCGGCACCATACCAGTCGTTTGGGTCAACGTTGGTAGTTTCCATTCCAGCTTTTACTTCAACAGTTACCAACGTGTGGTCCGTACAACTCTCCAGGTAGCCGCAAGCGACAAAATTGGAGTATGCCGCGTAAAAGGTTCTTGTAGGATTTTCAATCAGGTAAGCCAACACATGGTAGGTGCCCACTGGCAGCGCTTCAAATCGGTAACTCGTTTGGTTCAGCACTGTGTTTTGCCAGTAATACTCCCCTGTCAGGGTGTTAAATGCCACAACTCTTAGAGGCGGGACCATTTCCGATGGATACCCCAACCTGCCTGAAACGCTGCCAGTGGCTTGTAAGGTTGCCGTCGGAACAGGTGTCGGAACAGGTGTTTGAGTAGGTGGGAGCGGGGCAGAGGTAGGCTCGGGAGTTGGGCAGGCTGGACAAGTTGCCGTTGGCTGCATCACCTGCGTCTGTAAGGAAGCGATTTGTTCTGCCTGAATCGTTGATTGAACGTTCACTGCCACCAATGTTGCCCGTAGTTCGGCCTCAACGTTGGTATTCTGGGGTGTCACGCAGGCGCTCAGCATCAGCATAAGGATGATCATAGGTAAAAAGATTCTTTTCATGGGTGTCCTCTCAATCTGGGCAGGTTGTTAAAAAATTATACGCTCTATAAGCACGAGTCCAAAGTCGTTGATTAACGTTTAAAAGTATTCAATGCTTGCGCCCTCCATTGTTCCATCATTCATTTTCTCTGCAGGAACCTTTTCCGCTGCAATGATGATTTCCCTAAATCGCTTATACTTTAACCCATGCTCGAATTCGACTTTCCGCCGCTGCAACCAATGGTTTTCACCGTCACAACACTCACCAATTATCTGCGCGAGGTGCTTGAGACCGATGAGATCTTGCGAGATGTGTGGGTGCGCGGAGAGATATCCAACTTCCTCCAACATCGTTCCGGTCACCTTTACTTCACGCTCAAAGATAACGACGCCCAACTGAAATGCGTGATGTGGAAGGGCCAAACTTTTCGCCTTCGCTTCAACCCGAAGGATGGTCAGAGCGTGGAAGCCCACGGTGCAATGAGCATCTATCCTGCCAGCGGGCAGGTGCAGCTTTATGTCGACGAAATGCAGCCGGTTGGCGAAGGGCAGCTCTACCAGGAATTCCTGCGTCTCAAAGCCCGTCTTGAGGCTGAAGGGCTCTTTGCGCCCGAGCTCAAACGCCCGCTCCCACAATTACCACGCCACATCGGTATCATTACCTCCCCCAGCGGGGCTGCCCTGCAGGATATCCTGAACACCCTGCGCCGACGCCTGCCGCTAGCGCACGTCACGCTCGCCCCAACCGCTGTGCAGGGTGCCGAAGCCCCAGCCGGCATCGTTGGCGGGCTGCGAGATCTCAACGCCTTGCCCGACCTGGACTTAATCATCCTGGCACGCGGCGGTGGCTCCATTGAGGACCTGTGGTCTTTCAACGACGAAGCGGTTGCCTATGCCATCCGCGCCTCACGAGTGCCCGTCATCTCGGGTGTTGGGCACGAAACGGACTTTACCATCGCCGACTTCGCTGCCGACCTGCGTGCCCCCACCCCCACAGCCGCGGCGGAGCTCGCCACCCCCATCACCAGTGCCGACCTGGCTGCCGAGCTGCTTTCCATCGACCAGAGTTTGAAAGTAAGTCTTAAAAACAAACTCACAAGCCTGCGCCAGGATTTGCTGCTTGCGGAAAACCGCCTGCAGCGGCATTCTCCCGCCCAACGGGTGCGCACCTTCCTCCAGTTCCAGGATGAGACGCGCGAGCGTCTTGACCGTTCCATGAACCACTATCTGGCCCAGCATCAGCTCAAACTACAAAACCAGGTTGCCCGCCTTGAAAGCGTCAGCCCGATGGCGGTGCTCAGGCGCGGCTTTGCCATAGTCAGCGACGCGCATACTCATGAACTGATCGCACGCAGCAGTCAGACCAGTCCAAACCAATCCATCCAGATCCAGTTGAGCGATGGCAAAATCGCCGCGACCATTTCAGGAGAACCCTCATGACCGAACCGATCACTCCCAGTTTTGAAACCGCCTTTGCCGGCTTGCAGCAGATCATCACCCAGCTCGAAAACACCGAACTGCCGCTCGAGGAAGCATTGAAACTTTACGAAGAAGGCAAACGACTGAGCGACATCTGCAGCCAATTACTGGAAACAGCTCAACTGCGCGTCGAGACGCTTTCTGCCACCTCATCGACAGATAGTGGTAAAGTGTGAGCCCTCTCGACTTCTTTACCAACCCGGTTGGTGTTTCGACCATGGCCGGCTGGATACTGGGACAGTTGATAAAGGTGCCCGTGGAGTACCTGCGCCACAAACGCTGGGATTGGACGCTGCTGTTAAACGCGGGAGGCATGCCCTCATCCCACTCAGCCTTGATCACATCTGTGACCACATCCGTTGGATTAAACGTCGGTTGGAGCAGCCCGCTTTTTGCCCTGGCAATTGCATTGACGGGCATCGTCGTCTACGACGCCACTGGAGTACGCCGCCAGGCGGGCATTCAAGCTGAACGTATCAACCAGATCGTGCGTGAATTGCTCCATCTGAAGAAGTTGGACGAAACTGAAGTCACTTATTTACGCGAAATTATCGGTCACACCCCATTTGAAGCTGCCGCAGGCGTGCTTTTTGGCATCCTGATCGCGCTGGCAGTGCAGTGGATCATGGTTTGGGGTTGACCCGCTTCTTTCTTTTGAGTAACAATTCAATCCAGGTAGATCACCCCAAGGGCGTAACCAAGCTTGGACAGGTCGCGTAAGGCCGTCCGCTGCAGGCTCGTCTGCTGGGGAAAATCCGCCTTTCGCCGGTAACGTTTGCCGAAGATGCGCTCCAGAGCCTGGCGTTTATCCCCCGTTTCACTGATCACGTCAAAATTACCCGCAAATTGCAAAATCCGGCTGTCAGGCGGCAGGAGCTCCTTCAAGCCCGAATGTAATAACCACGAATAACACACCATTGCCTTGAAGCGTGTCTCAGGATAGACCATTGGGAAGAAGTTTTTTGCCATTTGTAGCGAAGCGGCTACACGCTCCGGGGTGAGGTCAGCCCCCGTTTGAATGTGCATGTTCAGAACTGGCGTCCCTGCTGAAAGCCTGGCTTTCTGACTGTCGCTAATCACAAAAAACCTCTTGCCGTTTTCGTAGGTCTCGGGGTAAAACATCTCAGTCGGCTGATACTGCAGCACCCCCAACTTGAAAATCCGTGCGTGTGCCAAGTGTCGCAGCCAGATGCAATCCGCGCGGCTCAGCCCAACCTTGCCGGTCTTTTGGAAGAACAAACGCTGCCTCAATGTGATATCGCCGAAGGTATCCGTGATGATTTCCGGAGTGACACCAAGCGCCGCGTACTTTTGCCGAATCTCTGCCAGCTTCCAGATAATGACTGCCAGCCTCCCTAGGGGATGCAAGCTGCAAATTGGAAAGTCACGCGTTGCACTTTCATAGGCGTTTTCAGCCAAACCTGACATCCGGCGTAATTGTCGTCCAGCGAAACCTGCCACCAATGCTTGGGCATCTTCGCCCAAAGCAAGGCTCGTCAATTCTTTCTGGAAAACCGCAGGCAACTCAGCCATTTTTTGCCAATCCTGACCAACTGGTCAGATCTTGCAATATTTTCAGCCCTTTTGGGCAAGCTTGCTCTTGATGCGCCGCACAATCGCGCTTGCTTCGGGCACTTTGAGCAACCACAACATCGCACCATATGCCACCACCCCCACCGCTACGCCCACGACGAGCACCATGAATTTGTTCAAATTCCCAAAGATTGTCATCCATCCAAACAGCACCAAACCCATCACTGTGCTGCCTGCCAGGGCTGAAACGCCCGTCCGCAGAATTTGCTTTCCACCGACGCCATTCAAGCGTCTGCGCATGATCGCCATCAGAGCCAGGCTTTCAACGGCAGTCGCAGTGGTGTTCGCCAGTGCCAGCCCCCCGAGCGGCAGCCAGCCAATTTGGCTGAAAAGCCGTGAGAAAACGAAAGAAAGCAGAATATTACCAGTCATCGCAACGACGCCGATCAGCACCGGAGTTTTGGTGTCGTGCATGGCATAAAACGCGCGGCTTAGCACTTCCACCAGGCTGTGCCCAGTCAGACCCAGGGCGTACCAGAGCAGCGCCCAGGCAACCATCTGGGTGGATGTGGCGTCGAAACTGCCGCGTTCGTACAAAACACGCACCAGTGGCACACGCAGCAAAACCAACCCAACCGTCGCCGGCAGCGCCAGCAAAAGCATCACGCGAACAATACTTGAAAGGGTTTGGCGAAAATCGTCAGACTTGCCCAACTCCACCTGCGCTGAGAGTGTCGGCAATGAGGCTGTGCCAGCCGACTGCGCGATTGCTGCCTGGGGCATCAGCATCAAGGTGAATGCCCAGGTGAGCGCGCTTGCCGATCCTGCTCCGAGTGAGAGGCTGATGATGGTGTTAGCCACAAAATTGAGCTGCACTACGCCTGCTCCGAAGATCCGAGGCAGCATCAAACGCAGCACTTTGCGCACGGATTCGTCCCTGAAGCCCGCTTTCAGCTCATATCTGCGGGCAGGCAGGCGGAACAGCGCCGGCAATTGCAGTAATATATGCCCGGCTGCACCCATCACGGTGCCAGCTCCCAGGCGGTCAATCCCCCAGGATGCTGGCAGCAGCCACACCCCCAGGATGATGCCCAGAGAATAGGCTGCTGGCGCTAGCGCCGGCCACAAGAACACCTGGTGCGCGTTTAGCATGCCCATCACCAACCCACTGATCCCAAAAATGATCACCGTCGGCAGCATGATACGCAGCAGGTGTGCCGTCTCTGCCACCTGCGCCGCGCTCGAGTCCGGCACAAGCGCGAATAATCCGCGTTCCACCAAAAATGGCGCAAAGATCCACATCAGGGTTGAAACCAATATCAACACAATCAACACCGAGTTGACCACTCCCGAAGCCAACCTCCAGGCGCCTTTTTGGTCCTTGCGGGTCAGGTAGCCGGTGAACATCGGGATAAATGCCGACCCCAGAGCCCCGCCAGCCGTCAGGTTGAAGAGCAGTTCTGTCACCCGGTTGGCGGCATTGAAGGAATCCAGCGAAATGCTGGTGCCAAAAGCGTTTGAGACCACTACTCCCCGCATCACACCAACCAGGGTGCTGAGCAGATAAGCAATCATCACGATCCCGGCGGCACGGGCGATCTGCCGCCCTGCCTGGGCACTCCCGGAGTTGCCCAGCTCCACCGGCTTTTGGAGTTCTACAGGATTATCCACGCCCTGATTCCTCATTTTGTTCTTTTTTGAAAGCCACTTTGGCAGCCTCCCACAATTGGTCCATCTCTTCAAAGCTTAGCTGGTCAACTGTTTTGCCCTGCTCCGCGGCGCTCTTTTCAATGAAAGCAAAGCGCTTGCGGAAGCGTAAATTTGTTTCTCTCAACGCAATTTCAGGGTCAATTTTCAGCCATCGCACCAAATTAACCACCGCGAAGAGCACATCTCCGGCTTCGGACTGTCTCTCTTCATCCGTACGGGCATCGCGTAGTTCGCCCAATTCCTCGTGCACTTTGGCAATAACCGGTTCGATGGTGTGCCAGTCAAAACCGACACGCTTCGCCCGCCGTTGAATTTGGTTCGCCTGCGAAAGCGCTGGCAAGCTGAGCGGAATACCATCCAGCATACCTTTTTGGCTCTCACCATTGCTTTTACGTTCACCTGCCTTAATTTTCTCCCAGTTGGTGAGCACATTTTCCACCGATTTCACATCAACATCCGAAAACACATGTGGATGGCGCCGGATCAGTTTGGAGTTAATTCCCTGCAGGACTTCGGTCATCAGGAAGTCTTCGTCCTCAGTCGCGATTTGGGCGTGCAAACCTATCTGCAGCAGCAGGTCGCCCAACTCCTCGCTCAGGTGCAGACTATCTTCCTGATCCAGGGCTTCCAGGACCTCATAGGCTTCCTCCAGCAGGTAAGGGCGCAGGCTGAGATGGGTCTGTTCCCGGTCCCAGGGGCAGCCGTCATGGCGGCGCAAACGGGCAATGATTTGTTGGAAATCTTCAAACGAAGCGCCCTGACTCAGAGGTGGGACGTAAAGGCAACTCAACATGCCCAGGTGCACGGACTGGTCGATCTCATAAAGCGCCAACTTTTCGACGATCTCGTCCGAAGTGCCGGCGTTGTGCACCAGTAAAACGGGGTGCTCTGTGGGGTAGTTTGCCATCAATGTCAGTTTGAGCTCGCTGGCTTCAAAGCTGCTGTCCAATTGGGAAATGATCGCCGGGATGGTAGGGGGAAAGGAAGGAACCTCAAGCCCAGCCAGGTGGAGCGCATCTGCGAGAACCATCTGGGGGTGCGGGTCAATCCCGAGGGCTGAACAAACCGGTTCAATGAAGCTGACCCCATCTATCAGCCGGATAGGCAGCCCGCTGCCTTCGATCGCCTGCATAATCTCACTGACCGTTTCTTCCGCCACAAACGGGCTGCCAGGCACACAATAGGTTACGCCTTGGTCGCGCCTGCCCAGCTCCATGACCTGTTGGACAATCGTCTCAAGAACGGAGCCGATATCGTCAGTGGCATCGTAAACTTCGTCAAAGCTGTGTACGTTTAATCCTTCCGGTAAACCCGGAACAGCCGGATGGTACTTGGTTCGGAGCCAGATTTCCTCGCACTGCTCAAGGTGAGCCCAGGCTTCACGGGTCAGGTTTTCTGCACCCGCGGGACCCAGTCCAACAATCGTTATTCCTCGTCCAATCATCAGTTCAGCTTCCTCTATAAACATGCAAAGGCTGCCCAATTTAAGCTGGGCAGCCTTTTAATTGTAACATTACCCGATTCCAACATACCAGACAAGCTGGCAGGTGGGATCCAAACCTAACGCTTGGTGTAGGTTGGGGCCTTGCGGGCGCGCTTGAGACCTGGCTTCTTGCGTTCCTTAACGCGGGCATCACGCGTCAGCAAACCCTCGGCGCGTAAGGCGGGACGAACAGTCTCATCTGCTGAGACAAGTGCGCGTGCCAAACCGAGTTTGACTGCGTCGCGCTGACCGCTCACGCCGCCACCCTGCACCTTGACGGTTACATCAAAGGCGGAAGCACTTTGACCGGTGGTCTCGATTGCGTTTAGAATCGCGGGGGCGTCGCCAGACCGTGGGAAGTAATCGGTCAGGGGTTTGTCATTGACAGTGAAAGTGCCGCTGCCGGGAAAAACCCGCACACGGGCAGTACTTTGCTTGCGTCGTCCAACTGCTTCTATGTATTGTGTCATGATTCCTCTTTACTACTTTTCAAAAATAGGCTGGGGATTCTGACCCTGGTGGGGGTGTTCTGATCCAGCATAGATTTTCAGATTGTCGAGATAACGTGCTGTCAAACGGTTCTTGGGCAGCATGCCGCGCACCGCGAAGCGGATAATGCGGTCGGGATGGTTTTCCAACTGGCGCTGATATTCCACTTCTTTCAGACCACCGGGGTAACCGGAGTGAGTGTAGTACTTCTTCTCTTCGACGCGGGTCGCGTTGACGACGATCTGGGAGGCATTGATAACGACCACATGATCTTCGAGGACCACACCGGGGGTGTAATCCGGGCGATGTTTGCCGATTAACAGCGCTGCAATTTTGGTCGCCAAACGACCAAGGGTCTGACCGGAGGCATCCACCAGATACCATTCTCCAGCCACATTTCCTTTAGGAATGTATGTTTTTTCCACTTTTTACTTCTCCGTTTTCAAAATACATACCCGGCCTTGCAGGCTGGGCAAACAACCATTTAATTATCCTCGTTGAAGGTCACCGCTTCCAAAGTGAGACCGCGCGCCGGTGCCAGACTGACGATGCCCGTGCTCAGGTTTTCAAGCCCGAGCCGCACGGTTTCGACCGGTAATTCACCGAGACCGATCCTGACCAAGACGTACACGATACGGCGCACCATGTGATAAAGGAAGGCATTGCCCACGATCGTGAAGCTCATGCCGTCTTCCTCTTCCACCCAATCCGCCGAAAAGATCCGGCGAATGGTTGTGGCACCTTCTTTTAGCGCTTTGCCAAAAGCAATGAAATCATGCTCACCAAGCAGGTCGTTCGCTGCCGCTTGCATTAGCATGATATCAGGCTTGCGGTCGAGCCGCCAGGCGAACCTGTCCCGCAGGGGATCGCGTGCCGCTTGCCAGTAGAGCTGATAGCGATACTGGCGGCTGAGCGCGTCGTAGCGGGGATGAAAATCTGCCGCAACCTGTTGCACGCTCTGCACCGCGACATCGGCTGGCAAAAAGGCATTCAAGGCATTCTGCAGGGCGTGATCGGGATGGTTCCAGTCAAAATTGAAACTGACGACCTGTCCCCTGGCATGCACACCGGTGTCGGTGCGCCCTGAGGGCATGACTGCCCTGCCCTGCCAACCCAGCCGTCGAAGGGCTTCCTCGAAGGTTGCCTGGACGCTGGTTTTGATTGCCTGCCGCTGAAAGCCGTTGTAATTCGTGCCGTCGTAAGCGAGGATAAGTTTGTAATGTGCCATGCCTTTCGCTTTCT
>CAYRYL010000043.1:0-18080 GCA_964428425.1 uncultured Anaerolineaceae bacterium | reverse complement strand
GGCAGGTCTTTGGCACCGGGCATCAGTTCCTGACCTTCAATGAAGCCATAGAGACCGAGACCACCTGAATCGGCGTCAAAGTAGATAGGTTCACCAGCGAAAGTGCCACCCATGGACTTTTGGACCTCGATAGCATACAGAGGACCCCAGTTCCAATACATGGTGGTGAGGCAGGTCTCGAGTGTGCAGTTGTTGATGTAGTCATAGGTGATACCCCATTTGCCAGCGGGAGCGGCAATCGCGGGAGCAGGCGTATCTGCACCAGTCATTACAACCTGGGCGCCACCGTCAAAGAGGGATTTGGCTGCTTCCTGTTCGATTGTTGGATCGTGCCAGGTGAAAATGAAGCGAACATCGACTGTGCACTCAGGGCAGGTTTTTGCCACACCAAGCGCGAAGGCGTTACCGAGGCGAAGCTCTTCCGGGATGGGGAAGGTAGCCATGTAGCCGAGCTTGGGGTTGCCATCAAGTTTGGCACGGGAGCCAGCCAGCATACCAGCGAGGTATTTGATGTCTTCCATGGCGCCCATCAGGTTGCCAAAGTTAGTACCATTGGACTTGAATCCAGAAACATGGACAAAGTCTTTATCGGGGAATTCGCCGGCTACCGTTTCGGTGGCATCCATGAAACCAAAGGAGGTTGTGATGACCATATCAAAACCTTTTCGGGCCAGGGAGCGGGTGACCTGCTCGGAATCGACACCTTCTGCTACGTTTTCGACATAAGCAGTGTGGACACCAGGAACATTATCCTGGACGTAGAGACGACCAACATCGTGAGATTGGGTCCATCCACCATCATCGTGGGGACCAACATAAACGAAAGCCACATTGAAGCAGCCTTCAATTGGCGCAGGCACCTGGTAGGCACCTTCAGCCTGAAGAGCTGATTCTGCTTTGCAGTCGACCGCGGCGGGAGCCTGAGTCGCTGGGGCGCTTGTTTGGCAAGCCGCCAGGAACATACCTAAAACTAAGAAAATACTGACCAACGTTAACAACTTTTTATTCATCATTTCTCCTGTTTGGGTGAGTTTGGTGTCTGTCGGGAGTTTTATTGGCATTGCTTCCTCTCTACTCCTTTAAACGGCGATACTTTATTGTACAACAAAGCGTCAGATTAGGAGAAAATTCCTCCATTTTCGAATATCTCTCTAATGTCTGAGAAACCAAATACGGAAGTTAACAAATGCAAATGGAAATCCGACGGTCTGCCGTTTATAATCACCAAAAATGGAGGTGGAGATGTTCACTAAAGCAAACCAGGAAATCTATGTGCCGGACGCGTTCAATCCCGAAACGGCGCTGAGCCGCACCACGCACCTCGCCATCGCTGCCCACCAGGATGACATTGAAATTATGGCGATTGACGGCATTCTTAAGGGACTGAGCAACCCCGACGCTCACTTCAGCGGTTGCGTGGTGACTGACGGGCATGGGTCTCCGCGTGTTGGGAAGTTTGGTCATGTCAGCGACAACGAAATGGCTCAAATCCGCATCGAAGAACAAAAAACTGCCGCCCGATTGGGAAAATACTCTTCCCAGGTCTTTCTCGGTTACACCAGCGCACGGGTCAAGGACCCTTCAGACCCTGCCCTGGTTGAGGACCTGATCACTCTTCTGCAAGCAGCACAACCCGAAATCCTTTATACCCACAACCCTGCCGACAAACACGCGACGCATGTGGCAGTGTTCGTGCGCGTGATCCAGGCTCTGCGCCGCCTGCCCAAAGAAATCCGTCCAAAAAAGGTTTACGGCTGCGAAGTCTGGCGTAATCTCGATTGGCTCCCCGACGAGATTAAGACGATTTTCAATGTTTCCGCGGAACCCGAACTGCAAGCCGCGCTTGTAGATGTATTTGAATCGCAGGTTGCTGGCGGAAAAAACTACACAGATGCAGTGGCTGGGCGACGCATCGCCAACGCCACCTTCCTCTCCCCTCACGTGACCGACCAAGCCACCCGCCTGGCGTACGCGCTTGACCTGACACCGCTAATAGAGGATGATTCGTTGGATGTCATCGCCTGGGTGCAAGGAAAAATCGCGCTGCTCAACGCGGTCGTGACCGAAACACTGGAATCATTCAGTTAGCAAGACAACATCAAATCCCTCTCGCTTGAGGGGGATTTTCTTCTACCCTGATTGATGTAAGAAAATCAGTTAAACAATCCGTACCACCATTGCGGCACGGCGAAGAGGCGCATTCCCTGCCCATAAGCAAGGTAGATCACCATCCCCAGCAGCAGCACGGCAAACCCAATCACCGCGTAATCCCACCATTGGTACTTGAGTTCGTAGAGCCAGGTGCGCTTCTGCTGACCAAACCCGCGCAGGTCCATCGCATTGGCGATATCCTCGCTGGAGACAATCGCGTTCATCGTCACGGGGATGATGAGTGGCGCGATGCGTTTGATCTTATTAAATATTCCGCCTTTGACAGAGTCCAACTCGAATCCGCGTGCCCGTTGAGCATCCAGCGTGACCTGAAAATTGCGCGCCAGGGTCGGGATAAAGCGGAAGGAGAGCTCCATGGTGTAGGCGAGCCGGTCTGGCAACCCCAATTTGCGGAACGTGACACCGTAGGCGCGTGAATCCACGGTGTATGGGATCATGATGAACACCAGCGAAATGGACAGAATGCGCATCAATTGCGCCACCGCAAACCACAACCGCTCGACGGTCAGCCCAAAGGTCATATGCCGCCCGAACAGGTTAAACCCCGCTGGCCACACCAGCTGCCCGCCCTCCGGAACGACCCCGCCAGCCCCACCCCCCGTGATAATCGTGTTAACCACGATCATCGTGAACAACAGGATGGAAATCATGAGCCATCCACGTTTGGTATCCTGCCAGGAAAGCTTTGCCGAGGAGTACCACGAGATGGCAATCAAAAAGACGATCGCCAGCAAAAGAGGATTCCAGGTAGTGGTGGCAGCCAGCAGCACGGCGAACGAGAAGATGAACCGAGCCCGCGGGTCAACGCGGTCGATCAGGCTATTTCGGTAGCGATAGTTCCAGGCAACAAGCATGTTTAGTCATGGTCCAGGCGGTCAGATAGACCGCCTGGACTCATAGAACCTGATTATCGACCGCTTTGTGAGACGATCGCGGAATACGCGACCATCAGCAAAGGTAGCAACACCAAACCCCAGAGGACGTTGGTGATAAAAGCGGGTAAAAAGTTGGCAAAGATAACGGTGTTGATGTCTGCGCCTGAAACCCACATCTCGGAGAAGGCAGCCAGCCCCATTCCCAGAGCAACTCCCAAAACAACTGAGATTTCCGCCATCAGGATGGATTTCGCGCTTTTGAAATCAAAGATCAGCACTGAGAATAAGCCAGGGAGCAGACCCATGATGCCGTTTCCGAGGTCCCACCAGAGCCAAAAACCGTAGCCGCTGAGCAAATCTGCAAGGATATTGCCAACAAAACCGGCAATAAAACCGACAATCGGACCAAAGGCGATGCCGAAGAACATCGGAATGACCACTCCCGGTCGAATGCCCACATTACCCGCACCTGGGATCTGCCAGACATTGAATGCCCAGGTGACCACGGCATAAAGCGCGGCACCAATGGCGGCATAGACAACTTCCTTCGTGCCAAAGCGCCACAAAGGTTTCTTTTCCTGCTTGGTTACTTCATTTGAATACATGACTTTCTCCTTAGATTAATGGTTGATAAATAATTAACCTGCCAGCTGGCTCAAAGTTTCAGCTCGCAGGAATTGACCTGTTTTTGAATACATCTCGCGATTTAAATCGAGCAGCGATGTTGGGAGCAAGCGCCACTCGCGCAGTTTCTCATCATCCGCGAAGACATCGTGCGGGCTGCCATCTGCCACTACGCTGCCTCCAAACAGCACCACCACCCGGTTGGCATAAGTTAGTGCCAGGTCCAGGTCGTGTGTGATGAACAAAATCGCGTCAAATCCAGGCGTTTGGAGAATCGTGTCCATGAAGGACTGGTAATTCCAGTAATCCTGTCCGGCTGTGGGTTCATCCATCATCAAAATGCGCGACTTCATTGAAAGCACCGAAGCGATCGAGACGCGCTTCTGCTGCCCAAATGAAAGCGCCAGGGGTGGCGTGGGCAGTTCCTGTTCAAGATGAACGGTTTCAATTGCCCAGTCCACGTTCTCGTTCACAACTTCTTTGCTCACTCCCAGGTTTGTGGGACCAAAAGCCAGCTCTTCCCGCACAGTCGGGGCAAACAACATCTGGCTTGGGCTTTGGAAGACGTAACCAATCGTCCTGGCAGCATTGGCAACAGTCGTTTTCTTTGTGTCCACTCCCTCGAGCAAAACGTGCCCGGTGGTTGGCTTGAGTAATCCCAAAGCCTGTTTGACGGTGGTGGTCTTGCCGGAGCCATTGTGCCCCAAAATCGCGATCACCTCGCCTGCGCGCACATCCAGGTTGATGCCGTGCAGCACTTCGGGACTATCTGCTTTATAACGAAAGTTGACGCCCTGGAAAGAAACCAGCGGCTCACTGGCTGGGTCCATCGCAGGTACAGCCACATGGAATTGTCTGGAGGGGGCTCCCTTTGCCCGCTTCAAAACAGTTCGGGCGGGTAACTTGATGCGGGTGTAATCGGCAGTCTCCAACAACCCGGCCACATCCCCCTCGTAGGTGATGCGTCCGTTATCCATGTAGACAACTTTTTCCGGATGGATCTGCAGCACATCCTCCACCCGATGTTCCACAAGCAGAATGGATAGACCTTCGTTTGCCAACTGCCTGAACGCTAGCAAAGCTTCTCTGGCAGATGCCGGGTCGAGCGAGGCCAGCGGTTCATCCAGCAGCAGAATGCTTGGCTCCATCGCCAATACGCCTGCCAGGGCGACCTTCTGCTTCTCGCCGCCGGACGTGAAATGGGTTTCTTTATCTCTGAGGTGCAAAATGTTGAGCCTCTCCAACGCCTTTTCTGCACGTGGGATCATCTCCTCGCGTGGCATCCCCTGCGACTCGAGCCCAAAACAGACTTCGTTGATGACGTACGTGCCCAAGATTTGGCGTTCCGGGTCCTGCAAAAGGGTGCCCACATGTTTCGAGATTTCTGCAAGCCCCATGCCCTTGATTGATTTTCCGTAGAGTTCGATCTCACCTTGCATAAATCCACGATAGGTGTGCGGGATGAGCCCGTTCACGCAGCGCATGAGAGTCGTCTTGCCGCACCCTGAAGACCCAGCCAGTAAAACCACCTGCCCGGGTTCCAACCGTAGGTTGATATCCTCAATCGCGGGTGTTCGCCTTGAGTTGTAACGAAAACCAAGGTCTCTAACGACCAGGGGCAGAGGTTGCTGCTCAGGCATTGAAAAGGATCCTCACTGTTTCGTCCAGTTTGATCCCATATGTCTTCGCCGCGCTGCCATTCACAACGGCAATTTCGATGAAACCCTCGCTGTCAGTCACTGCCACGAGGTCGCCAACTTTGGCGTGCCCATAGGAAGGCAACACTCCGTGGATGACCTGCCCGGCAATTTTGAGCGTGGTTTTCTCGAGGCTTGGCACCAATGAAACGCGGATATTGCTTGAACAGTTGCCGAACACGTCAATGACAACAATGCTGCCCTCAATCCCTTGATCGGTGATGATGGGTTTGGGTAAGGGCAGACGCACCGGGTCAGTGATTGTGGTGCCGAGCTTCTCGAGCGGGACGCCGGCGGCGATACGCGCGCCGACAGGGGCGAAGATGTCACGCCCGTGGAAGGTGGTATATACCTGCGGCAGCCAGTATTCGGACCTATCGAGGTGCACAATGCAAATTTCCACACCAGCCGCTTCGGCATCCTCGAGCATGGGGGTGATCAGACCGTTATCCGGCATAACGTAGAACTGGTCGCCCAGTTTCGCTGCAATCGCGCGCCGTTTTGTGCCCACACCAGGATCAACAACAGCCACGTGGACTGACCCAGCGGGGAAAAATGCTGACGCACGCCAGAGGGCAATCGAGCCCGTGCGGATGTCCTGGGCTGGGATTTCATGGCTGATGTCGGCGATCTGCACATCTGGAGCAATATTCCAGATGACGCCCTTCATCGTGCCGACAAAGCCATTTAAATTACCAAAATCAGTTGTGAGTGAGAGAGTAACCATGTGTCAAGATTAGCATTTAACCTCTCTTTGGTCAAGAGATTTATCGTAACTGCGAAGGTTGAGGTGCTTCTGTTATTGTTTGTCTGAGCCCAGATAACCGGGTTGCTTTGCGTTCGGACCGCTCGGCAGGTTTTGGATATTCTCGGTTAGCGGTTTTAGCCAGACGTAGCCATAAGGTTTGAGGGTGTAATCTCCAGGCAGGACGATCTCTCCAGTCAGAAGATCCTCAAAACTCAACGCCGTCTCCGGGATCCAACCGCGCACTTCCTCCCCGCTCAGGTTGTTAAGCACCACCACCCGCTGCCCCTGCCAGGACCGTTGGTAGGCGACAACCACCTTGGAGTCGAAGTTGAAGGCTTTCCAGGCGAAGTCCCCTCTGCCAAAGAGGGGTTGTTCCTTGCGGACCCGGATCATGTGCCGCAAATGGTTGAGCAGAGAATTCGGGTCAGCTTCCTGGGCTGCCACGTTCACCCATTGATAACCATAAACCTCGTCTTTGATCACTGGCGCGTAGAGTTTTTCTGGGTCCGCGTCTGAAAACCCGGCATTCCGCGAGCCATCCCACTGCATGGGTGTGCGCACCCCGTTCCGGTCGAATAGGCTCACGTTATCGCCCATGCCAATTTCATCACCATAGTATAGGAAAGGCGAGCCCACCATCGTCAGCAGCATTGAGTGCATCAGCAGGATTTTGCGCTGGTCACTATCAAGCAGTGGTGCCAGCCGACGGCGAATGCCTATATTGATGCGCTGTTTGGGGTCTGGCGCGTAAGACTCCCACATCCACTGGCGTTCTTCCGGGGTAACCATCTCGAGCGTCAGCTCGTCGTGACAGCGCAAAAAGCTCCCCCATTGACAACCTTCGGGCAAGGCGGGTGTGCGTGCCAGGATTTCCTCAATCGGTTTGCGGTCCGCCTTCGCCAGTGCCATAAAGAGCTGTGGCATGAGCGGAAAGTGAAAGCTCATGTGCATTTCATCAATGTCGCCGAAGTATTCGACCAGACCTTCGGGATGCTGGTTGACTTCGCTCAGGAGAAGTGTGTCGGGGCTATATTCGTCGACAAATTTTCGGATTCGTTTGAGAAAACTGTGCGTTTCAGGTAGATTTTCACAATTCGTGCCTTCCCGCTCAAACAGGTAAGCTGGCGCGTCTACGCGCAGCCCATCTGCCCCCAAATCGATCCAAAATTTTACTATATCCAACATCGCCTGCTGAACTTGCTCGTTGTCATAATTCAGGTCGGGTTGGGTTGAGTAAAACCGGTGCCAGAAGAATTGACCTCGCGACGGCTCAAAACTCCAATTGGACGTTTCGGAGTCGGAAAAGTTAATCCTTGCGTCCTTGTATTTCTGGTCGGTATCAGACCACACATACCAATCGCGATATTTGCCGTGCTCAGGATGTTGCGGGTCGCACGACGCATGAAACCAGGGATGTTGATCGGAAGTGTGGTTTGGGATGATTTCCACAATGATCCTCAAACTCCGTTGGTGGGCTTGCTCAATCAACTTTCTAAAGTCGTCCAAATTGCCATAAGCAGGAAAAATGCCACAAAAATCGCTCACGTCATAGCCATCATCGCGCAGAGGAGAAGGCATTATCGGCAGCAGCCAGATGGCATCCACACCCAGGGCTTTGATGTAATCCAATTTAGACGTCAAACCAGGCAGATCCCCCCAACCATCTCCGTCGCTGTCCTTATAGGCGCGGGTGTTGAGCTCCATGAAAATGGCATCCTTGTACCATGGGGTTTCTTGTGTCATTTTTCACCTCTTTCATCCATATTAACAGGATACCAGAAGTTGCTCCTCCTTCGAGGCTTCCAGCAGACGGCGTATAAAGTTTTTTGTGGAGGGAAGATGCCGACCCTTCTTATTCGACACTGCTCAAAAAATTGGACGGCATATTTTTTCAAATTTAAACTTAAACCGATGCCGGGCAGTGCCCAATCACCATCTCCTCCTCCAACAGCAGCACAAAATCCGACCAATCAAGTTTCAATTCCCGATTTCATTTTATAATCATCCAACAACACCTATGTTCAATCGCGTTCGCTATCTCCTATCGAATTTATTCAGCATCCGTCCAGAGGATAATGTTTCTGCGTCTGTCGCACAGCATTTCCGCCATAACGTCATCATCAACACCCTGGACATCAGCTTCTTCTTCATGGCTGACAGCTTTTGGAACATCAACACCATTATGCCTGTCTTTGCTGCCACCCTCACCGACAACCCCTTCCTGATTGGTTTGATGCCTGCCATCGTCAACGCCGGCTGGTTCCTGCCCCAGATGTTTATTGCCTCACGGGTAACCCACACGCCAAAGATCCTGCCGATGTCCATCCGGTTGGGCGTGTTTGAAAGGCTCCCGTACCTGCTTTTTGCGGTGCTCGCACTTGCCATCCCTTATATCAGCAAGTCGACTGCCCTAATTCTCCTGATCCTGCTGATGACCTGGCGGGGGATTGCCGGCGGCATGGCTGCCCTGCCTTGGCAGGAGGTCATGGCGCGCGTTATTCCCCTTAGCCACCGCGCGCGCTTTTTTGGTTTTTCGCGCGTTTTTGGACAGGGTGCCGGCATCCTCGGATCGGTTCTGAGCGGGCTGATCCTCGCCACCCTTAGCTACCCGCGCAATTATGCCCTCGGTTTTGGAATTGCTGTCATCATCCAGTGGCTTTCCTTCGCCAGTTACATCCAGAACAGAGAGCCCGAACAAGCGCAGGTAATCGTGCCTGCCGCCAAACCCACCCTGCCTGCCCCCAGGAAGCCCGCCATAAACTACAGTATGTTTGGGCAAATTTTAAAAAAGGACGGCAACTTCCGCCTTTATCTGGTTGCCCGCTCAATCTCCTTTTTTGGCAACATGGCCACCGCCTTCATCGCGGTTTATGCCATTAAAGCCTTTCACCTGCCTGACGAGCAAGCCGCGGTCTTCACGGGCGTGATCCTTGCTAGCGGGGTTTTAGGTTATGCCTTTTGGGGCGCAGTTGGCGACCGTATCGGTCCCAAAAAGATTATGGTCTTATCTTTCATCTGCTGGTTTGCGGCATTAATCGTTGCCATCTTCAGTAAAAGTATCTGGCTCTATTACCTGGTGTTTGCTATGTTTGGGCTCTATCAATCTGGGGTCGGTGTTGGCGACAGCATGCTGATCATGGAACTGGGCGAGGAATCGCTCCGACCCACCTACCTCGGCATGGGGCGTACGCTCACGGGCTCATTCCTGCTGCTTGCTCCCGTGCTGGCTGGGTCGCTCGTGGCGCGGTACGACTACAACGTCATGTTTATCGTGTCAGCCTTCTTTGTTACGATCGCCACGCTGCTCATGTCCCGTGTGAAAGATGTTCCCAGGAGATAATGCTAATTTAGCAACCCTGTTCAATCTCAAACAAAAAGACCCCGGACTGGGGCCTTTCTGTTCTCATTACTAGCTGGTTTTAGATAAAGAAATGGGTGTTCGAGTTACTGGCTGCCGCAGCCATCGTCGCTACCCCAACCTGCTCTACTCCGTCAATCAGTTCTTCGGGTCGGATGCCCATCAGGTCCATTGACATTTGGCATGCCAGCAATTTCACGCCGTTTGCCTGGGCGGTTTTGATCATCTCGGGCAGGGAATCGACGTTGTATTTCCGCATAATGCTCTTGATCATGGCTGTTCCAGCACCCATCATGTGCATCTGCGAAAGGACCAACTTATTCGCGCCTCTCGGCAGCATCCAGCCAAACATCTTTTCCATGAAAGTCTTCTTCATTGCAGGAGCAGTGGGCTTCTTCAGGATGTTGAGCCCCCAGAAAGTGAAAAAGAGCGTCGCCTGCTGCCCCATGGATGCAAATCCGTTGGCAATAATGAACGCCGCAATCGCCTTGTCCAACTCGCCTGAGAACACCACCATGGTCAGGTCTTCCCCCTTGGTGTGCTTCTGTGGCTGCACCTCGCTAACTGACGCCGCTGCCACCGCCACAGTGCCTTTTTGCACCACTGCTGTGATCTCGCCAGTTTTCACATCAAGTGAAACCAGTTGATTACCTGTTGACTTCGTCCAGGCTTCCACGTCCCGCGCAAACCCCAAATCTGTCGCCTTCACCGTCACCTGGTCGCCGTTTTCCATCTCTTTGACCTTGTTGTAAAGCTTCAGGATCGGTCCCGGGCACTGCAATCCACAGGCATCCAGTTGATACTGATTTCCTCCTGTTACAACTTTTACTTCCTCTTTTTCCATATTTGCCACGGGTTTTACCTCCATCAGTTTGGGCTCTGCTTGTACCGCAGCCCCTAAAGCGTATGTTTTGTATCCTCCGGAGAGGTTGTAGGCATCAAAGCCTTTCTGGCGCAGCAGCCGCGTCGCAAAATAGGAACGCTGCCCGCTCGCGCAATTGACCAGAATCTTCTTATCCTTCGGCAGCTCAGCCAACCGGCTTCTCAGCTCGCCCAGCGGGATGTTGTAGGTGCCGTCGATCGCGCCAACAGCCTGCTCTTCCTGCTCCCGCACATCCAACCGGAACCATTCTTCGTCATTCAGTCCCGCAACCTCATCCCAATGCTTCACCGGGCAGTCTCCCCGGAGCACGTTGGCAGCTGCGAAGCCAATGTTGTTCACAGGGTCTCTCGAGGAGCCAAAAGGCGGCGCGTAACTGAGTTCCAGGTCTTCGAGGTCAAACACTCTCAGCTTGCCGTGCATTGCTGCTGCAATCACATCGATGCGCTTCTCCACGCCCGTTGTTCCAACTGCCTGTGCGCCATAAATTTGTCCCTCAGGTCCAAACAGGAGTTTCAAATGGATCGGGGAAGCGCCTGGATAGTAACCGGCATGATTATTGTTGTGTGTCGCCACGGAGTCAAACGCCAGCCCTGCCTGCTGCAGCTGGCGGGTGTTCAAGCCCGTCGACGCCACAGTCAGATCAAACACCTTCACCACGGATGTTCCACGAACACCCTTGAAGGTCATATCCCGGCCAGCGATGTTATCTGCTGCCACTCTCCCCTGTCGGCTGGCGGGACCTGCCAACGCCAGGGACGTGGGCTGACCGGTAATCGCAGATTTCACCTGCACCGCATCCCCCACCGCGTAGATATTGGGATCCGAGGTCTGCATGCGTTCGTTCGTGACGATGTGCCCACGCTGAGTCACTTCGATGCCACTTTCCTTGGCCAGCTTCGTATTTGGGCGTACCCCGATAGCGAGTACCACCACGTCTGTCTCGAGTTCTTTACCGCTGCCGGTATGAACCTTCAGCGTTCCATTGCTTTCAACCTTTTCAATGGCTTTCAATCCATCCCCCAACACCAGCCGCACGCCGTGCAGCGCCAGGTGCTCGTGCACCTCGACTGCCATTTCGTAGTCGACCGGTGCCATCACCTGGTTGAGCATTTCCACAACGCTGACGCTCACGCCGGTTTCCGCCAGGTTTTCCGCCACTTCCAAGCCAATGAATCCCCCGCCGACTACCACTGCTCGTTTGACGTGCTTTGCCTTGATGTAGCCGTCCAGCGCGTCCAGCTCGGGGATGTTGTGCAGAATAAATACACCCTCCAGGTCCACGCCTGGCAATGGTGGAACGATTGGCTCTGCTCCGGGTGCCAGCACCAATTTGTCATAGTGTTCGCTATACTCCCTGCCTGCGGGGTGTTCTCTTACCAACACAGTTTTGTTTTCACGGTCGATCGCAACCACCTCGCTGTTGGGGCGCGCATCAATGTTGAGCATTTCCCTGAGGCTCTCAGGTGTCGTGACCATCAGTTTTTCACGCTCGTCGATTGTGCGACTGAGGTAGTAAGGCAATCCGCAATTCGCGAACGACACATACGGGCCTTTCTCCAGCATCACAATCTCCGCCTCTTCGTCCACACGCCGCAACCGGGCTGCTGTGCTGGCTCCACCTGCCACTCCGCCTATGATTACTACCTTCATTTATGCCTCCTCAGACATTGTTCTCAAAATTGTTTGTGCCTGATCCAAATGGCTCTCCAGTTGCCTGCCAAGGATCCTGCGTAAAATATCGATTACGGTAGCCAGCTCCGGTTCTGCGAGGGCATACCAGATCGTCGTGCCCTCCCGTTCTGCCCGAATGAGACCTCTTTCGCGCAGCACACGTAAGTGCCGTGAGACTGAGCTCTGGGGTATCCCCATTTCTAAAGTTAACTCGCCTACGTTCAGCGTTCGCTCATTCAGCAGGCACAAGATCTTCATGCGAAGGGGATGGTTCAACGCCGGACATATCCGTTCATGGATCAATAACAGCTCTTCGTCGAGAGAATTCTTGTTCATCAGCCTTCTTATATGCGTTTATCCGAATATACCGAACAAGTTTACTCCCATCCGCTTAATTAGGGGCAAATTTCGATCAGATTTCTGAAGAGAAATCACATGTAACTGCCCCTTTGGCGTTTAAAAACAAAAACCGGGAGCGTGGTCCCGGTTTGGTACTGTCAAAGCTTTTCCGTTACTTGTTTCGGCTTACCAGCCAATCTATAATGAGTATCTTCTCTTCCGGGCTGATCTTTGCCCCATAAGAGATCATCTTATCCAGCGTCGCCGACCACTCGTCTGCGGTTTTATTTTTCGAGAGGATGAACTCAAGCGTGTGCTTGTCATGCGCTTTTTCAGCAATCAGTGCTTCCATCTCCGCGTCAGTCAGTGCTACCGCCGCAGGCTCGGTTGGTGCTACCGCCGCAGGCTCGGTTGGCACTACCGCCACGGGCTCGGTTGGCGCTACCGCAGCGGGCTCGGTTGGCACTACCGCTGCAGGCTCAGTCTGCGCCACCGGGGCGCAAGCGCCGAGTACAAAAATTGCGACTAAACCTATCGCAAGTAAACTATTAATTGTCTTTTTCATGTTAGTCCTTTCAATTACGTGGGATGATTTTATACAAATCGAAATGCCACTTCAACTCACACCCTCCACAAACCCTCTACGTTCTGGTAAACTCCAAAAAGCCGAAAATCAAGTATCATTAGCCTATGACTACTAACCCACCCATCCGCCTGACTTCGCTCTCCGCTTGCGCGGGCTGAGCGTCTAAAGTCAACGCGGAAACGCTGGCGCAGGTCCTGCTGCCGATCAAAGACACTTTCAAGGGTACCACCTACCCTGATTTACTCATTGGGCTCGAATCAGCCGATGATGCTGCTGTTTGGCGCCTCGACGACAACCAGTCGCTCGTTGCCACGGTCGACTTCTTCACTCCGGTTGTGGATGACCCCTACGATTACGGCGCCATCGCCGCCGCCAACGCGCTTTCGGACGTCTACTCGATGGGCGGCAAACCCCTCTTCGCACTCAACATCTCTGCCCTGCCTGCCAGCCTCCCAATCGAAATCACCCAAGCCATTATTCGCGGTGCAGCCGAAAAAGCCCTCGAAGCTGGAGTTGTCATTGCAGGCGGGCACTCTGTCAAGGATGATGAACCCAAATTTGGTCTGGTTGCCCTCGGTATCGTCCAGAACGACCATCTGCTCACCAAATCTGGCGCGCGCCCTGGCGACCGCCTGTTCCTCTCCAAACCCCTTGGCGCCGGCGTCATCACTACCGCGCTCAAACGCAACCTGGTCTCCCCTGACGAGCTTGCGGATGCTGTCAACTGGATGAAACGCCTCAACCGCGATGCTGCCCAACTCGCCGTGGACTTTGGTCTGCACGCTGCAACCGACATCACCGGTTTCGGTCTGCTCGGTCACGCCACCGAGATGGCTACCGCAAGCAGCGTTGCCCTGCAATTCCACTTCCCCAGCATCCCGCTCATGAGGGCAGCTCGAAAATTTGCTGATGCCTACACTTTCCCCGGCGGAGCGTCGGATAACTTCCTTTACTTCAGCCCTAACGTCACCGTTGATGGCGAGCTTTCCATCAACCTTCAGACCCTGCTCTACGACCCCCAGACCAGCGGTGGTCTGCTGATTGCCGTGCCGGATGAGAAAGCCGCGGAATTCCAGGCGGAAGCCGACGCGCGCGAAGTCCCCATGTGGCATATCGGCTCCGTCACCCCCGGTTCGGGTATCACCATCCTGGCAGAATAAACCCAATATTTTTGAAAATTTGAAGGGGTAAAAAAAGACTTTGTAGGGTGGGCTGGTGTCGCAGTGTCTCGCCTTGTCTGAACCTCAATATAGCCAACCCACCAAAAACAGCAATCCTCCCTTCGAACAAAATTGATGAATCAATTTTCTTGTGCTTTCGTAGTTCGGACGGAGTACCAGCGAAGCTGTGTAATGAGTCCGCCTCTCGATGGTGATGATTTGGTTCACCTAACGCGGGCTTGCTCCGACAATAGTTATCTTGGCGGAGTCCTCGTAGGGTGGGCTGGCGTCGCAGTATCTCGCCCTGTCTTAACTTCAATATAGCCAACCCACCGACCCACAACAATTCCTTCACTTCCGTCATCGCGAGGAGCGAAGCGACGTGGCGATCTCATCGCCGACACTGTCATCCTGAGCAACGCGAAGGATCTGTTTGTTAATTGTCAGATTCTTCGTAAAAGCTGCGCACCATGAATGGAATGTCGGCTTGAAACGTACGAGCCAACCCACCCTACCTGCTGGCAGAATAAATTCAATTCGGAAAAAATGAGTAAAAAAAAGAGAGGGCTGTGTGTATTACAACCCTCTCTTTGGTACTTGAAGCTGAGATTAACCCTTGACAGCTCCCTGGGTCAGACCACCAACGATCTGGTCCTGGAGGATCAGATAGATGATCATGATCGGCAGAGCGGCAATCAAAGCACCGGCAGCGAAGACGCCCCAGTTCTTGGTGTACTGCCCGGCGGTGAAGATCTGCAAACCCACCATGACGGTCTGCATCTCACGCTGGGTGAGCAGAGTCCGGGCGATGATGAACTCTCCATAGGTCCCGATGAAACTCAGAATGGAGATAACAACCAAAATTGGACGCAAAAGAGGCAAGATCAGTTGTGAAAATACCTGCCAGTCGGTAGCGCCGTCCACATGAGCCGATTCGTCGATGTCACGCGGGATGGTATCCATATAGCCCTTCATCAGCCAGATATTCATGCCCATCGCGCCGCCCGAATAGACCAGGATCAAGCCGGCGTGGGTATTGAGCCCAAAGAGTGGGAAAACATCGCCGATCTGCTTGATGATGGTGAACAGAGCCACAATCGCCAGCAGGTTGGGGAAGCTCTGGATGAGCAGGATGGATTTGAGCATGCCCTGTCGCCCTCTAAACCGGAACCTCGAAAAGGCAAAAGCTGCCAGTGTGGTCAGTGAAAGGGTCAGTAAGGTTGAAACCGTTGAAATGATCAACGAGTTCTTCAACCAGGTGAAGAAGGGGAAAATTGGATTCGTCACCAATTGTTGAAAATTCTGAAAACCCCAGTTGTCAGGGATCAGTTTTTGGTTAGCCAAGTCATTGACGGGGTTTAACGATGCGGAAACGATCCACAGTACCGGGAAGATACTGAAGAAAATCAAGACAGCGGCTAAAGCCCAGCGCCAGATCAAGCCAATAGTTCGACTGCGTTTGACGGATGATGGATGCTTAGACATTTTCGCCAACCTCCTCCCACATATTTGTAAACTTGAATTGAAGCAGTGACATCACCGCGATCAGCAGGAACAGGACCAGCGAAATGGCCGAAGCGTAACCATATTGCACACCACGTCCGCTGGCAAACGCCAGGTTGTATACATAGCTGATGATGATGTCGGTGTATCCTGCCTGGGTAGTAGCAGTCGGAATTGCCGGACCGCCATTGATGAAGGCATAGATCAGGTTGAAGTTGTTGAAGTTGAAGATGAAGGAAGAAATCATTAGCGGACCAACACTCACCAGGAGGAGGGGCAGGGTGATGCTCCTGAAACGCTGCCAACCCGTGGCGCCGTCAATTTGAGCTGCTTCGTAAATATCACTCGGGATGGACTGCAGCGCGCCACTGGTGACCAACATCCAGTAAGGATAGCCAAGCCAGGTATTCACAACGAGCAAGGCAATTCGCGCCAGCCAAGGCTCTGTGGTCCACTTGGGAGCGATGTTAAATAAACTCTCCAGTATCCGATTGATGACGCCAAGGTCGGGGTTGAACATACCTCGCCAAATCAAAATGGTGATCAGGCTGGGGATGGTATAGGGGATCAACAACAGCGAGCGTAAGATCTTCTTGCCCTTGAACTTGGGGTCGCCATAAATGATGGAAATGAGCAGTCCGACCGAGAAGGTTAAAAACAGACTCAATGCGGCGAACATGAAGTTCCAGATAACAATCGTCACCAATGGTCCGCGTAAACCGGGACTGTTGACGAACTGGACAAAATTCTCAATACCAATGACCGCGGTGTAACCAGGGATAATTGTCTCCCCACCCTTGGTAGTCCATGTGCCTTTTACGTCTGAGTAGACCTTGCCTGTAGTCGCATCCGTGAAGGTGTTCGCAACTGGATCATATTCATAGAGCGGCTTAAGTTCGGCTGCGACTGAGGATGAGCGAACCTGAACAGTATTTCCAGGGTCACCAAACTTGATATCTCTCAGATTGGGATTTTGGGAAGCCTGGATGGGAGTAAGCCGCTGATAGCCCTCAATCGTAACAGGGGCACCTTGCGCATCGAGCTCACCGATGCCGTTTTTACCGGTTTCAAGCGGGATCTCGGCATCACCTTTCGCGTCCACCTGGGTGACCAGTTTGGTGTTACCCTCAGTGTCTTTCAGCCAAAGTAGAAACTCATTATCTGGGGATCGATATGCGATCCATTCATAGGCTTTTCCAGTTTCGGGCAAATAGGTTTGCGCCTGGATTTGTTCAATCGCTTGAGCTTGAGTGATCAGGTGACCGTCACCATAATTGGTGAAAGCATTGTAAATGGTGTAGATAATGGGGAAAATTGAAAAAAGTAACCAGGCGCTTAAGCCGACCGACATCCATCTAAACATGTGAGCTTTGGGCACCAAGAAAGCGACGGAAATCATCGCCATGATAATGACCATACAAATACCGATGGGAATGTAACCCAGGCTAAACAGCTTAAATGCAAGCCATGCCAATGCTACATCGACAACCGCTACTATGATGATCGTAGCCAGGTTTCCGATATTGCTAATAGTTTTCTTGGTGAAGTCAGCTTTGGAAGCATCATGAGTATTCATTCACTGTCTCTCCTTTCCAAAGAATAAAATGAGAGGAGTCCGGTTTGGCCGGACTCCTCTTGAAATGCGAGATTACGGGGTTGTGATTGTGAGCACTTTTGCTTCTGGATCGAAGACAAAGGTTACATCGCCATCAGCAGCGACCGTAAACTTGTAGTTGGCGTCTCCGTCACCGTAGGAGGTAGCCCAGCCACCGTCAAGGGCAACTTTACATTCGTAGTCACCAGCGGGGATGGCGAAGGTGCCAGTATATTTGCCGTCATCGCCCAGGGTCAAGGCAGACTGAGGGCAGTACGGTTGCCAGTCAGAGCCACAACCAACTTTAGTCTGGAAAGAACCAGGAATGTTGACCATGCCCTTGGAGGCAATGGCGATTTGGATATTGGCGGCAGCATCAGTGTAAGCCTGCTCGGGGGTCTTCTCTCCATTGAAGATGAAGGTCAGAGCATTGCCCCAGTCAGACCAAACGGCTCCCATCTCGGGGATGGCGGGCATAGGTTTGGCGCCGGCACCAGCGTCGGCGATTGCCTTCAGGAAAGGATCATCGATCTTGGCTGCAGCGGGCAGATAGGCGGACCCGCGGGGGTCAGCATTGTAGAGAGCCAGCATGGCATCTTCAGTAGCAACGAATTCGGTCAGGAAGGACTGTGCGAGCAGAACATTCTCGGACATTGCGTTGACCGCAAAGCCCTGGACGCCGAGGAAGGGATAACCACCATCGGGGAATTTGGCGATGCCAAAATTCAAACCTGAATCTTTGAGGTTTTTGATTTCCCAGGGACCATTCATGAAGAAGGCGACATCGCCGTTCAGGAACATGGACTTGGCGGTGGTGCCATCGAGGTTATCGGAAAGGATACCGTCGTTCTTCCACTGCAGAGCCATTTC
>CAYRYL010000042.1:0-18091 GCA_964428425.1 uncultured Anaerolineaceae bacterium | reverse complement strand
AGGGCATCCTCACCGGCGAGCCGGCATGCAGCACCACGACCACGTTCGGGTTTTCAGCTGCGATCCGTTCGATCAAAGCGTTCTGCGCTTCTGGAAGCTCGAGGTGCAGGCGGTCGTAGCTTTCAGCTTCGTCAGCATCGAGTAAGCCGGCAAAGATCAGCACGGCATCCTTACCGCTGCAGAGGTCCAGCGCTTCCTGTTCGAGCCGGCCGTTTGCCTTGCCGCCCAATTGGTAACCGCGGGCGTAAGCCCAGCTAAGGTTTTCGGCTTGTAACGCATCCACAAATGTCACCAACCGCCTTGGGTTCACGCGGCTGCTGCCCGCCCCCTGGTAATGCGGCTTTTCCGCCATCTCGCCAACCACCGCCACGTTCAAGCCTTCCAGAAGCGGCAGGAGGTTTTGTTGATTTTTCAGCAGGACTGCCGATTCAAGCGCAACACGCTTCGCGACGACATCAAAATCTTCGGCTTGCCAGGTTTTGGCGGGTTTGCCGCCACCTTGCACCTTTTCAATCAGCTCCAGCATCTTCACCACCGCCCGGTCGAGGTCGTTTTCTGCGAGCTGCCCCGAGCGCACCCCCTCGAGGATGCGATCCACGCCGAACTGCCCGACCGGCGGCATCTCCAGGTCAGTGCCGGCGAAAATTGCCCGGGCACGGTCGTTTATGCCGCCCCAATCGGTCACGAACTGACCCTCAAAGCCCCACTCCTGGCGCGCAATCTTGGTCAGGAGGACGTCGTTCTCGCTGGTGTAGGTGCCGTTGAGTTTGTTGTAGGAACTCATCACGGTCCAGGGCTGCGCCTTGCGGATGACGATTTCAAAAGGTTTGAGGTAGATCTCGTGCAGAGCGCGCTCATCGATGACGGAGTTGTTGATCATCCGGCAATATTCCTGGTTGTTGGCGGCGAAGTGTTTCAGGCTGGCTGCCACGCCCTGGCTTTGTAGCCCCCGAATGTAAGCAGCTGCCAATTCACCCGCAATCAGCGGATCTTCTGAAAAGTATTCAAAATTCCGTCCGCACAAGGGATGGCGCTTGATGTTCACCCCCGGACCCAGCAAGACGTCCACTTCGGCGGCTTTTGCTTCCGCGCCCAAGGCCTCACCAAGGTCGAACAGCAATTCCCGGTCAAACGAACACGCCGCGGCAGACAGGCTGGGGTAGCAGGTGGCGGGATGGCTCGCCTGCAGCCCGGCAGTATCGGAAGCGACAGCGAGCTTGCGCAGCCCATGGGGGCCATCATGCCCCGCCAAAGACGGGATGCCAAGCGCAGGGATCGCGCGAGTGTGCCAGTGATCCCCTCCGCCTGAGATCAACCAGGACTTTTCTTCCAGCGACAAGGCTTCGAGGATCTGTTTGGTGCTCAGGGTCTGCTCAGGCATGCGGAAATTTCCTAAACCAGGAGAAAGATAATCGGGTTGATTTGAGCCACGATCAGATGACGCCCGTCAGGAGCAAAACCGCCAGCAGGATGATGAGCACGCCGATCAGCAGCAAGACAAAGAAGTTGAGAGAGGCGGTTTTATCGACGGTGCCGAGATTACTCGAGACGTCCTCTTTAGCTTGAGCTTTGTAATCCACCTTGCTGAGGATCATGTCCAGCTTTTGGTAGAGCGTGGTCAGTTCGGGCGAAAGCGGTCGGGCTTTCTCAACCTGGGCGCCCAGAGCCTTCGCCATTGGGGCAAGCTGCTCAGCAAATGTCTTGATTTCGCTGGTCTTGGTTTTAATCTGTTTTTCGAGGGTTTCGAGTTGATCATCCAAGGGAAGCAGCTCGCTCTTCCTGTCGGCTTCCAGAGCCTGGATCTGACCCTGCAGGTCGTTAAGCTGGGTGCTCAGAGCGAGAGCCTGGTTCTGCAGCCCAGGCAATTGGGCTGCCAGCTCCGGCTCGGCGTTGGTAGCATCGATCAGGTTGGTGGTCAGGCTGCTGAGCCGGCTGTTGAGCTGGCTGAGCTGCCCCACTTTGTCGGGGTCGTCCGAGCGTTCCATCTCGATAATACGGCCGCGCGTATCTTTTACGTCCCGTTGGAAACGAATTTTTTCTTGTGAGGCTGCGTCGAGATCAGCTTCAAGCGCGCGCACGCGGTTTTTGGCGTCGCTGAGGTCGTGGTCCACAACTGTTTGCTGACTTTTCAGAGCTTCGATCTGCTGATCAAATCGCTCCACCACCGCCTTGCGCTGTTGGGTTAGCTCTGCTGTTTTCTCTTCGAGCGAACGGCGATAATCCGTTGCGCCGTCGATTTGCCCCTGGACGGTTATAAGCTTGTTATAAGCGCCCTCGTAGCTGGGGTCAGTGACCCTGGCAGCCCAGGCTTTTTCGCCGAGTTCGTCCAGCAGCTCACCTTTGTCACGTTCCAGCCCGCGCAGTTCACCCTTAAGGCGCGCGTCCTGGGTTTTCAGGCGGGCAGCCGTGCTGCCAGCGGTAAACCAAGTGCTAAGCTTTCCTTTGCGCCAGAGGAATATTACCAGACCGAGGTATGCCAGCAATAGCAAAACGCCCATCCCAATCGACACCCACCGCCCACCTGAATCGGTTGGGTTAGCGGTTTGCGTGCAAGCAGTCAAACCAAATGGCGTCAAAGCCATCAGCAGCAAAACCGGGAGAATAATTCGATGATTTCGGCTATTCTTTTCCATAACTCCTCCATGATAAAAGCAAAACAGATAATAAAAGTATACCTTATCGACCTGCCCGGGAGAGCTGAGTTACACACCAAATTGCAGTGAAAGGTTAACCTGTTGGCGAAATTGGCGCTATTTCAATTGCACAATTTGCTGCCACCGGCTATAATGGATTTATGCAGGAGTTAGCCTGATACGATGATCAGTACAAAGCTTGTGTTATGGACAGAAGCACACGCCAACGTTTTTCGGCGCGTGTTTTTCTTTTAAAAAACAACTGAAACGGAGTAGCACAATATGATGGACAGCGGTTTGATCGGCAAGATTGAGAAAGCAAAACGTTACGCAGAAGAAAAAGATCGCATCACTATCAGCAAATTTGAAGCCAAAATCCGTGGGGAAAACAACGATCACCTCGTCACTTATGAAGATGGTAAATGGAATTGCACCTGTAACTACTTCCAGGGCCGCGGCGTGTGCGCGCACACGATGGGAATGGAATTGATCCTCGAAGGGATGGTCGAGCCATCCAATCAACTTGTCTAAGTTTCTCCTGTAAGGATAAAGAGCCTTCGGGCTCTTTTTTAACAGCCTCACTAATTCAGAAAGGACAACACCATGAATGTTCGCTTTGAAACCAAGAAAGCCTTCAAGATCGCCGGCTTGGTGGCTGTACATTCCGAAAACGATGATTTTCCCGGGTTGTGGGATAAGTTATTCGGGTCGGTACCTTATGAGAAGCTGGCAGCGCTTGGCAGCGGCGAAGCATTTGGAACTTGCTTCAACTATAGCCAGGATCCGCACGACTTTAGTTACATGGCTGGGTACAATATCCGTTTACCCGAAGAAGCTCACGCCCTTGGCTTGGAAGTGTTGGAAGTTCCTGAGGCTGAATATGCCATTGTAGAGCTGACCGGCCCAGTTCCCCAGAACATCCACCAGGGCTGGGAATTCGTGATGGGCGAGTACTTCCCCGCCCACGGCTTGAGACATGCCGGCACGCCGGATCATGAATACTACTTCATGGGCGATATGAGCGCCCCGGATTATAAGATGGAGCTCTGGGTACCGATCGTCAGAAGTTAAACTTCTTTGTGCCGCAGCTTGCCCCTGATCTGGTATGGTTTTGGGCTTATCATTGGGTGAACAAAACTGGAGTCTGATATGGACGTCTATAATCAAGCCGAATTAGCCCTCAATCTATTTTTACAGTCCCAGAGCCCTGCGCTGCAGAGCATCATGGGCATCATCACGTTGCTGGGAGATCAAATCTTCTACATCCTTTTTATGCCTACCATCTACTGGTGCGTGAATGCCTGGGCTGGTTTGCGTATCGGGGTGATGTTGCTTTCAAGTGCTTCCCTCAACGGTTTTTTCAAAGTGCTGTTGAAGGGACCCCGCCCTTACTGGATAAGTGACAAGATCGTCCCCGGGGTACATGAGTCCTCGTTTGGCATCCCTTCCGGGCACGCCATGAACTCCACCGCTGTTTGGGGTCAGAGCGCGCGCGAGACCAAAAACCGGGGGGCGATTTGGGCGGCAATCATCCTCGTGTTGCTGATTTCTATTTCACGCCTGGTTTTGGGAGTGCATTTTCTGAGCGATGTGCTCCTGGGGTTGCTTTTGGGGATTCTGCTGCTGTTTGTTTTTGCCAGGTTGGAGAAACCAATCGGCACGTGGCTAAATAAACAAAGCCTGAAAAACCAGCTGCTGCTGGCATTCTTCAGCTCGTTGTTTCTGATTGGGTTGAATTGGATGGCTATCGCGCTCTCCAGCGGTTGGCAGATGCCAGCAGACTGGGCTGCCCGTGCCGGGGATGCTAATCCGCTCTCGCTTGAAGGCACGCTGACAACAGGCGGGTTGTGGTTTGGGATGTTGGGCGGCTTTGCCTGGCTCAAGGCGCGCCGGGGCGTGCTCCAGAGCAATTTCGGCACCTGGCAGCGCATTTTGCGCTATCTGGTCGGGATTGCTGGCGTAGTTGCCTTATACGCTGGGCTTGGCTCACTCTTTCCGGATGACCCAGGACTGCTCAGCGCGGTTCTGCGCTACTTCCGCTATTTCTTGATCGGATTATGGATCTCCTGCCTCAGTCCGCTGCTTTTTGAGAAATTGAAGATCGGGCGGATTGAACCAGACTTTGAACCGCGCAGTACCGCTCCATTGCTCTAAACAATCGTTGGAAAAGAAAAATGCCGTGAAATCACGGCATTTTTTGTGGCGGAGAGAGTGGGGTTCGAACCCACGATGGGTACGAGACCCATAACGGTTTTCGAGACCGCCCCGATCAACCACTCCGGCATCTCTCCAACAGGTTTCAGATTATACCTTAAAGGGCGAACTCCTGCCCTTTTTCAGCGTAGACCGGCACCGGCAATTCGGGGTGCTCAGCCAGCTTGTCGATCAAAGCCTGAGCCTTTTCGGGTTCGCCATGGAAGAGGATGATGCGCTTGAGGCTATCTTTGCTCGCCAGGGCGTACTCCACCAGCCCGGTTTGCCCTGCATGCGCGCTCAACCCGCCGATCGTCACCACCTCTGCCTTGCGGTAATACTCGTCGCCAAAAATCCTTACCTTGCGTTCACGGTCTGCCAGACGCCGACCGAGCGTATCTGGAGCCTGCCAGGAGATGATCAGGATGGTGTTTTTTCCATCTTCGATATTGTTCTTGAGGTGGTGCAAAATCCGACCGCTTTCCGCCATACCGGAAGCTGAAATAATGATCATCGGCTCTTTCCACTCGTTGAGAGCCTTGGATTCGTCCACCGACATGGTGTAAATCACGTTATGGAAATCCAAGCCCTGCATGCGGTGCTCGGCGATGTATTGCCAGGTCTCGTCGTCAAAACATTCGGTGTGCTTGCGGTACAACATGGAAGCATTGACCGCCAGCGGGCTGTCGACCACCACCGGTACGTCAGGGATCAAGCCATCATCGATTGCCTGGCTGAGGAAGTAGGTCAGGTTTTGCGTGCGCCCTACCGCGAAAGCCGGCACGATCACCTTGCCGCCCCGTTTGACAGTGCGCTTAATCGCATCGATAAATTCATCGTAAGCATCATCCATCGACTCGTGAGGTTTATCGCCGTAGGTGCACTCCATCACGAGCGTGTCAGCCCTTTCAGGCAGCACGGGATCGCGCAAGATGGGTGCGTCGTAGCGACCAATATCGCCCGAGAACCACAAGCGATTAGGTTGCCCATGGTCATCACGATAGTCCAAAAGGACCGCGGCCGAGCCCAGGATGTGCCCCGCGTCCACTAGTTGGGCGGTCACGCCTGGAATGGGCTCAAACTTCTGCTGATACCAGACCTTTTGGAAGAATGGCATCGCCTCAATGGCGTCTTTTTGAGTGTAGATTGGCTCCAGAGCTGGTTCACCTTTTTTGCGGCGTTTCTTGTTGACGTACTTGATGTCGCTTTCCTGGATATGCCCCGAGTCCCTGAGCATGATATCTGCCAGGTCTTCGCTGGCATCAGTGGTGTAAATCTTGCCGCGAAAGCCTTGTTTGACCAGATTGGGGATGTTGCCGCTGTGGTCGATGTGGGCATGCGAAAGAATCATCGCGTCGATTTGGCTTGGGTCAAAGGGAAAGTGGAGGTTGATGAAGTAAGATTCGTCGCGCTTGCCTTGAAAGGTGCCGCAATCAATCAAAAGTTTTTTACCAGCGTGTTCGATCAGGTGCATCGAACCAGTGACGGTACGTGCTGCTCCAAGAACGGTCAGTTTCATACTTTTGTCCTTTCCAGTACCTGAAAAATGGCATCACCATAACGTTCAAATCGATAGGGGAAATACTTCATTGCTTTTTCTAGTTCATCAAGACTCGCAAACTCCTGATGTGCAAGGCGTTCAAGCAATTCGCGTGAGATGATCGCGTTGGAAGGCAGACCCTCATCCAGCCCGGTTTGTTTCCGCCAGTTGGAAAGGGCGTCACGCCGTTTCATTTCCGCGTCACTCAGGCGGTGGTTCCTGCGGGGGCTTACTTTTTGCGGGTTTTCCCGCCAGGCTTCGATTGCTTGCATTAGCAGGGTGCCGTAGCGCCTGACCTGGCTCTCTGAAAGCGATGGCAGAAGACCGAGTTCCTGGATAAAATGCGGTTGCGTCTGGGCGATCTCGATCAATGCCCGGTCTGACAGGACTTTAAAGGGAGGCACATCGCGTTTGCTGGCGATCATTTCGCGCGCGTGGTTCAGCGCGTCGAGCAGGGAAAGCGCCTCAGCAGACAAATCCTGCGCGCCTTTAACCCGCCAGATATCTTCGCTGTGCGGTTCCAGCGGCTTAACCAGGCGCGCCATCCCCTCCCCTTCCTCCAAAACCAGTTGCAAACGGTTGCTTTCTTCAAGAAGTGGCAAGAGGGCGTCGCGCAGCGGAATGAGAAAATGCGAATCATATTGGGCATACTGAAGCATCTCAGGCTTTAACGGTCGCTCGCCCCAATTAGCCCGCTGATACTTTTTATCAAGGATAATGTCAAAATTCTTTTCAACCAAAGCCGCGAAACCGAGGTTGGGCTCAGACAGGGCTGTTGCTGCAAGCATAGTATCGAAAATGTTATGGAAAGTCAGATCGAAATCGCGTTTAAGGCAGCCAATGTCGTAATCGCCGGCATGAAAAACTTTCTGAATATCTGTACGGGCGAAAAGCTTGCCCAATTCACTCAAATCGGCGAAGACAAACGGATCCAACAAGAAGTCGGCGGTGGAACTGGAAAGCTGGATCAGGCAAACACGCTCATGGTAGGCATGCAGGCTGTTCGATTCAGTATCGATGGCAATGGTATCGCAGGTGGCTAAATGTGCCAGCATTTGCTGGTAAGTTTCGGGAGTGTTTACGATGCTTGCTTTAGGCATCTCTGGTGACTGCATAGGACCTCATTATACTCTGTAGTGCAAAATGCTTGCCAGTTCATCAATATCGGTAAAGACCACAAATCCTTGTTAGAATATGAATTTGAACAGGAGATCGATATGCATCTGGTGATGGTACGGCATGGAGAACAGGATTACACGCTTACGGAAGGTCGTGGATTTCCAGGTCCGGCGCGCGAGCTGGCGCCGCTGACGGAACGAGGCGTTGCCCAGGCAGAAGCGGTGGCTAAGGACCCACGCTTACAGGGCTGCCAGCTGATTGTCAGCTCGCCCTACACCCGCGCCTTGCAAACAGCGGCAATCATTTCTCGCCGGCTCAACCTGCCCATCGAGGTGGCATTCGACATCCACGAGTGGTTGATAGACACGCAGTACAAAAATCGTGATTTTGCCGATACCCTCGCCGCCATCGAGGAAGCCAGCCGTTTCAAAGGTGTGCATACGCCTGAGGCGAAACTCAATTGGGAAGGTTACGACCAGGTTGCCAGGCGTGCGGCTTCAGCCTTGCTGCCTTATCTGTCGTATGAAGAGATTATCGTCGTGACTCATGGTTACGTGATGAAACAATTCTACAACCCGGGTCGCATTCCTCATTGTGGAATCGTGGAAGTGGATTTTGACGAGACCTTTGCCTGGCCGGGTTACATCGAGCGTGGAACGTCCAGGGAGACGCGATGAGAGCCGTCCTTCAACGTGTTAGCAGCGGCAGTGTAACTGTCGAAAATGAGGTCGTAGCTCAGATCGGTTTGGGTTACGTAGTCCTGCTCGGGATCGGACCGGATGACACAGCTGAGATTGCGCGGGAACTGGCTGAGAAGACTGCCTATCTGCGCGTTTTTGAAGATGACGCCGGCAAGATGAACCGTTCGCTGCTAAATGTGAATGGAGCGGCGATTGTCGTCTCGCAGTTCACACTATATGCTGATACCAGTCGCGGAAGGCGCCCCTCGTTCATTAATGCCGCCAAGCCGGAACTGGCCGAACCATTGGTGGAGGTCTTTATTGCCAGACTACGTGAATTTGGAATTGCCACCCAGCAAGGCGTTTTTGGCGCGCATATGGTTGTGGATATCCGCAACGACGGACCCGTGACGATCCTGTTGGAGCTCCCTCAACCGTAGTATTCTATTTTTCCCAGGGGGATTTCAGTTTGGGTTTTTCTGGCATTGTAGGCGCTTTTTCTTGCAAAACGGGGGTTGGTTCCTTGGGTTCAAGCGCAGGAACCTCTGGGGTGGAATCAGGCAAACCAGGGCCAGGAACCAAGTCAGCTTGCAGTGAGTTTTGGATTGCCATGGACTCAAGCGCTTCAAAATTCTCTGTTTGCTCTAGCACTATCTCAACGCGTTCTTCCATGCGCATCTGACCGCGCAGAAAAGCACCGTCCTCGCTCGTAAAAGCAACCGCCACCACATCGCCCCAAACCCTTCCGGTTGAGCGGATCTCAAGCTTTTGGCAGGTGATGTTACCCTGTACGGTTCCCGCTACCACGACGGTCTCAGCTTTCAACTCCGGGCAAATGACCTTGCCGGTCTCGCCAATCACGACCAAGCCCTTGATCGTGATGTCGCCCTGCATCGTGCCTTCAATGCGTACGCCACCTGTGCCGTGCAGATTGCCAATCCAGTTGATGCCCGGTCCCAAAACAGAACTCACCCGGGCTTGCAGCCTCTCGGGGGTAAATGCGACTGTTTCTTGCTTGCGTGAAAATATGCTCATCGGCACAATCTTACTCTATCTTTCCTGGATGGAATAGGAATCATTGCCTGCACTCCACACCCAGCGCCACGGCATTGAAAGCCAGGGCTCTGGCGCATAACCTATGCCGACCCGTGGGGAAATTTGCACTTCATCTGGGGGAACGTTCACACCTTTTTCGACCCACAATCCCCCTTCCACCGAGCACACCTCCACACCATTCTGCTCTCTGCCGATAGCCAGCGCCTGGGTTAGCTTTGCCGGACCGTTCAGCCAGCCAGGTTTCCCGGCAAGGTTAGGGCGCAGCATTTGCATTGCCTCCAACCCCTCCACCGGTTTGATCGCCCGGATCAAGACTGCCGCCGGCAGCCCTTCAGCTTCGCACACCAGGTTTAGCATCCAGTGCATTCCATAAGTGAAGTAAACATAGGCGTTCCCAGGCGCGCCAAACATCACGGCGTTGCGAGCCGTTTTGCCCGCCCTGGCGTGGCATGCCTGGTCCTCCACCCCCTGGTAAGCCTCCACCTCCGTAATTAACCCAGCCAGCCTCTGCCCCTGCCAGCGGCGTACGAGCAAGCACCCCAGCAATTCCGGGGCAACTTGCGGCGCAGGTCGCAAGAAGAAATCAGGCGAGAAGCTTGGGTTCAATTTCTTTCTTAAATTGTGGGTCTCGTTCAATCGTCAGCCGTAAACCAGTTTCAAGTGGTACGAGCGGGATGTAATTGAGCCTTTCCTGGGCTTTCGCAATGCTGGCGCACATACGGTCAGAGCCACCGCTCTTGAGGGGGTTATAAACCTCCTCGGGCTTCCTGCCAGTCACCTGCCGCACTAGGCGCACCAATTCCAAAACGCTCGTCTCCACGCCACTGCCAATGTTAATCACCTGCTGGTCAACACCCACCGCGGTGGAGGAGGTCACCAAGGCGTTGACCACATCATCCACATAGACATAATCTCGCGTCTGGGTGCCATCGCCGTGAATGATAACCGTGCCATTGGTGAGGGCATGTTTCAGGAAGTTGGAAATAATCGGTGGGTGCGAGTTTGGAACACGTTGACCCGGTCCATAGGCATTGAAAATTCGCAAGCAGACCGCCTCCACCCCCGCCTGGGCACTGATGGTGCGCACGTAGTGCTCCGCGGAAAGTTTTGAGACGGCGTACGGTGTTTCGGGATGAACTTCAAAAGATTCGAGATAAGGTGTCTGGTCCTGGTGACCGTAAACCGCGCCGGATGAAGTCAATACCATGCGCTTTACCTTCGTATCGCGAATGGCTTCCATCAAGGTCACCGTTCCGCTGACATTTACAAAGTTATAAATACTCGGAAAGAGTGAGGATTCAGGTACGCTGACCTTTGCTGCCAGGTGGAAAACGCAATCCACATCCTGGAGCAATTTCCAAAGCAGGGTTTTCTCGTTGATGTCTCCCTGCACAAATTCGACTTCTGGTGAGAGGTAAACAGGATTCCCCGCCGAGCAGTCATCCAAGACTCGCACGTGGTGTCCCTGTTTTGCCAGGCGGTTGCTTAGGGCAGTGCCCAAAAACCCCGCCCCTCCTGTTACTAAATAGTTCATTCTTAACTACCTGCCTTTAAAATTGGCACTATTATAGCATGTCAACCGACAATTGAATCGTCCTGATGCAGCTGTTCCGCCAGGTCTTCCCATTCAGCAAGCAGTTTCTCCAACTCGATTGTGACTTTCTGATATTTTTCTGTGACCGTTTCCAACTTTCGCAAGTCAGCCGATGGCTTGGAGAGGTGGGCTTCGCAGCTGGCCTTTTCTGCCTCGACCGTATGGATTTTTTGCTCCAAAGCTGCCAGTTTCTTCTCGAATTGCTGGCGCTGATTGCGGCTAAGGCTTGCTTTAATGGGTAAAATTACGAGCTGATCCGCCGGATTTGAGGTAAGTTGATCATCTTCCAAATCTCTTGGGAAGAACCTGCCCTCTTTGAATTGCCTGAACTCGGAGTAAGCGCCCTTAAACACCTGCAAACTGGAACTTTGAATGTCCAGCTCCCAAATCTGCGTCGCGAGAGCATCGATCAGATAGCGGTCATGCGAGACGAGCATAATCGTCCCAGGGTAGTGCGCCAGGACATCTTGAAGCACTTCCTGCGTCGCGAGGTCAAGATGGTTGGTGGGCTCGTCGAGCATCAACAAATTTGCGTCCGAGAGCGCAAGTTTTGCCAGTGCCAGGCGACCGCGTTCACCACCTGAGAGGGTTGCCACCTGCGCAAACACTTCATCACCCTGGAAGCCGTAGCGAGCCAGGTAGTTGCGCGTTTCCGCCGGCAGCATGTTCGGAGCGACTGTACCGATCTCGTCCATCAGGGTGTTATCAGGCACCAAACCTTCATGCGCCTGGGCAAAGTAGCCCACCTTGAGATTGGCTCCAAGTTCCACTCGCCCGGCGTAGGGAGGGATCTGGCTCAGAACAGTCCTCAGGAGGGTCGTCTTGCCGGCGCCATTGGGTCCGATCACCGCGACGCATTCACGCCGTTCCAACACGAGGTCGGGGCAGTTGAAAAGCGGTCGCCCTTCGTCCTCATAACCAACCTGCAGATCGTAGGTTCGCAAAACCAGGTTACCGGAGCGGTCAGCCAGTTTGAAGCGCAGGTGCATCGGACGGATGTTGGCAGTTGGCGCGGTCAGACGTGAGTCTGCCAAAAGGCGTTCAAGCCGGCGCTGCCTGCCGCGTGCCTGATTGTTGTTTTGTGTGCCCAAAAAGCGCCGGATATAGTCCTGTTGCTTTTCGATGTACTCGTTTTGTGCTTCAAATTCCGCCAGGCGGCGCGTGTAACGTTCCTCGCGCTGACGCAGATATGCGGTGTAATTCCCACGATAGATCTCGAGCGCCGGAGTCATCTCCCAGATGAAGCGGGCGGTCTGATCCAAAAAGTAGCGGTCATGCGAGACGATTACCACCGCCCCGTTCCAATCGCGCAGATAAGCTTCCAGCCATTCCACCGCGTTAATATCCAGGTGGTTGCTGGGCTCATCCAGCAGGAGCAAATCCGGATCGTCCAGAAGGATGCGCGCCAGGCGAGCACGAGTGCGCTGCCCACCGGAAAGCTGCTTGAGCGGACGCTGGTAATCGTGCTCAGAAAACCCCAATCCATCCAGTGTTTGGCGAATGCGTGCCTGGAAGGTGTAACCCCCGCTGAATTCAAAACTGGTTTGAACCCTGCCGTACCGTTCCAATATCGAGGGATCACAGGCGGGATCCTGCATTAATTTCTCCATCTCCCGCAGTTCTTCCCCCTGAGAAATCAAACTCTCAAAAGCCAAAAGGCAGGAGTCCCACAACGTGCCTTCCAAAACACTGACAGCTTCCTGCGGCAGGTAACCCACCCGCAAACCCCGCGAGCGATGCACAGCGCCTTCTGTGGGGGTGTCTTCGCCGGCAAGGATGCGCAAAAGGGTGGTTTTGCCAACGCCATTCGGACCGACGATGGCAATGCGGGCTAGTCGCGGAATCGAAAGACTGATCCCATCAAAGATGTCCACGGGACCAAAGGATTTCCCAAGATTTTGAGCAGTCATGAGTGACATAGCACTCAAAGTATACCAGTGAGGTATCAAGCTGGTGATTTATTCTGATAACAGTGGTACAATCTGCAATTGCTCATTTATTGAGCCTATAAAACCTTATTACGTCAAGAAGAAGGAGTTTCGCATGTCCAAATCTACAAAAAAGATCTTTCTAACTCTCACGCTGGCTTTGATGCTTCTTGTAAGTGCCTGTATCACCCAGACACCTGCCACTCAGCCCGCCAATCCACCCGAACCAACGATTGCGCCAACTGAGCCGGTCGTGGAGGAACCCACCGAGGAACCTACCGAAGAGGTTATTGTTGAACCCACAGCTGAACCGATCGTGATCGTTGATGTCGTTGGTCGTGAAATTACCCTCGAACAACCTGCCACCAAACTGGTTGGCACGCATAACCCCACCCTCAACGCGGCAGTCGTGCTTGGCGGTGGAGGTAAATACCTGGTTGGTTTTGGCAACAAGTCAATGGGTCGCGGACTCTACGAGCAGGTAATTGAAGGTTTTGATGAGATGCTTGAAGTTGGCAAGGGTAGCAACTTCAACATGGAAAGCGTGCTTGCCAGTGGCGCTGAATTGGTCATCCTGCCCGAGCGCCATCAGGATCTTGTACCGCAGTTCGAAGCTGCCAACATTCCCGTTATTGTCATCCTCGACAGCTCCGAAAGTTTTGAGACCATTCAACAGACCCTTACTCTGCTTGGTACGGCTGTTGGTGAAAGTGAAAAAGCGGAAGAGATCGGGGCTTTCCTCAGCGGTCAGCTTGAAAACGCCCAAATTCTACTTAAGGACACAACTGAAAAACCTTCTGTCCTCTTCCTTGGTGCCAGTTCTGCCCTTTCGGTTGCACCGGGCTCAATGATCCAAACCAGCCTGATCGAAGCTGGCGGCGGCGTGAATGCTGTCAGCGGTGTTGAAGGTCTTGGAGGTTTTGTGGACGTAAGCATCGAACAGATCATCGCCTGGAATCCGGACGTTATCTGGTTCCCCCAATACTCAGACTACACTGCTGAAGACTTGCTGAACGATCCCGCCTGGAGCAGCCTCAGCGCCGTCCAGAACAAGCGCGTCTACGAGTTCCCCTCAAAACTCGAACCCTGGGATCAGCCTACCGCGGCAGTGGCGCTTGGGATTGATTGGGCTCTTCATAACTTGCACCCTGATTTGTATAGCCTTGAAGATTTGATGAAAAGTGTGGACGAGTTCTTCACTATCGTTTATGATAAAACATTCACGGCAGAGGAATTGGGAATCGAGTAAAGTAAAAGTTTGAAAACGAGCAAGTCTCCTTTACAAAATAAGCATAGACAATGGCTGTGGCTGTTGTCTATGCTCTTGGTAACGGGGATTTTCCTTTCGCTCAGTCTCGGGCGATACAGCAATGACCCAAGCAAAGTTTTGAACGTGATCCTTTCGAAACTGGGACTGAGTGTTCCGGTGGACCCTGCCATGGTCAGCGTTGTCTTCAACATTCGCCTGCCGCGTGTGCTGGCTTCGGTCATGATCGGCGCGATGCTGTCTCTCTCAGGGGCGGTCTACCAGAGCGTCTTTCGCAACCCGCTGGTCTCGCCGGACCTTTTGGGAGTTTCTTCTGGTGCTGCTGTGGGAGCTTCAGCCGCAATTTTGCTGGGGGCAGGCTTGGCAACCCGCCAGATTTTTGCCTTCGCCGGCGGAATCCTGGCAGTCTTTGTCACCTCGTTGGTGCCGCGCCTCCTGCGCAACCGCTCCAACATGATGCTGGTGCTCTCGGGTATCATCGTAGGCGGATTTCTCAGCTCGGTGCTTGCGATTATGAAATTCGTGGCGGAGGAGCAAACTGAGTTGGCGTCAATTGTCTACTGGCAATTGGGCAGCCTGGCATCCATCCTTGGGCGTGAACTGTGGGCGATTCTACCCGTCTTTCTGGTCTGCTCCACAATACTGCTGCTGCTATCCTGGCGGATCAATATCCTCTCCTTTGGCGATCTCGAAGCCCGCACATTGGGAGTGAACGTGCGCCAGGTTCGCACCATCGTGATTATCTGCGCCAGCCTGCTGACCGCCAGCGCCGTGTCCATCAGCGGCACAATTGGCTGGGTTGGTTTGGTTATCCCGCATCTCAGCCGCCTGCTTGCCGGCAGCGATAACACCCGCTCGATGCCCATCACCCTGCTGATCGGAGCGATCTTTATGCTGCTGATCGACACACTTGCCCGCACCGTTTCAAGCGTGGAAATCCCCCTTTCGATCCTGACCGGCTTTGTTGGTGCTCCGCTTTACGCCCTTTTACTCTATAAGCAAAGGACCCGCCTGGAGTAAACATGGACGCTCTTCTGCAGGTTAAAGACCTCGGTTTTTCATACGATGGCAGCCGCCAGATCTTCAAGGACATCAGCTTTGAAGTTCAGGCGGGTGAGATCGTGTGTTTGCTTGGTCCCAATGGGATCGGCAAGACCACCTTGCTGAACTGCCTGGCAAGGTTGCGCGAGCCGCTGCAAGGCAGCGTGCTGCTGAACGGGGAAGACATGGTAAACATGCCTGCCCGCAATGTGGCTCAGATTATTGGCTACGTACCCCAGACTCTGCTCCCTTCGTTTGACTTTACCGTGCTTGAATATGTTGTCACGGGCAATGCCCCCTGGCTGGACACCTTTGAAAAACCCGGTCCGGAGCATTACCAACGCGCTGAAGAAGCGTTGGAACAGATGTCCATCAGCCACCTGGCACAAAAGCCTTATACGCGTATCAGCACCGGTGAACTGCAGCAGGTTTCGATCGCGCGCGCCATCGCCCAGCAGGCGCGTCTGATTCTGATGGATGAACCAACTGCCCATCTCGATTATGGCAATCAGCTCAAAGTGCTGCGGCTGATCAAAGACTTGTCTGCCAAAGGCTATGCCGTGGTGCTCACCACCCACAATCCTGATCAGGTGCTATTGCTGGACGCTCAAACGGCTGTTATTGACCACCAATCGATCTTCCACTTTGGAGCATGGCAGGACATTCTGACGGAAGAGTTGATCACTGCCATGTATGGCGTGCCTCTGCGCCTGATTAAGGTGGAGGGGATCGACCGCATGGTCAGTGTTGCCCCAGGTCTATAGGAGAGTCTATGCTCATTGGAAAAGTTTTCCAGGCTGCCGAACCCCTTCTGAGGGAACGGGTTGTAACTGATGCGGTGTTGGGTCTCTCGCTTATCGCAGTTGAGTTGGATGGATCGGTTATAGGTCTGTCTTACGTCCTGCGAGACCGACTGCCGGCCGGCTGCTCGGCGTTTGGCTTCGCCCAGCATATCATTGGTCAGTCTGCGCTTGAGGTAGCCCGACTGGTGCTGGAGGGCAGAGACGACGCGCAGCGAGGCGTGGGCATGGCGGTCATCACAGCGGCAACACGCGCCCTGGATATACCTGATGAACCTGCCACCCCAACTCCTTTTGGCTTGCAGGTTCGCCCGGCGGACAAGGTTGGCATGATCGGATACATTCCGCCTGTCGTTGATCAACTAATAAAACTGGGCGCAAATGTCACCATATTTGATAAGGGTCTGACCGTCAGCGGCGGTGCCGGCGCCGCACAGGTGATGGCCATGTCGCAGCAGCCCGAAGTCCTGCCCCTGTGCGACCTGATGATCATCACCGGCACCACTCTTATCAACGGCAGCATTGACCATCTGCTCAAGCTTTGCCAAAAAGCGCGCGAGATCGTGCTGGTTGGCTCATCCACGCCCATGCTCGCTGAAGCTTTCAAGGGGTCGGGCGTCACAGCTTTGGCAGGTTCCTGGTGGGACTCCGCTGTAAAAGATGAGATGTTCAAGAAACTTTCCCTCTCCTGCGGAATCAGTCACCTTAAGAAAATGATGATCAAGAAGCTGGTTAAGGTGGGGGATTAATGTCTGAACTGCCCCTAAGCTCATCGGATTACTACAAGAAGGCGACTTCTTTCTGGAATTACCCCGAAGTGCCTTACGGACCTGCATTGCGCGAGATGATCCGTCCAACAGATATCGTGGCGGATATTGGCTGCGGCATTGGTATCGTCAGCAGGTACCTTGCGGGGATTAGCCGCAGGGTGATTGCCATCGACAAGAATGAAAATGCCCTTAACGTGCTGGGTGAGGACCTGAAAGGTCTGAATCCAAACAACATCGAAGTCGTGCATGCCCACTGGCCCCAAATCCAAACTGAAGACTGGGATGTGGCGGTTGCTTTTTACCATCACCGCTTTGGTTTTACCAGCCAGGAGATTGAAACCCTGCTGAGGAAGACCTGCCGTTGCGGGATCGTGGTCAACCAGGGCATCCGCCCCCGCGAAGGCTTCTATGAAGATCTGGGGCGGGAATTTGGCATAACTGAACAGGCTGATTCTTGTGTTTGGAGCTGCTATGTGCGCGGCAGGCTGGAGCAAGCCGGGTTTAAGGTCACATGCGATGAAATCTTCCATGATTTTGGACAACCGGTGGACTCAAAAGCAGAAGCGGTTACCTACGTGATGAAACAACTGCGCCTGGAAGAGATCCAGCGCCAGCGGCTTGAAGATATCGTTCTCGATTACGTTGAATACGTTGAAGGAAAAATGGTCTTACCTATAAAACGTTACAACTGCATGCTACGGTTTTATAAGTAGAAGCCCCCTGTATTCGGGGTCTTCTTTTTGGATCGGTTATCCACCAAATGTATTTTCAAAATTTATATCGTTCTCTGCCGCATCATTGGCTTCGTGCTCCAGCGATTCTGCCAGATCCTCAGCGGCTTCTGCCACTTTTTCTCCTAGGTCTTCTACATGGGCGGGTACATCCTCTGTAAACAGATCCTGGATGGATTTTCCTGTCCGTTTGGCGTAGTCCTTCAGGTCCCGGATGGCACGCTGGATGCGTTCTTCTTCCAACTTTTCACCCATGTTTTGGGTGGTGCGCTTGATGCCTTCTCCAGCATCGCTTAAGGCATCCTTGACGCTTTCAGCAGCTTTACCAAAGGATTCTTTATCAAGGTAATCACTGACGTTCTTGCTCAAACGCTTGATGTCCTCACCAAAACCCTCCAGGATTGACATGATCTCTGCACCGAACTTGGAGCCAGTTTCGGGATCTATTTTTGGCGTTTCTTCGGCTTTAGTTGGACCGGTATATTCCCGGTAGTCACCCGCAGCATCAGCACCGAAACTTGCGGGATTTTCAGTTGGGAATTGATTTTGATCGCTCATTGGAATCTCCTTTCAAACGGGGTATTCTTAATGATTTTACCCGTCTCTGGTTGATATCACCAGTTAAATCACTGGACAGATTCGAGTGAGGAAAACCGATATTTCGCGGGCAATTTCTGTTTAATCATTCCAAAAGGCGAACAATATGCTAAAATTTAGCCACGCATTCCCAATTTATCTT
>CAYRYL010000041.1:0-18417 GCA_964428425.1 uncultured Anaerolineaceae bacterium | reverse complement strand
GATTGACTTTAGTATGGAAGACAAGCTGGTGGAGCAGGAAATCGGCGCGATCATCGTCGCAACCGGCTTTGGTCACTTTGACCCCACCCCGATGACCGAGTATGGTTACGGTCGTTTCCCGAATGTGATCACTGCCATGGAAATGGAACGCCTGAATAACTCAGCCGGACCCACCCATGGTGCCCTGATCCGCCCGAGCGACGGTAAGTCGCCTGAACGCATTGCGATCATCAACTGCGTAGGCTCGCGCGACAAGCGCTACAACACAAGTTGCTCAAACTTCTGCTGCATGTACGCCATCAAAAACGCGTTGCTGCTCAAACAGATGCACCCTCAGACCGAGATTTCAATCTACTACATTGACATCCGCACGCCCTCGAAGGGTTATGAAGAGTTCTACGACCGTGCGCGCGAGGCTGGCATCCGCTTCATCCAGGGACGTCCTGCTGAAATCACGGAAGACCCCAACACGCACCAGCTATTCATCGCCTCGGAAGATATCACGCTTGGCAAGGTGATCGAACGCGAATACGACATGGTCATGCTCAACCAGGCTGCCATCCCTCAACCTGACCAAAACCACATGAGCTCCGTGCTCAATGTGGCACAGTCTCCTGGCGGCTGGTTTATGGAATATCATCCCAAACTGCGCCCGATGGACAGCCCCACAGATGGAATCTTCTTCGCCGGTGCCTGCCAGGGTCCAAAAGACATTCCTGCCAGCGTCGCCCAGGGTTCCGCAGCTGCTTCACGTGCATCCCGTATTTTGCACTCCGACAGTTGGCAGATCGAACCGAGTGTCGCGGTCGTCTGGCCTGACCGCTGCGTCAGCGCCAAGGGTCAAGCCTGCGGCATTTGCGCTCGAGCCTGCCCGTACGGCGCCATTGATTACACCAAGGGCCTCGCCGCTGAAGTGATCACTGCCAAATGTCACGGCTGTGGCGCTTGTGTCGGAGAATGTCCGCACGACTCGATCACCCAATTGCATTACACCGATGCCCAGGTGCTGGCACAAATCCGCACCCTGCTGGCAGTCGAACCAGAAAAGAAAATCCTTGCTTTCCGCTGCCAATGGTGTTCCTACGGCGGCGCGGACCTGGCCGGCACCTCGCACTTTGAATACAGCGCCAACGAACGTGGTTTGCGCGTCATGTGTTCGGCGCGTATGGATGCTGACCTGATCTACGAAGCCTATCGCCTTGGCGCTGGCGCCATTCTTTATTCCGGCTGCCATCCCCAGGACTGCCACTACATCACCGGTCAAATTGCCGGCGCCAAACGCGCCGCCAGGCTGGAGAAAATGTTTGAGCGGCTGCAAATGAGCCCGGGACGCTTCCGCGTGGAGTGGATCAGTGCCGCTGAGGGCGATAAATATGCCCGGGTTATCAACGAGATGCAAGCCTCGCTGGATGCCATTCCTGCGGATGTGCTGAAAGCCGAGATCGAACGCATGAAACCTGAAATGGCTAAGAAACTCACCAAGCTTGGTGATGTTCCTGGCGTAACTCAGGCAATGGTGCAAGTGGACTTCATCGTTGACGAGATGATCGGCAGGAAGGTGGCAGCATGAGCGGTTTCATAAACCCCAACACCCTCTCCGAACGCGTCAAAGCTATCCCTGGTGGTGACATGCTAATGATGTGCTACTCTTGTGGCACCTGCACCAGCAAATGCATGATCCAGACCAAATTGGAGAGCAGCTACAACCCGCGCCGTCTGATCCGCGAGGCTGTCTTCAACATGGATGACGACGCATTTGCCGATAAAACCACCTGGCTTTGCACCGCATGTGACCTCTGTTACCCCGCCTGCCCGCAAAAAATCCACATTTCTGGCGTGATCAACGCGGTCAAGGCATTAGCAGTCGAAAGTGGAAAGAAAACCCCTTACCAGGTCGCCAAAGTGGATGAATCCACCTGCGTTGCCTGTGGTTTGTGCGTCAAGATCTGCCCCTACGAAGCGATCAACCTGACTGAAAAGCGTGTCGCCTTCCGCGGCACCATCACAGTCGCCTCGGTAGACGCGGGCAAATGCATGGCTTGCGGCATGTGCACCGCTGCTTGTCGATCCACTTCCATCCGCCTGGCTGTTGACTACAACGATGCCAATCTGATCGACACGCTTTGGTCGTGGCTTGGCACAGAAAGGGTATCCTCATGAGTGAGACCCCGAAATTAGTCCTTTTTCAATGCCAGTGGTGCCTTTTTGCGCCATCTGACCAGGAATGGGTCGATACGCAACTGCCCGCAAATGTTCACCTTTTTAAAGTACCCTGCACCGGTCGCATCAACCCACTTTACCTCCTGAACGCTGTTCAGGGCGGTGCAGATGGCGTCATGGTCAGCGGCTGTCTGCCGGAGCAGTGCCACTTCAAAACTGGCAACATCGCAGCCCGCCGCCAGTTGGAAGAATTTTCCGACTACCTCAACCACATCGGTTACGAACAGGGTCGCATCCGCTTCCTCTGGCTCGATCTGCAAGACCGCGGCATCATCCAGAAAGAATTGGCTGCCTTCGAAGCACAAATAACAGCCCTTGGACCAGCCCACAACCTCGCCACGCGCGTGACTGAGACCGCTGGAGGTGCCAATGCCTGATCTAGATGCCCTCAAGACTGAAGCCAAACGCATTTTAAGTGAAGGCCTGGTGGAAATGGTAATCGGTTTCAAAGCCGGCGACACCCCCCTTCACCCGCAGCCTGCATTTTTCAAGACCATTGACGAAGTTGATCAACTCGCCTTCGATGGGCTGTGCCAGAACAACCTTGCCACCTACCTCACCCGCTTCCCGAAGACCCAAAAAATCGGTATGCTGGTGCGAGGCTGCGAGAATCGCTCAGTGAACGCCCTGGTTTTTGAAGGGCAGCACCCCAGAGAAGGTCTTTACCTGATTGGTGTTCCATGCGAGGGCATTATCGACTGGCGAAAAATCGTCGCTCAGACCGGCGAAGAAGTGATCAGCGTGACCGAGCAGAGTGACAACACCATTCTGGTCGAGGCGAAGTCCGGCTTCTTTACCCTCGAGAAAAAAACCCTGCTGCACGAAAGCTGCGCCCGTTGTATCCATCCAAACCCGTTTTCTGCAGATATCGTCATCGGTGAGCTCTTGCCAGAAGGCGATCCCGCCCTGGCACGCGCGATAGTTGCGTCTTTTGCGGAACTGCCCTTGCAGGAACGCCATGCCTGGTTCCGCCAGGAAGCCGAACGCTGCATTCGCTGTTACGCCTGCCGTGAAGCCTGCCCGATGTGCTACTGCGAAGAATGTTTCGTGGATCATATCTCCCCCCGTTGGACCGAAAGCGGCACCACCCCGGCTGGTATGCAAGGCTGGCACATCGTGCGCGCCTTCCATCAAACCGGGCGCTGCACCAGCTGCGGAGCCTGCGAACGCGCCTGCCCGATGGACATCAAGATGACCTACCTGACCGAGAAACTCAACGATGACATGCGCCGGAAATACAACTTTGAAGTTGGTCTGGACGCCACCACACCACCGCCGTTCTCGACCGTTACCCTGGACGATAAGTCCCGCTTTGTGGTTTGAGGAGAGCCAACATGAACCTGATCCTCAAAAAAGACCAACTCAATCACCTGCTGAATGCCTGGCGTCAGGATTATGAAGTTTACGCCCCGCAATCCCTGCAGAATTTCACCCATTTTCTGCCTCTCCAGGATGGCTTCGAGCTTGCGTTTGACAAAGCTCACAACACGCGCATCCCACCCAAAGCCCTCTTTTTGCCGACTTCTGAAGCGCTCATGAAGTTCACCCGCTTCGGCGGTTACGAGCAGATCCCCTCCGAAACCACTCCCCGTGTCATTTTCGGAATCCGTCCTTGCGACGCGCATGCCATGACCATGCTCGACACGGTTTTTGAGCAGGAACGCTACACCGATCCGCATTGGCAAGCCCGACGTGAAGCCACGGTTGTGGTCGGTCTGGGCTGTCACGAACCCTGCCAGACCGGATTCTGCACCACGGTCGGTTCAGGACCTTTCAACCACGCTGGTCTGGACGCGATCCTGACTGATCTTGGTGAGACCTTGCTGGTGGAAACCTTCTCTGACAAAGGCGATCGCCTTTTTGCTCAGCTTGAAATGGCGTCCGTAGACCAGAGCGTCCGGGCAATCGAAGTGCAGCAAGCCGCTAAAGAAAAAATGCCAATCGCTTTCGAAACGGAAGGCTTAAAAGAAAAACTCGATCAAAACTTCGCAAGTCCCTATTGGGAAGAAGTTTCCCGGTCCTGCCTGGGCTGCGGGGTGTGCACCTTCCTCTGCCCCACCTGCTTCTGTTTCGACATCGTCGACGAAGCCCAACGCGGCGAACGCGTGCGCAACTGGGACACCTGTATGTTCCGCACCTATTCACTCGAAGCTTCCGGGCACAATCCGCGCCCAAGCCGCGTGGAGCGCACCCGCCAACGTCTGAGCCACAAATACACCTATTGGGTGGACCAAATCAACCAGATTGGCTGCACAGGCTGCGGTCGCTGTGTGCGTTACTGCCCGGTTGGCCTGGATATCCGCGCCATGCTGCGCAAAGCCCATCAACTTCCAAGTGAGGTAGCCCATGCATAATGAGGCTCACAGTCCCTATCTGCCTATTCCCATGCACGTTTTGCATGCATATTACGAATCCACTGATCGTTCGCTTAAGACGCTCGAACTGAGCTTTGACGATCCGCAGGACGCGCGTGAGTTTTTCGCCGCCTTCAATCCGGGTCAGTTCTGCCTGCTAAGCGTCATCGGCAAGGGCGAGTCCGCCCTGGGTGTTGCCAGCGCTGCCTGGGAAGGGGACTTTGTCCGCTTCACTGCCCAAAAGCTGGGTTCGGTTACTAATGCCCTGCACGAACTCAAACCTGGTGACCCGATTGGCATGCGCGGTCCTCTCGGCAACGGCTTTCCGCTGGAAGACTGGAAGGGCAAGGATCTTGTCATCATCGGGGGTGGTTGTGCTTTCTCAACCCTGTATGCTCTCACGAAGCACCTGCACCATCCCTCCAATCGCGGAGATTACGGCAAACTCACTGTTATTTACGGCACACGCACCTCCGGGCTCTGCATGTACAAGCAGGATATTGCTGCCTGGCACCAGCGCGATGACATGGAAGTGCACCAAGCCATTGACGTGCCTGAGCAGGATTGGCTCCACCACGTTGGCTATGTACCGGATGTAGTCAAGGAAGTCAGCCCTTCGCCAGTCAACAGCGTGGCAGTCGTTTGTGGTCCACCAATCATGACCAAATACACCCTGCCTGCGCTTGTCGAGCTCGGTTTCACGCCCGAAACGATTTTCACCTCGCTCGAAAAACGCATGAAATGCGGCGTCGGAAAGTGTGGTCGCTGCAACCTTGGTCCAAAATACATCTGCAAAGACGGTCCGGTCTTCAGCCTGGCGGAGCTCAACGCCCTGCCAGCAGACCTTTAGGAGAAACATGAGTCGCGGTATTCCAGAGAAAACCAAAACTGAACACGAAATGACGATCCATCGTTCGATGGTGACGCGAAATTACCTGATGCGGTGGGACCTCGACCGCTGTGTCGGCTGCCAGATCGGCCCAATCGTCTGCCCCAAAGGCGCTCTCACACACGTGGAAGCCGAACTAAAAGATGGTCGTATTGTCAAACGTTCCTCTGTGGACGTGGACGAGAAAAAATGCGTCAACTGCGGCACTTGCGTAGAATCCTGCCCCACCCATGCCATTTCTCTAACCGTCAATGGCAAACCCGAGATCCCGGTGATTGAGTACGGCGCTTACCCCGAATTCATCACCAAGACCATTTTCCGCAAAGAAAAGTTTGATTTCTCCCTTAAAGAATTCTTGATCGATAACTGCCCCACCGGCGTTATCAGCTACGACGAAGTGCGCGACACCATGCGGGTTGATTTTGACAACTGTATTCACTGCCGACAGTGTGAGGTCGCCAGCAAGGGCGCATTTGAGGTGCGGCAGGCGTGGGTTGGCTCAGTCGAGCTGCATCGCGAACGCTGCGTTGATGGCTGCCTGGCATGCGCCGATATCTGCCCCACCCGTGCCCTTCACATCGACGACTCGGGTCAACTGGTTTTGGCAGACTACTACTGCATCAAGTGCGGCGCCTGCATGGAAGTCTGCCCGGTTAAGGCAGAATACGTGGAAGAACCCTTCGAATTCGTGTCGCAGGGTATGACCCTTCAACGGAAACTAAAACGCCTCACAAACGTGGATCAGCTCCCTATCAAAGTGGAACGCTGGCGCGTGAACCACACTGAAGTGTCGAGTGCATCCTGGATAGAAGCGCTGCGTAAGGTTTCAGATGACAAAGCCAAGTCCATCGAGATCGACCGAAAACGCGCTTTACGCCGTGCTGATCTGATCGACGCGCTTCGTGGAAATCTGCTGGCGAAAGCTCAACTAAAGAAAGAAATCGACTAGTCGGTTTACCCTTGTACGTAAGTAGCGGATGTTTCATCCGTTATTTTTGTTACTTAATCAAACTGGGGTAAGTCGGGCTGCTCTGGTGGCATGGCTCCAAAGCCGTATCTCGTGGTGAAATCAAAAGACCAGCCAGTCTCGCGGTTGTATTCGGGATTGCGTTCGTCTTGTTTGAATATCAATACCCGCGCTTTGGAACGCAGCCGACCAAAGTTGTGCAAACTGGGCGTAGAAGTGATCACATTCCGGAAGGTTCCGGTGTTGATGTAATAGGTTTCAACCCCCTTTTCAACCTTCATCAACTGCACCAAGGGGTAGTGCGTGTGGCCGGAAACGATACAGCGTACAGTCGAGTCTGCCTCCCTCAATGATTCTTCCTTGAGAATGGTCTCCGACTGATCTTCAATATTCGAGCGACGGTAAAGTGGTGCGATCAGACTCTTAATCATCCAGAAAGGCAGCCCTTTTCGCCACAAGCGCGTTTTTAGCACCGCAGTCAGGCTGGCAGCAGATAAACCGCTCAGACTGCCAAAAGCGACCATCTGCTTTCCAATCATCGGTGATAGTGCCAGGTCGTCCATCATTCTTACGAAAACCGGTTCCATCAAGCGCCAGACTTCTTTCATCGGGAGACCCGGTGTGGAGAACAGGAAATTGATTAAAGCATTGGAGGGTCGCACGTTGTCAAAGTCAATCAAGCGCTGGAACAACATTGAGAGATCCTGGCTAAGCAGTATGTTTTGTTCACCGTAATATTCTTTGAAAAGAATGGGCAATTTTGCCGCAATTTCCGTGGTGACGATATCCCCGACACTGGGTTTGTCGTAGTAACTTTTATCGATCAGGGTCGGAATCTCGGACCACTTACTCACATCCACCCCAAAATTCGCTGAGTCATACTCGTGCCCATGGCGGATCAGAATTTTCGAGTCGACATTTAGCCGATCCAGGTATTGATTTTCGAAGGGAAGATCAGACTGCTCCATACCCAGAAAACTGCGCGTGCGGTTGCGTATCCGCCGGCTCGCATTTAGCAATCGGTCGTGGTTGCCTGGAATGTAGTGGATCCGAACCGGCAAGTGTAAAAGGATGCTTAGTTTGCGAAACAAATCCATGGTCGCTGATACGCGCTGGTCAGCCGCGATAGCGTTCATGATTTCGTTGACGCGTCCTTCGAGCTCACTGCCTTCCGCCACCTCATCGTTATGCGCATAAGGTCGCAAGTGATCTTTGTGCCAAAGAGCCGAACGCGTGATCTCAAAAATATCTCCAGCTAGGACCAGGTCAACATTCTTGATGTTGTCGTAACGAATAAATTCACTTATTTCATTGAAAAATCCGCGGTAGACCTCCGGAGGCAGATTGTGATTGAATTGGCGATCCCCTAACGACAGGGAATTGCTTTCCGCGAAATGCAAATCGGACATGACGATGATCACAATTTTTCTCCTGCCAGTATTGTATTACAACACTCTCCTGGTTTGAGGAAAAGCAGAAAGGTTTTACGGCACCTGGATCTTGAAAGCGCCTGATTCCTGCGTCCCGACAATCAGAACGCTTCGATCTAACAGATCAAAAGCCAGCGCTTGAATAGTCCCATCCAACCTACGAGCAGTCCAATTTTCCCCACAGTCCTTCGAAACCCACGTTGTTGAATTCTCGCCTACTGCCCAAAGACAAACATCTAAATTTGACTCTGCAAAAATGAGACTCTGCATGTTCACATTTTCGATCTCGTCAGGTAATTTGCCGGGTACAACGTAAGAAATCTGCGGCAGTTCTTTAGAAACCTGTTGCCACTCATCGTTTTTCATCACCCACAATCCCGAACCAGCCGTTACCAGAAGCAGCGAATCATCCTGCCAGGCTACATTGGTCGGCTGAACAGCGCCGGCCAGTCCCTGCCACAAATCCTCATCAGGCAGCATGACCCGTCCCCGTAACCACTCCAGTCCGGCATCCGGATCAGCCTGACTGGCTTCGGGCAGCTTCACAGCCTGCCAAGTCTCACCGTTCCAAGCGTCCATCCACCCGCGTCCGATGGCAAAGAGTTGCTCACCAGCCGTTGCCAGGGCAAAAACATCCAGACTGCTGATTCCCTCGTTCATTGGCTGCCAGGTTTCACCTGCGTCCGTAATTCGGTACACGCCCTGCCCATAAACCGCCCCTGCCAGCGCTTCAGGATCTCCAGGCAAGTCAGTCAGTCCAGTGATATCTGTCAGACGCATCTCACCCATGATGGTGTTCCAATTGGAGCCATATGTGTTTGAGCGAAAAATGCCGTTATTCTCCGTAGCTGCATACCAACGCTGCGGATTACCGTCAGCAATTACGAAATCATACAGCTTCTGCCCGGCCAGACCGCGACTGACCCAACTGGCACCAAAATCATCCGTACTATACAAACCATCCCCGTAGGTACAGCTGAAGAGCCGCTTTTGCTGCCAGCCAAAGGGGTCAAGATAGACTCTAAAGACCTCCACGTCATAAGGCAGCCCAGTGCTCCTCCTCGCCCACAAATCCCCGCCATTCCAGGTGCGATATACTCCATCCCCATGCCAAACTCCGCCAAAAACCAGTCCTGCATTAGCAATATCGATAGCAAAAGATCGCGCTGAGTAGTCGCGCACACCGTTATTGATTGCGTAAAAGTTCATGCCTCCATCGACACTCTTGTAAAAGCCGTGCTGGTGCGCGGTCAGGTAGATGATGTTTGAGTTGAGAGGGTCAATATCCACGTCGTAAAAGTAGTCCAGGCTCGAAAAGCTGTCCCCCGTAAGGAGGATGTTCCAGTTCGCTCCGCCATCCATACTCCGGGCAAGATAACCTCTCAAACTTCCATTTATTCGCGAGGCAACGAATATTCGCTGTGGATTTAATTGGTCAATTTCTATATCATAGATAATGTGGTTGTTGAGCACGCCCCCACTGGAAGCCTGCCAGCTTTCTCCAGCATTGGTCGATTTATAGATACCCCCCTCATAAGTCCCTGCATAGACGATAGCTGAGCTGGTAGGATGAGTTGCCAGGGATTGGATCTTCAAGATCCCCAAGCCCAGGCTCTTTCGATACCAGGTGTTACCCTGATCAAAACTTTTATAAACGCCACTGACAAAATGCCCGGCGTAAAGGTTGTCGTTTTGACCGGGATCAATCGCGATGGCAGTGAAAGTCCCACCGACCGGACCTACTGGCGGCGTCGCAGACCCTGTGCCAATCATCGGAAAAAAGTAAGTGAAATTGGCTGTGTTCGGGATCGATTGGCCAATAACTCCTTGGGGGAGTATTGTGCCCGCTACCAGACTGATCAGAAACAATAAAACAATCAGCCTGACGACACTGAATCGCTGAGAATGAAAGCCCTGCAAGTCTTTACGCATATTTCCTCGCATTAACACTGCAACTCCCGTGCCCGGGAAATCCTGGTAATTCTAGGCGAGAACCCTTCTAAAGGCTTCCAGGCTGATTTCCACGCCCTCATCGGTGATGTCGTGATGAGTCCCCATGCGGTATTCCCCTGGTCCCGAATCCATCAGCAAAACGCCTTGTTTCTTCATTGCCTCCAAGAATTCGCCCGTAGAAAGCGTAACGCTTTTATCTAGTTTGAAGAAAACCATGTTGGTTTGAGGTGAATTCTTGGTCAGGTGCACCTTTGGCATGCTCCGCAGACCCTCCCCCAACAAAGCAGCGTTTCGGTGGTCCTCTGCTAACCTGTCCACCATCTCATCCAGCGCCACGATTCCTGCTGCTGCAATGATGCCTGCCTGGCGCATACCGCCACCAAGCATCTTTCGCAACCTTCGTGCTTTGCTGATGAATGCCTCGGCACCACACAAAACCGAGCCCACCGGAGCGCACAAGCCTTTGCTCAGGCAAAAGGTAATCGAATCTGCTGGCGCGACCAACTCCCTTGCGGGTAACCCCAATGCCACCGCGGCATTAAAGATTCTCGCTCCGTCGAGGTGCAGCTTCAGTCCATGCTCACGCGCAAAAGCAGCAACAGTTTTTGTATACTCAAGGCTCAACGGGATGCCGCCGCAGGCGTTCTGGGTATTCTCAAGGATCACCAATCGGGAAATGGGTTCATGGGCATCGTCTTGATTTCGCAAAGCTCCTTCCAGGTCCTTTAGAGCCAGGGTCCCATCCGCTTGGTTTGGGACTGTGTGAATCACCACGCCTCCCACCACAGAGACACCGCCGGCTTCATGCAAAAAGGTGTGCCCCATGGTGCCCATAATTGCCTCTTCGCCGCGGGCGCAGTGCGCCAAAACAGCCAGCAGGTTGCCCATCGTGCCCGAAGTCAAATACAACCCACGCTCTTTGCCGAGCATAGCAGCCGCTTTTTGTTCCAGGGCGTTGACAGTCGGGTCTTCCCCATACACATCATCTCCGACCCTGGCGTTTGCCATGGCAAAGCGCATGTTTTCAGTAGGTTGGGTGGTTGTGTCAGAACGAAAATCAAAGGTTTGCATGGTTTACTCCTTTGGGAGCGCGCTCAGTACTTCTTTCAAATCGGTTGCCAGAGGCGCGGTGAACTCTGTCGGTTCCTCGTCGCCAGGCAGTTTGATGCTCAGTTTGTGGGCATGTAAAAAGAATCGTGGGATTTCGATCGACCTCTTTCGCCGGCCATAGATTTTGTCCCCCGTAACCGGGCAGCCAAGAAATGCTAAATGCACGCGAATTTGGTGTGTCCTGCCAGTCAGGGGATGTACTTCCAACAGGGTGTGGTCAGTGAATTTTTGAAGTGAGCGGTATTCAGTGATAGCATTTTTGCCTTTGTCACCATACACCACTGCCATGCGTTGACGGATTTTTTCGTCCCTGCCAATGGCAGCTTCGACCCTTCCCGTGGGTGTGGGCGGTTCGCCATCCACCAGCGCCAGATAGGTCTTTCGGGTTTTTCGCGATTTAAATTGCCGCACAAGCCAGTTGTAAGCTGTCTCATTGCGTGCCAGGATCAAGACCCCGGAGGTTTCTTTATCCAGCCGATGCACAATACCAGGTCGCTGCGCCTCACCCACCCGCGCGATATCCGGCCAGCGGTGCAGGATGGCGTTTACCAGGGTATCCTGGGTGTTGCCAGCGCCAGGATGTACCACCATGCCAGCGGGTTTATTCACGACAATGACATTTTCGTCCACATAGATCACATCGATGGCAATCGCTTGATGAAGCAAGTGGGTCTCTGCAGCCTCAGGCAGTGAATATGTGACCGTACTCCCCGATTCGAGCTTAAAAGAGGATTTTTGTTGAACCTCCCTATTGACACAAACGCCGCCATCCGCAATTATCTGCTGAAATTGCACGCGTGAGTAATCTGGCTCAGATTGGGCAAGATATTTGTCGAGCCGCAGCCCACTTTCCCCTTCGTAGCGCAATTCTTTACGCATCGTCGCCTAGTTCAGTTTCCGGATCTGTCTTCGATCCATTTTTTTCTTTGATCAGCATATCCAACAGCATCAACCCCACCCCGATTGTGACAGCCGAGTCGGCAACATTAAAAATAGGGAACCTGCCCACCGCGACAAAATCCGTCACAAATCCGCGCGTGAAATGGTCGATCAAATTGCCAACCGCCCCACCCAGCATCAAGCTCAAAGCTACCTTCATGAGGGTGTCCTTGATTTCCGCCTTTTGATAGAAACCAAGAATAAAGATTGCGATCGCGATTCTGACAATCGCCAGGATCGGTCCCGCGTTCTGGAAGGTCCCAAAAGCAGCACCTCGATTTTGCCAGTAAAGGAAACGGAAAAAGTCCCCGATTACCGGGATGGGTGCCCAGGCTTGCCCCAAAGCGATGTTTTGCCTCACCAGGGCTTTCGAAATCTGGTCGAGCGCAATCACTGCAGCCGCGATCAGCAACAAGAATCCGTTATGCTTCAGAAATTTCTTCACTCAGTTACTCCTCGCACAGCCTGGAGGGCAAAGTGTAATTCCTCGCCATCAAAAGCATCGTTTGCTTGAGTCAAACCGTGCGGCAGCGCTTCATCCAGGACTGCCACAGCCAGTGTTTCCGCGGCGATGTAGGCCTCATTCTGCTTCACAGCTTCGCTCAGGGAGCTTGTCGCCTGGTAATAGATCCGGATTCTGTCGGAGATATCCAGGCTAAGGTTTTTTCGTTGGTCCTGAACTCTGCGAACAAATTCGCGCGCCAAGCCCTCATAGAACAATTCCTGGGTGATAGTTGTGACCAACGCCGCCAGGTATGGACCTTCGGTCGCCACGGAATAGCCTTCTTTTGCCGCGGCGTGGACTTCAACTTCTTCTGGAAGGATCTCGTAGTATTTGTCGTCCACTTTGATGACCAAATTCAAGCCAGCCAGCAATCGCTCAGCGCTTTCCTTAGCGGGTAATTCAAGGATAACCTGCCTCACTTTGGGCGACAATGCCTTGTATTTCTGACCCAATTGTTTGGGCAAAGGATTCAGGCTGTATTCAACCGCTTCTTCGCTGCCTCCCAACGCCCTGACATTTTTCACGTTCAATTCATCTTCGAGGATCTCACGGAATTGCTCAACCACTTCCAATTCGTCCGCACTCCCCACCGCAAAAGCGACTTCCGAAAGGGGTTGACGCACCTTAACGTTCGACTTATTGCGAGCGGCATGCCCCAGCGAAGCCAGTTTCATCACCACCGCCATCTGGCGGTTAAGGGTCTCGTCGACCATGCTCAGATCAGCCTTGGGCCATTCAGTTAGGTGGACAGAGATCGGTGCGTTGTCATCAAAGGACCTTGCCAGGTTCTGATAGAGGGTTTCCGCCATGAAAGGCATGGAAGGTGCCAGCAATTTGGAGACAGTCACCAGTGCACGATAGAGCGTCTCGTAGGCAGCAGCTTTATCGGCGTCCGACTCGCTCTTCCAGAAGCGCCTTCGCGAACGGCGCAAGTACCAGTTGGACAGATTATCCACAAACCCTTCAATCGGGCGGGTAGCTCCAACAACATCGTAAGTTTCGTATGCCAGGGTCACATCCCGCACCAATGCCTCCAAAGAGGAGAGCAGCCAGCGGTCCAGATCTGAAAACTGGGGGATGACCGAGGAATCCGGTGTCCATTTATCCAAATTGGCATAGGTCACAAAGAAAGAGTAGGTGTTCCACAGCGTCAGCATAAAACTGCGCACTACCTCCCCCACCAGTTCCGTGCTGAAACGGCGCTCATTACCTGGAGGGCTGGAGGTGTACAGATACCAGCGCATTGCGTCAGCGCCGTAAGCATCGATCACTTCCCAGGGGTCCACCACATTGCCTTTGTGCTTTGACATTTTCTGACCTTCGCCATCCTGGATCAATCCAAGGCAGACAACATTTTCGAAGCTAAGATTGTCAAAAACCAAGGTGCTGATCGCCAGCAGGGAGTAGAACCACCCACGGGTCTGATCAACCGCCTCGCAAATGAAATCCGCCGGGAACTGCTGTTTGAATTCCTCGAGGTTCTCAAATGGATAATGCCACTGTGCAACTGGCATGGCGCCTGAGTCAAACCAGACGTCGATCAGCTCGTTGACGCGGTTCATTTTGCCAGTTTTGCACTGGGGGCAGCTAAAGTGCACATTGTCCACATAAGGACGGTGGAGCTCCAGACTGGATTGATCTTTCCCGGTGAGCTCGCTTAACTCAGCAACAGAACCGACGCAGTGCTGATGACCACAGTCCTCACACACCCAAACCGGCAGCGGCGTGCCCCAGTAGCGGTCGCGCCCCAGAGCCCAGTCGATGTTGTTTTCCAGCCAGTTGCCAAAACGCCCTTCTTTGATATGCTCTGGTACCCAGTTGATTTGCTGATTGAGTTCCACCATCCGTTCCTTCACCTTGCTGGTGCGGATGAACCAGGTGGATCTCGCCATATACAAAAGCGGTGTGTCGCAGCGCCAGCAGAAGGGGTAGGTATGCGTGATCGTTCCGCGGTTGAAGAGCAAACCCCTTTTCTTCAGATCTTCCATGATCAATGGGTCGGCGTCTTTAACGAACATTCCGGCCCAGGGCAAAACCGCCGGCTTGAACTTGCCTTCATCGTCGATCGTCAACAAAACCGGCAGATCATAAACTTTGGAAACCTGCATATCATCCATACCAAATGCTGGCGCGATATGCACCAACCCCGTGCCATCGCTGGTGGTGACATAATCCGCATTAACCACGAAATGAGCGGGTTTCTCGGGTGGGAAGAAAGAGTAGAGCGGAGCGTACTTTTTGCCTTCGAGCGCCTTGCCTTTCATGCTCTTGAGGACCTCCACCTTTTGGTCGCCGAAAACCAGTGGGATCAATTCCTTCGCAAGGATCAGGCGTTCATCTGCACCGCCTTTAACCCTGACCATGACATAGTCAACGTCCGGATGCGCCGCGACAGCGACGTTGCCCGGAAGTGTCCACGGTGTGGTCGTCCAAACCAACAGATAGGTGTTGGGTTCATCCACCAGCGGCAATCGCACTGTGATGCTTGGGTCAACTGCGTCGGCGTAACCTTGCGCTACCTCGTGATTGGAGAGAGGTGTGCCGCAGCGTGGGCAGTATGGGACCACCTTGTGGCCCTGGTAAAGCAAGCCTCTTTCCCAGATTTGGCTGAGCAACCACCAGACCGATTCGATGTAGGGGTTGGTATATGTGACGTAAGAACGGCTCAGATCCACCCAATAGGCGATCCTTTCAGTCAATTGCTCCCATTCCTGGATGCGCGAAAAGGCTGATTCGCGGCAAAGGGCATTGAACTTCTCGATGCCGTATTCCTCAATCTGGCTCTTTTCGGTGAAACCTAACTTCTTTTCAACTTCGATCTCAACTGGCAGACCGTGCGTATCCCAACCACCGCGCCGATCAACCCAGTAACCTTGCATCGTGCGGAATCTTGGGAACATGTCCTTGAAAGCCCGCGCCAGAACGTGATGCACACCAGGCTTGCCGTTGGCGGTCGGGGGACCCTCGAACATAACATAAGGCTTGCGGTCGCTGCGTTCGTCGGAAGACTTCTTGAAAATCTCATTCGCCCGCCAAAAACGCAGGCGTGCTTCTTCCTCCTGCTGGATGTTTAATCGCGATGACACTGGTTTGAACATAATTGCTCCTCTTGCGGCTGACGATTGTCAGCCTGGAAATAAAAAAGCCCATCCCTCAACAGGGACGAGCCGAAACTCGCGGTACCACCCCGCTTCTCAGCCATGCTGAGCGCTTGTTGCGCCCTATGTAACGTTAGGGCATTCCGGCGCGCTTACTGTCCTCGGACTTGTTCAGCTTGCGGCTCAGGAAGGATTTTCGTGCCGGAGGTTCTGCCCGGCTTCCACCATCCCGGTTCGCTATCAGCCTGCCTGCAGTACTCGTTTCCGTCACTGCCGATCAAACAATGATTATCCCATAGCCGTAAAGGCTTGTCAATTGTTTCGCGCTGGTCATTGTGGGAAGGTCAACACATTGTACCAATAGCATTCCTCGTCTGAATTAGCGTTTTGTTTCTCATTTCTGTGAAGGAATTGTTCGAATTTATTTTTCCTGCAGGGAAAATGATACAATATTGGCATATTTCAACAGCTTGAATTTGGTTGTTAGGAATAGGGAAAAATCAAGGCGAAATATATCTGACTTACTCTTTCTCTTTACTTGCTGAGATTAGTAATCAATGATTTCTTATAGATTGGAAATCACATAAGAATTTGTTCTTGTTTCTTGATAGGAGGGATAACCAAAAGCATAATTATTAAAAACATCAAACCCAACAAATTGTGGCCAACTATTTTCATTCAAATTGGAGGAAATTATGAAAAGTAACACAACAAGAGCTTTACTGATAATTGTCTTGATTTTTTCTATCCTGGGAGTTGGAGCAGCACAAATTCAAAGCATTGCGACAGCTACAGACATAAATGTAACCTTGGGTGAACCAGGCTTAAGTTTTAAATACGAATCGACTATAGGAACTTATGGGGAACCATATCCCTTTTCAGGTGAATATATTAACCAACCAGAAGGTTTGTTTGTCGATTCGGACGGCGCGTTATATGTCGCAGAGCGAGTGGGATCACAAGTGATCAAGTATGGATCGGATGAAAGTTATGAAATGTCGTTTGGCACCTACGGGAATCCCTGGCAGCACGACGATTACTTATACCAGCCCTCAAGTATCAGGGTGGATGAGAATGGTCATGTTTTTGTTGTGTCCCTAAACTCGATCAAGGAGTATGGATTGGCTGGCAATTACATCCGGTCTTTTCCTGAGGATGATCCATGGCAGAACGGAGGTGATAACGGACACTTTGATTATCCCTATGACCTGGTCTTTAGTAACGATGAAACCAGGCTTTATGTCTCTGATGTAAATAACCAGAGAGTCCAAGTTTTTTCATTTGATTCTGCTGGGAAGTTAGTCTATGAGGAAACAATCAACGCAGCGACCGCGCTTATGCCGGAAGGGGGATTTGATGAAATTCGCGGATTGGATTTTGATTCATCCGGTCGCTTATATGTAACCGACTATATTGATGCAAGAATTCATAGATGTGAATTTAATTCATTGACCGCCCAGTGGGAATGTGAAAATTACCTCGGCTTTGCGAGCGAACCAGGAGATGATCTGGAGCATCTCAATTATCCTTATGATATTTACGTAGACTCAAGTGATAACGTTTTCATCGCTGATAGCAATAACTTTCGGATATTAAAATGCACAGTTACAGCCACCTGCGAAGTTTTTGCCGGTGGTGAATGGGGTGAGGGTAATGATCAACTCACTTTCATGACCGGTATAACAGGAGATGCTTCCGGTAATATTTACGTGAGTGATAAGGACAATTTCCGTGTGCAGGTCTTCGATAGCGTAGGTAATTATTTGAAAACATATGGCACCACAGGAGTTCCTTATGTAACTGATAATGATCACATTAACACTGCTCAAGGCGTCGCTGTCGATACGGATGGAAGCATCTTGGTCAAAGAGCGTGATGGATATCGTTTGATCAAGCTGGATGCCCAGGGAAACCAGCTCTGGACCGTAGGTGAAGCCGGTGTTTGGGGAGATGATAATGAACATTTTGGTGCTTATTGGGGAGGTATGGATGGAAGTCCGGCAATTGACAATAACCACAAAGTATATGTAGCTGATTCACCGAACAACAAAATCAAGATCTATAACAGTGATGGAACCTATTTCAACTCATTTGGTTCCTATGGCCAGGAAAACGACCAGTTTCATTACCCAACTTTCGTCGCAATCAGTCCGGTAAATGGGGACATCTATGTGTCTGATACGTATAACCACCGCGTGCAAGTGTTTACTTCTGACTTTGTATACAAAACAACCCTTGGTGTCACAGGGGAAAGTGGTTCTGATAATTCTCACTTTGCCCTTCCACAAGGGATAGCTGTCGACCTGAGTGGAAATATTTTTGTTGCTGATCTTGATAATTATAGAATACAGAAATGTTCTTTAACAGAAACTGGGTATACCTGCGATACTTTGATTGGAGAAACAGGCGTAAATAATGGTGACTTCGGGCATATTAATCCATGTGGCATTGCACTTGATGATGAAGGACGGATATATGTTGCGGACGATTGGAACTCACGGGTTCAGGTTTTTGATGCAAACGGTCGCTTTTTGACCTCTGTTGAAGGTGGACGGGATAAACAATTCGCTGCAGTCATAGGAATTGCCGTAAACAAGAGTGGCAAGGTTTTTATCGCGGACCTGTTGCATCACTCCATCCAAATCTTCTCTCCAGGTGTGCCCAACTGGAAACAAGTCAATCTCAACGGGTTTGGAACCAGGTCAAATACCCAGATTTCTTCCATTTCAGAATTTGAAAGCCAACTTTATGTTGGGACTTCTAGGTTGGAAGGAGCTGGAAGCATTTGGCGCTCAAATGATGGTGAAAATTGGAGTGAGATTCCTGTCAGCTTTGATCCAGATTCAGGGATTCCGGATCTTGAGAAATTCAAAGGACAACTTTATGCAGCCATTAATTGGGGAGAAAATGGCGGACAAATTTGGAGATCCGAAGATGGAACAAATTGGACCA
>CAYRYL010000040.1:0-18971 GCA_964428425.1 uncultured Anaerolineaceae bacterium | reverse complement strand
AACCGAGGACTTTTCTGCGTCCTCTTATGCTAGCGCAAACACATGTGGAGACGGTTGTTTCTTTGGCAAGGAATGTTCAAGAGAGTTGAAGAAATTAACCATGAGCCTTCTTGTAAATGTGTATTATTCCGGGAAAAACGGCAGCGCGAGGAAATTCGCTGAAGAAATTGAAAGCAGTAGGATTGCGGAACAGATTCACGCTGGCAAGGCAATCTGAAGTATGAATATTTCTTTCAGCTGAATGACTCTGAAACTGTAGCTATATTTTTAATCCCTGCAATACCTCTCAATCATAAAAACGATACTCGGATTACTTGGCTGACCAGGGAGGGCAGCCTGGAGGTTTATGACTGCAGTTTTTCGCAAAGACAGGTTAATTTTAGGCAAATAGGTCTGAGATTCTTTCTAAATTAATTGCCACAACAAGATACTTATTCTGCCTGAAGATTCTCCCTTTGGTCTAGGCTGAGGTGATTACTTCTCCAGTTTGGTTATCCTGCTGTCATGCCATCTTTGAGGGGTTAGCTAAATCGGTTCGTCTTCAACTAGCAGGTATTACTGTTTGATTTATTTTATTCGATATAAGTAAACGATTCTTCGTCAGACATTTAGAAGGACAACCGCAACTACAATCGCTACAATAGCAAGACTTTGACGACGGGTGAGTCTTTCTTTAAAAAACAGCAAGTTAACAAGATTGACAACCAGAATCACCCCTACCGAATACAGTGGAAAAACTACAAAGCCTGGAAGACTCGATAGAGAACGTAACAAGAAAAGAGAAATCAATTGAGATGGGATGCCTGAGACCAATCCTACAATCACATCTAGTCTCTTAATTCTTCTATCTTTTATCAACATGAATAAACCAGTTATGATCAATGAGAAAAAGAAAGTGAAGAAGAGGTACAAGTTTTCGAATTGAGAAGATCCGTGAACCTGGAAAATCTTTGAAGTAAAATCTGCCAATCCACCCAAAAGAAATGTTCCAATTAGGGCAATTCTTAAGGTAATAATACTATTTTCTTCTTTTTTCAGATAAACCATAAGGATGGCGATGCTAGCGATAATTACACCCGCAATCTGAATCAATTTGGGCACTTCATGAAACACAAGCACCGAGAGTACGGCCGGGACCATTACTCCTAATTTGTTGAACGTTGCCGTCATTGCACTTCCGTTTTTTGATGTGCTTAATTGCAGCACATAAAAAGCTCCAAAGTAGAGAAAACCATTAATTAGTCCAAGCAGCAGCGCATAAAAAGAGGGGGTTAGGAACGTAATCTGACCGCTGATAGAGCTGGACATCTCATCACGAAACATCGCGAAAGTTTCAGATTTCAAGAGCACTAGACTGAATGTTGTACTACCCAGAAAACTAAAGAAGCTAACAGCTAGTCTGTTCGACTGTTGCTTTTCTGAATATTTGAATAAAATATTTAAACTTGCTGAGCAGAGTATTGCGAAAATGACAAATATCATCAGTGTCCTAAATTAATCTGGTGTTATGAGCTTCTTTAAGAAATCAATCGACATTTGACCAATCCAAGATTACTTTCCCAGATTGACCGCTGTTCATGGCTGCAAATCCTTGTTCAAAATCTCGGAAATCAAAATGGTGGGTAATCACAGCGCTAACATCCAAACCGGACTGGATCATAGCCATCATTTTGTACCAGGTCTCAAACATTTCCCGACCATATATCCCTCGGATCGTGAGACTTCCCAATATTACTCGATTCCAATCGATGCTGGTCTGAGGCTTTTGGAAGCCCAGCATAGCAATCTTGCCACCGTTAATCATGTTATTAATCATGGAGTTGAGCGCTGGGGCTGCGCCTGACATTTCGAGCCCCACATCGAAACCTTCATGCATTCCCAGCTCTCTCATCACATTCTCTAATTTCTGATGGGAAAGATTGACCGAAACCGAACTTGGGACCACTTTAGCTGCCAGAGCCAATCGATATTCATTGAGATCAGTAATCACAACATGACGCGCGCCACAGTGTCTGGCAACCGCGGCTGCCATGATGCCGATGGGTCCAGCACCTGTAACTAAAACATCTTCTCCTACCAGTCCAAACATTAATGCCGTGTGGACCGCATTTCCCAGTGGATCAAAGATCGATACAATGTCATCAGATATACCTGGTAATACTTTAACAACATTTTGTTGGGGAATAACCAGGTATTCCGCAAAACAACCCGGTCTCTGAACCCCCACGCCTCTAGTGTTGTTGCACAGGACCCACTTTCCCGCCCGGCAATTTCTGCAAACACCACAAACAATGTGACCTTCTCCCGACACAGAATCACCAATTTCAAATTTGGTAACCTGATCACCTCTGGCTACAACCTCTCCAACATATTCATGTCCAATATGTATTGGAGGAGCAACATTAACCTGAGACCATGCATCCCAGTTGTAGATATGAACATCAGTACCACATATTGCGGTCTTTTTAATCTTAATCATCACATCATTTGGGCCAAATCCCGGAATTGGTATTTCCTGCAATTCTAAACCAGGGGCAGCAGAAGGTTTCACCAGGGCCAACATTTTTTCTTTCATCACTATTCCTCGACACTCTTTTTAGGAGACCAACCACAAGATAGACTTTTAAGTAAGATATTCATACTTCTCAATTCATTTTCCATCTGTTCTTAACAGTAAATCGTTTTACCTTTTAGCTAGGCAGTTTCACTACAAGCGATATTAAAATTCACAGCCTGATGAAAAAAACCATTTTCATCAGGCTTAAGTAATAGTACTTTCACATCTCAATCAACCGGTAAAGAAAATCAATCAAGATTTACCAGCTGATTTTGGAAGAAGCTCCAATCAGGTAGATAGGGCATTCCATCTTGTTCTAACATCGTAGAAATTCTTGATATAGTGGTTGGTTTTAGTTTTAAGTGTTCTAACTGATGAGCGTTTTCCTTAAACACCTTTATCGGGTCCCCATCAAGAACAATCCTTCCCTTTTCCACGACCAAGATTCGAGTGGCGTATTTAGCCACGATTTCCATATCATGTGTCACCATGATCAGCGTTCCATCATGGAAATCAATCAACTCCTGCATGAGTTCAAGAATGCCTCGCAAATCCCGTTCATCAAGACCTGTGGTGGGCTCATCGAGCATGATGATCTTCGGGTTGGACACAAGCATCGTTGCGACTGCCAGACGTTGCCTCTCTCCGCGTGATAGCGAAAATGGATGTTCGTCCTCGCGGGCTTTCAGACCAACGATATCCAGCGCTCTTTCAGTCAAATCATCGATCTTCGATTGTTCGTAGTCGTTGTTTTTTAGACCAAATTGAATTTCTTCTTTGACGGTATTGCAGAACAACTGATTATCTGGGTTTTGGAATACATAACCAATATCAAGAATTAATTGCGAGATCGGTGTATCTTTGGTATTCCGACCATTAATCAATACATCTCCTTGCGTTGGATGCAGAATTCCTAAAAGATTCTTCATGATGGTGGTTTTCCCAGATCCATTATGGCCAACAATCGCAAAGAATTCGCCTTTATAAATATCAAAATTGATGTTATCGATGACCATACAATCAGAGGTTGGATACTTAAACGAAAGGTTCTTGACCTCGGCTACTTTTTCAGTTGATTTTATCGAGTAGTCTTTGTACTTGATGGTCGGAAACTTTAGTCGTCCATCTATAAGTGACTTTTTCGCAAAATCGACTACATCTGCCAGCTTAACTGGATACTTTACCTCGCTATATTGGCATCCCTGGTCCATTAAGTATCGACCCAAGCGGATGTGATCTGGAATCCGTACGCCAATTTTGTCGAGAAACTCGTAGTTTTCATAGAAAACTTCGCCTGGTTCGCCATTGAAAACTATCCTGCCCTCGTGCATGACCATAACTCGATCTACAAATTCCATCAAGTCAGTCAACTCGTGTTCAATCACCAGGAAAGTCATGCCCTTTTTCTCTCCTGTTCCTGAAACATCAAGTTGAATCTCCTTCTTCAGTTCCTGGAGAATATCCATCACCTCTTGCTTACTGATGGGATCAAGATCTGTTGTCGGATCGTCAAGAACGATAATGCTGGGTAATATAGCTAAATTCGAAGCAATGCTCACTTTTTGCTTTTGACCACCTGAAAGTGAAAACGTCAGGCGGTTCTTGATATCCGTGATGCGGAGCTTGTCCATCGCGTAATCCACACGCTTAACTATGTCATCATGTTTATATCCCTGGCATTCAACCCCCAGTGCAACTTCGTCGCTCACTCGGATCGAAAAAATTTGGTCTTCAGGGTTTTGAAACACCATGCCAATTTCACTGCTGAGCTCATGGATTTGAACTTCAGCTGTGTTGAGGTTGTTTACTTTTACCTCACCATACATATCGCCCACCGACAGGTGTGGAATAATACCGTTTAAGCATTTAGCAAGAGTTGTCTTCCCCGACCCCGATGAGCCACAAAGAAGTACAAACTCGCCAGCGTAGTTATCAAAGCTTTGATTGTCGATGGCTTTTTTGGATGACCTTGGGTAAACAAAACTCAAGTTTCTAACTTCAATTACGGGTTGCTTGTTCAATGTATCACCTCACCTTTCCTATGCGCCTGTCACATTTGGATCTACACCGAGACCAAAGTAAAAACGAACAACCAGCGTTACAACAATAAAGATGATACAGAACGCCAACATCAAATAATCGTTTCTTTTCATTGAGAATTCCTGGTAATAATCTTTCCAGGCTCTTTTGCCGAACCCTTTGGATTCCACAGCAATACCCGTAACCCGACTTTTTCTCAGAGCGTTAACCATTAATGGAAAAACTGCCAATTTGAAGGCTTTGAAATTATTTTTTAGCCCCCCATATTTCACGCCTCGGATGAGTTGAGCAGTTTTAATGTTTTGCATCTCTTCGTAAACAAGTGGGAACATTTTAAGAGCACCCATCATCATAAACGCCACGCTAAGGGGGATGTACATCTTCATCATCGCCTTTGCTAAGTAAGCTGGATCGGTGGTGGTAATCAAAATCAAGGCAACCAGAGCAGGTACTGCTGCCCTAAAACCAAGCATCACGCCGGTCATCAGACCCATATCAGTAGCCATCAAGGGTCCTAAGCTGAAAAGAATCTTCTGACTCGGACGGTCGTAGTTATAAAACGCAGCAAACACCATCGCCATGAGCGAGAAGATCAATATTGCTATCAACAACCCCTTGATCGGCTTTGGATCAATCTTGGCGGAAATCCAAATTGGTAATACCAACGCAGCACACACAAGCAAATAACGTAGATCCGTAAAAAACAATGGAATGGTTGCAAAAACAAGTATAAAAATCAACTTAACTCTCGGGTCAAGTCGATGAACCCATGTATTCTTTTCGTAATTCACACTAAAGTCAGAGCCAGCCAATGGAATACCTCCTGCCTTTTGATAGCACTAAAATTCTTCTCTTCCAATCCCCGACCTTGAGGCGGGCTGCTCAAGGTCAGGGATCTTTGATGGTCTCAGATGATGGACCGTTACTGAGAATTGTATTAATTAATCAGTGGATAAATCTTAGTTCCGACTTTATGCCCAAGATAAGCACCTAATGCCGCTAAAATGAGAGCTAAGCCGAAAGCGACGAAACTCAAACCCCAGGGAATCGGGATCAGGAAGATAAAGATTAAGGAAATCCAAACCCAAATAAAATAAACCACTGTGTAAAATTCAGCGAAGACCAACAGATCTTTGAAACTGTGATACACATCATCTGGATTCTCAAAACTCTTGCTCCTTGCCTTCATATAAAGTTCAGGCAGTATTGGTGCAATGAGGGGGAGGATCCAATAGGACCAATGCTCTCCCTGAAGGAAGAAGTTGATCGCACACCAGCCGACCGTATAGAAGAAGGCAGCCCATCGTTTCTTTACTACAGTCATGCAGGCGACAAGACAGAAAGCACTGAACATGTGCATAAAGGAATGGTTGAATGGGAAAACTACACCTGCTGACTTGAAAACCAGCCAAAGCACACGAACAAGGGCAGCGAAAACGACCACAGTAATCAGGTCCACAGCCGTAAACTTGCGACTACTTAAAACAACCTTTTTTGCTTCCATACAAATTTTCTCCTTTGAATAATTTTGACTTTAATCCTACTAATACTTTTGCCCGCAGGATCACGACAATAACAATTTTTCGAAATCTTCCATTCGAAATTCAATCCCATCATTTAACAATTCATCATTAACCAGGTTTTTCAACATATCAATCAAGTTTTGTGTATGAGGAGTGGACACTCCAAATAAATTTCCTACTTGGGCGATTGGTGCAACTCCAAACGGCACATCCTCAGTGATGTAACGATGATTCAGTGCTTTTGGACCCATTGATTTGAGATATGTTTCATTTTTAGTCAGAGCATCAAAAAGATTATCATGCTTAATTTCCCAAAAACTGTTTATCCCAGTCAGAACATCCTTTGTGTCACAACCTAAAGCCTTGGCAACTTTTACTCGCTCCTGATCAATATCAAGGATTAACTTCACCGCTGTTCGAGAAGCACCTTCACCGTAAAATTTGAAGGCTTGCTCATTCTCAACCCTAGCCAAATTTAGTAAGGTTATTGGTACATGAATAACCGGATTGGTACTGCTCATGGTAGTTTCAAAGATGGACGAGGCTTTTTCAAATTGTGGGAAAACATGTCTGGTTTGCTGGATGATTTCTTCAGTTTGAACAGGACTGGTAGCACTCAACATCACCTTTTCCTTAAGGGTCAGTGTGACCTTACCTGGTTCTGGTGAATTTGCAAGAAATAGTTGGGCAGATGTCTCTGCTACGGTGAGTCCTTTTCTTTTGATATCATCTCCAAGGATTTTAAAAAACTGAAAAGCACCCCAGTTCCCATTAAAAATAATTATCTTCTGGTTATCGGTAACAACCTGCTTCAGCTTGGTTGCCACATCCCGATGCGCATTAGCTGTAGTCATGACAATAATAATGTCTGCCCCTTGGATTGCATCGGCTAAATCCGAAGTGGCTTTTAAATGAAAAATTCCTGTTACGGAACCTTTAGATGTAATTCCCTCTCGATTGATTTCATCAGCCTTCACCTGATTTCTGGTAAAAAGTGTACAGTCTTCACCAAGATTGCAGAGATATGCAGAAACAGCATGACCTGTATTACCGGCACCAATTATTGCATACTTCAAAGTGTCCTCCGAATTTCAAATGTCAGATTAACTTGCAGCCAATGCTATTTTTGAGGATTGAAAGGATAGAAATTAGGCTCTCAAAATTAAATTTTATTTCCTTTTCTGGATCCTGTCAATATACTCATTTGTTCATCTATATTGTTACAGAAATGCTATCGTTAGGTCAATGAAAATGTTACCGAGGTGGCGATGGCAGAAACGGATCGAATGGACATTGATGAAAGCAGAAAGTATCTACGCAAAATATGGGGCAGATATCGAGACCTGAGCAAGGCTGACAAAAGCAGGCTGTTGACGGATTCAGAAGCAGTTATGGGTCTGCATCGCAAATCAATCATGCGTATCCTAAATAGGCGCATATCCAGAAAATAGCGCGAAAAGCAAAGAGGAAAAAGCTATGGATGCGAAGTTGAGGACGCCTTACACATCATTGCACGCAGTCTGGATTATCCTTGCGCGGAACGTCTAAAACCTAACTTACCCTGGATGGCTGAGCATCTGGCTGTTTATCGTGAACTGAAGCTCGATGAAGCACTACGTGAACAGTTGCAAAGGGTCAGCATCTTCACGGTGAAAAGGTTGATTTTTATCAGACAAAACACAACCTTAAAGAACCTTCGGTAACATTATCTCTTAACTTGACACTTATACTTCAATGTTAATATTTATAAATGTTTAAACTAATTTGTTGTCGAGAATCACGGGGGTAACAAAAAAAAGACCTTACCTTTCGGTTATCCAAAACGGCTTCTTTTTGGTATGATAGGAGAATGCTCTTACGTTTGCTACAGAAATTGCTCATCCGAAATCATGAACAGGTTCACGATCCAAAAGTCAGGGAATCTTATGGAATACTGTCCTCCATATTTGGTATTGTTACCAACCTTTCTCTTTCAACTGGCAAATTCATTGCCGGAACCATTTCTGGAAGTATTGCTATAACATCAGATGCGTGGAATAACCTTACAGACGCAATTTCTTCCCTAATTTCACTGCTATCCTTCAGACTTTCCACAAAGCCACCTGATGCGGACCATCCTTTCGGTCATGCTCGTACTGAATATATTGCATCGTCAGCGGTAGCGTTGATTATCCTATTAGTTGCCTACGAGTTAGCCAAAGAATCCATAAACCGCATCCTTCATCCGATCCAGCTTGAGATTACTATATTAGCCATCGGAGTTCTTGTAGTATCAATCTTAGTAAAACTTGGACTTTGGTATGAATACCGGCAAACAGCTCGCTTGATAAACTCACAAGTTTTAAGAGCTACTGCTGCAGACAGTCTCTCTGACGTTATGGCGACCTCAACAGTACTCATTTCCTCATTGATCTCCCGTTTTACTTCTCTGCGAATTGATGGTTGGATAAGCCTACTGGTCGCTGGCCTGATCTTTTTGGCTGGGATCAGAAACCTGGGAGACACTCTAAAATCAATTCTTGGAACAACTCCTCCTGATGACCTAGTCGAGTTGATTGAAAAGGAAGTGCTTAGTTATAACGGTGTATTGGCTGTGCATGATTTAGTTGTGCATGAATATGGCCCCGGAAGGATTTTTGCCACAGTTCACGTTGAAGTAGATGGCTCAAAGGACGTCATGGTCAGCCATGATCTGATTGATAATATCGAACGCGAAGTCGCCCTTAAAACTGGGATCCACCTGGTCATTCACATGGATCCTCTGCTCCTAAACGATCCTATTGTCAATCAGAAAAGACAGGAAGTTTTAGAAATCATTCAATCCATCGAAAGCAATTTATCGATACACGATTTTCGAATGGTTCGTGGTGAAACTCACACTAACCTCATTTTTGATGTTCTTGTCCCAGACCGTTGTGAGATAGAAGACCAGCTGATTAAAGATAAGGTTATCGAAGGTATTCGTAATATGGGCCGTGAATATTTTGCGGTTGTTACTGTTGACCGATCCTACATCGGGCTACCCAGTCATAATCTGAAATAGTCGAGCAGATAAATCTTTAGAAATTAGAAAAGGACGATGGATAGATCACCACGATATTGTCTGACCTCAGGATGTTTTTCCCCCAGAACCTCAAGTAAACCTAAGTAAATTTCCTTAACTTAGACTTCCGCAAAGTTTTTATCTTTTCTTGATATATCCAAAGAGCCATCTAAGGCGATTTGGATTCTGCCAGTTCTGGCAAGCTTTAAACCCTTCCAATAGGCAGCTTCGAGAGGTTGGCCCGTGATTGTTTGAGGTTGCTCTACAAATATAAAAGCCTTTACGACTGGAATAAGAAGTTGAGCTGTGTTGAATTCTGGACTAGCCGGGAAGTTTTTCAGAATGATCCCACCTTACGGCGCTCGATTCAGCAACAATAATACTCTCGTAAAGGCAAGTAAACCTGCTGATGAACCGTGTGATTCTGATAAGTATTGTCTGAGCGCTTGCATGGAGCACATCCGCTCCTTTAACCCGAAAGTTTATGGCTACCGGAACGCTCCGGAAGTCGCCCCGAGGATACAACTTGAACCTCAGGGCTGGCGCGGTTATCTTGAGATGTTGCTGTAATAAAATTGAGGTGAGGATAGATGGTCTTCTGCCCCTTGGGGCAGAAGACCCCTTCATGCCAGGGGGATAGGTTAGAATGAATTAAGACGATAGCTGAATGGAGGAAAATAATGTACAGCGATGAATGGTTGAAGCTGGGATATTCCAGTGGTGATCAGATTCAAGTCTCAGACTACGTTTTCTACCGGATCTGGCACGACAATGCTGGCGTCGAAATCGGCGCAGGCGTTGACTTCGAAACCGAAAACGATTTCCACTATGAAATGCCCATTTCAGAATGGAACCGGTTTGTCAACAAAATTCTCCAAGTTGGTAATTCTAAAGATGTTACAACTGCCTTTCGTAATTACTTTGTTAAGAACAAAGCGCTGTTTGATTTTGAACGCGACTTGAGGATAAATGGGATTGGTTTTCAAAAATTCTTCTTTTAAGTGTTGCCATGTACTCTCCAGGTGTGTTCAAGGAGAAGGTGTTCCAGACACCACAAAATTTGAGATAAACCTCCATCCAACCTCCTGGAGGTGTTAGTATTAAAGTTAATAAATGGATAAACAAACAGAACGGAAGTAACATGAGTCTTGTCGTAAATGTGTTTTACTCGGGAATAAATGGCAACGCGAGGAAGTTCGCTGAGGAAATGGAAAACAGCGGAATTACAAAACTGATTCGCGCTGAGCCAGGCAATCTGAAGTATGAATATTTCTTCCCGCTGAATGATTCTGAAACTTTGCTGCTGGTCGATCATTGGCAGAGCCAGGCCGACCTTGATGCGCATCATACCTCTCCCTTAATGGAAAAAATCTCAAATCTCCGCGAAAAGTACGATTTGCACATGAAAGTGGAAAGATACATGTCAGACGGCGTTGGAGTTCCCGATTCTGACAAGCAATTCATCAGAAAATAACCATTTCACGTCCCGCGTGAATATCACATTCATAGGTTCATTTGGCACATTATCAGGTTCATCCATAAACTCAAACCGAAATCGAATTATCTGGACGATCACTGAAAAAGCGCAAAGGTTTCTTAAGGAATATCAGTGAATCATCTTTTCCCATCTTGCTTCACCCCTTTGGGAGATGTATAATGCTTTAAACTCATTTTCCATCCCACCTAACCATTTCTGGAGGTAACTATGGATACTTTCTCCCGCATGCCACGTTATGATGTTCGCAACGATGGCGCTGGACCGTATGCTGTTTTCTATTGTGACGCCTGTGAACGCGAGTTCCGCAGCCAGCCCGATTTTATAGAGACTGCCACCAAGGATTTTGGCAAACAAGCCCTGGGCAACCTGCTTCGTAGGGTGCCCCTGGTGGGCAGCGCGGCAGCAGAGAATGTGCTGGGTGAAGACCCGCGCTACACCATGAAGCTCAAACCACAGCAGCTTGAAAAAGCCTGGGGCCAGGTACAGGTCAATTTCCGCGAATGCCCTACCTGCATGCGGGTGGTGTGTCTTTCCGATTTTGACAGCCAGAGCGGCTTTTGCCAGGAAGACAGCCCGCGTTCCGAAGAGATCGCCGAAGCGCGCGGCGCACAGGCAGGCTCAGCAATCAAGGGCTTTGCCGACGCCTTTGGCTTGACAGATGTACTCAAAACTGCCGAAAGTTCGATGCGCCAGGCCCAGGCCAGCACAGCAAAATGCCCCTCTTGCGGAGTGATGGCAGCGCCTGGCACAAAGTTTTGCCCCGAGTGTGGGACGGTCATGGAACAGCCGCTGGAAGATAAATGCCCCAGCTGTGGCGCCGATGCACATGGTGCCAAATTCTGCCCTGAGTGCGGGACGAAAATTGAGCGCGGTCCGGTGGTCTGCCCCAATTGCGGGGTGGAAGTAAAAGGCGCCAAATTCTGCCCGGAGTGCGGAACGAAAATTTAGAATAGCCTGAGCATTGCCCTATCGAGACGCTCGCGCTTCAGCCTTTTTTGACCTAAAGGAATAACAAAGGCTCTTTTGAGGACTATTTCCCCGCAATTAAAGCAGAAAGAAGCGGGATAATCTCGAGGGCATCGCCAACAATACCCAGGTCCGCTGTCTTAAAAATGGCAGCTTCAGGGTCTTTGTTGATCGCGATGACCGTCTTGGATGAGCTCATCCCTACCACGTGTTGGATAGCGCCGCTGATGCCAGCCGCGATGTACAATTCCGGGCCAACCGTTGTGCCAGACTGACCAACCTGGCGGGTATGCGGGATCCAGCCCTGCTCCACAATCGCTCGCGAGCCAGCCACCACCCCTCCCAATTTTTCTGCCAGATCTTGCAAGAGTGCGAGGTTAGATGCTTTTTGGCAACCTCTACCGCCTGCCACGATCACACGCGCGTCCTCGATGCTGACGCTGCTTTCCTCGCTCAGGTAGCGCTTTTCCACAATCCGGGTGCGAATTGCTGCACGATTGAGTGTAACTGGAAAGTCCTCTTTCACAAGTGAGGCGTTTGCCTTTTTGCCAGGAACTGGGAAAACATTCGGACGGACGGTAGAAGTTTGCGGGCGGTTGAAAGGTGTGATGATCGAAGCCATGATATTCCCGCCGAATGCGGGGCGGGTCTGAACCAGCTGTCTTTCAGCGTTGATCTCAAGACCCGTACAGTCAGCCGTCAACCCCAGGTGAAGGCGGGCAGCCACCCGGGGGGCAAAGTCCCGGCCATGAGGTGTGGCTCCATAGAGGACAACTGCCGGCTTTTTGCTGGTTATCACGGCGCACAGGACGTTGGAAAAGCCATCCGTGGAGTAGGTTTCCAGTAGTTCATGCTGGCAGACGATGACTTTGTCTGCCCCATAGTGCCCATAAATCTCGGTATCCAACTCGCCAGTGCCTGTCAGAACCACCGCGACGAGGTCCTCCCCGAGATTATCAGCCAGCTCCCTACCTTTACCCAACAATTCGAGCACAACTTTTCGCGGTTTGCGGGGTGAGGTTTCTTCGTCCTGTTCAGCCCAGACGAAGACACCTTTGTATTGTGCCAGTTCTTCTGGTGAAGCTTTTTTGCGTTCAATACTCAGGGCGTCAAAACGGCATACGTTTATGCATGCTCCACACAGGGTACAAAGGTCGTTTACATGCAAGGAACCTCCCACAAGGGACAAAGCTCCAAATGGACAGTTCCGAATACAAACCTTGCAGCGAGTACATTTTTCGTGGTCAATGTTCAACATAAATGCTAGTATCCATTCCCGTCAGTAGTCAGTTCGCTCGTTTGCAATACTCTCATTCCACAAACCTTTTTTCCTTCAAGAACCGAAGTATTTCTCTGGCAGCTTCTGTTGACTCCAGGTTTTGTAGCAGCATGCTGGACTTTTTTGCAGGAGGCGGAAACACTTTTACGACCTGGGTGTATGAACCTTGTAAGCCCAATTGTTCCTCGGGGAGTTCCAAATCACTGGCTTTGATGATCCTGATCGGTTTTTTTCGAGCATTGATGACATCCTTGAACGATGGCGCGCGCCTCACGACCTCACCCTTACTGCAGGTGACCAGCGCTGGCAGCGCAGCTTCGAGCACTTCATAGCCTTTTTCGACTTCCTGTGTCACCCGAACTTGCCTGCGCGAATCTGAAAGTGTCACTTCCACCCCGTAGGTTATTTGGGGCAGACTGAGTATTTCGGCAATTTCGGGACCAACCTGCGCGGTGTCACCGTCAATCGCCTGCTTACCCACCAGCACCAGGTCGTAGTCTGGAATTATTTTCCGGATTGCTTCCGCCAGGGTCAGCGAGGTAGCCCAGGTATCCGCGCCAGCGAATTTCCTGTCCGTGATCAGAACGCCCTCATCCGCCCCCAACTCAAGGCATCGCACCAGGACATCCCTGGCTTGAGGTGGACCCATCGTGATCACTGTGATCGAAACGTCATGAAAGCGATTCTTGATCCGAAACGCATGATCCAGGGCATATTCACAGAACGGGTTCAGAATGGATTTCACGCCTTCGCGGATCAGTGTGCCAGTTTTGGGATCCACCTGGACGTTGGTAACTTCGGGGACTTGCTTAACACACACCACAATCTTCATGCAGCCACCTCGGCAGGGAAAATGTCGTTGGGGTTCAGCAACCCTTGTGGGTCCAGCGCCTTTTTGACGTTTCTCATCTGATCAATCTGTTCGGGAGTGAACATGACCTTGAGAAACTTGGCTTTGATCTTTCCGATGCCATGCTCGGCTGAAACTGAGCCGCCCAATTCTACGGCTCGTTTCGCAAAAATCTCATAAAGCTGCATACCTTTCTCTAGTTCCTCCAGGTTCCTGGGCAGGATGTTGACGTGGATGTGGTTGTTGCCAATGTGCCCAAAAGCGCACCACTCCAGCTGCAATGCTTCACAGCGCGATCGATACAAATCCCACATCTCGCGCATGTGACCATCCGGTACAGCCATGTCTGTGCCCAGTTTATGAATACCTGGATATTGCTTCTTTCTTTCAGCAATGATGCTGTTGATTGTCTCGGGGACCATGTGCCGAAAGACCTTGAAACGGTCCAATTCCCGGCTCTCGTAACCCGCCCAGGAACGCTCCAGGCTGCCCCCGCAGGCATTGATAACCGCTTCGAGGATGGAGAAGTCCTGATTTGCCTGGTGTGGATCAAAACTCATCTCAAAGAACAAGGCAGCATTCGCGTTTTCCGGGATGGGCGGCATGCCCACAGTGGACGGTTCTTCGCGCTGCAAACGCCTGAGCAGACTTAGGGCATTGCCTGAGTAAAATTCAAGGAAGTCCAGTTGGAGGCGAACTTCAGATCGCAACGCATCTGCCAGGGTAACTGCCTGTTCATCAGAGTCCATGAACTGGATGATCGAAACCTTGTCCTCATGCCGGAGCAGCGCGACATCCACACTGGTGACAATTCCCAAAACGCCTTCAGACCCGATGAACAGGTCGATCAGATCCATCTGCGGGGCAGCGAAAAATCCAGCGGTGCTTTTCGTGCGCGGTTGCGGGTAATTCGGAATGGTGATCTGCGTAGCGCCACCCTTTGAATCGTAGATGATGAACTGTCCTTCGCGTGAGGCAAAGTATGTTCCCCTGGGAATATCCAGGTATTCCCCGTTTGCCAAGCACACACGCATCCCCCGAACCCACGCGCGCGTTGGTCCATAGCGGTAGGTCCTTGCGCCGGATGCATTCGTGACCACGGAACCTCCCAACGAGGCGCTCATTTCAGTCGGGTCAGGAGGGTAAAAGTATTGGTCAGGATCCTCCCTGAATTCCACGTAGTGCCTTCGAATGGCATCATTGGGACTTTGTTCAAGCAGAGGCATCTGTTTGACCCTCAACATGCTGTCCAGGTTCTTCAGGCTGACGCTCGTCTGCGCTTTGATCCGCCATTCGCCCGAAGGTTCATCCCGGTAGACCTCAAGAACTTTATCTAAATACTCAAGCGAAATTAGCGCCCCCTCCAGAGGCACGCAGCCTCCAACCAGACCGGTACGGGCACCCGCAACGGTAAAAGGAATGTTTTGCGCGTTCAGCTGCTTCACGACCGCGGCAAGCTCACCCTCACTCCTGGGGAAAAACAGGTAATCGAATGGTTTGGCAGACAGCTTGGATTCGTCACTGAGATATGCGGAATACTCCGCCTGGATGGATGTAAACCCCTCAATCCGCTTGACTTGAGCGAAGTTCGCCTCAGGCGCAATATTCGAATAAATCTCGTGCATAACTGTTTTCTCCTTTACAGGTGCATGCTTTTATGAGCATTCCCTGGGGTCGGAATTAAACTCAGGTTTGGAAAGAATCGCACGCAAGCAGGCGATGTTTTCACGAGCTGCTGTGAGGGGGTCTGGCAAAGGCATGAATTCTCCCGAAACAAATCCGTGGTAACCAGTCGATAGCAATCTTGAGAGAATATTGGTGAAATCGAGATGCCCTGCTCCAGGATACCAACGGTTCGAGTCGGCAACATGGAAGTGGAAGATCCTCTCACCGCAGGTGCTGATGCTCGCGAGTATGTCTGGTTCTTCAATATTCATGTGGAAAGTATCCAACAAAAGCCCAAAGTTATCCGCTCCGACGCGTTCAATCAGAGCCATACCTTCTGCTACAGAATTGACCAGGGTCGTTTCGTAGCGGTTGATCGGCTCAAGCGCAAGCCTGACACCAAAAGGTTTGGCAGCCTGGCTGCATTCCTGTAGGGCGTCACACACCCATGCCAAGCCTTGTTCTTGTGTGATGCCGGGTTTAATAATTCCGCGTAACAATCCAATGATGATGACGGCATCAAAACGCGCTGCAACGGGGATATGGGCTTTTACACGCTCAATCGCTGCCTTACGCACCGACTCGTCGGGGTCGGTAAATGAAAGTTTTTCCTCATTCCACGCCTGACCAGTGCCAATCGCCGGAACACCCAACCTATGTTCGCGCGTCAGGGCAACTAAGGCATCCACATCCACCAACCTTGGGTCACGGATGGCAAGCTCAACCCCGTCATATCCCATCCCGGTGATATCCGCTACGTTTTTTGCGAGCGACCCGGAAAAAGAAGCTGCCTGAAACTGGGTTTGTTGGGTGGAAAGTACCACTGATAATTTCATGAAGAACACTCCAGTTTGGAGGTCAGCCAGTTTCGCCGGCTGACCTCCATTGCGTGAATTTATGCCAGGTAAGTGATCTTGCACTCCGACCGATCGGTCTGGAGGCGAATTATGTTTTCAGGAACTTCGTGCAAGGTAACCTTCTTGGTGCTGATCGTGGTCATGTCCATTCCGGTGGCCATACATTCGATCACACGTGGGAAGGTGCCGTGTCCGGAGTGACCCTGAGCACCGATGATTTGAGCCCGGCGTACCTGGAGCACTTCGCCAGCCACAGGCATCTTTGCTTCTGCCCGGGCAGTAACAACAATCTTGCTGTTCAGCGTTCGGCCTTCCCAAACCACGCGCTCAATTCCAGGATATACCACTTCAGGTAAACCAGTGGCTTCCATGAACAGGTCAGCCCCCATGCCGCCTGTGATCTCCAGGACGCGATCCGCAAAATCTTCTTTCAATGGGTTCACATGGAAATCTGCGCCCAATTTAAGAGCCATTTGCGCCCTGTCTTCCTGGGTTTCAGAGATGATAACTTGGGATGCACCAGCACGTTTGAGGATGGCACAGGCTGCCAATCCAACCGGACCACCGCCCAAAATAACCACTCGATCGCCAGGGCGAATGCCGCCGCCGCGTTCGATTACCGCGTTGTAAGCCACACAGGTCGGCTCCACCAAACTACCGGCAATGAATAAATCTTTGTCGCTGTAATTCTTGCGCAGCGGCTCTAGGCTCCAAATTGTCCTCGAAGGGACCACGACGTATTTGGTAAACGCGCCATTGACGTTGAAACCAATCTCATCCAATCGCTCACAGTGGTTAGGCCAGCCATCCGCGCAGGGTTTGCACTGACCACACCAAAGCATCTCTTCGGTGGTGACAGCCTCACCGCCCTTGAAGGGTTTGTTGGTGTGTTTGTCGAAAGCTTTTTTACCGGCCTCAACCACCACGCCGGAGAGTTCGTGCCCCAAAATGCTGGGGAAACCGGTTAGCCCGGGATAAAAGATATATCCATCTTTATCTGCCTGGGACATGTGCACATCCGAACCGCAGATACCACAAGCCTTGACTTCAATCAGGACTTCATTTTCTCCTGGAGTCGGGATTTCATATTCCCGGATTTCCAGGCGAGGGTTGCGCCAAACCTGGCTACCCAAATATGTCTGACGACCTTCAATATCTTTCGCACCGAGTTTAAAGCCGGGTTTGGGGTCCCAATCCGCAACAAGGGTAACGCCTTCCATTTTTCCGTTCATGTTTTCTCTCCTATTCGAATTGCCTGAAAATTTAGACTTCCGTTCCCTGTCCGATGCGGGGAATACCATAAACAGGTTTCCAGCCTTCGCTCAAAGGCTCGCGCAGGTAGGGTTCCATTTCTTTCTCTGTTCTCAAAGTCACCTCTTCCACTGGTGGTACCTTGCCAGCAGGAAATGCTTCCAGAACGTCGTCATGCCAGAGCGTCAGGTACTTCAGGATGGCTGCCATGGGGCGTTTTCCCTTTTGAGCAGTACCGGACTTCGCTTTTCCAACCACACCTTCGGGAGTGGCAGCAATCTCAATGGCGAAGTGTCCTTCTCCTTCAGACCAGCGGCTCGGTCTTCCAAACGGATCCACGGATTTGTCGTAATGACCTTCGGGCAGGTAGCTCTTGCCCTCAGTGTCCACGGCATAGTTCATGTCTACCATTTCTGGGTGCAGAAGCAAGCTGAGGGAGGTTTCGGATTCATCCGCGTGGACAAAGTTGGTGTCCATTACCCCACCGCGATTCACTGGGCGGAAGAATTCACGCACGCCGCGATGCCAGTCAATCACCCGGAAGATGCCAGGAAGCTGATAGCGCTTCTGGAATTCCTGCACGGCTGATTCGAGCATCCAAAGTTGACCGTGGTTGTTCACGATCAGCTGCTTGCGGAAACCGTCATTCCACAATCCCAGCATAACGTCGATCATCATTTCCCGCACAACGTGCTCGCGGACGATAACCGTACCGGGCATGCCCAAGTGGTGATAAGGATGACCGCCGTAATTCAGGGGAGGAAGAGCCAGGTTGACTGGTGCTCCACGCTTGGCGGTAAAACGGCGCACACCTTCGCAGATCGCGCTGACATACAGGGTATCTGCTGCGCTTGGCAGGTGTTGACCATGTAGCTCGGTGCAGCCGACCGGGATAAAAACGATGTCGTTCTTCTTGCGGTTTTCTTCCACCTGCCAGCGGGTGGTAGTCTGAATGTACGAGCCAGGCTTTCCCCATTCCACTGGTGAAGGGACGCCGTAATCTGCCAAAATGGCGTCAATTTCCTCGTCGCTGGATTCCCAAACCTCTTTCTTTAGCCGCCCTACGGCGTTATCCTCAAAAAACAGATCTGGCTGATTGGAGGCCAGATAACCTTCTGGTACTAACTTTTCTGACATGTCACACTCCTTGATTAATAAGCATTTTGAATGATTTCATCCGGAGATCTCACTGATTTTCACCGGGCGATTTTCGTGGAAGGATTTCCAAGCCGCGTAGCCGATCACCACTGCTTTGCGACCATCCTCTCCAGTTACTGGGGTGGGCAAGTCATCCCGCACCGCGACCAGGAACTGGCGAACTTCGTCGACATAACAGGGAGCGTAGCGCTGAATGAAGAAGTTGGGCACACGGGAACTTTGGAAGCCCTCACGATTGCCTTTCAACACCATGTTTTCCTTCTCATTTTCTGCCATGGCAGTGC
>CAYRYL010000039.1:0-19103 GCA_964428425.1 uncultured Anaerolineaceae bacterium | reverse complement strand
TTAAATGTGTAACCCATGTGGTTGCACAACCTGTTACCTATGTTGCTGTATACAACAAGGCCCAGCCCTACATTGAAGAGTGCAGGCTCAGGCGGGGGTGGAGAGGGTCAGGCTGAAGTGGGTGGTGAGGCAGTGCTCAATCCCGGCGATGATTTCCTGCAGGTGCGCAGGGTTGTTGACGAAATCGAACAGCTCGCTATTAATGGTCAGGACTGGGCTTTCGGCGTACTCCAGCGCCCACTGCTGGTAGTAGCTGTCGAGCAGGCGAAGGTAGTCGGGGTCGATCGTGTCTTCAATCGAACGGGCGCGCTGCTGGATCCGCTCAACCAGGGTCTCAACCGGCGCAACCAGGCGGATGAGGAGCGAGGGCTTGGGCAGCTGCCTGAGGACCAGCTCGTAGAGCTTGAAGTAGGCCTGGTAATCCCGGTCGGAGAGGTTGTTCAATTCGTGCAGCGCGCGCACAAAAATGTGGGCATCTTCGTAGATGCTGCGGTCCATGATGGCGGACTGGTCGGAGCTGAGCAGAGTTTCGACCTCCTGGGCGCGATTGCCGAGGAAGTACATCTGCAGATGAAAGGCCCAGGTGCGCATATCCGCATAGAAATCCGCCAGGTAGGGGTTGTTGTCGACCGACTCATAGGATGCCTGCCAGCAGTAATGCTGGCTGAGCAGCTGCGTCAGGGAGGTCTTGCCGCTGCCGATGTTGCCTGCAAGGACGATCAGATGTTGGTTCGGTTTTAGTGTCTGGTTCATGTGACCCTCACGCGCCCGCAGGCGGAACTTGGATGGCGGAGAACTCCATTAATGTTACCACGCGCACGAGGTGATGCGGGCAGTTTTTCGGGAGGTGGCAACTCTACGGCGGCAGGTCTTGTAATCGGATTTCCCAGCAAAGGCTATATTATCTATGGTCTTCTTGCTGGCGGGGGTGTATAGTAAATTTGTTCAATTTAGAACATTATCTCAAGGAGAAAAATGCCTAACAATATACTCGTACCGCTTATCGTGGGCGTGTTTGTGCTGCTGGTTGCGCTTTCCGGCATCCGCTTCATACCCAACAATCGCATCGGAATCGTGGAAAAACGCTTCGGACGCCGCTCCCTCAAATCGGGCTTTATAGCTCTAAATGGCGAAGCAGGTTATCAACCCAACGTCCTGCGCGGTGGTCTGCACTTTTTGATGCCTATTCAATACCGGGTGCACATTGAACCCCTGGTCACCATCGCCCAGGGCAAAATCGGTTACCTTTTCGCGCGTGATGGCGAGCCGCTGAGCGCCATGCAGGTGTTGGCGTCCAACACCACCGCGCATGATTTTCAAGATGTGACGGACTTTTTGACCCACGGCGGTCAGCGCGGTCCGCAGCGCCAGATCCTGCGTGAAGGTACTTACGCCATCAACCTGGCGCAGTTCGTGGTGATCACGGAAGAACAGGTTTATTACCTGCCTCTCAGCAGGGATGACCAGACGGTCATCGAGAATATGTCCTCGGTCATCAGAGAACGCAAGGGCTTCACCCCGGTCGTGATCAAAGACTCGGACGACTTGATCGGGATTGTGACCGTGCATGACGGTCCCTCTCTGCCATCGGGCGACATTATCGCGCCGATCGTCGGCTCTGACATGACCGATCCCCTGACGTACCATAACAACTTCCAGATGCCTGACCGGTTTGTGAACGCTGCAGGTTTACGCGGACGCCAGCTGCAGGTTTTGGTGGAAGGCACGTATTACCTCAACCGGCTTTTTGCCACGGTGGAAATGATCCACAAGACAGTGGTCGAAGTCGGGTTTGTTGGCGTGGTTGTATCGTACACCGGCAAGGTCAGTGAAGACCTGTCCGGGCTCGATTATCGGCACGGCGAGTTGGTTAGCAAGGGTAGCCGCGGTGTTTGGAGCGAGCCGCTTCTACCTGGTAAGTACGCGTTCAACACCTACGCCGGCAAAGTGGTGATGGTTCCGACCACCAACATCATCCTCAAATGGATCAAATCCGAAGTGGGTTCCCATAACCTGGATGAAAACCTTTCAGAAGTTTCCTTGATCACCAAGGACGCCTTCGAGCCCTCCCTGCCGCTTTCAGTCGTCATTCACATTGACTACCAGAAAGCCCCGCTGGTGGTGCAGCGCTTTGGCGACGTAAAGAAACTAGTGGAACAGACCCTCGACCCGATGGTGTCGGCATACTTCAAGAATATTGGTCAAACCCGCACGCTGATCGAACTGATCCATGATCGCAATGAGATACAGCGTCAGTCCAGCCAGGAGATGAAAGACAAATTCCTGCACTACAACCTCGAGTTGGAAGAGGTGCTGATAGGTACACCTACCACTGCCGGCGAAGATAAGAATATGGAAGTCATCCTCAACCAGCTGCGCTCACGCCAGATTGCGGTGGAGCAGATCGAAACCTTCCAGCGCCAGCAAGTTGCGGCACAGAAGGAACGGGAACTGCGCGAAGCCCAGGCACGCGCCGAGCAGCAGCGCAACATTACCGAGTCTGAGGTGAGCATTACGGTGCTCTCCAACCAGGGTAAGGCTGACTATGCCCGGGCTGTGCAGCAAGCCGCCCAGATCCGCACATTGGCTGAAGCCGAGGCTGAGAAGATCGCGCGCACCGGTATCGCCCAGGCTATCGCGACTGAGGAACAGGTTGCCGCTTATGGCGGTCCGCAGTTCCAGGTGACCCAGCAGGTTATGAACCGCTTCGCGGAAGCCGTGCAGAATTCCCGCGTGGACGTGGTGCCAAGGGTGGTGGTTGGCGGCAGCGGTGAAGGCGGGGCAAGCGGCTCCAGTATTATGGAAGGGCTGCTGACCCTGTTGCTTTCGGATAAACTCAACCTTGAGGTTAGCGCCGCAAAGAGACTGCCCAGCGAAGAAACCGAAAGGCTGAAGGAAGAAATCCGACGCAGCCTGACGGAAAAGAAAGCAGAATCAGATACGCCGGTTCCGGACGCAAAAAGCTAAGCTTGATGAATAGAAGAAAAGGGATTGGCGTTAGATTGCCAATCCCTTTTCTTTTTGAGTAAAGATGATTGCTTTACAAAATCAGGATCGTTTATACGGTCCGAATTTGCGGAATTGGGTAGGTGAAACGCGGGTGAGGCGGTCGGTGGCGGGGCTGAGGAGGTAATCAGACCCGTCGCGGTGGAGGATGGGGATGCGGCGGCGGCGCTGCGTGAAGGCTTCGCGCATGTCCTCCGAGAGGTAGTAGTAGCTGTCGTACTCCTTGGGGTATTCGTAAAGCAGGCGATCGTATAGGTCGATGAATTCCATTCGATATGCGGGGGTGACCTGGTCGAGATTGCTGATGACCCAACAGACCTGCTCGAAGTCCCAGTTGTAGGTCAGGCCGATGAAGCGGTCGTCTGCGGTGATATAGGGGGAGAAGGGGAACTGGCGGCAGCTGAGGGTGCGGAAGTCACGCTCGCAGTGTTCGGGACCCCGGCAAGCCATCAGGTGCATGTAGCTTGGCGTTTCAGCCTTCATCTTGGGCACATCGATGGGATCTGTGGGGCATTCATCGCCGCGCAGGCGGTGCCAAAGCTGGGTGTTGGGCTTGAGGTACGCCCATTCTTCTTTGAAAGCGACAGGCACTGCCACGCAGATGTCGCAGCAGAAGGGTTTGCCTGAAGGATTGTGGGGTGCGCATAGCCTGCCGCAGTCGACTTCGGCAATGGGAGCGGCAAAACTGGCATAAAGCCGGGCGATATCGAGATCTGGTTTATAGGTCATGGCAGGGTTTATACCATTAAACACCGCGATTGTTAGCTTGGGTTGTTGGCGGTTGCGTTCTTTCGATCGCTTTCGTAATGCTTACGTAAGCAGTTGAAGGTTTCGGCGCTGATGTAGTGTTCAATGCGGCAGGCATCCTCGAAAGCGGTTTGCTCACTGACCCCCATCCAGATAAAAATTTCCGCCAGGCTGTTGTGGCGGTTGTAGGTCTCTTCAGCAATTTGCCGGCCTTTGGGGGTGAGGGAGATGCGCTTGTTGGCATCCAGTTCCAGGAAGCCATCAGCGGCGAGGCGTTTTAGTTGCTCGCTGACGGTTGGGCGGGAGAATTGCATGTGATGCGCAATGTCGATAGCTCTCACATTGCCATTTTTCTTCTCAAGGATGAGAATGGTCTCGAGGTACATCTCAGCGGATTCTTGAATGGTCATATGCTCACTCTCCTTGCATTAACAAACCAGTCTCTTCAATTTTAACACCAAAACCTTGACAGAATTGTTAGGCTGGACTAACATCTTTATTGTTAGGCAAGCCTAACACACTTTGGCGAAAGATGCCAGATTATTGAGCCAAGAGGAATATCAAATGAAGACCTTGAAAGATGTTGAGATAGGGGAATTAGCCCGGGTGGTCAGAGTCCATGGACATGGCAGAATTCGCCGCCGGGTAATGGATATGGGCATCACGAAAAATGTCGAGATCTTTGTACGAAAGGTTGCGCCTCTTGGAGACCCTATCGAAGTCAATTTGCGCGGATACGAATTGAGCCTGCGCAAAGATGACGCCGAAATCATTGAAGTAAGCTTACCACTGCCTTCTATTAATGAATGCCACCATGCCCATAACCATCGCTGTCGCAGGAAATCCAAATTCTGGTAAAACCACACTCTTCAATGCCCTGACAGGTTCAAACCAATACGTTGGTAACTGGCCTGGTGTGACGGTTGAGAAGAAAGAGGGTGTGTTGATCGGACACCCGGAGGTGATTTTGGTGGACCTGCCGGGAATCTATTCACTTTCCACGAATTCCCTGGAAGAAGAATTGGCCCGGGATTACTTGCTCGAGTCCAATCCTGATGCCATCATCAACATAGTCGACGGCACGAGCCTGGAACGAAACCTTTATCTAACAACGCAACTGGCTGAGTTGGGCGTCCCGATGGTTTTGGCAATTAACATGATGGATGAGGTCGAGAAAAGCGGGACGAAGATTGACGGCGACGCCCTTGGCAAGGCTTTTGGTGTGCCCGTGGTGGAAATCTCGGCATTGCGTGAAACCCAGATTGACGCTCTTGCCCGCCTTGCAATGGAGGTTGCCCAGAAGAAGGGACATCTCCTGCCCACACACCGCTTCAGTGGAGGGGTGGAACACTCACTGGGGCACATTGAGGAAGTGGCTTTACATGATCATCCAGAGCACAAACAGCGCTGGTATGCCGTCAAACTATTCGAACGCAACGAACTGGTCGAAGCGGAGCTCGGTCTTGCGGAAGAACTCAGGGGGCACATCGAGCAAGATATTAGGCAATGTGAACTCGAATATGACGATGATTCAGACAGCATCATCGCCGCGGAACGGTATGACTTCATCGAAGAAGTGCTTGACAAGGTTACCGTCCGAAAGAAAGCCGGCGATCTCTCTCCCTCGGACCGAATCGACCGGGTTGTGACCAACCGCTGGCTGGCTTTGCCAATCTTCGCAGCGATCATGTTCATCGTCTATTTTGTTTCGGTAAACACGGTTGGCGCCAGCATGACCGAATGGACCAACGAGAAGCTCTTCGGGCAGATCCTTTTACCGGCAATTAGCGGCAAGCTGGCGGATTGGGGCGTGGCAGGCTGGCTGCAAGGGTTGCTGGTGGACGGCATCCTGGCTGGGGTTGGTTCGGTTTTGAGCTTCCTACCTCAAATGGCGGTGCTGTTCCTGTTCCTGGGTTTGTTGGAGTTCAGCGGGTATATGGCAAGAGTGGCATTCATCATGGACCGCATGTTCCGCAAATTTGGGCTTTCCGGAAAGAGTTTCATCCCGATGTTGATTGGAAGTGGCTGCAGCGTGCCGGCGATCATGGCGGCTCGGACGATCGAGAATGAGCATGATCGGCGTATGACCGTCATCACGACCTCCTTTATTCCTTGCGGCGCGAAGCTGCCAGTGATCGCGATGATTGCCGGCGCCTTTTTTGGCGGTAGAGGTTGGGTTGCTTTTGGGGCTTACTTCCTGGGGATCGCGGCAGTGGTCGTTTCGGGGATAAGCCTGAAGAAGACGCGCCTATTCCAGGGAGAAGCTGCGCCTTTTGTGATGGAATTGCCGGCATATCGGTGGCCTTCCATTAAAAATATCCTGATCACAACCTGGGATCGTATTTCATCCTTTGTCCAAAAAGCCTCCACCATTATTCTGCTCGCAACCATTGTGATCTGGTTCATGACCTACTTTGGCTGGGTGGATGGACGCTTCCAGATGTTGGAGGGCGGGCAGATAGATCGGAGCATGCTGGCTGGGTTTGGCAACGCGATCGCTTGGATTTTCAGGCCTTTAGGCTGGGGAGAGTGGCGCCCAGTGGTGGCAGCGCTGAGCGGCTTGGTTGCCAAAGAAACCGTGGTCAGCAGCTTTGGAATTTTTTACGGATTTTCTGAAGTTGCTGAAGGTGGAAAGGCGATGTGGATCAGCTTGCAGGCAGCCTTTTCGGCTCTTTCAGCGACTTCGTTTCTGATCTTTGTGCTGCTCTCCGCGCCATGCATGGCGACGATCGGTTCCATCCGGCGCGAGATGAACAGCCCGTTTTGGACTGTTTTCGCGATCGGATATATGACCACGGTTGGGTATTCTGTGGCACTGATGGTTTTCCAGATCGGAACTTGGCTTCAGTCGGGGATCTTTACCTTGTGGACAGGGATCGCCCTGGCGCTGTTGGCAGTGGTGGTATGGCTTGTCTTCAGGCCATCCAGGCCGGCAGGTGGCGCGTTGAAGCGGGCCAATGTGGGTGTGAGAGGTTAAATGGTTCCAACGATCATTATTAGCGGTATTCTAGTGGCTATTGTAGGATTGATCATCTATCGATTGATCCGCGATGCCAGAGCTGGACGTGGCGGCTGCGCGGGTTGCAGTTACGCGGACACTTGCGCCGCGGCAAAGATCTTGCCGAAGAAATCGGACTGCGGTTGCCCTGAGCAGCAAAAACCAGTTCGATAGTTATATTGGCAGCAACAAAGCCCGAGCAAGAATCTTTCGCGAAAAATATCTGTCCGCGCTTGCTCAAGATAATTCTTCCAAAACATATACTACTTCTAAACCTTTGCGGTGACTTTTTCATCTACACTAAGGTCGATCCAAAGAATGGATCAGAAAGAGGAAAAAAGTACATGAAAAAGAAAACAATCATTTTAATTACAATGACAGTACTCCTGGCGGGCGGAGCACTCCTGGCAAATAGCTGGGTGGGGCGGGTTTCTGCCGATTCAGGGAGCACCACTGACGCACTCATGATGATGACAAAAGGTGGGCCGGGCGGATCGGATGAAGATCTCGCGGCTGCCCTGGGCATCTCCGTTGAGGACCTGACCGCTGCGGTGGAGAAGGCTTTTACCTCCGCTGTCGATGCAGCCCTGGAAGCAGAGACCATCACGGCATCCCAGGCGGAAACTTTGAAAGAAGGTAATACCAATTTCCGCAGCCTGTATCGCTATCTTGGCGAGACCGAGCGTGCTGAGTTTGACCAGGATATCTACCTGGCGGAAGCGCTTGGTATCACCAAGGAAGAGCTTGCGGACGCGGTTGCTGCTGTGAAACAGGCGCGCATTGATCAGTTGGTCGCCGACGGCGTCCTCACACAGGAGCAAGCCGATCTGCAGGCCGCTATCCAGGCTCTGCGTGGATCAAGCACCTTTGAAGCGACTATGAAGCAAGCCATGACCGATGCGATCAATGCTGAGGTAACGGCTGGCACGCTCACGCAGATCCAGGCTGACCTGTTGATCGCAAACCTTGACGAAATGCCCATGGGGTTTGGAATGGGCATGCGCGGTGTGAGGGGAATGGAAGGCTTCGGAGGCATGGGCGACCACCGCGGACCAGGAGGCAGATAGATAGAAAAAAACACTCCATTGAACCAAAATTAATTGTCAAGAACCGAAAGTAAGATTGTGTAGGAAAATCACCGGCTGCAGCCCGCAGCCGGTGATTTTTTGATCATGAGAAGGTTGGAGGCGATATTTTTGATGAGAATCGTGTCAATCACCACCTCTTAAGCTGCCTTCGTGGGTTATTATCTTGACGCTTGGAAACAACCGGCTATAATTTAAGAACCGACTTCAAGTCGGGATGTTTCTGTTTGTTATTGCCTTTCTTTAAAATTCCCCTTGGGGGATAGACAAAAATCTGAAAGGAGCAAGCACCATTTGAGTTATCAATTTGCCAGACCGTTATATCAGAAATCTTTAAAGATAGTGCCTGCAAGTGAAAGTTTCAAAACGCAGGGTGCGTTTTCCCTGCAAATTTTTCAACAAGAAAAGAAAATGGAGCATAGAATATGAAATCAGTCCTAACTCGCATAGTTGCAGTTCTGATCGTGCTGGCGATGATCGCCGCACCGGTCAGCGCCCAAAGCACTCCCCCAACTGGCCCAAAGCAACCCATGGTTGATCGCTCGACCCTGCTAAGCGTGCCAGAAGCAGAGGGGGGCCCGAAATTCAAAGAGGAACAAGCCGTAAAAATTGATGAGTTTACCGGCAAAGAACCTGCCCGCTACGTGGTCATTTTAGCGGATAAGCCTCTGGCGACTTATCAGGGCGAGACTGCTGGTCTTGCCGCCACGGCTCCCTCGGTCACTGGCGCAAAGCTGGATGTGAAAACTCCTGAGAGCCAGGCGTACCTGAAGTACCTCCAGGCAAAGCAGGCAGCTTATCTGACCACAGCCAGCGGTGTCCTGGGTTACACACCCAAGGTGTTGTTCCAGTATCAATATGGTACCAATGGTTTCTCCATGATGCTCACGGGCGCGGAAGCCGAACTCTTGGCCGACAAAACCGGCGCCAAGGTGCTGCTTGCACCGATCGAACACCCCGATACCGACGAAGGTCCTGCGCTGATTGGCGCACCTGCCGTTTGGAATGGCGAGACATCCACTGGTGTTGGAACCTACGGCGAAGGTGTGCTGGTTGGTATTATCGATACCGGCATCAACTTTGACCACCCCTCTTTCAGCGCTTCCCCTGTTGACGAATATGTTTACGAGTGGACCGGCGATTACCTGGGTGTTTGTGCCCCAACTGGTGACCCCGCATATGCCACTGCTTGTAACGACAAACTGGTCGGCGCTTTCACCTATGTTGCTACCGATCCTGTGGAAACTTCCAGCCCGGAAGATTCCGAGGGTCATGGTTCCCACACTGCCTCGACTGTTGCTGGTAATATCGTGGAAGTTGAGTTTCAGGGCGTCGCCACCACCATCAGTGGTGTGGCACCGCATGCTCAGATCATCGCCTTTGATGTCTGTGTTCCCGAGGAACCCAATGGTGCCTGCTATGGTGATGCAACCGTTGCGGCTGTTGATGACGCGATCCTAAACGGTGTGGATGTTTTGAATTACTCCATTTCCGGTGGGTCTAATCCCTATGGCGACCCGGTCGAACTTGCTTTCCTTGCCGCGACCGAAGCTGGGATTTTTGTTTCCACCTCTGCTGGTAACGCTGGCGATACCACCGGTGAATCCTCTGTGGCGCATCGTTCGCCCTGGGTGTCCACTGTTGCCGCTGCCACGCACTCGCGCATCTTTGCCAACGCCATGGATATCACTGGCCCTGGTGAGGTTCCGCCGGAATTGGTAGGTTTGGGTGTTGTTCAGTCTGGCACACCAGTTGCCACTGACATTGTTAACTTACCCATCAAGTACAGCCCCGACAACCTGAATGGTTGCGCAGTCTTCCCCACTGACTATTTTGCTGGCTCATTTGCCCTGATCGCGCGTGGTACGTGTACCTTTGCGGTCAAGGAAGCCAACGCGCGCAATGCCGGAGCGACCTATGTGTTCATTTACAACAGCCGCACCGGTCCTCCTGTTGGCATGTCTGGCGTTGTCTCTGCTGGCATGTTGAGCCTGGAAGAAGGTCTGGCGGTCAAAGCCTGGATCGATGCCAATCCAACCGCCACTGCGACAATGCACGCTGGTACCAGCAGGATTCTGAATCCCGCCTGGGAAGATATCATCGCAGCCTTCAGTTCTTTGGGTCCCAATACGACTTTTGACGTTCTCAAGCCTGATATCACCGCCCCCGGTGTTAACATCCTGGCTGCAGTAGCGGATGGCACCATCACTCCTAGCACCGATTACGAGCTGGATCAATACCAGGGTACTTCCATGTCCAGCCCGCACAATGCCGGCGCTGCCGCACTGATGAAAGCTTTGCATCCTAATTGGACCCCGATGGAAATTCGTTCAGCCTTGATGATGACCGCCCAGGATGGCCTGTTGGCGGATCGTTCTGCTTTGGGTGAGGGCGTTCGCCCAGCTACCCCGCAGGATGAAGGCTCTGGACGGGTCGCACTCGAAAATGCCGCCCTGGTTGGCCTGGTGATGAATGAAACCATTGCCAATTTTGAAGCAGCCGATCCCACATTGGACGGCACCCCCGCTAGCTTGAACCTTGCCAGCCTGTACAGCAGCAAGTGCGTTGGCGAATGCACCTGGACGCGTACCTTCAAGAGCGTTTCTGGTCTGCCTGCCACCTATACCGCAGTTGCCCCAACCTGGGTCACTGTTACCCCCGCGAGCTTCACGATCGCAGCTGGTGGCACGCAATTGGTCACCTTCACCGCTGATGTGGCTGCTTTTGAAACGGACGTTTGGGAATTTGCATCCGTTGAGTTCCTGACCGACAGCACTTTTGCTGGCGGTGGTGACCCTGTGGTGGTTTCATCCCAAGACTTTGCTGAAGATATTTTCCCGCCTACTGGTTGGACTGCTTACAACTATGACGCAATAGCGACGAATTGGGTTCGTGATACCGCACAATTTAATTCTGCGCCAGCGTCCGCCAAACACTATTTTAGCTGCAGCGCAGATCAAGATGGCTGGTTGGTAACTCCGCAAATCACCATTCCGGCGGACGGGTCCACACTCCTAACATTCCATCAACGTGGGGATTGGACTGCCGACATGGTTTATCATGGCATCCTGGTTTCAACAGGTAGCGGTGATCCAACCGTTGGACCCTTCGTAGAAATCGCACAACCCGCGACCCCCCCCGAGGATGCATGGACTACCACTCCGGTCGCTGTTGACCTGAGCGCGTATGCTGGTCAGAGTATTTATGTTGCATTCAAGTACACAGGCAACTGCGCGGACACTTGGTGGGTAGATGACGTCCAGGTACTGAATAATGAAGCAGGTCCTGCAATCTCTGATGTCCACATTCCTCTGGCTGTGCTGCCGACTTCCAGCAACATCCCTGCATTGGTCAAATTTGACAGTCATCGGGATGCGGAATCCGCGACTCTGAGCGACCTCTTTGCCGTAGAGTTAACTGGAGCCAACACCTGGAACACCGGTCTTGCCAAAGCTGAGTTGGAGACCTTCACCCTTGACCCAGACCCCACCCCAAGTGACCATATGGACGATCTTACTCAGGTATTTGTCAAGAGACTCGACATACCTGCTTACACCATTCGTTTGGTTACTGAAATCACCGCATCTACTTCGCTCGATCTGGACATGTTCCTGTATTATGATCTGGATGGCGATGGCGTTTTGACAGCAGACGACTACCTGGTTACCCAGAGCGCTACCGGGGCGGTGTTGGAGTATATCAACGCTCCTAAGGACTGGATTTACTGGGGTGCAGATGACGTCTATTTCCTGGTTATCCAAAACTGGGCTGGCTTGGCTGGCGATTCAGTCACCCTTGCGACCGGTATGGTGCCGGTTGATCCACCCGCAGGCAATTACGAAGTCGTGCTGCCTGCAACAAACCCGGCTGGTGTACCCTTCTCAATGGACATCCTCTGGAATGAGGATACCGAAGAGGGCGACCGCTTGTATGGGTACTTTGAAACCTACGCAGACGAGGCTGGAGACGTCTTTATCGGTGGCACCGACATTGACATTCACCGCTTAGCGGATGACGTTGTGAAAACAGCAGATGTTGCAGAAGCCGCACCTGGTGACACGATCACTTATACTCTCGCGGTCACAAATTACAAGAATAACCCGGTTGAGTACTCTATCAATGATGTGTTGCCAGCGGGCGTTACGTATGTACCAGATTCAGTCACAGGTGGCGCGGCTTATGATGAACTGACCAATGCCATCACCTGGACAGGTACCATCGACCCAGGATATTACACCTATGATGCCACCACCAGCGCAGACGATCCGGCTTGTACCTTGGAAATTTTGGCTGACGGCAATCCGGATGCCTACCTGGATTTGTTTACAACCAGTTATGCTTTTCCTACGTCACCTTCTCTTGCCTATGGTGACAGCTTCTGGTACGGCACCTTCGCCGATTACGCCCCATTCAACTTTTATGGAATCGATTATGTAGGGATGGAATTCACGGCTGATGGATTTGCTGGATTTGATATGGTTTCAACCACCTTCACTAACCAGAATCTGCCCAACCCGACCAACCCCAACAACGTGATGGCGATGTTCTGGGATGACCTTTATACCCAGTATGACCTCACCACCAATAAAGGCGTAACCATGGTTGGTGATGGTAGTAACTTTGCGGTGATCGAATACGACGATGTTTACAAATATGGCACCCCTGCTACAGTGACCATGGACTTTGAAATCGGCTACTTCTTGCAGCCGGATGATGCCCCAGGCGCTTATGAGATCGTGTTCGCTTACGATAATATTGATCCCGCCTTCAACCTGGGCAGTTCGACGATTGGTGTTGAAAATGTCGACGGCACTCTTGGCACGACCTTTGTATACAATGACACAACCCTTGCGATAGCAAATGGCTCCGCCATCTGCTTCGACTACGTCTTTGTTCCGCCCACCCATGAAATCACCTTCCAGGTGACTGTGGATGAGACTGCTGAAGCTGGGTTGCTGACCAACGTTGCGCTGCACGACAACGACCAATTAGGCACCGTTGAGGAAGAAGCCGAAGCGGTTGTTGAGATCGTCATTCCCAATACTCCACCCGTAGCAGTTGCGGACGCCTACAGCACTGACGAAGATGTCGAGCTGGATGTTGCAGCGGTGGATGGCGTGTTGGCTAACGATACCGATGCGGACGGGGATACCCTGACTGCTGAGTTGGTCGACGATGCTACCAACGGCACGCTTGATCTGCTCGCTGACGGTTCATTCACGTACTTGCCAGATTTAGGCTTCTTCGGAGAAGACACCTTCACCTACAAAGCCTTCGACGGAACCGATTACTCTGAGGTAGTCACTGTGACCATCACGGTCAACGAAGTGGTACCAGAGTTGTTCTATCTCTACCTGCCGTTGATTCTAAGATAATCCTAGTCTGTTCTAAACAGAAAAAGCCTGCCCCATTTGGGGCAGGCTTTTTTTGCCTTAAAGCCCCCGAAGTTGCGGGTCCATGTGCTAATAAACAACAAGTTTTTTTTCTTCTCTCTCAAATTGAACGAGATTCCCCCAATCTGCACTCCGACCCAATTCCAATCGCGATAGGTGTTCCAAACAATTCCACGCTAAAAAACGATAGATTTTCAACCGCTTGTGTTATATTTAAGGTGTCTTAAGTAACAGAGTTCGAGTTCCGCCCTAATAACTTTCCTCACGGAGGAAAATAACAATAATCAATTTTACACATCACTAACACTCTGCTAGCCTACCAACAAAGGAGATCCAAGCATGCTGAAAGTCGTCACCAAAATCGTAAGTTTTATTCTGCTCGCCGCATTGCTGGTGAGCCCGGTGGCTGCCGCTGCTCCAGAGCGCGTGCTGCCTCCCACTGACGCCCCCGTCATCTCGGAGGAAGAACAGATCTGGCTGGACGCGGCTGCCAAGGCAGACAGCTTCACCGTTCAACTGACTGAACCTTCATTGGTCACCTATCGAGGTGGCAACGCGATTTTCGCGGCGCCCGCGCGCAACGCGGCGGGCAAGGTGGATGTGAACTCCACCGAAGCAGTCGCTTATTTACAGCATTTGAACGCCGAAATGGATTTGTTCATCGCAAAGGCTGAATCTCTTCTAGGTCGTGAACTTGAGGTTTTGTTTCGGTACGATTATGTGATCAATGGCTTTTCAGCCCGCATGTCCATGGATGAAGCAGCCCTGCTGCGCAAGCAACCCGAGGTGCGTGAAGTCTTCGTGGATGAGGTCTATTACCTCGACACCGATGTTAGCCCGGAATTTATCGGCGTTGACCAAGTCTGGGATGGCAGCGCGGTTCCTGACGGAGACGGCGCGAAGGGTGCTGGAACAATTGTTGGCATCATCGACACCGGCATCAACCTCAGCCACCCAAGCTTTGCGGCCACCACCCCGCTGGACCCGTACGTCTACACCAACCCTTATGGAGCTGGCGTTTACAAGGGTCTGTGTGCGTCTGACCCTATTGATCATGTTTGTAACGCCAAGCTGCTCGGCGTGTACGATTATGTGGGTGCCGGCAACGGTCACGATACGCTCGACCATGGCTCTCACACTGCCAGCACAGCAGCTGGTAACCGCATCAGCATCAACTATGGCGGCGCCCAGGTGATCCTCTCCGGTATGGCGCCCAATGCCCATGTCATCTCCTACAAAGTTTGTGATGACTCAGGCTGCCCCGGCAATGCCTCAACTTCCGCGGTAAACCAGGCGATAGCCGATGGCGTTGATTCCCTGAACTTCTCGATTGGTCCCACCGGAGGACCTCCCCGCAGTCCATGGACTGACAGCACCGAATTGGCGTTTCTGGAAGCCTTTAGTGATGGCATTTCCACTGCTACATCTGCCGGCAACTCTGGTCCGAATGCCTCCACCGTCTACAAACTGCCCCCGTGGGCACTGGTAACCGCTAACACGCAGCACGGACGCATTTTCGGCTATCCCGTGACGGTGAATCCCGGCTCCGACAATCTCGGGTCGATCGCTCTTGCCGCAAGCGCTGACCTCGCGCCAGCACTTACTACTGATCTGACTAACCTGGACCTCGTTTGGGGCGGCAATTCCGGCAATCAGGATGGCTGCGCTGCCTGGACGGAATCTTTGACCGGTAAGGTAGGTATTGTCCAGCGAGGAACCTGCTCGTTCAAGATCAAGCTTCAGAACATGTACGATGCTGGTGCCGTCTTTGGGCTTATTTACAATAATGCTCCCGGTGCGCCTATCATTATGGGCACTGACTCTGGCTTTGTTTCAATGCCTGGCGCAATGATTTCACTCGCGGATGGGCTTTTGGTGGAGGGGGTTGCCACGAGCCCGATGACAGTCACCATCCTCAGTGATCTTGTTTCTGGCACCCGCCCTGATTGGGGCGATATTTTGGCTGATTCAAGCTCGAGAGGTCCCATCACTAATTTTGAAATGCTCGAACCTGACCTGGCAGCCCCCGGAACTAACATCCTGGCAGCATACGCAGGACCTGACCAAATCGATTTGATGTCCGGCACGTCGATGGCGAGCCCGCATGTGGCTGGTTCAACCGCGGTCATGCGTTCTCAATTCCCGGACTGGTCGCCTGCCGCAATCCGCTCCGCGATCATCATGACTGCCCTGGCAGGAACATCTGTGGATTATGACCTCAGCCCGGTCACCCCCTTTGTTTATGGCAACGGTCGGATCGACATGAGCAAAGCTGCCCTGGCTGGGCTGGTGATGGAAGTCAGTTATGCGGAATATGTGGCTGCCAACCCGGCGGTTGGCGGTAATATCCGCACGTTGAATATCCCCTCCTATCAAAACAGCAACTGCCTGGGTGGCTGCACTTTCATCCGAACCTTAACGAATGTTGCCGGTGTAGACACGGATTACACCATCGCGATTGAAAAAACACCGGATGTCACGATCACCACCACCCCCGCTGGCGCATTCACAATTCCTGCTGGCGGCACCCAAACCATCAGCGTAAATGTGGCTCCATCAATCACTTCTGGCGGAGCTTGGCAATTTGGACGCATCAGCTTCGAAACGGCGGATACGTTCGCGAGTGGTAAGCCCATCAGCACGACGGCATTCACCCTGGCGGCAAAAGCAGCGGTGCAAGGCTCAACTTTTCCCACCGAGCTGCGTCAAAACATCACCTCGCCTGCTGGCGAATACCTGTTTGAGGACCAATATTACGCGAACGCGATTACCTCGTTTTCAAACGTCCGCTACGGTCTGGCGCCCGCAACGATCGCAACCTTCGACCTGGCACAGGACCCGACCAACAGTTTACCGTACGATAATTTGGCTCAAGTTTGGTACACAGTAACAACCTGCCCTGCCGGTCAGCAGCGTATGGTGGTTGAAATTCTCGAAACTACTTCCGCGGACCTGGATGTTTTCGTGGGTGTTGGCGCAACGCCGCACCCCGCGCTTGAGAAAGCCTCATCCACCCAACCTGGTCCGTGGGAATACCTGAATATCTTCCAACCAACTTTCTCGGGCACTTGCTGGATAATGGTTCAGAACTGGGAAAGTTCCGCGCCTGGTGTCGCTGATCCGGTCAAACTGGCTTATGGCTTTGTGCCGAAGTCTGGCGGTACCAACTATAGCATCACCGGTCCTGCCTCTGTGCCGACACTGACCCCCTTCGACGTCACGGTCGATTGGGACCTCGGCGCGGCGTTTGCCACAGGTGAGGTCTGGTACGGCTGGTTCAGCCTGGGTTCGACTTCGACCCTCAAGAATGACGTCGCCAGGCTTGACTTCAACCTCTACAAGGTTCCATTGGTGCTGGATAAGGCGATTTACCTGCCTTTGCTGACCAGATAATAGAAAAATATCCAAGGTTTGTTAGAAGAAGCCAGCTTGTTAGCTGGCTTCTTTTCCTTTAATAGTAGCCCCAACTATTTGGACTAATTGTCGGGTCTGGAATGGGAATGGTTAAACGCCTATTGAATTTACCTTTCAAATTTGCTATAATATTAGTAACAACTCACCCAACCTCGTTCGAGGTTAACCATTCGCAAAAGCCAAAAGTAAATATGCACACAATCTCCTGATGACGGGGGTTGCGTGCGACCATTTCAAGGAGGTCAGTGAAATGAAAAGGAAAACAGTCCTTTGGACATTCTTCTTGCTTTTGGCACTCGTATTGAGTGCCTGTGTTCCCTTCACCTTTTCCCCGCCCGTGGAAATTCATTGGGCTCTTCCTCTTGATCCAACCGACCATATGGAACAAGCCGTGGTTGCGGTTGATGGGAATGGGCGTTCGCACATCGCCGGGGTTGTCAACGACCGCATCGTCTATTACCGCACCCGCTACGGCGAAACGATGGCCAAGTTTCCCATGGCGATGAGCGGTTCCGGCGCCGATTGGAAGCAATACAGCCCGGATATTGCTGCCTTGAATGATGGCACAGCTTACGTGACCTGGGTCGAGCAGCGCGGCGGTCCGGAAAAGTTTGCCTGCTGGCGCAGCGTCCCGCTTGTTCCACCGGTTGGAGGGTATGAAGACACATGTGTCGCAATGGATACTACTATCCAAACCAGTGGAAACGTTTGGGTGGTTAGCAATGGGTATTCGGCGTATGCCGTATATGATCGTATGTACCTGCCCAATGGCAGGATCGGGGCGTTAATGTATAAAGAATTAACGAACACCGCTACTACTGGACTGGTTTACGATTATATAAGCTATTTTGAAACCGGCTACATCCATGGCTTGGATATGGTGATTGATACAGCGGATAAACTGCATATCGCCATCCTGGACAACTTTACGGTTACCGGTTCTCCTCCATATACTGACCGACTTTTCTATCGATCCAACCGGGAAGCCCTGGTCGATGGCACCATGACACAAGCATGGACCATCGCAACTGGAACGAGTTTGGGCGAAGACGTGGATCCGAGCATATCCATTTACACGGATCTTGAGGATGGACCGCGGATCGGGATAGCATCCATCTGGACAGCTACTGGGATAGATGATATTTACATCGATTCTTGTAATTTAGTTGGATGTGAATACAAAGGAACGACTACTGTCGCTCTCCCCAGCAGTTGGAACACTTTTTCTCAAATGGAAGACCTGGAAATACAGGGCAGGGGGGAGTTTATCTTCGTTGGCTTCATCGGAGATGACAACACCGCTCCAACTGGCGCGCCGCAGGTCTACTTCACACAAGCCTTTGATACGACCTTTTTCTATGAACCAAGTGATGGCTCCGCGACGTTCAAGAATGACCTCGAAATGGTAATGGTCGATCCGCGTCCGGGATCACCTTCCACGGCTCCGATTCCCGTCCTCTCGTGGGCAGAGAGCGACCTTGTCACAACCGCTTACTATTCAGCCGGTTGGATGACTGTTCCAGTAAAAATCTCTGAAGATGACTGTGTTGAATCCACAGCATCAGGCAATATCGGATCCAATGGGATTTACTTCTCAGGGGTTTGGGATGCCTGCGGTAACACCTGGTTCACCACTCAAACCTGGAACGCGCAATTGCCTTTGATTGTAAAGTAGGATAATTGGGTTTAGCGGGTGACCACGAAGGGTCCCCTAAAAGGACAATTAAACGGTAGAGGCACGGCAGTGCGAAGCCTCCCCTTGCGGGACGCCGTGCCTTCCGGGATATCACCTAAACGGGTCACCACCGTGGGTGACCGCTACCACCCACACCCTTTCGAGCAGTACATGTAGGGTTGACGCCCGCGTCAACCTTAAGAATTGCCATGCACATCCATTAGGAAAAGGCATACCCTGCTTTGCGGGCACAGGTGCCTTTTCCCTACGGGGGGTTTAGGGCAAGGCGACTCGGGTCATTCTGAGCCTTTTTTGCGAAGAATCTGATATTTAACAGAAAGATCCTTCCCACAAGGGGACGCAAGCAGTCGCGTTGCTCAGGATGACAGCAGGAAGAAAGATTCTTCCCACAAGGGGACACAAGCAGTCGCGTTGCTCAGGATGAAAGTCGTACATCAGGTTCTTCAAGTGAACCTGATGTACGTGCTGATTACGACGAGGAAAAGGCTGGCCTTTTCCCTACGGTGGTGTCGGGGCAATAAAAAGTTCGGATCTGTCATGTCGGCGGGTCACCATGGCCCTCAGGAGGGTGGTTCCCAAGGGATGAACACCACCTTGTTTTGCTCAAAATAACGTGGAGACGATGTTTTGTAGTACAATCCCTGAGCACATAAACTAACTGAGGAAAACCAGCCAACAGGTCGAAAAAGCCCTTGCATTCCGTGGGGGCTTGTGATATATTTGACGGGCTACCTTCAGAGGTAGTTATATTTGTGTGACAATTT
>CAYRYL010000038.1:0-19233 GCA_964428425.1 uncultured Anaerolineaceae bacterium | reverse complement strand
TCGCCTGTTTCTTTTTTGGCTCAAAGTGTCCAATATGTTTGACAATCCTACAAATTACCATAATCGATCAAAGAACCCTTTGATCTTGCGGGGATATTGGATTTTTTCGATCTAATCTTCCTTGAGTGGGGGGTAATCGCCCCAATCAAGGACCTCTCGCGTTCCCGTTTGAGGATGTCCTGCGCTAATAATACCCTGTTCCTCCAATTTTTCAACAAGTCGTGAGGCGCGTGTGTAACCTATTCGGAGTTTACGCTGGAGCATCGAGACGGACGCCCGCCCTTCCTTGCGGATAATGCGCAAGGCTTCCTCGGTCAGTGGATCCTCGTCGGGATCTTTTTGAAGTTCTTTCCAAAGCGGCTCCTGGGTCAGCGGCAGGCTGCTAGCGCTGGAGTAGAGCGCTTTATCGGGACGTTCGGGAGCACCATTTTCAACAGTTTGCGCTTGCCAGAAGCGCGCTAATCTTGAGACTTCTTCTTCGGAAACGTAAGCGCCTTGCAGTCTGACCGGCGCTGGGGAGTCGGGCGCCTGGAAGAGCATATCCCCACGCCCGAGCAGGCGTTCCGCGCCGGGCTGGTCCAGGATAACACGGCTATCCACGTTGGAAGCGACCGCGAATGCGATTCTCGCCGGGAAGTTGGCTTTGATCAAACCAGTGATGACGTCCGCTGAAGGTCGTTGCGTGGCGATGATCAAATGGATACCCGTGGCGCGGGCTAACTGGGCGAGCCTGGTCAGGCAGCGTTCAGTTTCATCCGGCGCGAGCAGCATCATGTCGGCTAATTCATCGATGACTACTACAATGTACGGCAGTTTTTTGCCGCCTTCTGCGGTGATTTTCTTGTTGTATTCTTCCAGATTGCGGACGCCAAAATTCTCAAAAATACGGTAGCGCAGGTCCATCTCGCGCAGCATCCACTGCAACGCACCAACTACTTTCTCGGGGTCCATGATGACATCGGTCAGCAAGTGAGGGATGCCGTTATAGACCGAAAACTCCACTCTCTTGGGGTCTATCAGGAGGAGCCTGAGTTGGTCCGGGTTGAGATTGAGTAAATAGCCGGTAAGGATCGCGTTCACACAGACTGATTTACCTGAGCCTGTCGTGCCGGCAATCAGGAGGTGGGGCATGGCAGTCAGGTCCGAGGTGGTTGGAATGCCGGTGACGTCCTTGCCAAGGACAAACTTGAGGGGGGATTTGTGGTTCTGAAAGGGCAGGCTCGTGACAAGTTCAAGCATGGATACCATGCTGGTTTTCAGGTTGGGCACCTCAATGCCGACATAGCCCTTGCCAGGAACAGGCGCCTGGATGCGAATGCGCGAAGCCTTGAGCGCCATCGCCAGGTCATCTCCCAAGCGGGTAATGTTGCTGACCCTAACGCGCGTCCGCCCGGTGCGGTTTTCGTTGAATTCCGGTTCCACGCCGAACATCGTGATCGTTGGACCGCGCCGGATCTCGACAACCTTGCCTGGCGCGTTGAATGATCGTAACGTTTCTTCAATTACCCGGGCTTTGTCTTCATCAGATTCCTCATCAACAGGGGCTTTTTGGACCGGATTGAGGATTTCTTCTGGCTCAGGCAGGATCCATGCCTTTACTGGAGCAGGCGTATCGAGTTCAATGGCGTTTGTAACATTCGGCTTGGCGCTGGTTTGGAGAGGGGTAATCTGTGGGAGTGTGTTCTCATCTTCCTCAACGTCCAAGGTTTCCTGACTTCTGACTGCTTTTTGGCGGTGCTCTTCGGCTTTCTCACGGATGATTTCCGCAAACCTCGAGTGGCTGTGCTTGTATTTTTCTGCCAGCCAACTCACGAGGTCGGACATGGAGAGGTCAATCAGCAATACCAATGCCACGAGCAGCCAGGCGACCAGGACGATGATGGTGCCTGCCCTGCCAAGTCCATTTTCCAAGGCACGGTAAACAGCGCCACCGAGAATTCCACCGCCAGGAGGGCTTGATATCCCGCCAAAACTGACATCCAGCAATTGGAACCAGGTCAGCAGGTTGAAGAAGATCAGGATGACCCCCAGGACCCGTTCTAATGAGACGCCAGGGAATCGGTCCATTTTGGAAAGTAAGAACCAGGCTCCGATCAACAATAAAACGAGAGGCAAAGCATACGCCCCCCAACCCATCCAGCGTCGTAACAGGCTCGCCCAGGTTTGAGTCCAACCACCAGAATAGGAGGTCATCAGGCTCAGGAGGGTCAACAGGCCGATCACAATCATGACAATTCCAGCAATATCCACTTTTTGTTCAGCCGAAAGCGGTTGGGGTGCGGGTTGCATCATATTGTTGTGTGGAGTTGGGGATTTGGTTTTTACGGGTGATTTAGAACGGGAAGTCTGCGAGGTGCTTTTTCTGGCACGGCTTGGGGTTCTGGTGGTTGTGCTGGGTTTCTTTTTGGTTCCAGCCGTTTTTTTTGTTTTACTTGCAGTTGTACTCCGCGCCATAGCGATTTGACTCACTTTCCGTTAGTGTTCAAATTATAGCATGCGAGCCAAAGGGGTCACATAAATTAAGCTGGCCAGGAGGTGATCCGTAATTCATCATCACATGTGATATTAAACTTGCACAATCGAGCAAAACTGTTATAATCTTCTTATAACTAAATATTCTAATTAACAACCCCGCCATCCCTCTAAGTAAATCTTTGACAATTAATCGGAAATTGTGTTGCTTAAGTCTCTAAGAATTGTCAGTCCCTGAAGTTAAGTACAGGTCCTGTGAGAGGGTGGATCCATCGGAAAATCGTGGTGAGTGAGACATGGACATATTTGAACTCGAAAAGAAAACCGTCAAACAACTTTCAAAAATTGCAAAAGATCTAAATATTCCAAATTTGAACAGACTAAAACGCGAGGGATTGATCATCAAGATCGCTCAATCGCTGGCGGAAGCAGAAGGTCTTGAGATGCGCGGTGGCGTGCTTGAGATCATGAATGAAGGAATCGGTTTTCTGCGTGCCAACTATCGAATCGGTTCGGAAGACATATACGTCTCACAGGCTCAGTTGCGACGTTACGAGTTGCGATCAGGTGACCTGGTGATTGGGCACGTCCGACCGCCGCGTGAGAATGAACGTCACCACGGCTTGCTAAAAGTGGAATCCATTAATGGTTTGACTCCAGACGAAGCTCGCAAGCGCCCAAAGTTTGAGAATCTCACCCCAATTTTCCCCAATAAATTACTGAACCTGGAATATGATCCACTTAACTTGGCGACCCGTATGATGAATTTGGTAGCTCCGATCGGTGGGGGGCAACGAGCCATGATCGTCTCCCCGCCAAAAGCAGGCAAGACCACGATCCTGAAAGATATCGCCAACGCCATCAGCGCCAACAATCCGGAAGTCCGCCAGATCATGTCGCTGATCGGTGAGCGTCCTGAGGAAGTGACGGATATGGATCGTTCTGTTGAGGCTGAGGTCATAGCCAGCACCTTCGATGAACCTGTGAACTCGCATGTTCGGATGGCAGAAATCTCACTGGATCGCGCAAAGCGGCTGGTGGAAAATGGGTTGGATGTGGTCATCCTGATGGATTCCCTCACCCGTTTGGCACGAGCTTATAACATGGTGGTGAACCCATCCGGTCGAACGCTCTCGGGTGGCATGGACCCCTCTGCGCTGTATCCTCCAAAGCGCTTTTTTGGCGCCGCACGCAACCTTGAAGATGGCGGCAGCCTGACGATCGTCGCCACCGCCCTGGTAGATACAGGCTCGAGGCTGGACGATGTGGTTTACGAAGAGTTCAAAGGCACCGGGAACATGGAAATGATCCTTTCCCGCCGTTTGCAAGAACGCCGAATCTTCCCCGCCATTGATATCGAGAAATCATCTACGCGGCGTGAAGACCTGCTGATGAGCCCCGAAACCTTGCAAAGAGTTTGGTTGATGCGTAGAATGTACCTGCAGATGGTTTCCAACCCTCCCCAGGGAGCGGGCATGGATACCTCGGTTGCCACGGAGGCAATCCTGCAAAAGATGGAAAGAACCAAGACGAACGCGGAGTTCCTGGAGAACCTGGCAGACATGTAGATCTGCCACACGATTTGAGAGTAAGGCATGATACGAAAAGACAATACAGAAGCGCCAGCTTCAATGGGGCGCTTGTGGGGGGCAATTGGTTGGATTCTGGCAGCAGCTGTTTGCGCTGGATTGATTTCATTCTTGATTTGGCAGCCACAAATCGCAAAATCGATGGCGAATTACCGGAAAGCCGTGGAAGTCGGAACTTTACCTGCGGCTGACCCTGCCGTGCTGGAAGTGCCATTGCCAGCATTCTTGCCTACAGTAGAAGTCAGTGGTTTAGTTCGCAGCTCGGATCCAAACACTGAGGTTTCGAATGAATTGCGCACTGCTCCAACGACCTACACGGTGAAAAGTGGAGACTCGGTTTGGGGTATCGCTGACAAATTTGGTCTGAGTGTCGAATCCGTACTATATGCCAACTACGAAGTCCTGCAGGATAAATCCGACAACCTCATGCCCGGGCAAGTTCTCACCATCCCACCGACAAACGGCATTCTCCACACCTGGCGCAGCCGTGACAGCCTGAGTTCTGTTGCTTCTCGCTACGGCGCCGACATCCAGGACATTCTACTCTTCATTGGCAACGATCTTGACCTTGCCAACCCACAAGTCGGACCGGGCACGGTTGTGATGGTGCCGGGAGGGAACCGGGAGTTGGTCAACATCACTTTCGCCGCTGTTACCACCGATGGGAGTGGCAATCTCATCAGTGGTTTTTCCGGCCCTGGCGCTTGTTCGCTCGCGGGTGTAGGGCTGATGGGAAGTGGCTCTTTCATCTGGCCTTCCGCGGTTCACATGGTCTCGGGTAATTATTTTGGTCCGGGGCACAACGGTATTGATATCGGAGCTGGAATTGGCTCAGCATTGTTTGCAGCTGATAGCGGCACAGTCGTGTATGCTGGTTGGCTCAATGGTGGCTATGGCAATTTTGTGATGATCGACCATGGCAATGGCTTCACAACCTGGTACGAACATCTTGAAAACATTCAAGTCAATTGCGGCGATAACGTCTTCCAGGGCAGCGTGATTGGTACCGCGGGCTCCACTGGCAATTCGACAGGCGCTCATTTGCATTTTGAAATTCGTTTTGGCGGGATGCCGGTTAGTCCCTGGGCTTACCTGCCTTAGCAGTGATATAATCTCTGCGCGCCCCAGTGGCTCAATGGATAGAGCGAGGCACTCCTAACGCCTAGACTGGGGGTTCGATTCCCTCCTGGGGCATAAAAAACCACCTACAAGGGTGGTTTTTGCTCTTAACCTGATCTTGTTTTCTAGTCCTCGAGGTCGTCAAAATCCAGAAAATCATCGGCATGCTCTGTGTCGAGCTCGCGCCGCACCCACAAGAGCAGCATATCGCCTTCTTCAACTGTGAGCGCTCTCGCGGCGATGATAGGGTCTTCTTTGCGCAGTCCGATCTCATCTTTATACTCGAGAAACATGGTCTGCCTGGCTTCCCAGGTGGACTTGCAGCGTTCCAACAACTTGTTGCTGTCGAACGTGCGCAACGTGGTCAGGAAAGTGTCGTAGAGGAACGGACCTTCTAAAATGCCGACAGCCCAACTGAGGTCTTCTCTGTGTTCAGGGTCACCAGAGAGTCGCTCAAAAACGGGGGTCGGACCTTCTATGATAGTAATTTTATTGTTCATAGTCGCGCAAAATCATACCACATTGTCTGTCCCAGGTGAAAAAAATCAGGACCGGTTTTTACCGGTCCTGAAGTGAGTTGAGTGTGCAAAACTACTGCTGGGTGGAGTTGTTCCAGAACCAGTTGTAGGCGTACCAACCACCTGTTTTTGCCTGAAGGCGGATGGAAATTCTGCTATTGCCAGCCAGTGCTTCCGGGATGGTGAACGTGGCGGTCATATTGCCACCTTCGCCGCTGTTGAAGGTGCCGGCTTCGGTGCCTTTGATGCCCATGGTCCACATTTTGCCCATGAGAACCGTAAACTCAGTGTTAGCGGGGAAGTTCTTGCCTTCCACCGAAACAGTTTTGTCCTTCTCTACTGCGGCGATGGTAAAGGTTGGATACTTCACAGCCGGTGCAGGTGTGCTGGTTGGGGCGGGAGTCGTGGTTGGGGCTGGGGTAGTGGTCGGGGCAGGGGTCGCGGTCGGGGCAGGGGTTTCAGCCGGCCAGGTGCCATTCTCTTTGTCATTCCAGAACCAGTTGTAATAGTAATAACCACCGGTCAAGCTTTCAATGCGGATCGAAATCATTGCCCGACCTTTGAGTGCGTCGGGGATGTTGACCGTGGCTGACATGGAACCACCAGCACCAGAATTGAATGTGGCAACTTCGATGCCCTTTACACCTTTGGTGTTGTATTCACCCATCAGAACCTTCCAATCAAGGTTCTTGATCATGTCCTGAGTCAAAATTGTGACTGACTCATCTTTCTTGACTTCACTAATGGTAAAGCTGGGGTATGCTGCCTGAGCTTTACTGACGCCAACTACTGCTGGGAAAAGCATGGTCAGCAGCATGACGATTACAAAAATGCGTTTTCTGTTCATTTTTACTCCTCTTTCATGTAATTTACTTTGTTCATATTATTCAAGACGCTCTGCTCGTTTAATTTGTTCCAGATATTATTGTAAGAACTTTGGATTCCGGTTTCAATGCTTGATTCAAGGTTTGCCATAGGTGAAGTAAAAACACCATTATAATCAGCGCTTATGGAAAAAAACGCTTTCCGTAAAAATCGAAAACTGCCAAGGAAAGTCTGGCTGATTATCGCTTTGACAGCAGGCATACTTGGAGTGATGAGTGTTTACTTGTTGGGGCGGACTTACCTGGGCGGGCGCACGAGGATGGTGATCAACTATCTTCGAAATCCTGAAAAACACCCTGAATACGAAGTTGAAGCGCTGACCCAATGCTCAGATGCACCTTTCTTATTGCCAAGCAAAGGTTTCATTGGCTACCTGTGGAATGACTCTTTCAAACTTTTTACAAGGCATCAGGGGATTGACATTTTTGGTGGAACCGAAGCCGGCAAGACGCCGGTTTATGCGCCTTACGATGGCTTTCTAACCCGCGAGGAAGGTTGGCGCTCCAGCCTCATCATCCGCATTCCCCAGGATCCGCTCGACCCAGCCCGCCAGATTTGGCTCTATATGACCCACCTGGCAGATGCTGAAGGCAATAGTTTTATCGAGAACGCTTTCCCACCAGGAACGCGCGAGAAGCTTGTATATAAAGGTGATTTGCTTGGGTACCAGGGGGATTACTCTGGGAACCCAGCTCGACCGGTGGGTGTGCATCTGCATTTTTCGATCGTCAGCGATGACGGCACAGGTCATTACCTGAATGAACTTGACATCATCAACACACTCGACCCTTCGCCATATTTTGGTTTCGAGTTGAACGCAAAAAGAATCGGCACGTCAGATATTCCCAAGTGTGACCCTTAGAGAACCATTATTGGCGATTAACCCTGACTTTGGCTATAATGGGCGGCAGTAACAAAAGGAGTAGCTATGCAGGAATTAACCCCAAATGTCTCTATCCAGCAAAACGCGCTTGGTCTTTATACCGGCATCCTTCAAACGAAAGATGGCAACATCCTTTTCGATTCGCCCTATCGCACTGATGAACCAAAAGCCTGGGGCAACCGCAGTGCCAAATCGGACTCAATTTTCTTGGTGTTGCTCGATACCCAGTACGATCGCACACTGAGCGCAAAAGGTTGTGATTGCATCATCGTTTCTCAATCCGATTATCTCCTGCCAGCAAAACCCCGACAACAGGCGGTTAAATTGCAGGAGGAGTTGCTTGGGGCAGGTGATGGTCACGAGTCGATCGGTTCATCTTCCCGACCGTTCTCCCCTGAAATTAGTTTCGACCAAAATATGAACCTCTTCTTTGGCGGGTCGGAAGTCCTGCTGGAGCACCATCCTGGTTCAAATGTAGCGGGTATTTGGGCGATATTGCCGCAGGAAAAAGTGATCTTCGTGGGCGACAGTGTGATGGTGGACCAACCACCGTTTCTGGCTTATTCCAATCCTGCTGCGTGGGCGGCGGACATGAAACTGCTGGCTTCCCGGGCTTTCAAAGGTTACCAGATTGTCTCTTCGCGAGCCGGGTTGGTCACCCAGGACCAGGTCAGGACGATGGGAAAATTGATGACTTTTATCCAGAATTCCATCGTGGGTCTAAAAGAAAAAAATGCTGATTTGGATACTTTTCTTGAACTGATCCCACGCATTTTAAAACGGATCGAGTACGCACCCGCTGAAGGCGAACTGTTCTTTAATCGCCTCAGATGGGGCTTGACAACTTATTATGAATTGAATCAGGGTTAAGGGGAGTGACATGGCAAAGTTTCAGGCAGGTTATGAAGCAATCGTAGAACTGACCAGAGGCGGCATCGTTGAGTGCGTCCACTTTGGAGCGATGGCTGTGGTTGATTCAACGGGAAATCTACTGACCTCGCTCGGGGATCCTGACCTGCTAACTTTTCCTCGCAGTTCCATGAAGCCGCTCCAGGTAATCCCATTTGTGGAAGATGGCGGTCCGGAACACTTTGGATTGACCGAAGAAGAGCTTGCCATACTTTGTGCTTCTCATCATGGTACCGATGAGCACGTCCGCGTTCTACGCTCGATCCACGAAAAAGTCGGCTTGCAGGAAACTGATTTGCAGTGTGGAGTGCATTGGCCTTCAGACAAAGAAACTGCCCTTGCCATGCGCGAACGCGGCGAAGAGCCAACCCCTTACCGCCACAACTGCTCAGGAAAACACAGTGGTATGCTGGCGCAAGCACTGCTGCATGATTACTCCAAAGGCAATTATCTATCCATGGATAATCCCTTGCAGCAGCGGATTCTTAGGACTGTGGCGCAGATGTGCGATACCAAGTCAGAAGAAATGCCTATCGGAATTGATGGTTGCAGTGCGCCTGTTTTTGCCATGCCGCTGCGCAACTTTGCCCTGGCGATGGCGCGCCTGGCTGATGCCTCGGAATTGGGTGAGTTGCGTGCAACCACCTGCAAAAAGATAACTCACGCCATGATGGCTTACCCGGAAATGGTGGCGGGACCTGGAGCTCTTGATAGCGTCTTGATGAGCGTGATGCAAGGCAAAGCTGCTGTCAAAGGTGGCGCGGAAGGGTACCAGATGATTAGCCTAATGCCTGGAGCTTGCGGCATAAGTTCCCCTGGAATTGGTGTGGCGATCAAGATCAGTGATGGCGATCCAAACCGCCGGGCAACCTTCACCTTGATTGTTGCCCTCCTCAAAGCACTTGGTTTTGAAGCTGAGATGGCAAGCGACGCTTACCGGAACTTTAACAATCCCATTCTGAGAAACTGGCGTGGGCTTGAGGTCGGGGAGATACGCCTCGCGAGACCGATTGAGATCACGAAGACCTGGTAATGGATCAAATCCTCGAGCACCGCGAACGATTAGCGCTCGTGCAGGAACGATTGCGCCAGAGATTTGGAACACCGACCTGGCATGTTGAATTGCCAGCAGTCGATGAACTGGTTTGTACCATCCTTTCTCAGAACACAAACGACATCAACCGCGACAAAGCATTTCAGGAGTTAAAAGCTCGCTACTCAAGCTGGGTGGCGGTACGCGATGCCGACCCGGCGGAGCTGCAGTATGTCATTCGCATCGCTGGTCTGGCAAACCAGAAAGGTCCCAACATCCAGGCTGCCTTGAGGGATATTACCGCGGAACGCGGCGAGATCGACCTGGATTGGCTAAAGCAAAAGGACCCTGAAGAAGCTCGGCGCTGGCTGGTAAATTTACGCGGTGTTGGTCCTAAAACGGCTGCAATCGTGATGGTCTTCGCGTTGGGAATGCCAGCTTTCCCAGTTGACACGCACATCTACCGCGTCACAGGGCGGATCGGCTTGCGCCCTAAAGAGTTGGACATTACAAAAACGCATGCCTACATGGAACAGATTGCCGATCCAGCGGAATTTGGCAGCTTGCACTTGAACCTAATTGACCTCGGTCGTGAGATTTGCCAGGCGCGCAAACCGAAGTGTGCGATTTGCCCGATCGTGGATTTATGTCAATTTGAAGATAAAACTGGCTAAAGGTTTACGACACCAGTTTAGAACGATCGTTTAAACGACCAATTCGCCAAGCAGGGACCACGGTCCAGTCCAGGTGATGCGCACATCCGGTTCCTGTCCCAATAAATCCTGATCAGTTTCCACGAACACGAGTCGGTTGGTGGGGGTTCTACCACGCCAGCGGTTCTTGGATTTCCCTTCAAAAAGGACCGGAATGGATTTTCCGAGATATGCCGTGTTTATCGTACCGACAACTTCTTTTTGCAGGTCTTCAAGGGCTCTGAAACGGCGCATTTTTTCTTCGGCTGGGACATCGTCTGGTAAGAGGCGGGCTGAATACGTTCCGGGTCGGGGTGAGTAACGCGCCAGATGTGCCACGTCCAGTTTGAGTTCAGCCAGCGTGTCGTAGGTGTGCATGAAAGCGGCGTCAGTTTCGCCGGGAAAGCCGACGATGATGTCCGTACCGATCGAAACTCCAGGAACACGATCGCGGATCCGCGCAACGAGCTCACGATACTGGCTATTCGTATAGCCGCGGTGCATCATTTTGAGGACTTCGTCATCCCCTGCCTGCAACGGAACCTCGATGTGGGGCATGACCTTGGGCAAGGCGGCAACCGCGTCGATCAGTTCATCGGTCATCCAGTTGGGGTGGGAGGTCAAAAAGCGCAGGCGTCGCAGATCCGGGATTTCAGAGAGATCTGCCAGCAATTGAGGCAGATGGTAGTTGCTCCCAAGCTCAAGACCGAAACGGTCAACGATTTGCCCCAGGAGGACGAGTTCTCTTGCACCGCCATCTACCAGGCTTTTGGCTTCTTGGAGGATTTTTTGAGGGTCACGGCTGCGTTCCTTTCCGCGTTTACTCGGGATGACGCAGTAAGTGCATGCGTGCGAACAACCAAGCACGATCGGCAAGTTCTCCGAAACGGCGTGGGCTTCCTCCAACCTCAGACCGAATTCATCATCCAACACTTCGTCCACCTGTTTACGCCAGGCTTCCGATCCATCTTGCTCGAGCCGTTCTTCGAGAGCACGTAAAAAAGGTTCGGGGTCCGAGGGGGCGGCAAAAATATCCACCCAGGGAAAGCGCTTTTCCATGGCATTGTTGCCGTGGATGCCAATCAGGCAGCCCATCAAGCCTATCAAAATATTGGGGTTGGCAAGCTTGAGAGGCCTGAGCGAATTCAGCCGACCCAGAGCGCGATCTTCAGCGCTTTGCCGGACAACGCAGGTGTTCAGGACGATCAGATCTGCCTGATTGACGTCTGATGTGGCACTCAGACCAAGGGAATCAAGCGCCCTTGAGAGGCGGCTCGAATCCGCGACATTCATTTGACAGCCTTCTGTCCAGATGTGGTAAAGCATAGGCACCTATTATACATGACACAGCTGCTACAACAAGCCGGTGAAGTGTTGGAAGATGTTATAATATTCGAGTAGGTCGATTAGCGAAAACGAGGTGTTTATGGACTTCAAAGTAACTGAATATAAGCGTGCGTGTGTGGTGAAGGGGCTTGGTCGGATCGATAGCGCTGCTGCACCCGAGATTGAACGGGTTTTGACAGATTTGATCGATAAAAACAAGGCCATGATCATCGACATGAAAGAAATTGATTTTGTTTCGAGCGCCGGCTGGTGGTCGATCATTCGCGTGCAAAAAGAGTTAAAAAAGCGCGGCAAGGGCAATCTGACATTGGTCGGAATATGCCAAAATGTGCGGGAGTCGATGGATTTAATCGGCATCTTGCCTTACTTCACCGTTTATGATGAGCTAATAGACGCAATCGGTAGTGTTTAGTTCAAACTTGAAATAAAACAGAGGCTGATTTTCAGCCTCTGTTTTTGTATCAATGGTTCGGTTACTCAAGACCAATGGTGTAGTTCGCTTTTTCCCTGGTGAAGGGAGTAGTGCCGGAAATCACCAGCACAATTTTCTCAGCAGCCGCTCCGGCAATTTCTGATGCTGGGATAACGATCTCACCCTGGAAACTGCGATGTTCCACAGTCACGCCACTATTGGTATAAGACACAATACTGACATTCATGGTTTGGGGCAGCCTGTTCTGCACTCTCACAAAACCCTCCGCAGTCCAACCTCCCAGGTCAGTTTCGAGGTCGGTTGCATAACCAATTGCGTCAATCGCGATGTCGTCAATTGCCATACCCTTGCCGTTGACAGCCGCATCAGTCACATAATCGAAACGTAGGGTTACCTGGCTGTTGATATAGTCAGAAAGGTCGACTTTTTCGGTAATCCAGCCATTTGTCGCCCCGTTCCAGCCACAACCATAGCTGTTGCCAGAGGGATTGGCGGTGGTGCAATTCTCGGAATCCAGAATCGTCCAGTTGGTACCATCAGTGCTGGCGCTGATGTAGATATAATCGTAGTCCTCTTCGAGGTCATACCAGGTCTTGAAGGTCAGGGCTGGTGCACCGATAACATCACTGAGATCAAAGGTCTGCTCCAGATAGGCGTTTGATTCGTCTCCGACATTCGACCACACGAAGTACTCACCTGAGCTTGGAGCAGTGAAGGGCAGCAGGTTGACAGCTTCGGAAGCATTTATCTGGATGTTTTGCAAATTGCCGCAGGATAGTTCAATGTAATCCACGCCAAACTGGTAAACATTTCCGTCCACCTGGGCGGGGCAATCCAGAACGGATTTTTCCATATCCACTGATGTGGGGTTGTAACTGCGGTAATCGTAACGTCCCATCCCGACACCCGAATCTTGCAGCAAATTAGCGACAGCCCAGTCGGCAAAGAACTCGTCGCCTGTGTAAGGCTTGCGAGTGGTCGGGTTGGTGAGTGACAGTTCTTTCAAAACCTCTTCAATTCCAACAAACCCGTTTTCATCGTGCCGCACCAGTGCTTTGGTAGCGTCCTCGCCGAAGCGGTCAAGGAAATAGACCATGAAGAGATAGCTTGCGCCGTAGTGAGGACCGTTATCCCCAATTTCTCCACCCCAGTCGTTGAGCTGCATGTCGGTGTTGTCCATGTAAGACCAGTCAAAACCGCCCGCGTCATACTCGTTAACATGTTCCGCCAGCATGGAAAATCCTTCGTTGACCCAGGTTTCCTCGTTCTTATCCTGGTACCAGTGGATCATGTGCTGGAATTCGTGCGCCATGGTGCCGTAGATGTAGTTGTCACCCAGGTCAACGTTATCCGAGCTGATGAGGAACATCTCGTGCGCGTTCGAATAGGGATGCGCGTCCGGGTGGAGCTCGTCGGCTGAGGAATAGTAACCTGCCAGGTTGACCCCTAAATTGCCAGCGTAGAGCACGTAGAATCTTGGATCACCGTCGACTCCCGGGTTCCATTCACTGCCAAAAAACTCGCGATTGGTGGGAATGATTTCCTTGTCGAAGGTGTCTGCCAGATTCCGCAGTTCTTTCTGATCGAACTGTACGTCATCCTCAATCCAGAAATAGATGTTGTCTCCAACGTAGCGCAGGGTAGCGTTGACCTTGAAGTTATCATTGGTATCTGTGTTGGTTGCCCAAAAAGACTTTTGTGCTCCCACCGAGTAGGGAGCATTTACATCGATAAGTACATCAGGCACGTTTGGCTTGCCACCCAATCTGGCAGCCAGGTCAATCGGGTCATTGATCGGAACGGTACTTAGCTTGAGCTCATCAAGGGTCTGTGAAGCTTTCTCAAAATCGTTTGGATCCAGAACTTGAGAGCCTGGGTCAACGAAGGGAGTGGGTGTGGCTTCGGTAAAGCTGAACGGCGTTTCCATCATGGGCATCCCTGTTTCGATGATGTTGCGCGAGAAAATTACTGCTCCGCCAACGATCACAAAACACAGACAAACCACGCACAAAACTAAAATTGCCACAATAATCAAGACGATTTTTGTTGAACTATTCATTGTCTAACTCACATTTCTGACTGCTGCGGTAAATGAACAACAATCTACTTAGCATTTTACCCAATCCGGAGGGTTTGCGATACAGATTATCTAAGGTTCATTATATTGTGCATGGGATGCCGACCCTAATAAATGGATAGTCTCAGGTGTTAGAATCAAAATATGACACAAGACAATTCTGTGGATATGCTGGCAAAGCGATTGCGCATTTTGGTAAGCGTAGTGGCGATTGCTTTGCTGGTGGTGAGTTCCACGGTTGAGTCGGTCAATCCCCTGGATGGATTGCGCAGGTACACGCGAGGGGTTGAGTTTGACTTTGTCGAGTGGGAAATCAGCGCGCTTTTCAACAAAGCTGTCAGCGCTTCGCTCAGGATTGAACGCTTTTTGGATGAAGATCACCAGGCTGAGGTGGTGCTGAGCTGGCTGGCGGGGACCGAGAGGGTAATCTCTCTCGAACAAGACCTGCTCTCAGCTCAAAACGACTCTTCTCCCAAGCGCGACCTGCTGGTTCAGTCAGCTAAATCCGATCTGGATCAGGCAAAAGCCAAGCAAAACCGGCTGGGCAAACTGGCTGAAGCCGTGCTGCAAAACCAGGCGGAAATGACTCTGGCGAAGGCTGGGTTCGGCGTTGGGGGGCAGATCCTGCCGCCAGTGCTCTACCAGGTGTCGGACCTTCCTCTCAATCTGATCATCTCACCACGAACCGAAATCCGAAACAAACTAAGCATAAGCCTTGAGGCAGGTCTGGACGCGGTTGAAAAAGATGAGATTGAGACTGGAATTTATCGGGACTATGATCTTTCTGCCCTGGTTGAACCGGTCGGTGGAATAGGGGCTTATCCGACAATGGTCATGCGCACTACCAACCTCAACTGGCTGACTGAGACGATTGCCCATGAGTGGATCCACAATTATCTGACATTTTTCCCACTGGGAATGCGCTATTACCTCAACGACCAGATGCGGACGATCAACGAAACCACCGCCTCCCTGGCAGGCAAAGAAATCGGGGCGAGCTGGATCCTCGCCTTTTACCCCGAGCGAACTCCGCGGTATTTTCTTCAGATGCCACCCTACACCACCGTATTGGCTGAAGGCGCGGACACACTCGAACCCTTTGATTTCCGTGCCGAAATGCATGAAACCAGGTTGAGAGTGGATGCTTTGCTGGCTGAAGGGCAGGTGGATCGGGCTGAAAACTACATGGAAGCCAGGAGAGGTTTCTTCTGGGAAAATGGTTACCGCCTGCGGAAGATCAACCAGGCGTATTTTGCATTTTATGGCTCTTACAACGACACTCCCGGCGGAGGCGCCTCCGGCGCAGACCCGGTTGGACCTGCTGTCCAGCGCATGCGCTCGACTTACTCCAACCTAAATAAGTTTATGAGAGCGATCCGTTTTGTGGGGAGTTTCGACCAACTATTGGGAATGCTGGAATAACTTGACCGGCGTGGGTATCTGAAGGGTTAACAGATTGCATGAGAAACGATTTTCTAATTTATAATGGGATGAACTACCAGCAAGAAGGGACGGCTAAACCAGCTATGCAATTTGGAACTCCGCCAACCAATCCACTCCTGATCGTCATTTCTGGTCCTTCGGGCATCGGGAAAGACGCTGTGGTTGGTTTATTGCGAAAAACGAATCCTGACACTCATTTTGTGATCACGATGAATTCACGTCCTCCCAGGCTGGATGAAGTAGACGGTCGGGACTATTTTTTTGTCTCACGCGAGGCGTTCGAAGCCATGATAGAAGCAGATGAGCTGCTTGAACACGCAAAAGTGTATTCTGACTACAAGGGCATCCCAAAATCGCAGGTGCGCGAAGCATTTGCCTCAGGTAAGGATGTCATTATGCGGTTGGACGTGCAAGGCGCTATGACCATTCGCAGTATTTGCCCGGACGCGATCCTGATTTTTCTGACAGCCAGTTCGCGCGAGGAATGGGTGAACCGGTTGCTTGAGCGCCGAAGTGAGAGCCGTGAAGAGCTGGAAATCCGTTTTCAGACTGCGGCACAAGAATTTGCCATGATCGACCAGTTTGACTACCTGGTCGTCAATTCAGAGCATCACCTCGATAAAACAATCGAGGATATCCAGGCAATAATTCGCGCTGAGCACATGCGCACCACTCCCCGCAAGGTTGATTTATGAGTGAACAAAACCAACCCGAGGCTGGACCTGAACCCCAGTACCAGCCAAATTCCACACGCCCCGATAACTCCTCGGATAAGCCGAACACACCAAAGAAACCCTGGCAATTGGCAGGATTTCCGGTGGTTACTTACGTGCTCCTGGCTATCACCGTGGTGTTTTATATCGTCCAACAGGTTTTAGAGCGGCTCTACGGCTTCGATCTGCTCTTTGCGATATTCGGAAAAATTAATGCAATGATCCTCGCCGGAGAAGTTTGGCGGTTGTTTACACCAGCTCTGCTGCATTCCAGCTTGATTCACCTAATGTTCAACATGTATGCTCTCAGTATTCTCGGAAGGCAGATTGAGCCCTTTTATGGCAAAGGTCGCTTCCTGTTGCTGTATTTGGTGGGAGCTTTTGGCGGCAACGTGCTCTCGTTCGTCCTGAGCAGCTTCAACTCCCTGGGAGCGTCTACGGCGATCTTTGCGCTGCTCGCTGCTGAAGGCGTCTTTATCTGGCAAAACCGGAAGGTGTTTGGCAAGCAGAGCCAGAGTATCCTGATGAACCTGGCGTTTGTGCTGGTGCTCAACCTGTTTATTGGCATTTCACCAGGAAGCAACACGGATAATTGGGGGCATTTGGGAGGTCTGCTGGCTGGATTCTTCTTTGCGTTCATGGCTGGTCCTCTGCTGGAATTCCGCCGGCAGGAAATAGGGGTGCGGTTGACCGATAGCCGCACGAAGCAGCAGGTCGGATTGGCAACCGTGATGGTGTTGGTGGCGTTTGCGGTGATTGCTGCTATTCCTTTCTTAACCCGCTAAGCAGGAATCATGAAACTATTCGACCAAATCCAGAAAGTGGATGAAGAAATATCGGCTAGCCTGGTTTTCCAGAAGGAATCCGGACTCGCCCATAGTCTCTTTGCCCTGATTGGGCACAGTTGTGATTCCTGGTATTGGCTTATTGGGCTGACCCTGATCTGGTTCTTTACCCGAGGACCTATCCGCACGACGGCTGTGCTTTGGGGGCTCGCGCTTGCGATCCTGGCTGTAGCAGTGCTTGGGATAAAGTTTTTGCTGCGCCGCCCACGCCCTGAGGGCAAGTGGGGCAGTATCTATCGCGTCACGGATCCGCATTCCTTTCCTTCGGGGCATGCAGCCCGGGCGATGACGATTGCCTTTCTGGCCTTGCAGTTTGGAAATCCGCTCTGGTTTTTTGGGTTGTTTGCCTGGGCGATCCTGGTGGGTTACTCAAGGGTGGCTTTGCGTTTGCATTACTTCTCGGATGTTTTGGTGGGTTGGCTGGTTGGCGCACTGAGCGGCGCCCTAGCACTGAAATATCTGCCGGTCCTGATTGAAAAATTGCCGGATTACTTTCCTTTCCTGACCTGAATGTTAAAGTAAACTGACCCCGGGTCGGGGTCAGTTATTGGAAAGAAAAGGGGGTTAGGCGAGGATCAGCGCGCCCATGGCAGGCACCGTGAGATCAACGATCTGTTGTTGTTCCACGATGAAGTGCTCATCACTGAGTTGATCCTGAAGTTCGGCGCCGTTTTCGTAGGCATCTTTTGTTGCAAGGTTGAGCTTGACTGCCGCGTTGGTATTGTTCAATACAACCAGCACAGTGTCCAGTTCGTCCCGGCGTAAGTAAGCCAGAACGCCATCTTTGGCATAAATAGGCTCGTAGGAGCCGGTGCGCAAGGCAGGGATGGCGTGGCGGACGGTGATAGTCTCTTTGATAGCGTTTCGCAGTTCCACATTCCAATCCTCTTCGCGCCAGGTGAAAGCCTTGCGGCAGAGGGGATCCCTGCCACCATCGAGCCCAATTTCATCACCATAATAAATGCTTGGCGCGCCGGGGTAAGTTAGCACGAAGGTGTAGGCAAGCCGGAGTTTATCGACATTGCCGTTCATCAGGCTGAGGAAGCGGGGCATATCGTGGCTGTCGAGCAGGTTGAGCTGCGCGTAGGCAAACTCTTTGGGATAAATCTCGAGCAATTCGCTCGTTCGGCGGGCAAATGCCTCGGCGTCAAGGGGTTTCGGATTGTCGAGCCCCATCATGCCTTCAGCAAGTTTGTGGTCAACTGAGTCGCCACCAAAAAAGCTCACCGCAGCATGCGAAAGCTGATAATTCATAACCGCATCGAACTTCTTGCCCGAATTGAGCCAATCCTGGGCTTCGGTAGGAACTTCCCCGACGATGTACGCTTCGGGGTTTGCGGTTTTGACCACGTCCCGGAACTCTTCCCAAAAACCTGGGGTGGTTATTTCGAACGGCACATCCAGACGCCAGCCGTCAATACCCTGATCGACCCAGTATCGGGCAACGTCCATAATATAGCGGCGGACAATGGGATTCTCTGTGTCCAACTTGGGCAGGGCGGGCAGGTTCCACCAGCAATCGTAATTGGGTTTACCCTGGTAGGCATTCAGCGGAAAGCCGTGAACCTTGAACCAGTCGATGTAGGGTGAATCCTGACCACTCTCGAGGATGTGGCTGAAGGGGAAGAAGCCTCTGCTGGCGTGATTGAAAACACCATCTAAAACGATTCGAATTCCTCGCCTGTGAGCCTCATCAAGCAAGGTTTTAAAGGCTTCGTTGCCGCCAAGCAGCGGATCAACCAGGTAATAGTCGTGCGTGTGATAGCGGTGATTGGTTGCCGATTGGAAGATCGGGTTGAAGTAGATCGCGTTGATGCCTAGGTCTTCCAGGTAGTCCAGTTTCTCGTAGACTCCCATTAAGTCGCCACCTTTGAAGCCGTGGATCGTGGGGAGACTGTCCCATTTTTCAAAAAGACCCGGTTTTTTTACGTGCGAACTCCAGGCAAACCGGTCGGGGAAGATTTGATAAAAGACGGCGTTTTTGACCCAATCAGGGGTTCGGTTGTTGTAGTCTGTCATGTTTCCTCAAAACTTATAAAATATAGTTGATGCATTTACTAATTATTATACTAAAGGCTGTGAGTTTCGCCATAGCATTATCGAAGGTATAGCAACTTGTTAATGATATCTTAGCAATATTATTTTTTGGGGAAATCAGATTTTACTTCTGAAAATTGACTACCTTTGTGTACTGCGGGTGGGTTGCAAGGCGGCTGGTTTTGAATTATCCTTTTAGTGGGAATGGTAAAGTCCCGGTGGGCTTCCTGGTCTTCAA
>CAYRYL010000037.1:0-19450 GCA_964428425.1 uncultured Anaerolineaceae bacterium | reverse complement strand
AGTGGTATGAAGTGCCAGGGATTTGGTGGAATACGGTTGAAAGATTATCCTGGACGATGGTGGGGAAGCCGGCAGCTTATGGATGTAAGTTTAGAGAAGTAGATTGTCTAAGATGATGACAACTGATGCTTATTCAAGGCAGCGAAACGGTTTTTTAGTCGGTGGGTTTTTATTCAAGTATCAGAGTGCGCGATCAATCTAAATTAAGTCGTTACCTAAAAAAAAAAGACTTTATTTATTAATCTAATCACTTAATCCCTACCTTTAAAAGATTTTAGACTGCTTAATACCGGCATGCGATTTATTTTATGCCCTTGATAATTACCCTGCGTAAATTACCAAGGGCATCGGTACATCAGCGAATTTATGAAGTTTTCTCCCAATAGGACACCTTTTCGCGAATTACAATCGCTTCGTGCGCAGCAATTGGGCATTGATAGCCACGATGACTGTGCTCAGCGACATAAAGATGGCGCCAACAGCGGGTGAGAGTAATATGCCCCACGGTGCCAACACTCCAGCTGCCAGAGGAATAGCGATTACATTGTACCCTGCCGCCCAGATCAGATTCTGGCGCATCTTGCGGTAGCTGGCTCGGCTCAGTTCGATCACCTTGACCACATCCAGCGGGTTGGATTTCACCAGAATGATCCCAGCGCTCTCCACGGCCACATCCGTTCCACTGCCGATTGCAATGCCCACATCTGCGCGGGTCAATGCAGGAGCGTCATTTACACCATCTCCAACCATCGCCACGCGCAATCCCTGCTTCTGCAGTTCGATTACCTTCTGATCTTTGTTTTCCGGCAGCACCTCGGCAAAATAGGTATCGATACCCAATTCACCTGCCACCGCTTTGGCCACTGCCTGGCTGTCGCCAGTCAGCATAGCCACCTGCACGCCCATCTCATGCAGCCGTTGGATGGCTTCATGGCTCTCTGGGCGGATCACGTCCGCCAAAGCAAGCGATGCCAGTAGCTTGCCATCCTGCACAAGATGAACCACACTTTGCCCTTTGGCGCTGGCAGCTTGATCGAAGGTTGACAGCAATTCAGGAAGGGTGACGTTCAGCATTTCCAGCAATCGTGGTCCGCCAACGTAGACATCATGTCCATTCGTTTTGGCGTGGATACCGCGGCCTTTGATCGCTTCAAAATCCTGCACAACAGGCAAGTCCAGACCCTTCTGCTGCGCAGAGCGGCGGATGCCCTGGGCGATGGTGTGTTCAGAATCGCCTTCCACAGCGGCGGTCAACGCCAGGGCATCCTGCGGTTTGATCCCATCTATGGTTTCGATTCCCACCACCCCAAAACGACCTTCTGTCAGTGTTCCAGTTTTATCAAAGACGATCATGTTGATTTCGCGGGCTGCTTCTAACGCCAGTCGGTTCCGCACCAGGATGCCATTGTTAGCTCCCATTGCTGTGGTGATGGCCACCACCAGCGGGATGGCAAGACCCAGCGCATGCGGGCAGGCGATCACCAGCACAGTGGCCACGCGCTCGATCACTTTTACATTGAACCCAACCCCAATCGTCCAAGCGATGGCAGTGATCACAGCGGTGCCCAAAGCGATGTAAAACAACCACCCGGCAGCTCGGTCAGCCAACAACTGGGTGCGGCTCTTAGACATCTGAGCCTGCTGCACCAAACGCATGATACCGGCAAGAGCAGTCTGATCGCCTGTGGCGGTCACGCGTACACGCAGGCTGCCATCCCCATTGATTGAACCCCCTACGACCTTTTCACCCGGGTGTTTGTGAACCGGCTTCGACTCGCCGGTAATCATGGATTCGTTTACTGCCGACTCGCCGTCCTCAACCTTGCCATCTGCCGGAACACTGGATCCCGGTCGAACAAGCAGTAGATCCCCGGATTTTAGTTCAGACACAGCCACTTTCGTTATCTGGCCATTGGCTTCTATGCGCTCGGCAGAGTCTGGCATCAATTTAGCCAGGGCGTTTAGAGCGCCTGATGCCTGCCGGATGGAACGCATCTCGATCCAGTGCCCCAGGAGCATGATGGCGATCAATGTCGCCAGCTCCCAGAAGAAATCCATCTGGTTCGCCAGGAACAGACTGGCCACGCTGTAAACAAAAGCTACGATGATGGCCAGGGAGATCAAGGTCATCATACCCGGCTGGCGGTAGCGAATTTCAGGGATTGCCATCTTGATAAAAGGCAAGCCGCCATAAACAAAGACGATTACTGCAAAGATAGGTGTAATCCAACGCGAACCAGGAAATACTGGCATTGAAAATCCCAACAAGGTCTGGAAACCCTGGCTAAAAAGCAGCACCGGCACCGAGAGTATCAGCGATACCCAGAACTTGCGCCTGAACATCCGCTCGTGGCCGGAGTGGTCCACGTGCGCGCCGTGACCCTCATGTCCGTTATGATCCATGGACATATTATGGTCGGCGTGTCCTCCCATTTCCATCTCCTTCTTGTTCATTTCATGACCAGCATGGGTGTCATGGTCAGCCGCCATCTTGTCGTGATTGTGCTCGATCCCTGTCATATCATGCATAGGACGGTCGTGTTCATAATTTGAGTGATGCATCGTGGAATGATCTATGTTCTGTGTTTTTTCCTTAGCTTTTTTTGATTCTTCAGTCATATTTCACCTTGAATAGTAGCGAATAATCGAGGCGGTACTATTTATTGATCATGTTGTCTACCACCCAACAAAACCGCCGACGCATTCATCTTGGCTGGATGGCGACATCGGCGAGGGTAATTCTATTCTACCTGATATCCCATGATATTCTATTTACCATATGATCAGGGTTGATTGACGGGGAGGGGAGCAACTCACTAAGCTGACTCTACCCTCCCAAAATTGGATCTTCAGTTGAGTTGAAGTGCCGTCGTCAGGCAGGTATTGCTTCCAGCATAGGTTGAGATGGGTGCCTGAGCGACTTTCCCATCGTAGCTGACGCTTACAAACCCATCAATGTTGCGGGGCAGCCACACCCCTACAAATCCGTTCGCCATGGTGGTCAAGTCGGAATTGACGATCTCTTTACCTGCATTATCGGTAATGACCGTGTGAATTTGCTGGTTGACCAGTTCGCCCTGGCAAGATGTCAGGCTGTGTGTACCACAGGGATGTGTTTGCGAAAGGTAAGGTGCGAAGGAGAGATAGAACTTATCCTTGGGAAGCGCCACCCTAACTTCGTCTGATGCATCTGAGAGGATAAGATAATCGCTGGTGATGCTAGCCCGGAGTCCCGAGGCATCCGATATGGAACTGTCGAGTTTTTGTACAATTTCCTCAACAGAAAGTCCATTTAATCCATATTTTTCCAGGAAAGCAGTGTTCGATTGGCTTACAGGTTTCTTCACCAGAAAGGCACCGACTGTGATCACAATGGCTGCAACGATTATTGCAATTATCAATCCTTGAGGTTTTTTCATTGATTTGGTTTCCTTTTCCTAAAAATTCTATAAATTTGGCCAGATTGGGAGAGTAAATTCAGTGAGCCGGCCTTGCGCTTCCATTTTGTAGCTATTAGTGAATATCTTTTACCATGGTCTGGTATTGCTCCTGGGTGATCTCACCTCTGGCATATCTTTCGTCAAGGATCTGTTTGGCGGTTGCACCGTTATTTTTTGCGTGCGCGCCGTTGTTACCGAACAACCCCTTGACCAGCAGAACTGCCAGAACGATGATAATGACCCAAAAAACCAGCATGCCACCCATCATTCCAAAACCCATCATCTTTCACCTACCTTGTTCCCAGATCAACTAATAGTTTTTGAAACTCTTCTCGGGTAATCTCACCCTTTGCGTAACGTTCTTTTGCAATATCGACCGCAGAAAGCGTGGTGTTGTTAAATTCTCGTTCCGAATTGTTATTGCTTAATCGCTTCACAATCCAGATAACCAGGAATATCACACCAATGATCAATACGACCGAAATGACCAGGTTGATGAGCATGCCAATCCAACCAAGACCACCGTACCAATAACCCATCATCATAATGTTTCATCCTTTCATGTTGCCCAATCAAGAGCTGTCCGTTTTTTACTTACAGGATTATCTTAACCTGGGAGGATGAAGCATTATTAAAGGGTTTGTAAAGTTTCGTTAAAGAAAACAGGAAAGTAGTTCCCCTTTATTTGGGAAGGGGGATTAGGAAAGAAAAAGTACTGCCTTTCCCTTCGCCATTACTCTCAGCCCAGATTTTCCCCTGATGTGCCTGGACGAGAGCCTTGGCGATAGTCAAGCCAATACCGCTGCCGCCGCTGGCACGGTTTCTTGACTTGTCGGTGCGGTAGAACCGATTGAATATGAAGGTGAGTTGTTCGGTGGAGATTCCGATTCCGGTATCCTTAACAGCGAAAAGTATCTCTGACTTTTCCCGGCGCACACTTATGGACACTTTCCCTCCATTGGGAGTATATTGCAAGGCATTTCCCACCAGGTTCGTGAGCACCTGAATAATACGGTCTTTGTCCACAAAAAGGTTGGGTAAGCCGGGTTCCACGTCAGTCACCAGCTGGATGTTCTTATCTTCGAATTGACGTCCAAGAGTACTTTGAATTCTCTCGATCAAGCGTTCAGGTGGTACAGGGGCGAGATTCAACTGAAATGCCCCAGCTTCCACCCGGCTTAATTCCTGTAGATCATTCACCAGGCGCTGTAGCCGGTCGATTTCTGAGTGGATCTGCTCGTAGGTTTCCGGGTCGGCGGGTAAAACGCCATCCATCAATCCCTCCAGGTATCCTTTGACTGCTGTCAGTGGGGTACGCAGTTCGTGGGTAACATCCCCAATCAGTTGCCTGCGTATGGTCTCAGTCTTTTCCAGCTTATCTGCCATCTGATTGAACCTGAGCGCCAACTGGCCTAATTCATCTGTCTGATCGGCTTGCTGACCTCCAGGGAGAGCCAACCTTTCTTGGTATTCTCCCTCCGCGATGCGTTGGCTGAGGCTCATCATGTGTAGCATAGGGGTGACCACCTGGCGGCTGATGAAAAAGCTTGCCAGGATTGCTGCAATCAAAGCCGCGAGTGCAGCATATGTGACTGCTTCGTACACTGCCGTGGTGTACTGAGAAAATAACTCGGATTGCATTTGCTGGTTGTTGCCCATCGCGTTAGCATTGTTCATGACCTCGTTCATGCTGGCCATGTGACGCTCAAAAGCCGCAGGGACAGACAAGCTGGCGGCGGTTATCAGAATAATTGCACCGACTAATACCACGAGAACATACGAAAGGAATACTTTCCAGGCCAGATGCGTACGTAAAAACTTCATCATGACATCACCTACTTATCTTCGAACCGGTAACCGACCCCGCGGATTGTTTCGATCATGGATAAAACCCCCAGTTTTTGGCGAACATGGCCGATATGGACGTCCACCACCCGAGCATCACCAAAATAATCGTATCCCCATATCTTCTCCAACAGTTGTTCGCGGCTGAGCACCATACTCTGATGCTGGGCAAGAGTCAACAGTAAATCAAATTCAACCGAAGTTAGATCGATCAAATTTTCACCGACCCAAACCCGCCTGGCGGCAACATCGATACGAAGGTGCGCGAAATTAAGAACAGCAGCTTCCCCGGCATTCCCAGTTGGGTTCTGTAGGCGCCTGAGAGCTGCTTTGATGCGGGCGACCAGTTCACGCGGACTGAAAGGCTTGGTCAAGTAATCGTCTGCACCGATGGAAAGCCCCACGATCTTATCCGTTTCCTCCGACCGGGCTGTAAGCATGATCACATAAACGTTCGACTCTCGTCTCAGGTTAGCAAGCAGCTCAATCCCGTCCATACCAGGCAGCATGACGTCCAGCACGATGACATCCGGCTTGAAAGAGCGGGCGGCAGCCAACCCTGATGGCCCATCATAGGCAGATTGGAATTCATATCCCTCCGTCTTCAAATAGGCACTTAAAACGTTATGAATGGAGGATTCATCATCGATTATGAGTAACTTGGCAGCAGGCATCTTATTTTCCTTGTAGTAAATTTAATCATATATCCATTTTACATATAAACAGGGATCGGCGGAACTGCCGATCCCTGGTAAGGAGGAGTGTGGATCAGATCATTCCCACATTTCAATAAAGGTGCCGTGCCAGGTGTGCAGGAAAATCTGTCCACTATAGCCATTGACACTCAGCATTCCTGCTGGTTGGTTGTCTTTCATAATATCGATGGTGTAATAACCATAGAAAGGATCTGCATCGGTTGCAGTCTTGTATCCGGGATACTGCTGGTCCAAATACTGCTGTGCGAGTTGCAACGCTTGTTCGGCAGAGACAGTCATCTGAGTAGAGGCGGAAGAGGAGTTGTTGTAGTATCCTCCCATCATACCTGCACCGCCCATCATGCCATACCCGCCCATATGTCCATATTTCTGATTCCACATCATGTTAGGACCATATTCGGGATAGACCAAAAGGGTGGTAGGATCTACAAGCAACTCTATGGCGCCAATGCCGGTACTTTTCTCGACGATGCGGGCATAGGCGTTATTGTTGAAAACCATGATCTCCTTGAGTTCAAGATCGGAATTGTTCAGGTTCTTCAAATAACCCTCGACAGCCTGTTTGGTCTGGTCGACAGTCAGGGGATTAATATTAGTAGGGTCTTTTTTTTCGAATGAACCTGTCGTGTTAAAACCACCCATCATGTTATATCCGCCCATCATCGAATAGCCTGGATTATTAATCGTCTGCCCTCGGATACCATTCAAAGTGTAATTATTCGCGAAAACATTGGAATGCCCGAGGAAGAGTGCTGTTCCAAAGACTAAGACAGCTACAACAACGCCGCCGATTACCGCTAATGTAATGCCCAAATTTTTATTCATAATGCTTACTCCTGTTCATTTTCAGATTCTCATTACTGTCTTAGTGTATCGAGGATGAGTAAAGGCTCTTTGAAGCATTCTTAAAGATTATGTAAAGATTGGGAGGAGGTGTTTTTGCCTTTCCTCATTTTATAAAAATTTATTATTTTGATTTGACATATTGAAAGCCATAGTTAACCCAAGTTGCTACCACAGGAAGTTGATGGAGGTCGCGAGGACAAACAGAGCGACTTTAAGTTCAAAACCACGTGCGGTCACCGCATGAATTGATTTCGGCAACAGCCGCTCCAACAAACTACCAGTCGTTTCAACCATTTTGCGAATGGAGGCTTGCAGATACGTGAAGAAAGGCGGAACGGGACGCAAGGAGTTGCTCTTGCGAAGCGGCAAGAGTTCCACCCCGGCTTCTCGGAGCACATCTTCGACGGTGTAGTCGTTATAGGCTTTATCGCCGGTCAACCAGGAACCGCTGGGTACATTCAGATCATAACGGGATAAAGCCGTCGTATCACTCGTGGCTCCAGGAGCCAGAAAGAATTCAACCGGTTGTCCACTTTCGGTAATCAAGATATGCACCCGTACGCCATAGAAAAAGCGCTTTTTACTGGCAATGTAGCCCCGCCATGCCTCGCCCTGATACAGTTTGCAGCGCGGGATGCGGTAGTTGTCGCAGGCGGCAATCGGGTAACTGTCCAAAACATAACTGGAACGCTCATTCAGCAACTTCCAATATTCGCCCAACGAAAGAAACAAGCTCAGAAACAGGTCGGCGATCCGATGCAGGCGTCGGTTGAAACGGCTTCTACTCAACATATTCGGTATGTAGCCATACTCATACAGAAACTGACAGCTCATCCGGAAGTTCCCTCGGAAGTACAACATTGCCACAATCGCCGCGGTCATGACTTCCGCATCCGTCATCTGGCTTTGGCGATCCTCGATATGATGCAGTCCCTTCAGCAGGTCATCACAAAGACAAAACACGAGTACAATTTGGGTGTCCATGCGCTTCTCCGGTATCGTTTTGGCTTGAGCACCTTTACTTTACCTCAGTTCGCATGGACCTTTTATTTCACTACCCATCAAGGTAGCAACTTAGGTTAGTTAAGTAGAATTTGCGCTATACGGGCACTGGATTCCTTGCTGAGCAGATGTAATAGGTATTAGTTCAATCGGCTTGACTCAATTCATTCAACCAAATTTAGAATATGCTCCAAGGGAACGAGATTTCTCCGGTGATTTGAACCTACATAAATGTATATACCTAATTTGGTATCCATCCGGATGGAGCTCTTGCGCGAGGTACCACCCCAGATCCAGATATCCCAAAGGATGTGGTTGGTGTGCAATGGTACGAAGTGCTAGGGATTTGGTGGAATACAGTTGAAAGATTATCCTGGACTATGGTAGGGAAGCCGGCAGCTTATGGATGTAAGTTTAGGCCGGTTTTAGTGACTGTAAAACAATGAATAATTATCAGAACGATATCATTTACCACTCAAAAAAAATCGAATAACTCAATATATATTTAATTAAAAAAGTGGGCTGCAATTTGTCATTTGCAGTCCACTATGAGTTTTTGATGGGTGAAGGGTTAACTTTTCAACATTCTCAGCCCGCTACCAATAACCACAAATTCGCTGATCTCGTGCGCCAGTACGGCGATCGGCAGTGTGAACCAACCACCCACTGCACCGATGATCAATACACTAATGACAATCGCAGAAAGGGCCAGGTTCTGATTGACGACAGATTGATTGCGCTTTGCCAGGCGCAATCCATAGGCCAGTTTCTCCAGATCGTCAGCCATCAGCGCAACATCAGCGGTTTCCAGGGCTACATCCGTTCCCGCGGCACCCATGGCGACACCCACGGTTGCTTCAGCCAGCGCGGGGGCGTCGTTGACCCCATCCCCGACCATTGCCACATGCCCATAACGCGAGGTCAGCTCACGGACCTTGACCGCCTTATCCTCCGGCTTTAAGTCCGCGTACACTTCATCGATCCCCAATTCCTGAGCAATTGCCTGGGCGGTGCGCTCATTGTCGCCGGTCAGCATCACCACTTTGTCAATTCCGGCGGCGTGCATGGCATCGATCGCCTTTTGCGCATTGAGACGGATGTTGTCACGGATGGCAATCATCCCCCAGGGGCCTTGATCATCACCTAACAACACCACGGTTTTCCCTTCGCTCTGGAGATGATTAATGTCCCCCCACACATGCTCCAGGGAGACGCCAAGCTTAGAGTGGAACAGGTCTGGACTACCCACGAAGATCGTCCGCCCATCCATACGGGCAGAAGCTCCTGCCCCGGTCATGGAGTGAAATTCAGACAGTTCGATGGGTTGAATACCTTGCGCTTCCACGTACCGGACGATCGCTTGTGCCAGAGGATGGCCGCTGCGTCGTTCAATCCCGGCTGCTGCCGCTAAAAATTCCTGTTTTGAATTTACCAATGGATCCGGATTCTGATTAATTAAGATGATGTCGGTCACTTCCGGCTCACCGCGAGTCAGGGTGCCAGTCTTGTCCATTGCTACGACTTTCACTTTGGCCAGTTCTTCTACATAGATTCCACCTTTGATCAGTACGCCATTACGCGCGCCAGTACCCAGTGAGGCCACCAGGGTAATCGGGATGGAAATGACCAGGGCGCAGGGCGCAGCGGCAACAATGAAGACTGTTGCACGAGTTATCCACATCACCCAGGCTGCGCCAAAAAATAGCGGCGGGACAAGCGCAATGAGGATGCCGATGAGTAAAACGATAGGGCTGTAGCGCGCACCGAAGCGCTCGATAAAGCGTTGGCTTTTGCCTTTCTTTTCCTGGGCTTCTTCGACCATGGTAATAATGCGGGCGATCGTATTATCGGCAAAGGTTTTGGTGGCGCGGATTTCCAGCGCGCCTTCACCGTTGATGCTGCCAGCAAAGACCGGATTACCCACTTGCTTTTCTACCGGAACGCTCTCACCCGTCACCGGGGCCTGGTTGACGCTGGAAGACCCAACCAGCACCTCACCGTCGGTCGCCATGGATTGGCCTGGCTTGACGATGAACACGTCCCCGACCACCAAGTCTTCGACCGGGATTTCCTGCTCGCGACCGTTCCGGCGGACTAACGCTACCTTGGGCGCCAGGTTCATCAAAGCCTTGATTGCGGCGCGCGTTTTCTCCTCGGTATAGCCTTCCGCAGCTTCGCTGATGGAGTAGAGGAAGACCAGCATGGCGCCCTCCAATAACTCACCCATTGCGGAAGCAACCACCGCGGCAACCACCATCAATAATTCAATTCCGATCTGACGCTCGAAGATTAATTCTTCGATAGCCTCGCGACCAAAGTAATAGCCACCGATCAGGATGGCGGCAATAAATATAATCGTCGAGATAAGCGCCGGCGCGCCAGCCAGACCGATGAGCCAACCGACCAGAAGCAGAACACCTGAAGCAAACGCGGTCAACACTTTGGGGTTCTTCCAGGGTTTGGGCTGTTCGGCCATCTCCATCCCTTTTTGGGGTGGGAAACCCAGTGTCTCCAGTTTTTGTTTCAAGGCGCCCGGGTTGGTTTGGTCGGGATTAAAAGTCAAAGCGACTTTGGCAGATTTCGGATAGACCTTCAAACCTACCAGGCCGGCAAAGCCTTCCAATCCTCGTTCGATGTTGGCTGCATCATGCTCGCAGTCCAGATTACTGACCCGTACTTCAATTTTTGTCGATTCCATAGGTTCTCCATTCAATGTAAATTATCTGGTTTCGTCAACCAGACTGATGATCACTTTTTCAACCTCTACGGCAATCTCATCGATGCCTATGTCCGGATAATAATTGGACAAAACCCGTGGCTTGAGGGCGCTGATGTAAGTCTTACCTGCCTCCCCAAAAACACTGATCGGGCAGGGCAGCATCAGCGATATTTTCTTGTCTTTCGCCAGCACCTGGCTGGCGAACTTGGCATTGCACACCTCGACGATCTTCATCGGTTCGCTCTCAAAGCCCTTTGCGGCGAGCGTGGCCTGCACATCGTGAACGTGCAGCACTCGAAAGCCCTTCTCCGCTGCTTTAACCTCGATGGCGGCGACTGTTTCGTCAACGCTTTTAGTGGTTTCCACTGTGTAATCAAAGTTTTCCATGAATCTATTTCCTCCTAAAGTCTCGTTTTTCGAATGACTTGATTTAGTTATCCACAATTTTGTGCTTGTTGCTTGTGGGTGGTTGCTGTCAGCGGGAATGCTCTTTTCAAGGTGTCGGTTCGTCATTCATAAACTTCACCCATTTACCTAAGCGGAATTTCATCGCGGTTCTTGCCCCAATAATCTGCTTTGGTAGATCTGCAACACTTTCATCGGTGACGTGGCCGAGCTTGTGCTCGGAGAGCAGTTGAGTAATTTTGGTAAGCAACGCCCGCCACAAGCTGTCCGTGTCATCATCACTCCATTTGTCGTGTCTTACCTAATTCCTGGGGTCAAGCGAATCTGATCTTGGCCTGCATAATATCAATAGCCAGCCAACTCATCGTGCAGCGTCCTATAGTAACCCTTGCGACTCTCCGCTATGCTTTGATGAAATTTGCGGTGAAAAAGTACCAGGAACCGTGCGTCGCTTGCAGGCGAAAGTCCGCCGCCTCTGCCAGCCGTTGTACCGTTGCGCGGGATTGGTAATGTGGATCAGGGAAGATTTCCGTGATCGAGAGTCTACCGCCTGGTTTGAGCAAAATATAACATTGCCGCAAGGCTGCTTCCCTGTCTGGAATTTCACCCAGCACAGTACACAGGTAAACCACATCAAAACTCTCCGGTGGAACGTTCGGCTGAGTGGCATCGCCCAGGATCATCGTTAGATTAGATGCGCCTACTCGCGCTGCGTGTGTTTTAAGCTTCTCGATCATCCCGAGCTGGATGTCCAGTCCAAAGACTTCACCTCCGGGCAGCACGCGCTTTGCGGTAGGGATCAGAAGTCGACCCGGCCCTGGGCCGATCTCTAATACACGTTGACCTGGCCGAAGTCCGATGCGATCAAGGGTTGTCTGTGTACCAAGCAACCTATCCGACCAGCGGCTGTCTAGCATACTCGCCAACCAGGTCGGGCAGGGTAAAGAACGATTGCGACTCAACCAACGCCAGATCAGGCCGATGCCAACCAGGATCAGTAAAAATTTCACAAGCACCTTCAAAGCTTTCACGCCGTCTGCTCCTTTTCAATGGAATTAATCTTCGGAATAATGAGTAAAAGTAAAAGGCATCCAACCACGATAAAACTATTTGCCAGATTGAAAGTCGGCCAACGCGTGAGACCCCAACCAAAGTCCACGAAATCTGTCACCCGACCATCAGGTAATCGGTCAACAAAATTACCAATTGCTCCACCGATGATTAGTCCGATAGGCCAAGTTACAATAAGTGGTAATTCGTCGCTGAGCATCATCTTCACGAGCCAGATTACGATGCCCACAATAATGATCCCTGTGACAACCAGCGGTCCAATTCCGCCATTGGCGAACAGACCAAACGCAACGCCACTGTTGTACCCAAGGGTCAGACGGAAAAAATTGCCCAAGATGGGTATGGGCGAAGATAATGCCTTTTCAGCCCAAACCTTGGTCAATACATCCAGAAGAAGGACGATCAGAAAGGGAATGAAGATATGAAGTCGTTTTTTCATTTTATTTTCTGTCCCGCGCTTATATCCTGCGGAGAACTGTAACGGGTGCATTCGTACACCCCGCGGGCAACATCGGCCAACAAGGATTCGCCCAAGGCCAGTAGATCGCCCACGCGGTCGTCGCTGAGGCGATACAGGGCAAACTTGCCTTGTTGTTCAGCAGCAACCAGACCGCATTCGCGGAGGCAGCGCAGATGGTTGGAAGTATTGGATTGACTCATACAGGTAGCGGCCACAATTTCTGACACAGTCATGGGACCGTTGCGCAGCACCTGTAAAATGTTCAGGCGCGCCGGGTCGCCAAATCCGCGAAATAGCTTTGATTGAAGTTGAACACCTTCTGAATTGCCTACATTTAGCATTCCAACACTCCTAGAAATATATATTTATATATCATGATACGTTGATATATTATCGAATATAGTTATATTTGTCAAGAGCAGTTGGAAGCATAGATAACCTAGGTTGGATGTATTGAAAACATGGGCTTAGTGGTTTTTTATGTCCTAATATCTATACTTGACATTCAGTCCTTTTTGTAATAAACTAAACATTAGTTGAGCAACCATTCAACAATAAGGTTCTTATGATAGATAATTGTGATATTACAAGCGTGGATGAACAAACAGCAGAACGAGTAGCCAGCCTATTTGAGTCTTTGAGCGATCCAACCCGTGTAAGGATCATTTCAGCCCTGGTTGCCGGTGAGGTGAATGTAGGGGATCTCGTCCAAGCCATGGGATTGAGTAAATCCGCTATTTCACATCAACTCCGGGGTTTGCGCGACAAGCGCGTAATACGCGCAAGGAAAAAAGGCAGACAGGTATTTGTTGCTTTAGATGATGAACACATCAGCGAGCTGTTCAAACGTGGTCTGGACCACGTCTGCCATGAATAATATTCGAATTCCTCATAATCTCATTATTTTCCTTCTATTACTACTGATTACGTTTAGCGTTGGCGTTCATTTTCTCCACGATTTACAACCTGGGGATTCGGACATCTTCGGAATAAGTTCAGGTTCGTGCAATGGAGCCATTCATTACGGAATTTTTATGGGTGTGATCCTTGCAATATTTCTCATTGCATTTTTTGTAAAGATTGAACTTTCCTGCTGGCAATTCCCCCGGACAAGAAAACTTTCAGTTTTCGTACCTCCTCCCATTCGATAACAAAACTCCTAATCAAGTGATGAACAGGCGCTTTTTAGCGTGGCTGGTTTAAATTATGCTTTCAATTTTCAATGTGATTAATTTATAAAGGACATACCAATGATAGAAAAAACGGTGGAAATCTCACTGCCTTTGTTGTTGCCAGAAAATCAAGATGCTTGCGACCATTGTGTAGAGCTATTGCAGACCCGCTTGCAAGCCCAAAGAGGCATTCTCCAAACGCACTTGCATTTGGATCATGATCCAATGGAATTATGCATACATTATGATCCTAACTTAATTTCCTTGGCCGCGGTCAAACGCATTGCTGAGGAGGCTGGATCGGAATTACGCAATCGTTATCACCACGAACAGATTCCTTTTAATGGACTAGATAGCGCTGATTCAGCTACCATGATCGCCAAAGAGCTCGAAGGTATGGATGGGATGCTCCATGCCAGTGTAAGTTATGCCGCAGGGCTGGCAATTGTCGCTTATGATACGAAAATCGTTTCCATGGACCAGATCCAACGCATCATGCGCCGGTTTGGAGCCCGTCTTTTAACGCAGCCAGTAGTAAAAGAAGAAAAGGAAGCTCATGAACATGAGCACGAACACGACCACGGGACGGCACCTTCTTTTCTTCCACATTGGCTTCAGGAGCGCTGGGCAATATTTCTGATTGTCACTGGCGGTGTATTTCTCCTTATAGGTTGGGCTGGGGAGCAATTTTTTGGCTTACCAACAAGCGTTGCACTGATTTTGTTTATTCTTTCTTATGCTGCCAGCGGCTACGATATCTCGCATCATGCCATCCCGGCACTACTTCGGGGTAAGTTTGATACAGATGTCTTAATGCTGGCGGCAGCAGTAGGAGCAGCTTTCTTGGGTGCCTGGGCTGAAGGTGCTTTCCTGCTCTTTCTATTTGGGTTGGGGCATGCCGGCGAGCATTATGCTTTAGGCCGGGCGCGTAATGCTATCAGCGCGTTGGGTGAACTGATGCCCAAGACTGCGCATGTCCGGCGCGGAGACCAAATCATGGAAGAACCTGTTGACCAACTTATCATTGGTGACATGGTTGTCATCCGACCTGGCGACCGTATTCCAGTGGACGGGGTAATTTCTCTGGGTGAGAGTGCCGTCGATCAAAGCCCCATCACTGGAGAATCTGTCCCTGTACAGAAGAGCATTGGTGATGAAGTTTTTACCGGAACAATTAACCAGGAAGCTGCGCTGGAAGTGAAAATCACTCGGCTTGCAAAAGATAATACTTTAAGCCGAGTCATGAAAATGGTATCAGAGGCGCAAGGTCAGCAAAGCCCAACACAGCAGTTCACTGATCGATTTACCGCCCGTTTTGTTCCAATTGTATTAGTTTTGGTCGTGCTCGTTGCAGTTATTCCACCTATTGTGGGTTGGATGCCATTTTCCGAAAGTTTTTATCGAGCCATGCTTCTTCTGGTCGCGGCTTCACCCTGTGCTTTGGCTATCGGTACACCAGCCACAGTGCTAGCAGGGATTGCACAGGCAGCACGCAACGGCGTTTTAATAAAAGGTGGAGTCCATCTTGAAAATCTAGGGCGACTGAACGCAATAGCCTTTGACAAAACTGGAACCCTCACAAAGGGCAAATTTCAGGTTACCGATGTCATTCCCTTCAATGGGTCAAAACCAGATGATGTCCTGCGTTTGGCAGGGGCTGTTGAACAGCAGTCCAGCCATCCGTTAGCCTTAGCGATCGTGAATGCAGCAAAAGAACGAAATCTGACCCTTCCTTTAGCGAATGGTTTAGAGAATATTCCAGGCCGTGGTGTACGTAGTCAAGTGGAAGGTCAGCCGGTATGGATTGGCTCACTCAAACTATTTGAAGATAAAGATGGAAAAGTTAATGATAAAACTATTCAGCAAACAGTGACTCAGCTGGAAAACACAGGCCGGACTACAATGACTGTCAACCGGAATGGTATGTTTCTTGGGGTTTTGGGATTATCAGATGTTGCACGTCCTGGAGTTGCCGCGGTATTATCACGGCTGCGAAACCTGGGCGTGAAGCACCTAATTATGCTCACCGGAGATAATCAAAAAGTAGCACAACAAATTGCACAAGAAGTTGGAGTCACCAACATTGAAGCAGATTTGCTGCCAGAAGATAAGCTGGGAACTATCCAACGATTGCAAAAAGAGTATGGGGCAGTTGCCATGATCGGAGACGGGGTAAATGATGCGCCCGCGCTTGCAACAGCTACGGTTGGAATTGCTATGGGAGGAGCGGGGACAGCTGTTGCTCTTGAAACAGCGGATGTTGCCTTAATGGCTGACGATTTGGGTAAGCTGCCATTTGCTGTAGGCTTAAGCCGTGCCAGCCGGATGATTATTAAACAGAACCTGGTCATTTCATTGGGAGTCATTGCCCTATTGATAGTCACTTCGGTCTCCGGATTGGTACAACTCAGTTGGGCGGTGGTGGCGCATGAGGGGAGCACGATCCTGGTTGTGATAAACGCATTACGCTTGTTGAGATACCAGATTCGCAACTAAAAGATTAAATTAGTCGGATTTTTACAGGTGACCTATGTACGATAAGACCTTTCATAAGTTTTGCATCGAACCAAGGGAAGTGACATGAGCAATCCAGTCAATCAATCCGTGTATCCAATATACGCCCCGATATATGATCGGTTATTTGGTACCGTGATGAAGAAAGCCCGCCAACGTTCCGTAGACCTCCTTAGTCTCCAGCCTGGGGATCATCTTCTTATTCCAGGTATTGGAACAGGGCTAGATCTCGCTTATATCTCCGCTGGCGTACAAGTGACCGGTACCGATATCAGCCCGGCGATGCTTTCAGAAGCAAAAAGGAAATCGTATGAAGGGCTGAAATTGATGGAAATGGATGCTCAAACGCTGCAATTTCCAGACAGTTCCTTTGATGCGGTTTTGCTGAACCTGATCCTCTCGGTTGTACCGGATGGAAAAAAATGCCTGCAGGAGGCCTGGCGAGTGTTGCGCCCAGGCGGACGAATCGCTATATTCGACAAATTTCTTCCCGATCACTCAAGGCTGACATTCTCCCGCGGCTTGCTGGGTGGGCTAATCCGTCAATTGGGAACCGATCCTAACCGAAGATTCGGAGAAATGGCGAAGATTATCCCTGAAGCGATTATAGTGATCGATGAATCCGCAATGCTTCATGGGCAATATCGAGTAATCCTGCTGAAGAAACCAAATATCAGCTCGTAAAGTACAAAAATGACAAAGAACAGTACTGGGTATAATCTACCTTCTGAAGCAGAAAATTGCCAACTGCTTGATACCTCAAAGGCTTGAAAACCACCCAGGACTAGAATACCCGGTGTAAATCAAGGTCTACTTGGATTTAGAGAGCGCCTCTATTATACTTTGGCTTAGAATATCATATTGACTGCCGCCTTCCACAAATAATCCGTTCACTAGCAGCGCAGGCGTCCCGCGAAGTCCAAGGTTTTGCGCCTCCAAGGTTTCTGATTTTACTTTTTCGGTGTATTTATCCGATGCCAGACATTGGTTGAATTGCTCATTCTGCAAACCTAACTCGGCTGCAAATCCTTCCAGGTTTTCCTTCTTGAATGCTCCAGCGTTCTCACCAGCTTGTGACAAATACAATTTTTCGTAATATTCCCAGAACTTTCCTTGTTCATTAGCGCATTCCGCCGCCTCAGCCGCCCACTGTGATTCTTCCCCAATGAACTGGAAACTCCGGAAAACGAAACGAACCTGCCCTGAATTTACGAATTCTTCTACAATTTGGGGTTTGACTGTCTCTGCGAACCGCCCGCATGCTGGGCACTGGTAGTCCCCATACTCAACGACAATAACCGGAGCGTCTGCACTTCCTAGGCTTTTATCTTGGCTGATTTCAATTGGTGCAATTGCTACTGGATCGATATTATTCCGGTTTTGTTGCATCACTATTGTGGCAATAGCCGCTACAAGGATTATGCTCAAGACACCAAGAATCCACCAGTTAACCCTCCTTGGTGATTTTTTCGAACGATTGGTTGTTTTTAAATATTTTCTAGACATCACAACTCCTATTTCAGTAAATTTTAAAGAACCCAGATCAAAAGTGCTAACCCAATGAGCGCCATCACCCCACCCGTGATCCCGCGAACCTTATGAGATGATGATCTTTCCCACGCTTGAATCTTTGCCCCCATAACCGGATTTAAGGCAAGAATCAAGATGATAACCAGCGGCATAATAAACATCAGGTTATAGAGTGCCAGGTAACCAAAGCCTTCCCAGAAACTCGTCTGGCTGCCCAGTAACCCTAAAATAGCGACATACGGTCCCCCCGAGCAAGGAAAACTTTCCAGTCCCATCAAAGTTCCTAGCACAATGGTAGCAGGCAAGGTCGCCCGGTACATCCAATTTTTCAGACCCTCTTTACCAATTTCGGGCACTTCCAACCGAATTGGGAATTTTGGAAACACTGCACCAAGCAGGTTTGTTACTCCAAATAGGATCAGCAGAGCTGCTCCCAATTGACCCAACCAATGACCCTGCACAAGGGAGGTCGCACGAAGTAACCCCAACCCTACTAGAAAGTAAACGATGTAAACGCAGGCAATATAGACAAGCCCCATGCGAGCTATGGCTGCTCGCCTTTTTCGGATTGTAAACAAAAAAGTGATGAAAAAAAGCAGAATCGCCATCGCGCAGGGATTGATACCGTCTATAAGTCCGGTCAACAGAACAGCGGGAAGCAGCTTGCTTTTCGTTCCATCGATGCTTACATTTTCAAAAGATGCCTGGTTTGCCTCAAACCAGATTAAGTAAGTCGTGATAGGTTCATTTGGTCCATATGACTGCACGGGTCCGGAGTATGCCCATGCTTTGTACCCATCGCCTTCACCCTCTTCGCTGTAAATCAGGATTCGAACGGGCAGGTTTTGAGTGGAAAGTAGGTCTTCAACTACATGCCGGGGTGGCTCGCCTTGCAAGATAATTCGGCCTTCATCAATAAATGTGACCAGGTGGCTTTGCAGTTCCAACGGCACACCCAGGGAATCGTTTTTTTGGTTCAATTCCTTTCTGTTCTCCCGTTGGTTGATATAGTCTTTACGAACCATCTCTACCTGGTTAGCCTGGAGGATTTCTTGCAGTTCGCCATTGATATAGATTGCGCATTCATCACAAGCTTCGTTGTAATAGACCACTGCCTGCCGTCCAGTATTATCTGCGTTGACAGGCATCACGAATAAGATGAGTGCAATTAGTAAGCTGGAAATTAATAGAATTTTTTTCATGTTTGTTCCGATATCCTTTTCTAGCAGCAAGTTAACGTTTTAGGTAACTCGCCCTCGGCAAGCGGCCCGAAGGGATTGCCGTAGGTGCGAATATTGGCAATCATCAGTTGATTGGCTTCTGTTTCAATACCAGCTGAAATTAATCCTGCCCGTAAGGTCTCACCACTTGGGTCGTGCTCAACCGGGCAGATAGCCCGACAAGCGCGACATAGGGTACATTGATAAAAGACCAGGGTCTGAAGACCGGCGTAACCTAGCATCGCGCGACCGCGGGGGCTATATTCTTCCTGTCGTTGGGTCTGAAAGACCGGGCAGACCTCCCGACAAAGTCCACACTCGATGCAGGTTGGGTTTTCGGTAAGGTCGGTCAACATTGCTTGCCTCGATTAAAAAGATTGGAGGGATCGAACTGTGTTTTCAATGCCTGGACGTCTGCCTGAAATGACTCACTGGCCCACTGCCGCTTTTTTAACCCCATCCCGTGTTCCCCACTGATTTGCCCACCGGAGACAGAAACCCGGCGGTAAA
>CAYRYL010000036.1:0-19502 GCA_964428425.1 uncultured Anaerolineaceae bacterium | reverse complement strand
CACAATTGATCATGGAGGATAAAGACAACTCGCCAAAGTCGGGGGTTGTCTTTCTGTTTACCAAATGAGACGCTTTCGCTGGCAGATTCTGATTGTCCTGGTCACCGGTTTGGTTGTCGGTTTGATATTGGTATTCCAACGCTCAGTGTCATCACCGATCGTGGAAAGCACTCCCAACCCAGTAACTGGCGGCAGCTTCACTGAAGCGCTGGTGGGTGATATCATCCGCCTCAACCCAGCCCTGGATCGCTTTAATCAGCCTGACCGGGATGTGGATCGCCTGATTTTCAGCAGTCTGTTCAAGTTCGATTCACGCGGACTCCCAGTAGGGGATCTGGTGTCAAGCTGGGATATTTCCTCCGATGGCACCCGGTATACGGTCAACCTGCGGGAAAATGCTGTCTGGCATGACGGCACCCCCCTCACCAGCCAGGATGTGCTTTATACGGTTTCTCTGCTGCAAAGCAATAGCAGCCTGGTGGCTGAGGACTTGCGCGCCTTCTGGCAAATTGTGCATGTAGCAGGCTTGTCGGACTTGAGCCTGGAGTTTTCCTTACCTTACAGCTTCGCACCATTCCTGGATTATCTTACTTTCCAAATTTTGCCCTCCCACCTCCTGGGCAACCTCAGCCTGGACGATTTGGTCAACCACCCCTTCAATCTCGCGCCGATTGGTTCCGGTCCTTATCGCTTTCGGGAATTTCAGCTGAAAGATGGCAAGATTATTGGCGTCAGCCTGGACTCATTTGAATATTACTATTTGGGGCGTCCATTCATCGACGAGATCAATTTCAAGCTTTTCCCTGATTCAAACACTGCGCTCAAGGCTTACTTGAGCGATGAAGTTGACGCGGTTGCAAGGATTGACCATGCTGACCTCGAAACCGCGCTGAACCAACCCGGACTAAATATCCATTCCAGCCGGCTGCCGCGCCTGACGATGGTCTTCCTGAACACCCAAAACCTGACACAACCGCTTTTACAATTTGCTGATTTTCGCAAGGCATTAATGGCTGCGACCAACCGCCAGGGGATGATTGATGAGGTTTTCACGAGCCAGGCAGTGCCAGCGCTCGGTCCCATCACACCCGGAAACTGGGCGTTTTATGACGGTCTTGAGCCCTATCGCTATGATGTTGACCTTGCGCGCCAATTGCTTGCTGGGGCAGGTTACAGTTGGTCTGAGGCGGGTCAGCTGATGACCCCTGAAGGCGCTCAGACGACGCTGAGCCTGCTGGTGCAGGATGACCCGGTGCACAATCAATTGGCAGCCATCCTGGCTGAAAACTGGGCATCCATTGGTATCGAAGTCGTGCTGGATGTCAGGCCCTACGCGGAGTTGATGACCAGCCTTGACGCTCGCAACTACGAAGCCGCCCTGGTGGATATTGACCTGAGCAACACTCCGGATCCGGACCCGTATCCTTTTTGGGCTGAGGCTCAAGCTGAAACCGGGCAAAATTACGCTCAATGGCGCAACACAACCGCCAGCGAATACCTCGAACAAGCCCGCACCCAACCCAACAGGGACCTGCGAGTGCGCCTTTATCGCAACTTTCAGATCCTTTTCGAAGAGGATCTGCCTTCGCTGCCCTTGTTTTACACCGTCTACAACTATGGGATGAAAAACTCGATCAAAAATGTTTCGATCGGTCCGATCTACGATCCTGCCGATCGGTTCAACGCCGTGAACACCTGGTACATCCTCTCCGATACTACGCCTCCCCAGGCCGTCACGCCAACGGAGTAGCGCAATGGCACCCAGCAGAAAAACTGACCTGATCGGCGAACATGGCGTGAAAAAATCCGACCTGCGCATCAGGCTGCTCGGCGCGCTCGATGAGGCATCCGCCTCACTCAGCCTTGCCAAAGCATTTTGCTCCCCCGGCCATCAAGCGCTGCTCGAAACCTGCCAAAAAGACCTGTCGTGCATGATGGGGCTGCTGGCTGCATTGCCTCAGACCCCGTTGGAAAACCTTTCGGGAATTTTTACGACCCCGCTCGAAGACCTGGAAGCTGTGATTTCTACGCTTGAGTCGACGATCACTTACCCGGATGCGTTCATCAAGCCCGGTCACACTCCGGCCACAGGCGCGCTCGATCTTGCCCGGGCAGTAGTTCGCCGTGCGGAGAGGGAACTGGTTGCGGGTTTTGAGATCCTGGATATTCCTGATGAAAGTATGCTTCAGTATCTGAACCGGCTCAGCACGCTCTGTTACCTGCTAATTCTGGCTGAAACACCGGCGTGACCCTATGACGGGAACCTTCATCAATTTCGCCGCAATCCTGCTCGGCGGGCTGATTGGACTGCTCGCTGGCAATAAGATTCCGCTCAAGGTGCGTCAGACGCTGACCTCCGCGCTTGGTCTTTTTACGCTGGCGTATGGCGTGCACATTTTCGCACAGACCCAAAATATTCTGGTACCACTTAGCAGTATTGTTTTGGGTGTGATTGCCGGAGAAGCTCTCAGGATCGAAGAATTGCTCAACAGTATGGGCGAACGCATCCAACAAAAAGTGGAACGGGGTGCGAGCGCCAGCTCCCCAGGCGCAATGCGTTTCATCAGCGGATTTGTGACCGCGTCGCTGCTTTTTGGGATTGGTCCGATGGCGATCCTCGGCTCGATCCAGGACGGACTGGTTGGGGATTACCAGATGCTGGCGATCAAATCTCTGCTTGACGGCATTGCGGCGATTGCCTTTGCCTCAACCTTTGGGGTGGGGGTGCTTTTTTCGGCTCCAGTCGTCCTAATCTACCAGGGCGCGATCTCCCTTTTGGCTGGAGCCATTGGCAAAGGTTTTGACCAGAGCGTGATCCTTGAGATGACGTCGGTTGGGGGAGTGATCCTGGCTGGAATTGCGATCAGCAATTTGCTTGAGATCAAAAAGATCCGCATTGGCAGCTTTTTGCCAGCGTTATTAATCGTGGTGCTGGTTGTCCTGCTGCTGAACCAGCTCGGCATCGCCTGGTCTTAAATAAAAAACGCAGTTCTGAGTTGAACTGCGTTTTCAGATGAATTTAAAGATCAGTTTCCTGCAGCAGCCAGAGCGGCATCAATTGTTTCATTCAGGGTTGTTGAATAGACGATGGTACCGTTTACGTCGAACATAGGCGTACCAGTCACACCCAGATTCCGGGCGTTTTCGGTATCGGCGCGCACATCATCCAATTGCGAGTCAGTGTCAAGACACTGTTTGAAGGCGGTCATATCCAGACCGACCTCCTTGGCATAGGACGTGATGCTGTTATCCGCAAAAGCGCCGGCAAAGGTGGAATTCTGAAAAAGCACCTTGTGCATCTCGAAAAACTTGTTTTGTTCGCCTGCACAATAGGAGGCTTCAGCCGCCTTGATCGTCTCATCTTCGTTAAATTGGAAGACGTTGAAGGTGAAATAGACCTTGCCGGTATCCACATAATCCTTGACAAATTGCTCTTCTGTTTCCAGCGCGAAAGTGCGGCAGTGGCTGCAGCCAAAGTTGGAGAATTCAACAACTTTTACAGGCGCATTTGGATCGCCAACAGATTGCCCACTTTGATTTGCGTAGCCTGACGCCTTGCTGGTATTGAGCAGCCTGGGGAGGAAGTAGACCATCAAGACCGCCGCCACGAACACCAGAGCTCCGATTAGCAATCCCGTTGTTTGCTTGCGTGCTTCCTGTTCTCTTTGGACTTTCAGAATTTCGCGTTGCGTCATTTTTTGTGCCATTTTTACTCCTGAAATTGTTTGCTTGATTTTGCCACAAACGTCTGTTTGCGTCCAGTTAGCGTAATCTAAATTGTTTACAAGGTTAACGACATCACCAGAATGTCAGAATCTTCGCGTTCATAGCCCAGGGACTGATAAAGAGATAATGATTGATGATTGCTTGCCTGGGTGTTTACCGAAAAAGACCATACTCCGATGGCCGAAAAAGTTTCAAACATGTCCTCTACCAGCCTGTGACCCACACCTCTTTGCTGCCAGCGTGGGTCCACCGCAAGGCGTGCCAAATGGGCAGAGTCGAATGCGCTGGTGCTCATTTGATAACCAACGATATCACCCTCAATTATTGCGATGCTGTGGCAGGCGCTGCGGTGGTAGGTTTTTGTCAGGCTCGCGTGGCTTAGCTGCCAGGCGGGATCAAACGCAGCAAAGTCGATCGCTTCCACCGCAGCCAGATCGCGATAGGTCATCTCGCGGATGATAATACCCTGATTGGCTCGATGGAGATTCTCCTCTGAGAAATTCCGTTGGAGGGTGACGATCCTGTCGGCAGGTTGGAATCCTACGCCCTGGAGCAACCTCTCCAGCCAGTCATAAGGCGCGAGAGAGAACAAACGTTTCGCCCCAATAGCAGACAATACATTCAAAGCTTGTGCTAACAATGCTTTGAAATACTGCTCGTGTTGCCCGTCGCGTTCGGCATGAAAGAATCGCAACCAGGCAGCCTCTGGATTCTCAGGCGTGGCGGCCAGGAGGGCTCTGATTTGTTGATCTTCTATGATTACAAAACAGCCGGGCTCGTCGAACCTTTCACTGGGTGAGAACCAATCGAGATTGTTGAATGACAGATTGTTCGCATTCAGGAACCTCTCGAGATCATGTAATGAGAGGTCTGAACAGACCCTAATTTCGAACCACATTTTGGTCAGTCATTGATGCCAAGCTTATCAAGAATGGCATTTAATTCTTCGTCAGAATAAAAACTGATCGAGATTGTGCCGCCCCGGTTGCCCTTGGAAAGCAACACCTTGGTGTGAAAGAATTGGCGCAAACGGTTTTCGAGGTCTTCAGCTTCAGCAGAACGTAAAGTTGGCTTTCGGCTGGAAGGTGACTTTCCACTGAGTTTACTGACAAGCAATTCCGTCTGACGGACGTTCAGCCCCAGGTTGAGGATGCTATCCAGGGCGGCTTCCATAGCACGGGCAGTTGGCAGGGCAAGCAGACTCCTGGCGTGACCCTCTGAGATTTCGCCGCTTTGAAGGGTTTGCTGTACGAGGGCAGGCAGGTTGAGCAGACGAAGGGTGTTCGTGACGGTGACGCGACTTTTTCCAACTCTGTGAGCAATATCCTCATGGGTCAGGGAAAACTGATCTGCCAGGCTCTGGTAGGCGCGCGCGCGCTCCATCGGGTTGAGGTCTTCTCGCTGGACGTTTTCGATGATGGCAAATTCCAGCTGATCCTGCTGGGAGGCAGTGCGAACGATTGCGGGTACGTCTTTTAGACCTGCCAACTTCGCGGCACGCAGTCGGCGTTCACCCGCGATCAGTGTGTAGCGGTCAATCCCTTCGGCTGCAATCACAATCAATGGCTGGATGATCCCATGTTGTTTGATAGACGCTGCGAGATCTTCGAGTTGTTCTTCTTCGAAAATCTTGCGGGGTTGTTGAGGGTTGGGGCTGATGCTGTTAATCGGTAACAATCGCACCTGTTCGGTTGTGCCTGGAGCAGCCGGGCTGCCTTGCCAAGTGGGAATTAACGACTCGAGTCCTTTACCAAGTCCGCTGCGCTGTGCCATCTTACTCCTGTCCAGGGTCGAACTTGACCCCATCTGCCGTCATTAATTCCATTGCCAAAGAGCGGTAAGCTCTCGCGCCGCTCGAGTCGGGGGCATAGACCGAAATGGGCATGCCGAAAGAGGGTGCTTCTGCCAGCCTGATACTGCGGGGAATGAATGTTGAAAAAACCTTATCCTGGAAAAATTTCTGCACTTCACTCATCACGTCCGCGCTTAAATTGGTGCGTCCATCAAACATCGTTAAAAGCACACCACGGATGGAGAGTTCGGGGAATAACCCCTGGCGGATGCGGGTGAGCGTTTGGGTAAGCTGACCAAGACCTTCAAGTGCCAGATACTCACACTGCACCGGGATGATTACGCCATCCTGGGCGGCGATCATGCCATTCAGCGTCAATAATCCGAGCGAGGGAGGACAGTCAATCAGTATGTAATCATAGCGGCTTGTAAGCGACTGAGCAATCATTTTTAAACGGTTTTCGCGATCCTCAAGTTCAATCATTTCAATTTCCGCGCCGGATAAGTTAGGTGAGGAAGGCATCAGTGATATTTTAAATCGTGCGTTGTGTAAGAGGCATTCAACAGCGTTTTTCGCGCCAATCAAGACCTCGTAGGTTCCATTTTCCACTTGATGACGGTCAATTCCAAGGCAACTGGTGGCGTTCGCCTGTGGGTCCAGGTCTATCAGCAGCACTTTCTGCCCAAATTGCCCCAGATACGCGCCAAGATTGATGCTCGTTGTGGTTTTGCCCACTCCTCCTTTTTGATTGACAATCGTGTAGATTCGTCCCATATCGTCCCTAAGTCAGTCTCTGATTTTGTCTTGCGTGTTCGATTTCTGCGAGGGTGGGGACGCTTTCGAGGCGTCTGCGTGTTACCGAGCAGGCTGCAAGTTGAACAGCAAAATGTGCGGCTTCCCAAGGGTCTCGTGTAGTGTACAGACGGTGAAAGAAACAAGCCGCAAAAATATCGCCCGCGCCGGTATCTTCGACCATGTCTACCAGAGGTGCAGAGAAGTATCGGACCCTTTCCTGGCTGAAAACGCGTGCCCCTTCTCGATTTTCGGTAACGACCAGCAATGAACATATTTCAGCCAGTTGTTGCACTTTTTGCTCTTCTCCCCGCAGATCTTCAATCGATAGAACGACAGCATCGGCTCTTTCAAGCAGAGCCAGCCCTTCGGGCCAGTCCACATGGCGTACCAGGCCATCCGCGTTTGCCTGCCTGTACCAACCCTGAGGGGTCAGGCATACCATGGCATTTCGGAAGAGATTGGCGACTTCAGGATCGATTTCAGCAGCGATCGGACCGAGATGCACGAGCGGGCAGTCTTGCAGACCCGCAGGGATATGGCTGGCGGTGATGCGTGTAGCCGCAGAGTAAAGATGCTGGACTCGATTGCTGCCAAGCCCCTCATTGCGAAATGTGGTAGTTTTTTCCGAAGGAATGACCCATTTTTGCATGCCCGCCAGGGGGTCGAGATCCAAATCACTGGCGCAACTTGTCACCAAACCGACATTGTGCCCTAAGTGGGCAGCTGTTAGCCCCGAAAAGCTGGCAGTACCGCCCAGGCTGACGCTCTGATCCGCCTGTAAATCAGCAGTAACATGCCCAATGAGCAGATAGTCTATGGGTTGAGGTATTGTCGGTTGGGTCATAGGGCACAAAAACTCGTTTCTCCGGGAAAAATTATAGCATGGAAAGGATTCAAAAATCGCGAGGCAGATTTCGGGTGGTTCACTGGTTGCATTAGTCCAACTCCCGACAATCCAGCTCCTCAATTTGGACTAAAATCAAGCTATGGAAGATCCAAATACCTATCGACAAGCACTCGATGATTTTCGCCGTGCCAGGTCCAAAGCTGCCATGCAGCGCTTCTGGGCAGGCATCAAAGGACGATCTCTTGACTTGCTGCCTTATGATGAGATTTCCACAAAACTGCGTGCTGTCAGCCAGACTGACCGGGGTGTACAGCAGGTTCCCCTGAAGGACATTATCGGCAGTGTGAATCGCATCCAGGACTTTGATCGCAACTTCCTGCCACTCAGGGACGACGATATCTATCGATGGGCTGGCGTCAAGACCGCCATGACGAGCCGACATGCGGCAGGTGTGCCGCCAATTTCGCTCTACCAGCTTGGAGACGCGTATTTTGTATTGGACGGCAACCACCGGGTCTCGATCGCCAAAGAGATGGGCATGGACACCATCGAAGCCTATGTTACAGAAATCAAGACAAAAGTGCCCGTTTCCAGCACACTCACCTACGATGAACTGATTCTGAAGACAGCGTATGTCAACTTCCTTGAGGAAACCCAGATCGACCGTATTCTGACGGGAGATGATTTCAGCCTGCACTTGATTGAGAACTATCCACTGCTCAAGGAGCACATCAACGTTCACCAATACTACATGGGCATTGAAAACGACCGCCCGGTGAGCTTCGAAGAAGCCGCGATCCATTGGTACGAGACAGTTTATTTTCCGGTCATCGCGAGCATCGAAAGTTCTGGATTGCACCATGCTTTCCGGGACCTGACCATCACTGACCTTTACCTCTGGCTGCTCGATCAGCAGCAGTCGCTTCAGCAGGTCTTGGGCATTGCCATTAAGCCTGAGAATGTGCTGGATTATGCCGCAGATCAGGAAGGTCTCAAAGCGGGAGCGGGTTGGTCTACCGCTGAAGAGCAGATCAACCAGGTCTTGCTGAGGGATGAAAAGGAGCCTCAGAACCCCTACCAGGATTGCCTTTTTCAGCATGTCACGGTAGCGCTAAGCGACGATGATCCCGATTGGATCGCGCTGGAGCAGGCGGTGCTTGTCAACCGCTGCCCGGGAGGCGCGATTCGAGGGGTGCACGTGGAAAGTGCGGGATCACAAAGGCCCGACGAGGAAGTTGATGTCTATCGACTGCGTTTCGATGAGCAGCTCTCGGAGGTCGGCATGAGCGGCAAGTTCTTCCTGCGCCAGGGTGAACCCGCCAGCGCTCTGCTCGAGTTCTCCCTGCTTTCTGATTTACTGGTGCTAAAACTGAGCCATCCACCTGCGACAAGCCTGATGGATCGCATCTCTCATGGGATCATCACCATCCTGCAGCAAAGCCGCCGCCCGGTGTTGTTTGTCAAGGATAACCCGCTTCCAGTGAGTTCAATCCTTCTGCCGTTTGATGGCAGCCAACGCAGCAAAGAAGCCCTGTTCGTGGCGGCGTATTACGCCGCGCGCTATGATTGCAAATTGCACCTCTTATTTGTGACAAAGGGACCGGAGAAGGACGAGATCAACCGTGTATACGTCCAGACATACCTGGAACGGTTGGGGGTGAGCGCGGAGTATCATCAGGGTGGTTCGGACAGTTTTACTGCGGATGTGGTCAGCATGGTAGAAACCTTAGGTGTGTCTACTTTAATATTGGGTGGTTATGAGAACACATCCATCCTTGATCGGGTATTCAGTCAATCGATTGATGAGATCCTTGCGCAGGTGAAAGTTCCGGTCATGATTTGCCAGTAGCGTCTCTGTTCTCGACGTTGTCCCCATACCCTCCACTTCGTTTCGGGCACAGGCTGAGCAAGGGCAGGGTTTTTATTCCCGGCGGATTACTAATATGGTGTAATCGTCGTCCTGAGCTCGCCCGGATCTGAAATTTTCAAGGCTGGAACCAATCCCCTCAACAATTCCCACGGCTGTTTCGCCTAAAAGCGTCTCGAGCCTTGCTTTGAGACGGAGGTCACCGAAAGGTTTGCCTCCAGGGGAAAATGTTTCTGTTACACCATCTGTGAACAAGACCAAGCCATCCCTGGGATCTAAAACCAACTCCTGGTCTTTCAGAATGATGGGATCCATCACGCCGAGTGCAATCCCACCTTTGTTGAGAGGTATCGCTTCTCCCTTCCCTGGGCGAAGCCAAAAAGGAGGATTGTGACCTGCCATGCAATATGTGACTTTTGCGGTCGCTAATTCAATGAATGCGTAAAAAACGGTCACAAAGAAACCATCGCTCGAGTCAAGTTGCAGGATATGGTTGACTTTTTCGAGCGTTCGAGCGGGCGACTCGTTTTCCAGCGCCATGGCGCGGATCAGCGTTCGACTGACAGTCATGTAGAGTGCTGCTGGCAAGCCCTTATCCGAGACATCCGCAATCACGATCCCAAACTTGCCCGGGCTGAGCTCGAACACATCGTAGAAATCGCCCCCGACTTGACGCGCGGTCTGCCATTCAGCAGCCAGATCATATCCGGGTAATTGCGGTAACTCCTCGGGCAGAAAGGTCTTTTGAATTTGCCTTGCCAACTGTAATTCCCGGTCGAGAATAGTCTGTTTTTGCTGGACAGTTTGCAGAATGTAATTCTGCAGACCTGAGGCGATCTGAAGTGAGGCTGCCTTGAGCAGGTCCAAGCGCTGTCCGCGACCCGGTCGATCTACATCGACCACAAGCAACAATCCATGGGCTTCCCCAGGAACAGTCAAGGGAAAGCACAGGCTGCTAACTCCCTTGTTGTTAAGGTCAGTCAGTGAGGGAGCAAGCCCGCTATTTGCCAGTAAATTGCCCGGGATGGTCATGTGACCGGCGTGGTCGAGCCCTTCCAAGGCGGGCAACAGACGACTGAGCGCTACTTGATTCTCAAATTCATAAGAATATCGACCCTGTTTGGTCGCCAGAAACCGCAAAGTGGCCTGATCGTCTCGGGGGTCGAAACGGAGCAGTGCGACCTGTTCCGCGTTGGTGGATTCCAGCAAGGATTGGGTGATTTCACCAAGGGTTTCCCGCAGGTCTGTTGATTCGACGAAACGATTTGTGATCTGGAGAAGAATATTCGAGACGACTGCCTCGGCTTGTTTTTCCTGGATCAGCTCGATATTTTGCAGACTAACAGCGGTCTGCTGAGCAATACCTTCGAGCAGCGCAAAACGCTGCGCGCCAAGAATGAGCTCCGGTTCCCGGGGAATGTAAGCTTCTTTGCTGGTATGCATGAGCAACCCGATTTGGCGCTCGTGGGCGATCAGGGGAAACAACAGGATGGTATCTTTTGGAGAAAGCACCAAATTTTTTGCGATATCCGGCGAACAATTAGAGGCGGGGATTGCGGTTGGCTTACCTAACCTTAGCGTCTTCTCGAGAAATGCAGTATCGATTACGGTGCAGGGTTCATCGAGATTGCAGGTGGCGGTGCCTTCTCCCAAGGCAGCCTGGAGTTGAAAAACGTCGGTCTCCGCGTCTTTTAGGATCAAGGCGACAGAGGCACCTCCTATGAGAGAGAGGATGAACTCACCTGAGGTTCTGAGCAGGCTGTTGGCATCCGACAGGTTGCGAGTTGCCATCGCTACCTGGAGCATCACACTAGTGTAGTAAGTCTGCGCCTGGGTTTCCTGGTCCAGTCGATCTTTCTCGATGGCGCTGCCAAGGTAACCGGCAAAAGTCGCGCAAATGCCCTCAGCCTCAGGTCCATATCGCCCGGGCGTTCCTTCATGCAAGACCAACACTCCGACAATTTGCCCGGAAATGGTTATGGCAGTGGCGATGCCGGAAAAGTTCGTTGGAAGATCTAGCGCTTTTTGAAGTGGGTCTTCCAGATCGCCTGGTTTGCGAATGGTAGTTCCTGCCAGCGTCTCCTCAGGGTGGAACCAAACCAAGCCTGGGGAAAGCTCCATCTCAAAATTCGGAACGGAGTCTCTTTCTGGAGTGCGCATGGCGGACAGGAAGAGATGGTCTGCTGAGGCGGATTCCGCACCGAAATTCTGTGGGGGGAATAACCAGATGCTGCCAGCTTCGCCGGGTAACAACTCCAGGATGTTCTCGAGGCTGGCGCTAAAGAAATCCTGTAGCGGGATGGATTGGGAGAGCAATTCAGCTGTCTCACGAAACTTTTCCGAGTTCTTGGTCCGCCAAATCTCAGAGCGATAAAGGCTGGCGTTGCGGACTGCCACGGCAACGTTCGCGCTTAATGTTTCAAAAACCGCAATATCCTCTTCAGAAAAGGCATTTACTTGCTCACTTTGCAGGTCCAGAACCCCCAGTATTCTGCTCCCAAAAAGTAACGGTAAGGCTAATTCTGAGCCTTTCTTAACCCCTGTGATCGGATTTGGAAGCGGTCGGGGGTCGGTGGAGACATCATTTACCAGCTGCACTTTGCCAGTGCGGGCGGTGAGCGTGATGAGACCTTGCGGCGCATCCAGGTTGAAAGCAATTTGGTGATCCTGGTACGTTTTGGCACGGTCCCCACTGCCAGCGCGATATTCAAGAGTTTGTGGCACGTACTGCTTCAAAAAAATGTGCACATAGGGGATGTTGAACTTGGTTCCGATCAAATCAGATACGCGTGTAAGCAACTGGTCCAGGTCCAGGATGCTGTTGATCGTCTGGGAAACTTCAGAGATGACTTGCAGGTAGTCTTTTGGGGTCGGTTGCGCTTTCGCGTTAATAAGTGGGAGTGTCATTTTTCTCGGCTTTTTGCCTGGAGGCGAAATACTTCACCATTGTGAGCTGATTAACCCCCGGACAGGAGAAGTCGTAGACGGCTTCGTCCATCAATTCGCGGATCAAAAAAACCCCCAAGCCCCGTTCACAGCGAGTTTCAAGTGGGCTGGTTAGGTCTGGCTCTGCCACGCAATCCGGATCGAAAGGCGTGCCGTCATCCTGGATGGTGATTTTCAAACCAATCTCCGTGAGATAGAGGGATAATCTGATTTCGCCCTTGTTGTCACCCCCGTAAGCATGGTCAATTACGTTCGAGCAAGCTTCATCGACTGCCAAGTCGATGGCGTAGCGTTGGCAGCTGTCGAAGGGAGCGTCCTTGATACCATCCATGACAAACACAGAGATAGTTCTCAGGTGATCGTAACGCGCGGGAAATTTGGCGGTAAGCATGGATGGTTTCCTTGATTGAGGCGATTATAACATGCGGAAAAGGGTAAAATTGTGGCATGTCCGATGACCGTCCAACCTTGTTGATTGAAGATCTCCCTGAAGATGACCGCCCGAGAGAGCGTCTGCTGCAAAAGGGAGTGCGGGCACTCAGCGATGCTGAGCTGTTGGCGGTCCTGCTGGGCAGCGGGCGCGCAGGCACGAGCGCGATCGATTTGGCTCAGCAAATTTTGAAAGAACTAGGTGGTTTCAGCGGCATTCATCGAGAAGATGTGTCACGGCTGCTTGAGATAAAAGGCGTGGGGGAAGCAAAAGCAGCTCGAATCAAGGCTGCGGTCGAAGTTGGCTTTCGCTTAAGTTCCGAAGAGCGAGGCAAAAACTGGATCATAAAAACCCCTCAGGATCTGGTGGAAATGCTCGGGCATGACCTGCGCGGGAGTGACCAGGAGGAATTTTGGGTGGTGTGGCTGAATGCGCGTAACGTCGTTACGGGCAGCCAACAACTGTATAAAGGCTCGCAGGATGCGACTACTGTTCGAGTCAGTGAAGTCTTCAAACTGGTGGTCAGCAAGAATGCCAATGCTGTCATGCTGGCACACAATCATCCCTCGGGCGATCCAACTGAAAGCCCGGAAGATGTCAACATGACGCGCGCGATCATTGAGGCTGGGAAGTTGCTGGATATCCGTGTGCTCGACCATGTCATCATCGGCTTACACGGTTTTACATCGATCCGTCAAAAGCATCCTTCTTTGTGGGCTTGATCCCTCAAACCTGAAAGTTCATTATCTCACCAGTCTTGGGGTGCGCAAAAGTGAGTTCCGATGCATGCAGCATCATGCGACCAACTTCTGGTCTTGAGGCGGATTTAAACTGCGCGGGCTGGTAGAGCGGATCTCCAAGAATGCCCAAACCCAGGTGGTAAAGATGCGCCCGGATCTGGTGCGTGATGCCAGTGTGTAGCGTGCAAACAAGTTCAGTCCAATTATCCTCGCGCCGGAGAACCTGGAAATCCGTTCTGGCGGGTTTACCTTTTTCAAAATCCACCCTGGTACGGTGAGCACGATCTGCATCAACCTTTAATGGCGCTTCAAGACTGATCTCCTCCCAGGAAGGCTGTGGAGCAACCTGAGCCAGGTAGCGTTTGATGGGTTCGCGTTCGCGGAACTGGCGGTTGAGCTCCCGGTGTGATTCAGCATCGCGTGCCAATACCATCAAACCGCTGGTTTCTTTATCCAGTCGGTGCACCATCCAGAGTGTGCCAAAAATTGGCTCCAGGACGGAGCGCAGATGCGGCAGAGCAGGGTCGTAGCCGTCGGGCACAGAGCGCAACCCCGCTGGCTTGTTGACCACTAACAGGCATTCATCCGTAAAAAGGACCCAATCAGGAATTGGGGCGGCGTCAGGGGGACGAGTCTCACTTTCCATCAGGTATTGACCTCAGATGGTCACTTTGTGGTTCTTGGATCGGGCTATAAAACAACTAGTTTCGATTAAACCTGGACCTCCGTGCACCACGATCGCCGGCGGAACGGTGTATTTTGGAATATCCCGGATGCCGGTCGCGGTGGTAAGTTCCTGGCTGACCTGGGTCAGGAGAGGTTCGGAGTCGCACTCGCTCACCGTCAGAAAGGCTTCAGGATTGTCTTTACAATAGTCAGCAGTCAAATCCACAATCGTGCGCACAGCTTGTTTTATGGTACGGACCTTGTCAAAAGGTTCCACCTGACCATTTTTAACCGTCAGGATAGGTACGATCTGCAGTAAAGTGCCGACTAGTTTGGAAGCGCCTCCAATTCGTCCGCCCTTGTGTAAGTATTCCAAAGTCGGAACCAGGAAGAATAAACGCTCGCGGGAAGCCATTTCCTCGATACTCTCTTTCAGTTCCTCGATGGTTAGCCCGGCGTCCACCCATTTTTTGGCTGCCAGCACCAACGACCCCAAGCCGCCAGCGACGGTGTTGCTATCGAGAATGTGGATCTGATCGGTCTGAAATTCGCCTGCTGCCACCGTCGCGCTGCGAAAAGTGCCACTGACTTTGGCAGATGGTGTAATCACCAGCGCGGTGTCGCCTGAGGCGAGAATTTGCTCAAAGATAGGCGTGTAAAGGGCCGGTGGCGGCGCAGCGGTTCCAGGGAGGGTCTTCGACGCGCGCAACTTCTTTAAGAAACTCTCCGTGTTCATTTCCGTGTCATCACGGAATGTCTCGTTTCCGAAAGTGATGAATTGCGGGAGTGTTTTAATCCCAGCCTGTTCAAGAATATCAAGCGGCAAGCCACATGTCGTATCGGCAATGATTTTGATCATAAATTCACCTTTCCGGGATGCACCCGGATTGAATAAAAAAAGAATAATTAATTTAATAGCGTTTAAATAATAGGCTGTTTACAATTTGGGCATATTTTTTCTTGCTTATTAACCACAAAGCCACACTGCATGCAAGTGGCAGGCTGAACCTCACCCAAAGGTGCCCCACAGGCAAGGCAGCGTGCGGAAGCGATCGGATTTGCCGTGAGACAATAAGGGCAGACTGTGCGGCTCAGCCGCTCGGAGAGGCGTTTTCCGGTTCCATGTTGACGCGCGGTTTGGTTGATGACATCCCAGATTGCTTCTTCAAGCTGTAGCGATTCGACATCCTGGGCGATATCATCAATGCGGTTGATCAGCGTGAAAGGGTTTCGTAAGGCGCTGATTGCCGTCAGACCGAGGCTGGCTGCCAGTCCAAACCACATCTGATTGCTCAGGGTTACGCTGACTCCGTCCTCGACTCTGGCAATGTTGGCGGTCATGGCGGTCTGACCGCCAGAGCGTCGGTTTTCGCGGGTTGCAATCTGCACTGCAAGCTTGTCACCTGAGCCGTAACGCTGCACCTGGTAATTGCCGCGGTTGTAGTAAGCAATCAGATTCCTGGCAATGTCTTCCGGTTGGATGTCTCCATGATAAATGCGTGTGGTCATGTTGTCTCTCAATCAATAATGCGTTCGGCTTTAGATTATAATCGGGAAAAGGTTGAGGCACATTAATGGTTGGTCAGACAAAACATCGGTTAACAAAACTCGTTTTTTTGCTTGGGAGCGTTTTGGTCATCCTGTTTTTTTTGATGCCTGGGATCACCCCTCAAGTTGCGGGTCAGTTCCCGACGCTTCAGTCCCCAACTGTCACCGGTACACCCAGAGGGTTGTGGGTGCGAGCGATTGGGGAACCCACTATTCCGTTAAATGTCCGCAGCGGTCCGAGCCCGATTTCATCCCAAGTGGGAGTGTTTCTGGTAGGGCAGGAAGCTTCTGCTTTTGGCTATTATGGCAGCTACGCTCAGATTGAGTATGCCGGAGCACCGGGCGACAGAGGCTGGGTGGTTTTAGACCGGGTTGAGGTTTTTGGTGGCAGCCTGCCAATGCTTCAGGCTCCGCCAACTGAGACCCCTTCGATCACCAAGACCATCGATCCCACCCTGGCAGCCCAGTTTATCATCACGGCTCAGCCTTCGCGTTTGCCCACTTTTACTGAGCCGCCGGCGTTGCTGATTCCCACTTTCCAAGCCGAAACTGGTGCCACCACAACGGGAGGCATCCCGATTGGATATGTGATCATCACCCTTGCGGGCCTTGGTCTTTTCTTATCTTTGATCGCCATTCTAAGGCGTGGCTAGACCCTTATTCTTTTTTAGCCGTCGTATATTTTGAAATTCGCCTAATACTGTTCACAAAAGAAAAGGCATCTGCCAGGGCTGGCAGTTGCTCTTCCATTGCCCGGTAACCCTCATCGTAGAGCACAGTAGGATCCACTTTTTGCAGCATTGCGAAATGCCCAACAATTGGTCGGACGATGACATCCGGTTTGGTGAGCTCCAGATTTAATTCAGTAAGCTTTTCCGAACTGAGTTCTACTCCGACGTTCAAGTTTCTCAGGGACTCGCCGAGCCTTGTCCTGTTCAGCCTGTCTACTATCGCTTCAGGGATCTGGTCAATGACGACGGTGCTGGATTGCATAGGTGAGAAGTCAGCTGGTTTCGAATGAAGCACAATCGCGACAATCGGCAGCGAGGGGTTCAGCATTCGGGCAGGAGAGACCGGCACTGGGTCCAAAACGCCGCCATCCACGAGCACATCTTCACCCATGGTCGGGAAAACGCCGGGAATGGCAATGGTTGTCAGAACCGCTTTCATGACATCGCCATCGTCGATGATCACTTCTTCGCCAGTCTTGAGGCTGGTTGAAGTCACTGAAAATTTTATGGGCAAGTCCTTGAAGGTCTTGCCCTCAATAAATTTTGCCAGAACATGTTCGATGCCGGTGGTTCCAACCAACGAGGCAGAGTCCGAAGAAGCACGGCGAAAATTAGGGCTTTTGGAAAAGTCGACCACAGCAGCAAGGATTTCTCTTGTAGGAATTTGCGCTGCCAAAGGCGCGCCAAACATGCCACCAGCGCTGGTTCCTGAGATTGCGTTGATCTCAAATTCATTATCCAGCAGGCACTGAACTGCTCCGAGATGGGCTATGCCTCTGACCCCACCACCACCTAATGCCAATACAATATTCTTCGCCATATTCTGTCCTTGTCTGGCTTAAGAATATACCATAAGGAATGTGCCTGTCCAGTGAAGGTGACCTGTGCGGGAAAAATGGAGATTGGGATAGCTCAGCTAAAAATTGCGGAGTAACCACCCTTAAATGATTAAAAAGATATCTCCAGGCTAAACATTTCCGCAAGTCCACATCTCTGTATGACAAGTTATAATTACATGCTAGGTAAAAGGGAGATGGAAGACCTCGGATCTATTCAATCAACGCCATTGGGTTCCAGTGATCACTGGTATGCTTTGCGCTGCAAGTCGAACATGGAATTCGTTGTCAACGATCAACTGAGGGCGAAACGGATACCCAATTACCTGCCAGTATACTCAGTTAAACCGATCAATCCGCGTTCTCATGCGATCAAACCTTATTTTCCAGGTTACCTGTTCGTCAATGACGAGCCGGAAGAGTTGTATGCTCAAAAGGTGTTTCTGATGCGGGGTGTGATTGGTCTGGTGCATTTTGACGGTGTGCCTGCATCCATTCACCCCAAGTTGATCGAGGCTGTCCGGCGTCAGACGCAACAGCTTAATCTCGAGCAAAAGCAGGCACGTTCCGGGTTCGTGGCGGGTGAGGCAGTGCTGGTGGAAGATGACGTGATTGGGCAGTTTGAGGGTGTTTTTGAGAAGTGTGTCAATGGCACAGAGCGTGTATCTGTGCTGTTGAAAATGTTGCAAGGTGGTATGATGCGAATGGAACTTCCGGTGGAAAAGGTGCGTCGGAAGCCAGTAAAGAAAGCCTGAAAAGTAGAGTATGGGGGTACATGAATAAATCATCGCCCTATCCGAGATGAAAACTATGTCGGAAGGGCGGAGGCGTGCATTAATCCGGGAATAATCTGAGACATTTGATGACGAAATATAGCAATACCCAACGAAAACGACATATTTTCCTTCACCTTTGCCTGGCAATGGTTTTACTGTCGAGCGGGTGTATTCTGCAGAGGACCGTGCCACCCGAAAACATAGAAACTTCCGAGTCAACACCAGGCAGCCTTGATGCCACCCCGACCTTGCAGCCTTCTTTTTGCGGACGGTCAGACGCCATTACACTCCTTATACTCGGCATTGATAAAAACGCCCAGGCGGATGCCATTCGACTTGCAAGGATTGATTTTTCAAAGCCCGAGATCAACCTTATCGCCATCCCGCGTGATTTTTTTGTCTCAATCACAGGATTTGAAGCGTATGGCATTGAAGAAGGACGCATTAACGCCACTTTTGGTTATGGTGAGTTCTATTTAGGCGTTGGCAATGGGGCGGAATCCCTGGCAGAAAATCTGACTCATAATTTTGGAGTGGAAATTGATCACAAATTCGTGCTGCATCTTAACGACATCGCAGCTTACATCGACGCTGTTGGCGGGGTAGACGTGACGCTTGATGCTCCCGCATCGGATGAACAAAATTACTTCCCTGCCGGAGTCAACCAGTTTAATGGCGAACGCGCAGTCACATTCATGCGCATCCGGCAGTTTGACAGCGACTTTAGGCGCATTGACCGCCAGACCATGGTGCTGAAATCCTTGCTCGAGAAGGTTCGCAGTGACTTGAGTTCCTCGGAGGTCCTGAACCTGATCTTTGCCATGCTTGAAGACGACTCTACGCAGAGCGATCTTACACTGGGTGATATGCAGAGCTTTTATTGCCTTTCTCAACAAATTGACAAGCAAGACATCCACGTCCGGGAGATCCCGTCTGAGATGTTCCACACCTACATCACCCCTGACGGTGGCTGGGTGCTCATCCCACACGCGGAAGTGCCGGACTTCATCCGCGAGTCCCTGACCCCTTAACTGGGTTAAGCCGCAACAAAAAATATGACCACACGGTCATAAACTTGAATAGGAACCTTATGAACGACACACAACCAATCACAATTGCAGGGGAAAATCCAAAACCACCAGCGAAGAAGAAACGCGGCAGTGGATGGAGGGTTTTTCTCTACGTACTTCTCGGGCTGGCACTCCTGCTTGCCTTCGTTTACTTCGTATGGGCGGCGCCTGCTTTGCAAAAACCCATTTCTGACCCGTTGATCCTGCCTACGATGGCAGTCGGTCCAGTGGAGGGGGAAGACCTCTCCTCAATTCAACCACCTTCCAACCTTGAGAAGTTGCCGTTGCTCCTGGAACCGACCTTGGAAGCAGGTCAGAAACCGGTCTGTGGGGACGAAGCTGCCTGGAATGTGTTGCTGGTTGGCATCGATTACAGTGACCCGCAGTATACCTACGGGCTGGCGGATGTTATCCGCCTTCTGCGTGTAGACTTCGTGAAGATGAAGGCGAACATGGTTGCGCTACCGCGCGATCTGCTGGTGGAAGCGCCAGAGGGGCGTTTCACCGAAGAAAACCCGATGAAAATCAACCAGGCATACCTGTTTGGCACACCAGGGTGGGGTGGGTATTTGGGCGAGGGAATTGGGGCGAATTCGTTGGCTGAGGTCATTCGCTATAACTTCGGCGTCACTCCCCAGCACTATGCGGTGGTCAACTTTGACACGGTCATCAACTTTATCGACGCGATCGGCGGGGTGGAAGTGAACCTGCCGCAGGCTGTCGAAGACCCCA
>CAYRYL010000035.1:0-19637 GCA_964428425.1 uncultured Anaerolineaceae bacterium | reverse complement strand
AGCTCGCTCACCAAACGCCGCTTGACCTCCACCGCCAAGTCGAATGTGGAAGAGTCGGAATTAATGATTGAAGAATACAACAAGCAGCTTGCAGAGTTGGATGAGAAGATGAAAGAGGAGTTGGATGCCTTCCAGGAAAGCGCCCAGGACACAGCGGGAACCATTCGGGAAGTCACCATCACCCCCCTGAAAAAGGACATAATCCAGGAGTTCTTTGGTTTAGGCTGGACGCCTCACTACGCTTTCAAAGACGGCGAACGCTGGGTGTTGATCCCAGGTTACAGATAATCAGATCACACAAAAAACCCGCCAGGTTGGCGGGTTTTTTGTTGGGCTCGGTAACTGACTTTAATCTGTCACATCGTGCCCGGAGAGTATTGTGAACCTTATTTTAATCTGTCATTGCGAACCTCTTTTGTGAAGCAATCTAAACTGCTGGCAGACCAAAAAACAGTAGAGATAAAGGCGCATCCAAGTAACTCACAAAGTGTTTTTGAACCCCACACGCACTTGAGGGCATTCATTTTAGATTGCTTCGTACCTCACAATGACGAATCGGACTGTCATTGCGAACCTCTTTTGTGAAGCAATCTAAAATCTAAATGGACCGGAGATCTATGAGGTGGTACAGTCTATCGTTCGAATAAAAGCGTGTTTTTGAACTCCTACGCTGATTAGAGCAATCAGTTTAGATTGCTTCGTGCCTCGCAATGACAGACCTAGTAATGGCCGAAGGGATGATAACCAGATCACGATTATGCTTAACCAAGCAGAAGAGGTGAAATGTATGTGAATCGCTACACCTCTTGTAGTTAAATATTTTTGATTGCTTCGTTCCTCGCAATGACAGAAGGAAACCTCACTCGCTAAGTAAAGGCAAATATTTAAGACTGCTTCGTTCCTAGCAATGACAGATTAAACTTCCTTGCTACAGTAAAATAATTGCATGGCTAAGACTTATTACGTATACATCACCACCGACAGCTCCCACCACACCTTATATACCGGCATGACCAGCGACTTATCTCAGCGTGTATGGCAGCATAAGAATGGTCAGGGTGGGGGTTTCACTTCCCGCTATAAGTCGAAATATCTGGTGTATTATGCCGAGACAAATGACGTCTACAGTGCAATTGCTGAGGAGAAAAGGATTAAGGGGGGAAGCCGCGCTCAGAAGATTGCGTTAATCGAACAGCAGAATCCAGAGTGGAAGGACCTGTCGGCTGATTGGTATGAAAGGTGAGGTTTGTCTTCACTCTGTCATTGCGAACCTCTTTTGTGAAGCAAACTAACCTCTTGGCGGACCGGCAACATATTTAGCGGCAGGATCATGCTTTTTATCCAAAAATGGTTTGTGGATCCCTCATACTGCTTCAGGACACACATTCTAGATTGCTTCGTCCCTCGCAATGACAGAAGGTAATCTCTTCACGCTGCTATAAGGCAAACAGGTAGATTGCTTCGTTCCTCGCAGTGAAAAAATAGTGAAAGCTCATCAAGAAATAGATGAGGGGAACCCAAGTGCCTCACATTAAGTTTCAAGATTAATTAGCTGGTTGTGCTGAAGTAACAGCGCCGAGCTGGTTTACCTCCAACTCCCACTGGCTGCCTGGGTAGGCTTGCTGATAAAGGCTGTAGTCCGTTGTCCGGAGATCGAACTGCTGTTCACCTGCGCTAAACCAGATGGTGTAGGTCTCGGTTGCCTGGCCTATGCGCTGGGTGTTCGTCAGGTTTGCTGCCGGCCATACCGCGTTAAGATCGGTACCATTCAGGCGCAAGGTTTCACCAACCGCCCAGCCCATGCTCTCATAACGGCAGTAGTCCTCAAAAACCCTGTAGTAGCAATCCTGCACCACCTGCCCAACACCTGTGCCGGTATCAACCGTGTAAGGTGTTCCGCAGATTTCCTCAGAATGTTCGGTTGGCTGGTCGGAATCGTAGCGGTATTCCAGCGTACAACTTGAAATCGTCGCGTCAGCCGGGATGTTGGCAGCCCAGTCACTGGCGTTCACCAACTGGTACGACTCCACTACCACCACCCTATCCCATCGTGTTGAGGAAACCGTCGCAGTGATCACGTCGGTGCGCAGCATGCTGGTGAGCATGAAAATCCCAAAAACACACACCGTCAGCAGCACCAGGATCATGATGATGGATACTCCCCGTGGCATCGGCGCGCGGGTTGCCATCGGCTGTGGAGCTGCAGCAGGCTGAAGATCGCTTTGGTCGCTTTCCACCGGGTAAGGTTCAATTACATCGCCAGAGGGACGCGAGGTTGCCCCCACCGTTAGATCGCCACCGCATTGCACACAAGTCAGGGCATCTGCAGTGTTGCGTGTGCCGCAATAGGGGCAGTGCTTATCCGGACCTGACCGCGCCATACGGATCAGGGCTTCGTCCTTGATGAAATTGAAGGTATTGGGGTCCACTTGTTGAAAGCGCACGCCAATAGGCTGCGGTGCGCCGCAACTCGTGCAGGATTTGATGGCACCTGGGTTTTTGGTGGTGCAGCTATCACAGGTCCAAACTAATTCAATGTAGCCAAGGATTTTCCGCGCCATAACTCCTCGCAATAGCTCAATAGTACTGGTTTTTAGTATAGCAAATTATGCCGCATCCTGCTTGATTGTTGCTTGCACAGCCCGCAATCCCAAGAGGGTAATCAGGGGCACTGACCCCAGAAAGAGAGGGATGAAAGTGACTACAGACAGCCCTACGAGGATCAACATCACCAACCCAATGACGAGCGCGTATCCGGGCTGCAGCAGGATGATCGCCCATCCGTTTTTCCAGGCAACTTTTAGCGTCTTTTCTTCTTGTAAGAAAAAACAACTGATGGAATAGAACTGCCAGATAAGCCAGAATAGCACCAACAAAATCATCAACACCATCAAAATCAGGGCAAGGGGATGATTGACGTTGCTATAAAACCAAACATTAAAGCCAAGGATGGCGATGACCAGCAAATTAAGCAATCCCCAGGGCAGGCTTTTACGCCAATAGGTTTTGAAACCTTTCCAGAAACCGATGATGCCTGTACGAATGCCATGGCTCAGGTCCAGACCTTGTTCATAGACGCCAAAAAGTGCCAACGGATACAGCACGACCGTCAGGCTGAGAAGGATCGCAACCAGCGCTACCAACACCTGGTTGGCCCAGTCTTTCCACCAAATTGAGAACGTATCGCCAATAACCGCGAAGGCAGCTTTTACTTTCATAGCTTGATTATAATAGATGCAATTGATCTCAACCCAGGAGCATAGCGCGTGTTAACCTCTGAAAACACCCTTTTAATCGTGATAGACGTCCAGGGCAACCTTGCCCGGGTAGTTGCCGAAAGCGAGTCAGCCATTCATGCTGTTGCACAGTTGGTACAGGGAGCTAGCCTGCTTGACATCCCGGTGCTCCTCACCGCGCAGGTTCCTGAAAAGATTGGGCATACCATCCCCGAAATTGCAGAGCTGTTACCAGGGCAGAGCGACCTGGCACGAGTGCACTTCAGCATCTGGCAGGATGCCGCTGTCCAGAAGGCTATGCGCAACTCTGGACGCCGCCAAGTGCTCCTCTGCGGATTTGAAGCCCATATCTGCCTTTACCAATCCAGTTTGGACCTGATCGCTGAGGGATATGAAGTGTACCTGGTGGCAGACGCCGTCTCTTCGCGCAATCCACGCAACAAGATGGTCGCGCTACAAGAGCTTTCCAGCCAGGGGGTCCATCTGACCACCGTTGAAATGGCGCTTTTTAGCTTGCTGCGTTCGGCTCAACATCCAGCCTTTAAAGCGATCTCGAGAATGATCAAGTAATTTTTTCTCAGACAATTACATTTTTTGGGATGTGAAACAGTGCAATCCGCCGATTGTTCAACCATAGTTAATGCTTCTCTGATTATTAGGGGGTAATATTGACAAATACCCATTCGGAGGAATCGATGTCAACAATTGATCGACCACAAAATAAGAATAAAACAAAGACTGGTCGCAGATTACTGGTCATATTTTTAATCCTGGCGCTCGGCGCGGGAGCATTTTTTTTGAATCAGCAACGTCTGCGCAAAGCAGACGAAACAGCCCTTGCCCAACTGGAAACCGTTCCATACGCGCGTGAAACGCTCACCTCCACCATCAGCGGCGCTGGCACCATCCACCCTCGTCAATCAGCGACGCTTTACTGGCAAACTTCTGGTTTTGTCGGTGAGGTGGAGCGTGCGGTTGGGGAGGAGGTATCTGCCAACACGGTTCTGTATCGCCTGGATGATTCCCGCCTGCCCGCAGAAATGCTCCAGGCGCAGCTCAACCTGCTCAATGCTCAAACCGGTCTGCAAAACCTCGATTCCGACACCGATCTGCAGCGCGTTACCCTACAAAACAATCTGATCAACGCGCAGAACACGCTCACAACACTTGAGGAAAATCTAGTTGCGCTTACCGACCGTGAATGCACGGACTGGCGGCTGACCAACCTGCAGACGGCATACGACGAAGAGCTTGAAAGATATCGCGAATGGTCAACCCAGGCACGCTGGCTTCTGGTGCAGGCTGCCCGCGCGGATCTTGATTTTTGTGATCCTGCCGTCATCGCCAGCGAAACGGATTCACTCACCAGCCAGATAAACCTGCAAAAGCAAAACATTGCCGCATGGCAGGCTGAATTGGGAAAAATCGCTAACGGTCCTGACCCTGAAACCACGCAAAAGCTCGAATTACAACTCAAACTGGCTGAAAAGCAGTTGGAAGGGCAAACGGTCAAGGCTCCTTTTGATGGAACGATCACCTCTCTGACTTTCAGCCGTGGGGACATGGTCAGTGCGGGCAGTTTGGCAGCCCAAATCGCTGATCTTTCGGAACTATTCGTGGACGTGCCCATTTCTGAGGTGGATATCCCACTCATCAAAGTTGGTCAGGAAGCCGAATTGGTCTTCGACGCTTATTTCGACCAGACGTTTTCTGGAACCGTTGTTGAAGTTGCCACCATCGGCGTGAATACTGCGGGAATTGTGAATTACAACGTCACCATCCAGCTTGACTCCAACGATCAAGGAATCCGACCCGGCATGACCGTAGGCGTAAACATCCTTGTGGAAGAAAAGCCCAACACCTACACTGTTCCAGCCGAGTCTGTCGTGAGCCGCAACGGCGACTACTTTGTCTACATACTGAGGGATGGAAAACCTATTGAGGTCGAAGTAATAATTGGAGCATATTCCAGCCGCAAGATCGAAATTCTCGAAGGAGACATCCAGGATGGAGAATCCATCCTGCTTTCACCGCCAGTTTCATTGATGGATTCCTTCATGAGAATGGGCAGGTAAAAATGGAACTGAACTCCCAGGCTGCCAAGCCTGTGATCGATGTGCGCGGCCTCACCAAGGATTTCTACCTCGGTGAGATTGTGGTTCAGGCATTACGCGGCATTAACTTGCAGATTTTTCCGGGTGAAATGGTCGCCATCATGGGTCCAAGCGGGTCTGGTAAATCGACCCTGATGAACATGATTGGCTGCCTTGACTCACCCACGTCTGGAGAGTATTACCTTGATTCTTTGCTGGTTTCGGATCTTCACGACGATGATCTGGCAATTGTGCGCAATCAGAAAATTGGTTTTGTATTCCAAAAGTACAACCTGCTGCCCCGCGTCGATGCCACCGAAAATGTCGCTTTGCCGCTGCGGTACAGCGAAAACACTTCCAATATGCGCCAAAGGGCAGAAGCTGCACTGAGGTCTGTGGGGCTTGGGGATCGTATGCGCCACAAACCCAACGAGCTTTCCGGCGGGCAGCAGCAGCGCGTGGCAATCGCCAGGGCGCTCGTGAATGAACCCGCGATCCTGCTGGCTGATGAACCGACTGGCAACCTGGACTCCCAATCGGGCAAAGAGGTGATGGAATTACTCCTGAAGCTAAATCGCGAGCAGAACACCACCATCGTCCTGGTCACCCACGATCCGGTTGTGGCGTCAACCGCCCAACGGACTGTACAGCTCTTTGATGGGTTGATCAAAACTCCGGAGGCTAGCGCATGAAATTCTTACAAGCATTGAAAGAAGCCATTGCCAGCCTCTCAGCCAACAAAACCCGCTCGTTTCTGACGGTTTTGGGTATTGTCATTGGTGTCGGGGCGGTCATTGGGGTTCTATCGATTGGGCAGGGAGCCGAAGCGAGCATCATTGGGCAAATTGAGTCAATCGGAACCAACGTCATTTACGTTTTCCGAGGAAATAGCGCTGAAGACGTCACCAACCCCAACCGCCTGACCACGGCAGACGCCGATGCGCTTGCCAATCGTGCCCGCGCGCCGCATATCCTTAACGTTGCCCCTGTTCTCTCAGGTCAGAGCAGAGTCCGTTTCGGGGATGAGAGCGCGCAGACTTCCATTATGGGTGTCGCTGAGAACTACTCCGAAGTGACGGACCTGAAACTAAGTGAAGGAAGTTTTTTCACGGAAAGCAATGTTACCAACCGCAGTTCGGTGGTTGTGCTCGGACCTGAGCTTGCCGAAAGGTTGACCGGTCGGCAGACAGAGCTCATTGGAACAACCGTTCAAATCAATAATTACCCCTTCCGCGTGGTTGGCATCGCCGTCGCCAAGGGCGGTAATCAATTTTCCAGCCCGGATATGGATGCCTATATCCCAATCACTGCCATGCAACTGCGCGTTCAGCGCCAGAGCGTCCCGAATGCAGTGGACTTCCTGCTCATCCAGGCGCAGGATTCGCAGTCGATCAACGATGCGATGCAAGAGGCGAAAGCTATTCTGAGAGCTTCTCACCGCCTTTCAACTCGTCAGCCGGATGATTTCACCATGACCAATCAGGAAGACGTTCTTTCCATTGCCAACTCAATTACGAACATCCTGACGATTTTTCTGGCTGGGATCGCCGCCATTTCCCTGTTAGTGGGTGGAATTGGCATCATGAATATCATGCTCGTTTCCGTGACTGAACGCACGCGCGAAATCGGTCTGCGCAAAGCCCTGGGAGCAAGGAAGTTTGATATCCAAGTGCAGTTTCTAACGGAATCAGCCATGCTTAGCGTGTTTGGCGGTCTGATTGGGATTGGGCTCGGTTGGCTTTTGGGGAAAATCGTTGGCGCGATTGCAGCCAACACCGGCACACCGCTCGTGCCCGAGATCAGCCTGAACTCGGTCTTGCTCGCCACCCTCTTTTCGCTCGCGGTTGGTCTGTTCTTCGGTTGGTATCCAGCCTTGCGGGCAGCCAACCTGGAGCCGGTCGAAGCGCTCAGATATGAGTAACTGGTAGAGGATCTTCGTAGGGAATGGGCCCTGCCCTGGCAGCGAAGCGGATAGGGTGCACCGTTCCTTTTTTTGTTGCGTTTCTTGTAGGGAACGGTCTTGCGCCGTTCCGACGAACTTGTGGAAGGGGACGAGCCCCTTCCCTACAAAGGCATAAAAAAAGAGGCGCTTCTGCGCCTCTTTCAATTCGAAATTCAAATACTTACTCGCGGAAGCCCAGGACCACATCCACATCCATTGTCTGCCTGGCGCGGATTATCGTAAACGTGATCGTTTCGCCAGGGTTCTTGTTGACGACCATGTAACTCATCAACTCGCTGAAGTCCTTGATCGGTTGACCATCAACCGCAATAATCAAATCTCCACCTTTGAGCAGCCCCTGCACCGAGCTTTGCGTCGTACCGCCCCGGATGCCGGCCTTGTCCGCAGGTCCGCCATCAACGACCGATGAAACGTAGGCGCCAGTGGATTGAGTCAGTTCCAACACTTCCATCATCGCCAGCGACATGTTCGAGTAACTAGTCAAGCCAAGGTAAGGATAGGCATAGCTGCCCTTCTCGATCAAGGAAGGCACCACTTTGCGGACGATGTTGGAGGAGATGGCAAAGCCAATCCCGGTGTTGATCGCGTCTCCGCCGATGCTCAAACCCGCCGTCTGGATCGCCCGGTTCACGCCAATCACTTCCCCATTGAGGTTCAATAGCGGTCCGCCGGAATTGCCCGGGTTGATCAGAGCATCAGTCTGGATGGTATCGCCCGAGGAGTAGTACGACCCAGTGGAAGTCTGGCGCATTGAATCCAACACTCTACCACGCGCGGAAACCACGCCGACTGTCATCGTGCCACTCAAGCCGTAAGGATTTCCGATTGCCACCACGGTCTGACCAACCTTGATCAGGTTTGAGTCACCAAGGGCTAATGGCACAAGCTGATCCGGATCCACATCCACCTTGATGACCGCCAGGTCAGAGTCCATGTCTGACCCGATCACCTGACCGTAGACTTTTAGCCCGGATGAGAAATGCACTTCGAGTTGATCGATGCCGTTTGCGACGTGATAGTTGGTGACGATGTGCCCCTCTTTATCGATCACAAAACCTGTTCCCTGACCAGAACCTTGGTCGGAAGTGTATTGCAGAGAAACAACCCCGGGGCTGTATTTCTCGTAGAGAGCTTCAAGGCTGCCTTCGAGGGCGGCATACTCAGGCACAAGGATGGTTTCGGAGGTCTGAGGGGGTAAGGTTGTTGGTACTGATGTTGCTTCTGCAATTGGGGATTCTGCTGATTCCCCCTGGTTGTTAATCACCAATCGGGGGAAGGAACAAGCAGTTCCAACCACGATTATCGCTAACAAAAAGAACAGTGTGCGTACTTTGTTTTGTTTCGTCATAATTCACCTTCTGATGGATGCGGTCGTAAGATTTAGACTTTTCATGAACTTTATCATAATCACAATTCATTAATGGATTATATAAATTTGGTATAGAGCAGACCCAGAAGTGTATAGCCTTGTTTGTTCCATAAAAAAACCGCTGTGTTTGCAGTCGACCCAAAAACATCAAGGGATCAAATTTATTAATGTTCAACGTAAATTACCAGGTTTTATTAAACCTCATAAAATTTCGCCCACTGCGCCAAGTTATTATGAAAACCTCTTTAGCTGTAAATTAGTATAGTGTATTGGAAAGAGCGTTGAACAAAGTAACAATTCTTGATATGGCAGTGAAATGTCAAAACCAGATAACCCTTTGGATTTCATTGAGAATCTGCTACACTAACAATAGCCAGTTGAATAACTAGGGAAGGGTATTCATGAAAAGTTACACTATCTTGGTTTTCATGCTTTCTCTATTCCATTTATTGCTTAATGTTATTTGGAAAGAGTAATAATGAATAAAAAAAGAATTGGGCTGATCTGTGGATTTACTGCAATTGTGGCACTGGTTTCATTTCTGATTATCAACAGTGTAAATGCGAACAAAGCTGAGCAGCTTGCAGAACAACTTGCTAATAACCTCGCTTTGGATGGATTGCCCCTGATAAGTGTGCGCGTGGAAGAACAAGCCCCGCTTACACTGGAAGTAACGCTTCAGTACCCAACCGCTGATAGCCCTGAGCGAAAAGCGGAAATCCTCCGTGGTCGTCATGCAGTACGATGGAACTGTGCCGAGCTAAATCGCGAAGTATTCCAGATAAGCAGTTATATTATTTTGATTCTTGACGAGGTTGGCAAACAATTAAGTTGGGAACAAAATTTCCTTTATCAGAGTGATCCAGAAGACATTCCAGTCGAGTATACAATGAACCTTAAGGAAGCAGCGGATTACCTGCGGGAGAGTTTTAATCCAGGGTCTGCACAGGTGGAGCGATTCGAGTTGATCCAGGAGCAAAAAAACAACACTATCATTAGCACGCTGTACATCCTGTTAGTCGAGCCAGATTTACAGACTCTCAATAAGGATTTACCAATGAGGCAAATTGAGCCACTCATTATGGGGGTCAACCAACAAAAGCTCTACCAGGTTGACATGTGCTGGCTCGAGATTCATGGACCAAATTCTGAAGTTTGGGTGGATTATCTTTATGACTATAGCTTTCCAGTTGTATCCTGGTGGATGGCAGAAGGCCTCAGCACTGAGTGGTTTCCACATCCTGCCCCTTTACCCAGCCAGGAACCCACCATGATTGCACCACCCGAGAAAACCTACCCTGTAGAGACTCTCGAACCAACCGACATCGTCCCTTACCCCTGAGTTTTTTATGTTTGATCCAGGGAATTCTTGTTTAGAATCAAGGAGAACTCTTATTTGAAAAAAAGCATCCTCAGTTAATCATTGAGGATGCTTTCGATTTCGAAGAAATTGACTAACTCAAGCCCAAAATCCGACCCGTCTCAAAGTCGATGTCGATGTCGTAATAAGCTGGTCTTGTGGGCAGGCCGGGCATGGTGCTCATCGTCCCCAATATCGGATAGACGAAACCAGCGCCAATCGAAGCGCTGACATCCCGGATTGGGATGCGGAAGCCCTTGGGCACACCCTTTAGTTCTGGGTCATGGCTGAGGGAAAGGTGGGTTTTTGCCATGCAGATCGGCAGCTTGTCGTAACCCAGGCGGGTATAGTCAGCAATGCGCTCTTCAGCCAGCTCGCTGTAATCCACACCGTCCGCGCCGTAGACTTCGCGGGCGATGGCTTCGATTTTTTGTTTTAGTGGAACGTCCAATGGGTAAAGGAATTTGAAGTCCGCTGGTTTCTCGGATGCCCTGACGACTGCTTCCGCCAGTTCAACTGCACCAGCTCCACCCTGGCTGAAGTGATCCGCGACCACCGCGTCTGCCACGCCCGGGTGCCCCAAGGCGATCTTGCGCACCAGTTCGAGTTCCGCGGGAGTGTCCGTGGGGAAGCGATTGACCGCCACAACCACCGGCACGCCAAATTTCTGCGCGATACTGGCATGCGCCAGCATATTCGCTGCGCCTTTTTCCACGAGTTCGAGGTTCTCGTCGATATACTCCGGCGCGAGCGGCGCGCCAGCGGTAACCTTGGGTCCTCCGCCGTGCATTTTGAGCGCTCTCACCGTCGCCACCAACACCACCACGCTGGGAATATTGCCCGAGTAGCGGCATTTGATGTCGAAGAATTTTTCCATGCCCATGTCCGCGCCGAAGCCGGATTCTGTGATCACAAAATCAGCCAGTTTGAGCGCGATTTTATCCGCCATGATCGAACTGTTGCCGTGGGCAATATTGGCGAACGGACCGGCGTGCACAAGCACAGGGGTGCCTTCGAGGGTTTGCATCAGGTTCGGTTTAATGGTGTCTTTCATCAGCACGGTCAACGCGCCCGCCACACCCAGGTCGTCTGCCGTGATGGGCTCACCCTTGCGAGACTGCCCGATCACCATGTTTGCGATTCTCTCGCGCATGTCTTTCAGGCTGATTGCCAGCGCCAGGATTGCCATCAGTTCGCTTGCAACGCTGATATAGTAGTTGGTTTTGAGCTCAAAACCACTCTCAGCCTCACCCTGCCCAACTGTGATGCCGCGCAGCATGCGGTCGTTTACATCCACTGCTCTGCGCCAGGTGACCGTCTCGGGGTTAATATCCAACCGCGCAAAACGAGCTTTTTGCTCGTCGCTCAGCAGGTCAGGATCGGTCTCGGTGATGCCCAGTTTTTTCAGGCGACCCTGCATACTCACAGAAAAATGGCGTTTGCCCTTTTTGTCCTTGGGGCAGAGCCGGTTGAATAAGCCAAGGTCGGTCTGGCTGGATTCGTGGAACATGCGGGTATCGATCGCTGCTGCCAGCAGGTTGTTCGCCGCAGTGATGGCGTGGATGTCGCCCGTCAGATGCAGGTTGAAGTCCTCCATCGGGATCACCTGGGAATAGCCACCGCCGGCAGCGCCGCCCTTGATGCCAAAGGTTGGGCCCTGGCTGGGCTGGCGAATGCAGGTGATGACTCTCTTGCCAAGGTGCGCGCCGAGCGCCTGGCTCAACCCTACTGTCGTGGTCGTTTTACCTTCTCCGAGCGGTGTGGGTGTGATGGCGGTCACGTCGATGTACTTGCCATCAGGCGCGTCTGCCAGGCGATCGAGCACTTCGAGTTTGATCTTCGCCTTGAAGTCGCCGTAAAGCTCCAGTTCGCTTTCCTTCAAACCCATTTCCTCTGCCACCTGGCGGATCGGTTTGAGCGTTGCCGCCTGGGCGATGTCAATGTCCGCCGGTACGGGGGTCTTGGGGTGGAGCGGGGTCGGGACAAACTTACGCGGTTCCGGGTGTTGAGTCATTCAATTCTCCTTGGTTCATGGTCCAACGGTCACATCTTTTAGGATGCTGACTGAAGCGATAAATTTTAGATTTTCTACTTGTCCGAGATAAATAATCGGGACTTGCACTGTTGATGAGCTATTGGCACGAATGTTACCACTCTCTGCAGATCCACCCCCGACGATCTTTCCCTCAGCGTCGGTGACTACCACGTAAACAATTGCGTTTGAAATGTTCGCATTCAGATTGTTGATGACGCTCACGCTGGCGGAATCGCCGGTTTCGTTCACCACAGGCACGCTGGCTTCGAGCGGGTCGTACCCAAGCTGGAACTGACCAAATTCGCCAGGCACGATAATCATATCCACCTGCTGCGCCACGCAATCCGCTGGCAGGTCAAGCACTCCAGGCGAGAACATCAGTTCCTGTTCTGGCCAAATCAGGTCAATGTAGCCTTGGTCCGCCAGGCAGACTTTGTCCGCGACGTCAGTCACTGTCAGCAGGTAATACGTTTCTGTCAGAAGGCGATCGGTCAGGTTCTTGAGTTGAGCTCCGCCGGAAACATGCTGATAATCATCGGTAATGAAGTTCCACTGGCTGACTTCGATGTTTTCCCACCAGGTGCCGCCCTCGAGGGAGGCGGATTGCGCCGTGATCCAGGGGTAGATCTCCACCAGCGCAATCTCCTGGTCTGCCTGGATGTTCGCCATAATGGACACACCTGTGCGGTCTTCTTGCGGGACAAAGTCGATCATGCCGCGTCCGCCGCCGACGATCAAACCGGTGGCGTTGTAGGCGATCGCGTTGAGCTCAACTTTTGAGTATGTATAAGGGTCCGAATTGCTAATCCAGCCTGTCAGCCTGATCCCGTCGGCAGCTTCCACCCAACTAGTGTTCTTCACGAATAGTGGTTGAGAATAGCGCAGTTGGCGGTCCTTGATCCCTTCTTTGACACGCACTTCCACGGAAGCGGTCTGCAGCCCGGGGAGGAGTTCGAAATCCTGGACCAGGCCGGTCGTTTCGCGCGGGAAGAGGTAGCGCACAGTGCGGACTTCGTGGGCAAGGCGAGTGCCGTTGGCATCCAGTGCCAGCACCTCCACCTGCACATCCCGCAGGATGGCGTCTGTGAGGGTGTTGAAGAGTTTGGCAGTGATCTGCAGTTTGGTGCCAGTCTGGAGGTATTCCAACTCGGTGATGCGCACGGGATTGGGGTTGACCAGGTCTGGCGTGGGGGTCGGATTGACGGGGTCGACAACTACCTGCGGCGTGCCGTCCACGATGACCACATTTGGCTGACCAAGGGTGGCGGTTGGCGGGACTGGGGTGGCAGTCGGATCGCCGGAAGCTAAGCCCTTGCAAGCACTAAGTACGAGCATCATTACCAGCCCGAGCAGAATGAGTGTGTTTTTACGTTTCACAGTATCTCCACCGCCAAGTGATCACATGACAGCTATTCTATTTTATCTGTTTGCAGGGGTTTTGGGTAGTTGCCAAGCGTACATTCAGCCAACAGCAGAAAAAAAAGGCATACTTTGAGAACCTATTACAACAAAGCCGCTGGAAGCGGCTTTGTTTGATTGAATAATTTTAGAAATCCATTAAGGTTCTATGTTTGTTTCCAATACATAAGTTAGGTAACCTTCGAAGTCGTCACAAGAAGCATAATTTGATTCTCCAGGAATAAACAATAAATCATCCCGATGACAATAATAAATTTGGTCATAACGCGACTTTAGCTTACGTGTCAGCATGGACTTATGATTATCAACCTCTTTTTGTTGGGTCAACAGATCCTGTTTCAAAGAGGACTTTGTGTTTTGAGCTTCAATTTCCAGTTCTCTTTGTTTTCTTGCTCCCTTAATCGCGAAATATACTCCAAAAAAAGCTAATACAATGGTGCCTACGAGTGAAATTAGGAGTAGAAAATTAATAAAACTACTATTTCCTCCTAAAGATGGAAAAATTAAAAAGAAAGATAGAAAAAGCAAAATTGCCACCCCATCAAAATAAATCTTTCCCTTCCTTTCATAAGCATTTTCCTGAATATATGAGTTCTGTTGTGAATTAAGTCTTTGTTGTATGGCCAAGTCGGTTCGCTTTACGAACTTATCAAGGTTAATTCGGTCGGGTGGAGTAAATTTCGCAGCCAACTGGTCGTGCTTGTTTACAATAGCTGTGATTTTTTCAACTCTGTCATTGCGATGGCATTTTGGACAACGTCCAAAAAACTCAACATCCTCTTCCCTTAATTTATGTTCAGTTGCACAATAATCGCAGACATAAGTTGGTGAATTTTTCTGAACGGTTAATTTCCCACCACAGGATGGACAACTAAGAGTTATAAAATCACTCATTGATTTTTCCTTTGACTCTTATTTCGGTAAATTATATCCCAACCCTGTTTTAGCTGGTGTCTCGAACCAAAATGGGAGCTTACCCAGTCGACTGTACCTGCGTGGAGAGTTGTAAATGTGAGCCATCAGGCAGGCAATGAAGGCGACTTGGGCTTCCCTCCAGGGGATGCTGGCTCCCGCCGTGGAACGGACGGGAGACTGAAGAGAGTCATTATCATCAGAATTCTGACGCAAAAAAAGACACTCTCCCCCGCTTGGTCCCATGCCTCTTCGAGCATGGGACCTTCGACGTACCCTCGCTCCCTTTCGCATCGCTTCAGGGATCTACTCGAGGGAGGGCTGTATTTGGGCTTCCCCAATGGGAAGCTGGCTCCCGCCGTGAAACGGACGGGAGACTGAAGAGGGTCTGTCTAAGCCAAGTACTTACGCATGGTGAGGTAGCCGGGGGTTTGGACGTAACCAAGCTTGCGGTCGATGGCGATCATCGGTTCGTTGAGCGCGTTGTGATTGGTCCGGACTGCCTTTACGCCCAAACCATCCCTGGCAAAAAGCAATGCCCGCGCCTTGACGGCCTGGGCTAACTTCCGCCCGCGATATGCCTCATCCACACCCGTAAACAGGTTGTATGCCTCCTCCTGCCCCTCAAAGCGGGTGATGGCGCTCATCGCCACCCAATTGCTTGTATTTTTCTCGATCACGATCATCTGCCCGGCAGGTTTGTACCAGTCCGACTGGCAGACCGACTTTTGAAAGTCCTCGAACGAACTCCACGCGTGCTCCCCTTCAGACCCCATGGTCTGGCTGGAAGTGACATCGTTGAGCATATAAAGTTTCTGCTGGTCGGCTTGGGTGTTTCCGAGGACTTCCATGGAAGTGAACTCAAACCCCTGCTTTTCCAACTCGGCCGTGAGGTCCAGGTAAGGCTGCAGATCGAGCCCTTCGAGTTCCAGCCGCATGCCGATGCTGTGGGAGATCAAGGTAAAGCCGCGCTTCTCAGCAAACACGCGCGATTCGGGCATGGTATCGGGGAAGGTCGCCCACAGCTCGCGGATGGATGAATTTAGAGAGACCTGTTCGATCTCCTGGTAAAGCCGGCTGCCTAAGCCCTGGTGGCGGTGCTCCTGGGAAACCACCACATAGAGGTTCGCCCGCTGGTCGTCATTCCTGTCGCGGGTGAGCCAGTTGAAACCCTGCACGTCCCCTTGCCCCGAGGCGGCGACTTTCAGGCACAGAATCCTATCTTTATGCTTTTCGTAATCCTCCCACAGACCTTTTTCGGTGGTGGGGTCCTGCATTTCAACTGTGAACAACCGGGCAAGAGGAGCGAAATCATTGTCTGGGTCCAAATCTCGGAATGGTGTGTTCATGGCTATCCTTTCTACCAAGTAAAACCTTTGTTCTCGCTGGTGTCCCCACCTGCGAGTGGTCTTGACCGAAGGTCTCCAGAAATTTTCACATCAAAAAAAGCGTAAAAAAATGAGACCTAAAGGTCAAATCCAGCGCACGGTCTGGAGACCGGCGCGATCAGAGTTTCGGGTTGTCGCCGCTTATTCGTACTTAAACCGCCAGATACCCACCAGGAAGAAGACCAGCGCAAAGCCGAAGAGCACCAACATCTCCAACACCACGCCCTCGGGTCCCTGCCCGCGCAGGGCGATATCCAGCATACCCTGCATCGTCCAGGTAGTGGGCAGCACACGCACCGCACTTTGCACTGCCTGAGGAAAAAGCTCCAACGGATACCAGCAACCGCCCAGCATGGCCATCACCATCCCGACCATGATGCTCAACCCGTTGGCCTGCGATTCGGTTTTGACCAAGGTTCCGAGCATGGTGCCCAGAGCCGCTGCTGCCAGCGAGGACGAAACCAGCATCATCGCGATCGCCAGAACGGAATTGCCCCAGTTGACGTGCAGCACAAATTTACCGAAACCCACCAAAATGGTCATCTGCAGCATGGCGGTAAGCACCTGGCCAATAATCGTGCCACCCAGGTACGTTGCCCGCCTGGTGGGGGTAGTGAGCAAACGCCGAAGCGTGCCGATTTGGCGCTCATACGCCAGCATAGCAGAAAGCCCAATCAGCGGGATGAACACCCAGGTGATCATCTGCCCGATAGAGCTGTTGGTATTGGGGTCGTATTCTACCGGGTCAGGCACCTCTGCCACCGTTTCCTGCACGCGGTCAGGCACGGACTGCAGCGAGGTTTGGGCTGATGCGAGGACTTGCGCAAACCAGCTCTCGCGCTCAGCTTCGCTCGCGAAGCCGACCAGATCCACGACCTGTTCGGTACTGAAGCTGGCGATCTGCACCGCGCTGCTCACCTCCGAGATGGCAGCCTGCACGCCCTGCTGCACTACGATGGCATTGGTACTGCCGGCTAACTGGCGGAGTTCGACAGTTTGCGTACCTTTGCCAAGGGAGTCCCAGTCCAGTCCGGCTGGCAGCAGTAAAACAGCAGAAACGTTCCGTTCGTCCAAATCCTCGAGGGCGGCTTGCCTCTCTTTAAGGATAGGAAGTACCGAAGTTGAGGTGCTCAGGGCATCGATCAGGCTAGCGGAGAGGCTGGTTTGGGCTTCATCGACCACATAAAAACCCACGCGGCTGTCGGCGGATCCGCCTGTGCCCCCGCCGATGATAAAGCTAAAAAAGATCGGCAGGACCAGGAAAAAGAGCCACTCGACCGGGCTGGAGAAACGGATTCGCAGGTCCTTAAAAATGATGGCAAGTATTTTTGGCATGATGACCCTCACTTTCCCGCTAATCCACGCCGGCGCATCAAGATTGAAGCGACAGTGAAAAGTAGAATTCCCATCAGCGCCAGCGCCAGGAGCGGCTCACCGATGCTCGCAAGCGTTCCACCACCTGCAAGCGTCGTAAAGCCCTGCAACCCCCAGGCGTTGGGCGTGATCTTGCTGAGGGTTGAAACCCACTTCGGAAGCCGGCTCATATCAAAGAAGCTGCCTCCCAGCAAGCCAAAAACCAGCATAATTATCGATCCGAAGTTGGCAACTTGCGCTGGAGTTTTGAACATCGTGGCAACAAACGAACCCCAACCGCTGGCAGCAAAGGCTGATGCCAGGATCAACAAAACCACGCCCAACGGTTCCCCCCAATTCAAGCGAAAAAGCAGGCTGGTGCCACCGATCAGGATGGTGAGCTGGCTGACGGCGGTCAGGAATATACCCAGCACCTTGCCCCCCAGGATTTGGGCGGAAGTGGTTGGCGTCTGGAGCAAACGCGGCAGGGTTCCGGTTCGATTCTCCAGCAAAAGCGAGCGCCCGCCGTAAGTGACCGCGAACATCAGGAACATCAGCGCCATGCCGGGGGCGAAATACATCAGAAGGTCAAACTTGACCGCTGCCCCGCTGGCAGAGATGTTTTCCAGCTCGATCGGCTGAGGCTGGGCGGATTGCTGCACGAGCTGCGGGCTAAAAGCTGCGCCTAGTTGGGCTGCCAGATCAGGGGTGAGCTTACCGGTCTGTGCGACCTGGCTCAGGGTCACTTCCGCACCGATTCTGCTGACCTCCACCTGGTTCAGGAAGGCATCCAGGATGGAACGCAAAATACCGGAGCCCGTGGGAGCATTGGGGTTGGCAATGTAAGCAATTTGGATCGACTTTCCGCTGGTGACGCCGAGTTCATCCGGGATAATTGACGCGCTGAAGCCTTGCGGGATAATAATGGCAGCCGATGCCTGATCTGCTTCAACCAACCGACGGGCTTCATCCGGTGAGGTGGAAAGGGTGGGCTCGAGCAATTCGTCTAGCTCTTGGGATGTGAAGACTGATTCAAGCGCTTTTCCCAGTTCCCCTTCGTCCTGGTTGACGATCGCGACTGGAATGTTGTTAATCCCTGAGTTGGTGTTCCCGGAAAATCGCCCGGTGATAGCGCCCATGCCCAGGGTGATGAGGAAAGGAGCCAGCAGCATCAGGATCAGGGCTGCCGGGTCGCGAAAAATTAGTTTGAGGTCTTTTAAAGCGATGATCAACAATTTTCGCATCGGACGCCTCTCAATCGCGCAAGGCGCGCCCGGTCAGGTGCAAAAAGACTGCTTCGAGGTTTGGTTCGCGGATATCCATTGAATAGATTTTTATCCCCGTCGCCTCGGCTGTTTTGATTGCGGGGGCGACCAGCTCCTGCGCCGAGTGGGTTACGATTGAAATCTCGTGGTTAACGGCAATAGTGCTGAGCACACCTTCGAGGGTCTGGAGGCGATCCACCAGGGGTTGCGGATCTTCGTTTTCGGCGATGTGCAGCACCAGGGTGTCGGTTTCGTCCACCTGGCGCGTAAGCTCTTCCTGGGTACCCAGGGCGATCAATTCGCCGTGGTCGATGATCCCCACTCGGTCGGAGAGTTCCTGCGCTTCTTCCATGTAGTGGGTGGTGTAGAGGATGGACATGCCCTGCTGGTTGAGTGCTTTGACCGAATCCAGGATAGCCCGGCGCGACTGCGGGTCGATGCCGACCGTGGGTTCGTCCATGAAGAGCAATTTGGGTTTATGGAGCAGCCCGATGCCGATGTTCACACGCCGTTTCATCCCGCTGGAGTAGGTCTTTACCCGCTGTTTGGCTTTGTCTGTCAGACCGATCTGGTCAAGGACCTCGGCGATGCGGTCTGAGAGCGCCTTGCCGCCTAATCCGTACATCTGCCCCCAGAAATTCAGATTCTCAAGAGCGGTGAGGTCCTCATAAAGCGCCAGCTCCTGCGGCACCACTCCGATGCAGCGTTTGACCGCCATCGGGTCTTTGGTGACGGAAAAGCCGCACACGGTGGCATCTCCGCTGGTGGGGGCGAAGAGGGTTGAGATGACTGAGATGGTGGTGGTTTTGCCCGCGCCGTTAGGTCCCAGCAGGCTGAAGATTTCTCCTTCGTTTACGCTGAAGGAGATCCCATTGACAGCCGTAAAATCATCATACTTTTTGACCAGATCGCGCACTTCAAGTATCGGTGCCATATTAACCTCGCAATTTTGTGAATCGATAAATTATACAGATAATTAGGCCCGGTAACAATCAGGAAATCAATGAGAACAATTCTGTCGCCAATTATGGGACGGCAAAAAATAGACTTCTCTCGCGGATGCTGGCTTCAAAATTGAAACGGATGGAAGACTGAAGAGAATCATTAATTCTGCTTCTCTCGTAAAAAAAAAGAGAGACCCGTAAAGGTCTCTCATAGGGCGGGTGGGGGTCGAACCCACACAGTATCTCTACCGACGGATTTTAAGTCCGTTGCGTCTGCCTATTCCGCCACCGCCCCGTGTG
>CAYRYL010000034.1:0-20018 GCA_964428425.1 uncultured Anaerolineaceae bacterium | reverse complement strand
ATTTCCTGCTATTTACTTCTTACTCACTGTCCAAGATGTATGGTAATCCTACACTGACTAACAACACAACGCCAAAACTCGACCTTGACCAATCCAACTTTAGTAGGTAGAATAAGCAGGTTAATGTAATTGTTAGTTTTATGAGGAGTTAAAGATGACCCCATTACCTAAAAGAAAACTGTCTTCCGGTCGCCGGGACCGCCGCCGCTCGCATGACGCTCTTAAAGCTCGCAACAGTGTTGCCTGCCCAAATTGCGGTGAGCCTCGCCTGCCCCATCGCGTTTGCCCCAAGTGCGGTTTCTATCAGGGTAGAGAAGTTCTCTCCACTGGTACCGATTAATAACCCATTTCGACAATAAATAAGCCAGGTTACCCTGGCTTATTTTTATTTCCGGTAGGCTTCAAAGAATGCCAAAAGCTGCCTTGGCAGCATCCCCTCCATCAGGATGCCGTCCTCCAGGTGTTGAATGTCCCGCACGTGCCCCTTTTCGTGCATCATTGAGACCAACCTGCCCTCTTCGTAAGGCAATTTAACCGTCACATTCACGAAGGTTTGGTAGCTGCCCACAGCAATTGCTTCAGCCAACTCACCCATCCCATCGCCGGTCAAAGCGCTAATGAAGACCGAGTTTGGCTCTGCAATTTTCTTCAGCTCCTCGATCTCCTCTGAATTCAACAGGTCAATCTTGTTGTAAACCGTCAGAATCGGGATTTCGGCAGCACCAATCTCTTCCAGTGTTTCCAGTACGGTTAGTCTCTGGGACTGGGCATTCTTGTGGGAAGCATCCACCATGTGGATCAGCAGATCTGCCTCGACGATTTCTTCCAGGGTTGCCCGGAAGGCTGCCACCAGGTCGGTTGGCAGTTTCTGGATGAAACCCACCGTGTCCGTCAGCAAAACTGTCTCACCAGAAGCAAGTTCGAGCTGCCTCGTGGTTGGGTCGAGCGTCGCAAAAAGCTGATCCGCAACATAAATATCCGCGTTTGTGAGCTTGTTGAGCAGGGTGGATTTACCGGCATTGGTATAGCCGACTAGAGCGACAATCGGGATGTTGGTCTTTTTTCGCTGTTGGCGATGCCGGTTGCGGTGTTCACGCACTTTATCCAGTTCATCTTCAAGCTTGACGATCTTCTTTTTAATCTCACGCCGGTCGACTTCAAGCTGAGTCTCGCCAGGTCCGCGCAAGCCCACGCCCCCCACTCCGCCTGATCTACCCGATGCCCCGCCAGTCTGCCTCGCCAGGTGCGTCCATGCGCCTGTCAGCCGAGGCAGCCGGTAGCGGTATTGCGCCAGTTCGACTTGCAGCATGCCTTCACGCGTGTTGGCATGTTGGGCAAAAATATCCAGGATCAACGCCGTGCGGTCTACGACCTGCTTCTTATCTCCCAATTCTTTTTCGAGTTCACGCTGATGACGCGGTGAAAGTTCTTCGTCAAATAAGATGATTTTCGCGTCCAATTCATCAGCCAGCATTTTGATTTCATCCAGCTTGCCGCTGCCAACGTAGGTGCGTGAGTTGGGTGTGGACAGGTTCTGGGTGATTTCACCCACAACTGCCAGCCCTGCCGTTTCCGCCAGCAATTCCAGTTCTCGCAGCGAATCGTCGAGGGTGAACCTGGGGTCCACCTCTTTCCTCACGTGCACCCCGACCATCAGCGCGGGTACTGGCGCAGCTTCGGTAGCAATTTGTTCGTTTGTGGATTTATTTTCGTTGTTTTTCAACCCAATCCTTTAATCTCCGCATGGCTTCGGCTATCCGGTCAGTGGGGATCACGATCGAAATGCGGATGTAATCAGCACCACTAGGACCGTAAATCACGCCTGGGGTAATGCTCACACCCGTGTCCTGCAGCAAATCTGCGCAGAATTTCACAGGGTCCGTAAAGCCTTCGGGCAGTTTCGCCCAAAGGTAAAGCGCAGCTTCTGGCAGGTCCACTTCAAAACCTGCATCGATCAAGCCCTCGTAGACCACATCCCGGCGGGCTTCATAGATCTTGTTGCGATCCTGCAGCCATGCCTGGTCCGAAGTCAGCGCCACCACGGCGGCATCCTGGATGGGGGCAAAGATGGAGGAATCAATCTGGCTCTTGTAATTTGCCAGGAGTCGGATGATTTCTGCGTTGCCGACTGCCATACCGATACGCCAGCCAGCCATGTTGTAGGTTTTTGAGAGGGAGTTGAACTCCACCGCTACATCCTTAGCTCCTTCGACTTCGAAAATACTGGGTGGGATGTAGTCCCCGAAAGCCAGATCACAATAAGGAGCATCATGGGCGATCAAAATGTCATACTTGCGCGCGTAGGCGACAGCCTTGGCGTAAAAATTCAGATCTGCGGTGGCACCAGTGGGATTGTTTGGATAATTGAGCCACATGATCTTGGCTTCCCGGGCAACATTCTCAGGAATGGCATCAAAATCCGGCAGGAAGCTGTTTTTCTTCAACAACGGCATAAAGTGATAACGCGCGCCAGCCAGCTCCGCACCTGCCAGGTAAACCGGGTAGTAAGGGTCAGGCAAAAGCACCGTGTCACCAGGGTCGAGCAGGGTATGATTGAGGTTAAACAAACCTTCCTTTGATCCAATCAAACCCAACGCCTCGGTTGCGGGATCTATGTCCACGTTGAAACGGCGTTTGTAATAGGTGCCGACTGCTTTTAGAAAGGCCGGAGTCCCGCCGGCTGGTGAGTAGCCGTGCTTCTTCGGATTTCGGGCTGATTCAACCAGCTTGTCAATGATAAAATCTGCCGGCGGAAGATCAGGAGACCCCATGTCCAGCCGGATCACATCCACTCCTTGCTCAGCCAGGTCTGCCAACACACCCTTTAAGCCAGCAAAAAAGTATGGCTTTAGATTAGCTACTGATTTTGACGGTTTGATCATATCGCTTTGAAATCCTTCTCCTTTTTTTCTTCATTATAAGCTACCCAGGCAAAAAAACGCGACTCTTCTTCCGCCAAAGAACGAAGTGGATGGGGATTGGGTGAGCAGACTTTCAAAACCTTTGGTATACTTCTTGCACAAAGCAAACTGACAGATTTAATCTGTCTTGCGGAAGGGTAATTATGCTGATACTCCCAAGTCAACAGACTAACACCTCCATGTCGGCGCATTTGGCTCAGACTATGACTTTGCTTAGCCTGACCCTGGGCGAACTCCAACAAAAGATCGATTCGGAGCTCGCTGCGAACCCTGCCCTGGAACTAATGGAGGAACGCACCTGCCCAATGTGCAAACGCCCCCTTCCTCCCCGCGGACCATGCCCGATCTGCAGTCAGCCAAGCTCGCTCGAGTCGCAGGACCCGATAGTTTTCATCTCTCCCCGAGAAGATTTCTATACAGGCTCAGCGTCAAGTACGGGGGAAGTACCTGAGGAACCCTTCGTATCAGAATCGGTGGACCTCCCAAGTTACGTTTTGCGCCAGGCTGCTGGCGATCTGCCCGTGGAAGACCGGCTGATTGCAGCCTACATTCTCACGCATCTCGACGAAGATGGCTTCCTCACTACCACTGCCCTCGAGGTTGCCCGTTACCATCATCGTTTACCGTCCGAGATCACTGCCCTGATCGAAAAACTAAAACGCTACGACCCTGTTGGTGTCTGCTCAGCCAACCCGATCGAAGCCATGCTGGCTCAGGTGGAAGTATTGTCCGAAAGTGTGACTGTTCCCCCCCTGACCAGCGAAGTGGTATCCAAGTATCTTCACCAAATGAGTCAGCACCACTACCCCGAAATCGCCCGTGCCCTGGGAACAAGCTCCCAGCAGATCCAGAAGATTGCGGCATTCATCAGCGAAAACCTTAACCCCTTCCCTGCCCGTGCCCATTGGGGGGACGTTCGCAACCCCAATAGCAACGACTCGCAGGTTTTCCACCAACCCGACATCCTCATCTACCACCTCAACGAAAACCCTGCCAACCCGCTGGTCGTCGAGATCATTCTCCCCATCCGAGGCACACTGCGTGTAAATCCACTCTTCAAATCCTCGCTCAAACAAATGGAGCAGGACAAAACCGAAGAATGGCGCAGCGACATTGAAAAAGCAAACCTGCTGATCAAATGCATCCAGCAGAGGTCGAATGCATTAAAACTGCTGCTTGAAAAATTGGTAGCTATCCAAAAAGGGTATATCTTGAGAGGCGATCTCGAAATGAACGCCCTGACACGCGCGGAAATTGCAACTATGCTCGACATGCATGAGTCCACGATCTCGCGTGCTGTCTCCAACAAGACGGTTCAGCTGCCAAATAAGAAAATTGTTCCACTGGCGATTTTCTTCGATCGGAGCCTCGCGCATCGTACGTTGATCAAGCAAATGATCGAAGCTGAAGATCATGCCTTGAGCGACTCGGAGATCCAGGGAATGCTGAAGGAACAGGGCATCGAAATTGCCCGACGTACAGTTGCCAAGTACCGCTCCATGGAAGGCATCCTGCCAGGAAATCTTCGCCAGAGTAAAACCAGGTAGCATGGTCCCTGCATCACACGACCAACACAGCTCTAAACAGCCCGCTGATTCCAACCAGGATTTCACGTTATTGGATCGTTCCCTAATCCTGGAGATGATCCCTGCAGCCGCGTTGGTTTATCGCCGCACCGATGATCAGATCCTGAGCGCCAATCGAAAATTCTTTGACCTCACCTCCTTCACGCTGGCAGCGCTGAAAGAACTGTCCCTCTTCTCTCTCATCCCAGGTGACCCCGACACCAACCCTACCGGAGATCAAAGCCGCCCTGTGCGGCTGCAGATTGCCAGCGGGGACCTGATTCTTGCCACCATGCGTATTTTGCCGATCAGCCTCACCAATCAGGTGGTTGTTCTCACTTTCTCACCCCCGGACGCCGAGCTTGAGATCAGGCGGGATTTACTCGAGCAAGAATACCGCTTCGATAACTTTTCCCTCCTGACCACGCTTGGCAGCCAAAACTCCTCTCAGGCAGTTTTCCAGACTGCGAGCCAAATCCTGCAGAGGATGCTGAGCCCCAACCTCATCATTTCTTATCGGGTCAACCCTCGGGACGAGAAACAGCTTCAGCGCAACACCTCCTCGCCTCTGGCGGAGGCGTTCCCTGCCAGCCTGGATGTGGAGCTGCTCGAGAATATGCCGTCTCTGCAGCTTTGGAAGTTGACACGTGAACCTCAAAACGCGCTGCAGGAAATCGCGTTGATGGAAGGCTACCATTACCTTCTCGCACTTCCGCTCTATCACAACAACATTCCACAGGGGCTAATGTTAGCTGCTGGTGAGCCGCCTTACCCCGATGACGAGACGTTGCGTTACCTGGCGTTGATGTCCGCCCACTCTGCCTCAGCGATCCAGGGGCTCAACAGCCTCGAAGGCGCGCAGAGGACCCTCACGAATATTCGGCATGTTGTCCAGATCCAACATGCCATCACCGACAATCTCGAAGAAGGTGTCATCATCCTTACTCCGGATCTGCGCATCGCCGAGATGAATCCAGCAGCTGAATTTCTGCTCGGGTACGCCAGCAAAGAAGTCTTCCGTCAAAAAGCAGACATGGTCCTGATTGGCAACGAGACTCTTTCCGCGCTCTACAAATCTGCCCAGCAGGGCATCAGCACCCTGGTTGGCAACAACTTGAGCCTCAATAACCGTTCTGGCGGATCTTTCATGGCGCAGGTACTCTGCATCCCGGTGGTCGAAAAAGAAAAAGTCCGCAGCATCGTCCTGATTTTGCGCGATGTCAGCCAGACCGAGCAGATTCGTGCCCATTCCCAGCAGCTCGAACAACGGGCGTTCCTGGGTGAGGTCTCGGCAATTTTCGCGCATGAAGTGAAAAACCCAATCAACAGCATCTCCACCGGCTTACAGTTGATGGGGCTCAGCATGAGTCCGGACGATCCCCACGCAGACCTGGTGTCACGCCTTCAGAACGATTGCCTGCGCCTGACTCACTTGATGGATTCAACCCTTACTTTTTCTAAACCAGTGGAATACAATTTTGCTCCTGTGGATCTCGCCAGTCTGATCAGTTCCATCCTGGACCGTTGGGCACCGAGGATGTACCGGTTGAATATCAGTTACAATCTTGAGCAGCAACCTGCCAATCCCCTGGTGTATGCTGACGCACGTGCAATTGAGCAAGTTTTTGTGAACCTGATCAGCAACGCCATCCAGGCTATGGAAAACGAAGGGGGCAGTCTGAACATTAAAATTCATCCGGTTTCACCTGAAACCAATCCACCCCAATACGAGATCATCGTAGCGGATTCAGGACCAGGCATTCCGGAAGATATTATTAGACACGTTTTTGAACCTTTCCTGACGACCAAAGCAAAAGGTACTGGATTGGGTCTGGCTATCTCGCGCCGCATTGTGACGGCGCATAAAGGCAATATCTTTGTGGAAAGCTTTCCCGGCGGGACAATGTTCCATGTCCTCCTGATGAAAGCAATTTAAGGAGTGTCATGGCAGCAACAGTATTAGTCGTTGATGATGAAGAAACCGCCCGCATGGTCGTTTCTCAGTTTTTGAGGACAAAAGGCTACGAAGTCCTCGAAGCTGGTACGATGGCGGATGCCCGCGCATTCATCTCAAAAGGTGTCGCAGATATCATCATTCTCGACGTACGCTTGCCAGACGGCTATGGCCCCCATTTGCTCACAGAAACATCCCGCCTGCCAATGCGTCCGCAGGTCATCATCGTTACCGCCCACGGAGAAGTGTCCATGGCTGTCGACGCCATGAAAAACGGCGCACAGGACTTCATGGAAAAGCCGCTTGACTTGCTCGAATTGGAAAAATCGGTCAACCGTGCGGCTGAAGTCATCTCGATGCGCCGTGAGCTTGCGCACTTTCGCAGCAACAAAGGCAACCTGGACGAATTCATCGTAGGAAAAACCCCAGAGATGCAGCACATCCTGGAGCTGGCAGGTCGTGCTTCAGAATCGTCAGTTTCAGTCCTGATCACCGGTCCCACCGGCACAGGCAAGGAAGTGCTGGCACAATATATCCACCGCAACGGACCACGTTCCGGCAAACCTTTCATCGACATCAACTGCCCGGCTATCCAACCCACCATGTTCGAATCTGAATTGTTTGGGCATGAATCGGGTGCCTTTACCGGCGCGACGAGCAAACGCAATGGTCTGATGGAAATCGCCGACGGTGGCATTTTGTTCCTCGACGAAATTTCCTCCATGCCGGTCGACCTCCAGGCGAAGTTCCTGCGAGCCCTGGAAGAACGCGCCTTCAGGCGTGTTGGGGGGACGAACCTGATCCGTGTGGACGTCCAGGTCATCGCAGCCTCAAACCGCGACCTCAAAGAAATGATCGCACGACATGAGTTCCGGGAAGATCTTTATTACCGCCTGAAAGTCGTCGACCTGGATCTGCCATCATTGTCAGAACGCCGCCAGGACATCCCCGACCTTGTCGGTTACATGGTCCGAAAGTTCAACAAACGCCTCGGCGCAAACATCCTGGATGTCTCGCCTGCAGCTATGCAAGCCCTGATCGATTACGCTTGGCCAGGCAATATTCGCGAGCTCAGCAACGCCATCGAAAGGGCAGTTTTGTTCTGCGATGAGTCCACAATTGACCTAAACCATTTACCAAAAGACGTCACCAACTAACCTTTTTTGAGGCTCCGATTGAGGGGCTTGGCATAGTAGTTGCAACATAATCTCCGATAAGTATATTCATCGGAGGTTATTTATGCAAACTAATGGAGATCAGGTCCTTTTGATTGTCTCAGTGGTCCTATTTGCACTGGGCTTTCTGTGTTTGATTCTGAGCATTGTCATCCTGGTAAAACAATCCCTCGGTCGTGGCATTCAAAGCATTGCAGAATCCACGACAAAACTGGCTGAGAAAGGCATCACCGAAGGAGTCTCAGGGCTGGTAGGAAATGCCTCGCTGCTCATTAGCTCCCTGAACGACCTTGCCAAGTCCAATACAGGCATTGGCATTTTCTTCGTTTTTCTCAGCTTGGTATTGTTTGCTGGCGCGTATTACATGCTTAAACCATTCATTGGAGCTATGCCCTAACCTTCTGGAGAGGAGTGACAATGCCTATTGAGAGATTGCTCGATCAGATCCGGGTCCGCTTTGATCCACAGACCGCCCGCCAGGTGGTCAGTGCGTTCCGCGCTGAACCGCTTGTTTGGCGCTTTCTTGAGAGCACACCAGACCTGGAACAGTGGCTGACCTTCGCTTCCGATGACCTTTGCCGCTGGCAACCCGGGGTTCTCGCGCTTTTCTCTCTTGATCACTCCTTGCCCGAGATTGACCTGACGGATCTAAGTGTTGATCTCTCAGCCGCTATCCTCGAGCGTGTCTCAAACGTTTTTGAAATGACCCGACTCACCGGTCTTGAACCGACCAGCTTGCCAGATGCGGTTTTGCTCGCCCTTCACATGCGCGAGTTTCGCCGCGAAAAGGGATCATGGAATAAGTTATCCGATAACTTACTCTCGGGTAAATGTCGCCTTACGGTTTGGAAAACCCCCTTCGCCATTCTTTCTCACCTTGTGCCTGACTGTGAAAGTGCCATGGACAGCCTGGTTTCTGCTCTCTCTCCCGAGCAAGCGGAAAACCTGGGCACAGTAATCGTCCACCAGGTGATTGTCAGCCCTGCAGATGAAAACACACGTTATCAAGCTTATCAACGCAGGCTACAAAAAGCGCCAGTCGACCTCCAAATTTCCACACTTCTTGCCATGCGAGGCTATGAGGACGATTCGCTGATAAAGCTTCTCGCTAACAGCTTTTTGGCTCAAACACAAATTTCCAGCACAGATCCGGCAAAAAGCCCAGAGAGATATGATGTTGAAACCTTCCGGCAGCAGGCTGTTCTCAGTCAAATAGCTGGTCAGCCCGCGCAAGCCTCCCGCGCAATTGACCAAGCCTTTACCGCCCTGAACCGTCAGCATGCTGAAATCTTGCGTGACCTTGCATTCCAGCTCGAAACCTCCAATCCCGAAGAAGCACGCAAAACCTGGGAAGAGATTTTGCTTTTGCAGCCAGACAATTCTTCCTATAAAAAAGAATACGCTGAATTTCTGATCGCCAACGACGATCCCGACTACGGTTACGAAATCCTTTCAGAACTCCCAGACGATGCAACCAGGGCGCTCTTTTCCCTGCGTTATCCCGTTTTAAGCGCATCAGATTCCCAAGGATCGCAGGCGCTGGAAAAGGCGCTCGAAAAGAAAACCCTTCACACCACCAAGTCCCGCTTTTCTACTGAATCAGACAGCCTCAAGGCTGCACGCTACGCCTTTGAAAACAAGAAGTATCAGACTGCCAGTAACTTCATCCGCAAAGCCCTCGCTGAAAACCCGAATAATCTTGAGGCGATAAAGCTTTCCGGTCAGATTGATCGCCACATGGCAAACATCGACGAAGCAATCGAGTCAAGCTCATTGCTGGCACTGTTTGAACCTCAAAATCAAGTTAACAAGAAAGACCTCGCTTCGCTCTACCTTCAATCCCAGCAGCCAGAAAATGCCTTGCGGATTTATCAGGATTTGATCCACGCATCCGAAGAGCCTTCACGTGCTGATCTGCTCAACTATGCGGAAATCTCAATAAAAGCTTCCCAAGCCGAAAAAGCCATTCCGATTGCTCAGGCTTTCCTCAAAAAGGATGAATTTGACGGTGAGGCTCTGGTTTTACTGTGTAACGCCCTGATTGCCACCGGAAAAACCCCGGAAGCCATGCAATACCTTGAAAAAGCTTCTGCAGTTGCTCCTGAAAAGCCAGCAAGCTGGCTTTCACTTGCCCGAATTTGGACCAACCTTGGGCAGGAAGACAAAGCCATGCAAGCCCTTCGCAAAGCCAAAGCAGCCTTGCCTGATGATCCAGCAATTCTCAGCGCGCTTGGCGCGCTATACCTCGCCAACGACCAATCCACAGAAGCCGTCAGCGTTCTCAGGCAAGCTTTTCAGATTGATCCATCCAGCGCCATCGTACGGAAATCTCTAGCGCAAGCATACCTGACTCATGGCCACATAGACGAAGCCTGGAGCACCATTGCTCCACTTGAGAATGATTACACATCCGACCCTGAGTTAGCGTCTGTTCTCGGACAAACTCTGGCAACAATGGGAGACTTTAATGGCGCAAAGCCGGTTCTTCGGTTTGCCTGGCAGGCTATTCGGTCTGACAGCAGTTTGAAGGCTTACGCTGAACTCCTGATCAAAAGCTACAGCCATGGAGTCAAACCGGGGGCGTTGGAACAAAAAGAGATGTCCCAGCTACTTGCCATTATGGAGGAACGCCAACAAGAACGGGATGGCTTGTTCGAAATGCGTTTGCTGCAGGCTGACCTCAAGGCAACTCTCGGCATGCACGAAGCCGCATACCAGGACTACCTGCAACTTTTGGATTATCCCGAGGCAAGGTCACCCCGTTCATATCACCATCTCCAGTTACAAACCGGGCAAACAGCCCTCGCTCTGGGTTTGACAGACATCAGCCTTGCATCCCTCCAGGAAGCTGTCCTGAGCGATCCGGATGACCTTCCCTCTCGCCATACCCTCGCAAAAGCGTTTATGGCAGCCAACCTGGAGGATGAAGGTTTCGCCACGGCACGCTCTGCCATGCAGATTGCTCCGACAGAGATTGAAAATGTCCTTTGGTACAGCGACTTCATGAGTGAGAACAACAACGCCCGTGAAGCCATCCAGGTATTAAAAGACACCATTCACCTCCGACCGGATGACAAAGCGCTCTACCTGACGCTTGCGCGCACATATGTCAATTTGAATCAGATCGAAAATACCAAAGAAACCCTCAATCGCATGCTTGAATTAGAAGATATCGACACGGAAGAATATGTCAACGTGGCGAACCTCTATCTTCACATGGACCAACCAGAGGAAGCCTCACGCATCATCAAAAAAGCCATTTCCGATAATCCCAGCCCCGATTTTGCTGAAAGTCGCGACCTGGTCTATTCGGTGCTCAAGCTTGGCGACTCAGCGGCAGCGCTTCAATTGCTCAATGACCTCGAGCCCGCTCTCCAATCAAATCTGGCTTACCCGCTGCTCAAGTCGGATGTACTCGCAGCTAATCGGCAATTCCTGCCAGCCCTCGAAACACTTGAAGACATCCTCAACAAGTTGGAATTTGCTCCAGAGACGCTTGGAATCGTGGCTGGAGATGCGGCTGAGCAAAGCTTTGAATACCCCGCGTACAACCGAGCAGGGCTATACTACCGGGTGGCTCAACTTGAACGAACCATCGGAAATCTGATTGACTCCCAAAAACATGCAGCTCTGGCGCTGAATGCTGACCCGGGCAGTGAGCCAGCTTTCTTGCTCAAGCTCGAACTTGCCCTTGCTACCGGGCAATCGGAGGCTTTATCCAACGCGCTCGATTTCCTCAACACACAGGAAACCCGCACTCAAACCGCCGCATCAACCGCCTCCTTGCTTGCGCTTGATGCATTGCTAAATGATGACATGCCCAAAGCACGCCTGCTCTGGGAGCACTTCCTCTCTGATAAAAACAGCACCCCGACGACCAAAGCGCTCCAAAGTTTGTTTGCGCGGCAAAACGGCGATGCCAAATCTGCTGCAGTCCTATTGGGGGAAGCAGTGGAGATGATCGATGAACTTGAGGTCCGACAGAAACTTCAATCCTTCGATGTTGTCCGGCATTTTAACCTGATCTGGCACGCGATTGCGGTAGCAAAAGCCGCCGGGGAGCAATCACAGTGGAAAACCGCGGATCGCTTGCTTGAATCTGCATTGTCTGTCGTCAAAATCAACCCAATTGCTAACAAATTTTTGGCGGAATACCTGACCGACAAAGTCCGCCAGACCAACAATGCAAACTTACTCCACATTCTCGGCCACAGCCCATCAGCTTACGACCCACAACACAATGATTTTGATCTGATCGAAGAACAAATCTCGATTGCAGGTCGTGCAATTGCTCCATCGAAGCTTCTGCCTACCCTGAAAATCAACCAGGCACTCAAAAATGGTCATTGGTCAGAGGAAAATGATCTGCACAAGCTTGTCACGAATGGCAAGCAGGCTGCCCAGGTTCTTTCGGTACTCGTGGACGACTTCTCCATCTCAACAATCCTCTCTGGTTTTAGCAAGGATGCAGACGTCAAATTCCAGCAGGCAATCCAAAGCTTGCACACAGAACCTCAAACCTCTGCTGCAATCGCCTCCAAGCTGCTCGAACTCCAGCCTGAAAACCCAACGCTGCATGCCCTAAAGGCTATCTCTACCAGGAATAATCCCCTCCAGGCAGCCGAATCGCTTGAGACTGCTCTGGCAATCTGGTCAGACGAACCGGATTGGCACGCAATGGCTGCAACCATGCTCCAGGATGCTGGTCAATACCCCCTGGCTGCGAAACACCTGGAAGAAGCCATCCGCATTGCCCCAAAAAATGCCCAATACTGGCAAATGCTGGGAGATGTAAAACTATTGGAGAAGGATTACCACGCTGCCAAAGACTACTTTGGAAAGGCCACGGATCTATTCCCATCCAATCCCGAGGCGTTGCACTCCCTGGCGATCATCAATCAACAACTTGGTGAGCACCAAATTGCCATCCAGTGCCTGCGCAAAGCCAGTCAGCTCGACCCTGGAAATATCCTTTATGATGAAGGTATCGCTGAATCGATGCTTGCCAGGCAGGAATATCCTGACGCCATGCGCCAGGCTGATGCCATCCTAAAAACTGATCCTAAGAATGAAACCGCCTGGCAGGTGAAGGTTAAAGCCTTACTTAAAAGCAACAAGCCGGAGGAAGCACGGCAGGCAATCCATTTTGCCTTGGCTGTCGTTGAAAACCCGGTGCCCTTTGAGCTGCAGAAAATTGACCTTGACAATGCCCGCAATCCCCAACAGGCAGTTTTGGCATCTCAGAAGCTCGCTGAAAATTTTCCCGAAGATGTGTCAGTCCTGAACAATCTCGCGCAAAAACAGATCCAGGTTGGCGAGATCGAAAAAGCAGAACAGACTTTGCAGCGCAGCCTGGTTTTGGACCAGTTCAACCCGCAAACCCTGGTTTCCCTGGGTACAGTGGACCGTGTTCGCGGGAATCTCGACCAGGCGCTGGCTCATCTGGCGCAAGCGATCGAACTTCAGCCGGGCTTGGTGGAAGCTTACCTCGAGATGGGGCTAACCTACCAGGATCGTCGTGAGATCAGCAACGCCATCCAGACCTATCACAAAGCCATCTCCATGGTCAGCAACGATCCCCGACCTTACCTCCAGGCTGCAGCTGCCTATAAGGAAAGCCGTGATTATCGAAACGCGGAATTTATGCTGCGCCAGGCTTCCCAATTTTCCCCATCAGACCAGAACATCCGCCGGCAGCTTGCTGCGGTGGTAGCACTGAATATTGTCAATAACCTCCAGGAGACTCCTAAACGATGAGACCCTACAACGCCCGTAAAAGTGATGAAGTGTTGGTCGTCAGACGCGGCAAATTCCTGACTTTGCTTCAGACCGCACTAAGTAACCGCGAATTCCAGTTTGCCCGCCAGGCAGCATTGATCTGGTTGGCAAGTTACCCAGGTGATCTTTTGATCAGTTTCATCTATGCTTCAGTACTGGCTGAGCTTGGCGATACCGAAATGGCAATCAAGAACCTGTCCAAGCTCCTGGCATATGATCCTGAATTCGTGGAGGCTGCCAGCCTGTTGGATCGCCTCACTGGAGAGAGCAACCGGGAAACACACGCCAACCAACTTTACCTGCAGCGTGGGGTTTCGAAGGGTAAATCACCAACCTCCTGGCTTGATGGTTTGATCGCAGCTCGCAACGCGTGGGAGAGCGGAGATTTGACCGGCGCAGAAAAGGCGATTCTGGAATCCCTCGCGCACAATCCGCGTTCCCCACTGCCTGCGGCTTTCCACATGCAGATCATTCATAAAACGGGCAACACAACACTGCTTGAAACCCTCGCGGGTATCTATGCCAACCGCTGGCCTGATTGTGTCCAGATCAAGGTCTTGTCTGCGATTGCCGACATTCAGCAGGGCAACGATTCAGCCGGTGTAGAGAAAATGCATTGGTGTGCGGCGCATGACGTGAGCGGGCAGGTCATCAACCGCCTGCTGGGACCTGATCACAATTACAAGCCCCTATGGCCTGAAGACCTCAAGGTCTATCTCGATCTGCCTGTGCCAGCCTCCGTGGCAGCAGATTTGGGATGGAATGTCCTTTCAAATTCTGATTTTGTCGCCTCAGAACCTGCCGGCAAAGAAGCTTTTCCGCAAACTGCTGAGGAAATTATCGATGACAATCCGACCCTTGCGCTCCACTTGCCAGACTACCTTGTTGACGAGTTGGCTGAATCCGGAGATGTGGATTACTCCGAGGTGCCTACCAGTTCTTTCTTCCTCCAGGATTTCGCTACCCCACCTCTTCCAGCAGGACACACCAACGAAGTTCCTGCTGCACCTTCCCTCAGCACAGGTAAGTCTGTGCCGCTTACTCCGGAGACAGAAGCCACTGTCAAGGCAATCATCGAAATTCAAACTGAGTTCGAGAAGGTTGCCCGGAAGATAAACAAATCCGAATTGATGAACACGGATGGTCGTTTCCCGAGCTATGTGATCCTGACTTCACGTGGGAATTTGGAGAAAAAATACGGCGCGAACACTGCCGATGTCGTGATCGAATCAATGCGCAAGCTTTGCCTGAACATCGTTGACCTGCCGGGCTGGAACAGCCTTGTCTACGTCCCGGATGATGAAGCCAGCGCCCGCGAGCAGGGGTTGGAACCCATCCATGCCAGTGATGCCTGGAAGATCAAACTCTCTCTGACCGATCTGGACGTAAAACTTGCCTCACGCGGGGAAATGATTGGCGCTCTGTTGATCATTGGCGGAAGTGACATTGTTCCTTTCCACATGCTGCCAAACCCTACCGATGATTCTGATGTAAACGTCCCCTCAGATAATCCTTATGCCACTCTCGATGAAAACTACTTCATCCAGCAGTGGCCTGTGGGTCGCATTCCGGACGAAGCCGGCACCGATGCCGGGTATTTGCTGGAGCAGATCCGTTTCCTGACCAAGGAGTATGAACTCAAGGTTAAGTCAAAAAAGAGCATTTCAACCAACATCCTGGCAAACCTCCTGAGGAGCCTGGCTCAACGTTTCCAAACCTTTAATTTGCGCTTTCAAAAGCCGGACAACATCGGCTGCACTGCCGAAGTCTGGAAGCCCGCTTCCTCTGAGGTTTTCGCGGTAATCGATCGTTCAGAGCGCTTGTTGAGCTCTCCTCCAATCACAAACAGCAATCTACTCAACGGGCAAACACCTGACCCAAAATTTGCTTATTTCAACCTTCATGGGCTGAAAGATTCGCCCGAATGGTACGGTCAGCGGGATCTTGCCAAAACGTCCAATGAGCCGGAATACCCGGTGGCGATGGAGCCTGCTAACTTTAAACCTCAGACTTCCTCTCCGGAGATTGTATTGAGTGAGGCATGCTACGGCGCAAATATCTTGGATAAGAAGGTCGATGAAGCCATCTCGCTCAACTTCCTTGCTTGCGGGACGAGAGCATTCATTGGTTCCACCTGTATCGCCTACGGTTCCGTCAGCAAAAGCCTCGTCGCTGCCGATCTGCTCGCTTATCACTTTTGGACTCACGTCAAAGCTGAAGTTTCTGTTGGCTACGCACTGATGCGCGCCAAGCTCGCCCTGGCAAAAAAGATGACCGAGGATCAGGGTTACCTGGATGGCGAAGACCAGAAGACAATCCTCTCGTTCGTGCTCTATGGCGACCCGTTGACCTCAAGCGCGAATATCAAGGAGGTCTCCAAACCAGCCATTCGCCCAACAACAACGCCCGAGCTCAAGACCATCAGCGACTCGCGTGAGGAGTTGATCGTGGCCGCCAGTGAGATGCCGACTGAGATCCTGGACAAGGTAAGGAAAGTGATCAGCAGTTACCTGCCAGGTCTGGATGACGCCACCGTCTCTCTCAACCCGCAGTTGACCAACTTTACGCTTGACCCTGCCATGGTCCAGGCACATCGCCAGAATTTCGATTACGTCAGCCAGAGTCAGCGTTACGTGGTTACGTTGAAAAAAAGCTACGAATACCGCCAGCACAACCACAACCACTTCGCCCGCGTGACCTTCAACCAAAAGGGCGAGATGTTGAAGCTGAGCACATCTCGGTAATCCAAATCAATTCGATCAAATGGCGGAATGCGATCGCATTCCGCCATTAATATTCCTCGACTCGGAGATTGGAATGCAAATGATGAAAATCGCAGACTTCCATCTCAACCCGCAAGGAATCTTGTCACAAATTAAACTCATACGCTTGTTCTTGTTCGATTTTTGAGCTCGACTTCATGATTATTTATTGCTTCCCGCTTATCAACCGCATTAATAATCCGAATTCATTTCTGACGCATTTTACAGATTAAGTTATACTTGTTTACTGTGAATTGTCTGAACCGTATCTTATCTGAATTGTCAGAGATATTGTGTTGTCTCTTCCAAATTGACCACATATAGGAGTGAGCATGTACGGATACAGTGGAAAAATCCTTCATATTGACCTGAAAACTAAGAAAACATGGGTCGAAACCAAACCTGAGGAATGGTACAAAATTTACATTGGCGGAGTCTCGATGGCATCGCGTCTGCTCTGGGAAAACATCGTCCCAGGCTGCGATCCGTTGGACGACGGCAACCCGATTTGCTTCGCCAACGGCATCTTCACCGGCACGCCAGTACCTGTGGGCGGTAAGTTTGGACTGGCATCCAAATCGCCTCTGACAGGTTTCATCGGTGATAGCCTCTCCGGCAGCTGGTTCTCAATCGCGCTTAAGCGCGCTGGTTGGGATGGCTTGGTGCTGCACAACAGCTGCGACCGCTGGACGCATCTCTTCGTTGACGATGAGCGTGTGCAGTTCAACGATGCCACCTACCTGCTCGGCAAAGGCACCTTCGAGACCGAAGAAGCCATTCGCGAAAAACTCGGTGATGAACAGGTCCGTTCCTGCACCATCGGTCCCTGTGGCGAAAATCTCGTGCGCTATGCCAACGTCACTAATGACGGTCGCCAGGCCGGACGAACCGGGCACGGCATGGTCTGGGGTCACAAGAAACTCAAAGCTGTTTCCGTGCGAGGCACCCATGGTGTGAAGGTTTTTGATCCAAAAACCCTCAATCAGCTCTCCTACGATATTTCCAAGAGCGCGCAAGGCAAAGATACGGAAAAATACCGCATTTACGGTACCTCCACCGGTTTGCTCAACACCAACAAATTGGGCGTCCTACCCACCCGCAACTTCCAGGAAGGCGTTTTTGAGGATGCCGAACTGGTCAGCGGTGAATACCTCGACAAGCACCACAAAGTCAAAGTCATCGCCTGCGCCCAGTGCCCCATCGCCTGCGAGCAAATGTCCATGGTGAAAACTGGACCTTTCGCTGGTGCAATGACGGGCATTGAGTACGAAAGCCTCTTTGCCAACAGCTCCAACCTCGGCATCTCGGACATGCGAGCCGCCATCAAGTTGATCACCATTTCAGATCAGGATGGCATGGACAGTATCACCATGGGTGTCACCATCGGCTGGGCAATGGAATGCTACGAGAAGGGCGTGCTCAAAAAAGAAGACTTCGCCAGCAAGGCTCACCCCGAAGGGCTTGAGTTGCACTTTGGCAACGGCGATGCAGCAGTTGCTGTAGCGGAAATGATCCGCGACCAGGAAGGCATTGGAAAGATTCTTGCCCAGGGAACGCGCATTGCCAGCAGGATGATCGATGAAGAACGCGGCACAGAAAGCTATAAATGGGCTGTAAACTCGAAAGGTCTTGAATCAGCCGGGTACGATGCCCGCTCTCTTAAAACCTTTGCTCTCGGGCTTGCCACCGGCACCCGTGGCGGCTGCCACAACCGCTCTGCTGCTTACGATCCCGACATGAAAGGCGAAACCAACCGCCTGACGGTTGATGAAACCCGCGGTCGTGTTGCCGCCGATTCGGAAGAATACGCTGCCGTCTACGACACTCTGCCCCTCTGCAAGTTCATTCGCCGCTGCTTCACCGGCAAAGCCGACCGCGCAGGCGCGTGGCCTGCCATCGCTAATCTGATCAACGCCACCACGGGTTGGAATTTTGGCTACGATGAAGTTGACATGATCGGTATCCATGCCTGCACCATCAAGAAAGCCTTCAACATTCGCGAGGGCTGGACCGAAAGAGATGACGACCTGCCCTGGCGTTGGAAGCATGACCCCTTCACCAAAGGTCCCGGTGCAAACACCGTTGTGTCTGATGAAGAGCTCGATTACATGAAAAAGCTATATTACAAAGCCAAAGGCTGGACTGAAGAAGGTTTGATCCCCAAAGATTTGTTGATCAAATACGGCATGTCCGACGTGGCTGAAGAAATCGGAGTCTAACGAGGAGCTTATGGCAACCAGTACTTCAAAATATGCTTATATTGATTGCGACCCAAACCTGTGTGTAGGCTGTCAGCTGTGTGAATATGCCTGCTCATTCTCCAAAACCGGAGAATACAACTCTTATCGCAGCCGCATTCGCACCGTGCGCGTGGATGAGGTGCTCATCACTGCGATCGCCTGCCGCACCTGTGAAAACGCTCCCTGCGTAATCGTTTGTCCGCGTGATGCCCTCACCCAGGATGCCCAGACCGGCATTATCGACATTAATGCCACCAAGTGTGATGGCTGTGCCTGGTGCATCGAAGCCTGCGATTTCGGCGCGATCTCCATTAACTCCCAGACCACTCTGGCAGAGATCTGCGACCAGTGTAAGGACGACCCGGAAGGCCCTCAATGTGTAAAGTGGTGCCCCAAAGACGCCCTCACTCTGACCACACCCGATCAACGTGCCCAACGAACTCGTCGCGCTCTCATTGTTGAATCTTTTGACATTCCTCAGAAAGCATCGGAACCTAAATGAGTGAAGACCCCATCACAAAGAGCCATGCCGCGGACTTTCCGCAGGATGAGCCCCGCATCGGTGTGTACGTCTGCCACTGCGGCAGCAACATTGCCGGCGTCATCCCCCCGGAAGAAGTCGTGGAATTTGCTGGCAAGCTTCCTGGTGTTGTTCGCTCGATCGACACCATGTACGCCTGTGCCGATAGCGGTCAGCGATTGATCAAAGCGGACATTGCCAAGTATGGCTTAAATCGCGTGGTCGTTTCAGCCTGTTCTGTGCGCATGCACGAACCAACTTTCCGCGGCTGCGTAGCTGAGGCGGGCATGAACCCATTCCTGATGGAAATGGCGAACATCCGCGAGCAATGCACCTGGGCACACGGGCATGACCGCGCAGGTGCGCTTGAAAAAGCCAAAGACATTACCGCAGCAGCAGTCGCCAAAGCGACTTTTCTAACGCCGTTGAATATGATCAAAGTGCCCGTCACCAAGCGCGCCATGGTTATCGGCGGTGGTGTAGCTGGCATCAATGCCGCTCTCGATCTGGCTGAACAAAACATCCCGGTCACACTGGTAGAAAAAGAACCAACGATTGGAGGGGTCATGGCGCAACTTAACAAGACCTTTCCAACGATGGACTGTAGTATATGAATTCTTGCACCAAAAATGGTTGACGCGGCGCGTCAGCCCCTGATCGAGGTAAAGACCTTTACAGAAGTTGAAAAAGTCGAAGGATACGTCGGCAATTTTGTCGTCACCCTACGGGAAAAATCCAAATACGTGCGTGCCGATCGGTGCAATGGCTGTGGCGCATGCACCAAGGCTTGCCCGGTGGAAATCCCCAACTACTTTGAAATGAACCTTGCCCCGCGCAAGGCTGCTTACATTCCTATGAGCCAGGCGGTGCCGCTGATCTACAACATCGACATGGATGCCTGTATCCACTGCTACAAATGCGTGGAAGCCTGCGGCGCCCTGGAAGCGATTGACTTCAGCATGGAAGACAAGCTGGTGGAGCAGGAAATCGGCGCGATCATCGTCGCGACCGGCTTTGGTCATTTTGACCCCACCCCCATGACCGAGTTTGGTTACGGTCGCTTCCCGAATGTGATCACCGCCATGGAAATGGAACGTCTGAAT
>CAYRYL010000033.1:0-21097 GCA_964428425.1 uncultured Anaerolineaceae bacterium | reverse complement strand
GTGATTTCTGACACCTCCTGGGAAGGGTACGAGGATGTGCCAAAGTGGATCATGCAAGGCTATGCCACCATGTTTGTCGAAGCGCAGGAACAGTTCGCCGCCCAGGGCATCCAACGACCAACTCATTTGCTGGTCCAGGCCGGTGTAGGTTCGCTTGCAGCCGCGGCAATCGGGTTCTATTCGGTCCTTTTCGAGGACAATATTCCCCTCTCGCTGGTGGTGGAGCCAACCAGGGCAGCCTGCCTGTTTGATTCAATGCGGATTGGCGACGGAAAACCACACAGTGTTACGGGTGATTTGAACACCGTTATGGCTGGTTTGGCTTGTGGTGATCCTAATCCGCTCGCGTGGGAAACGCTTTATAACTGCGCCGATTTCTTTGCCAAATGTCCCGATTATGTGGCAGCAAAGGGTATGCGCGTTTATTCCGTCCCCCTGACCGATGACCCGTTTATCGTGTCCGGAGAATCCGGCGCAGTTACACTCGGGGCTCTGATGTACACGATGGAGTATCATGGCGCGCGTGACTTGCGCGATGCAATGGGACTAAATGAGGAATCCCAGGTGCTGCTAATCAACACTGAGGGAAATACCTCCCCGGACGAGTTCCGCAGCGTGGTATGGGAGGGAAGCCTTCCCGTGCCTGAGGAATTTAAGATTCACGCCAAAGAAGAACAAGAATAGCCTTCACTGATCGTTCCTGAACCAAAAAAAAGCAGCCCTGGGTAACAGGGCTGCTTCTTTTCGATTAACGAATTTTCTAACCTATCATGGGTAGAGCTGATTTGTCAGCGCAAATAATGCCCACCAAACCCCTACCGGTGTGGGCTCCAAGCGCGGTGCCGAGCGTCACAGTCGGGCGCCAGTTGCACTTGAACACCTTTTCCATGGAAGCTTTCAGCTGCTCTGCACCACTCGGATTGCCGGCCGAGACGATTTGCGCCACAAGCTCAGTGCCAGCGGGATGGACCTTCTTTACCAATTCGGTGATTCCATCGACTGCTTGTTGGAAGGAACGTTTCTTTACTTTGTCGTAGTACTTACCGTCCACTTTGCTAACTTCGATGACTGGTTTGATGCCCAGCAGGGAAGCCAACAAGCCTTTCAGGTGGCTGATGCGACCGCCAGCGATCAGATACTTCAGATCGGGCAAGGTGAAGAAAGTATTGGTCGCATCCTGGATTTGCCTCAATGTTTTGACAATTTCATCCAGCTTATGTCCTGGTTTCATCATCGCTGAAGCTGCGCGCAGCTGCCAACCAGTACCGGCAGAGAGCGTGAGCGTGTCAACCAGGGTGATCTTTGCCTCGGGCACCATCTCTGCTGCCTGAACCGCGACATTATATGTGGCACTCAAGCCAGAGGAAAGGTGGATGGAAAGAATTTCCGGATCTTCGGCTGCAAGTCTTTTGTATACTTCCGCGAACTCACCAACTGATGGGGTGGAGGTGATGGGCATTTTGGGGCTTGCATCCATCAAATCATAAAATTCATCCGGATCGATATCTACCCCAGCATGGTAGGATACGCCATTAACATCCACTTTCAATGGAAGCATCGTGATTCCGAGTGATTTGCATTCTTCAAATGAGATGTCCGCCCCACTGTCTGTAACAATTTTCATATTAACCTCTTTAGTTTCCAGGTGGCTGTGAAATTAAATACGAGCAAACAAAGGCCGGACTTTCAGCCACCCACTGAATTTTATTATAACCCGAAATATTAGCGAGAGAAAACAATGTATACAAAATTAGTGTACTTCGGTTTCTCGATAAAAACAGCCCCAGGATGTTCCTGGGGCTGTTAGTGTGACATTTTTATTTAGCTTGGAGTGCCTTATGCCAGGCTTGGATCACCTTGCGATTGCGCTTTTCAAGCGTTTGGGTCATTTGGTTGATTTTTGACAGGATATCAGCAATGTCCCATCCTTGATTGGAGATCACCTCTCTCACTGCCTGTTCGGTGTGTTCGCTCAGGCGGGATTGACACAGCATGTCCACGAGGTGCCAGGCGGAGTGCGCCTTTCGCAGTGTGTCGGCGGTGAGATCCTCCAGCTTCTTGAGAACTTCCGCCATCATGCGCTGGCCAACCTGCAGGTCGGCTGCTTCGATGTAAATCCGATTGATGGGTTCGGTACCAGAAGCGCGCATGCGCAGGTAGTAGCGATCGTTGCCACTTTGATCGCTGAGCTGCATTTCCACCAGTTCATAGCGAATCCCACCGAGGTAGTCGATGTTCAAGCCGGCGATCTTCAATCCATCCTCGCCAACGTGTTTTGGCAGGTCGAGGTAGTAATCAATGAAGGCTTCTTTCGCCTCAAGCGGCGCGTCTACATCGGAACGACCAGCGTGGGATGTTGGGTCTGAGGAAGTGCCATAAGATTCCCAAAGTCCGGGAAGGCTGACTAATTCATTCCAGATTTCCTGCAGCGTACCCAACGGTTTTTCCGCGCGCGTGCCATAATAGGCGAGCATGTCCATGATGAGGATGTTTGCCCAGGGGCCGTCTTTATCTGTGATGTGTCCACGCGTGGTCAGACCGGAGGATTCCTCACCGCCAATCAAAATACGGTCGCGCCAATCTTCGGGCAGCACTTTGAGGTTGTTATACGCGGCATCCGTACGGCGGATTTCCTCAATATACTTGATGCCCACCGGGACTGCAAAAGCGTTCTTCAGGCTGCGTGAGGCGATATCCCCCACGCGGCATTTGTAAATTCGCTGTCCGACGTAACCGGGTAATGCGCCTTTGCTGGGTTTATTGACGTCGTTAGCCGGGATCATGCCTGCCAGCACCTCGAGCAAGGGTGAACCGGTCTGGGTGGCGATCACTCGCCCGGTGATGCCTCGATCCACGCCCAAATAGCGCAGCAGCATTGGCAGGATCTGGTTGGGTCTGAAATAAACCCCACCCTTATCCACGACGCCATAGCGGTCGGCATCGGTGTCCATGCCCATGCCGATCTGCGCCCCGGTCCGGGCAACCGTCTCTTTGAGCAGTTGGTTGAAAGGTTCTTCGGGGTTGGCGTAATCCTGCCCGCCCAGGTCAGGATCAATATTGGCATGGATCACCGTAAAGCGTACACCGGCTTCGCCGAGCAAACGGGTGAGATAGCCCCTGCCAGAGCCGTGCATTTCATCCACCACCACCATCCTGTCGGCGAAGAAGCGCCGAATGCGGTCAAAATTGATCGGGATGCGGGCATTGCCATTGCCATTGTTTTTGATCCACTTGACGTAATCGTCGAGAGGGTCAAAGCCTTGCACCAGCCCACGCGCGCGCGCATCCTCCACGTTGCTTTGACCGCCAGTGTGGTCAATCAGCTGGAGTTCGTTGATGCGGAAGGCAATGAAATCAGTTACGTTGGTGGGTGCGGGATAGCCAAGGCGGGGGTTAAACTTGATGCCCTGCCACTCTGGCGGGTTGTGGCTGGCGGTGGCGATGAGCAATCCGGCTACCTCGTCTTTCGGCAGCACCTCGGTCTCATAAAAAGCCAGGGCTGGCGTGGGCACGTCGCGCGTGCCGACATGCACCTTGAAGCCATTGGCAAGGCAGGTTTCCGCAATCCACTGCGTGACCACGTCGGAGTAGCGGCGGGTATCATGCCCGAGAACAACGACTTTACCCGAGAGGTCTTCGGCACCAACAAAGGCAGGTACGTTTTCGTTGTTCAAAAAGTCACACACAGCCTGCACGACCTGGCGGGCACGGGCCTCGGTGAAGTCAAAGCCCCACCTTCCCCGAACACCGGAGGTGCCAAAACGCAGATACTTGCGATCGTAAATTTCCCGCAGCAGACCCTTTTTCCCCGCCAATCCCAGCAAGACGGGATCCCAGGTGCGAAGTCGTAAAGCAAAGAGACGCTCGAAAATATTGCCGATCTGGATCACACGGTATGCCATGAAGCGATCCGGGTCAGCCTTATCGTCCAGACTGTCAAGCAGGGGCATGATCTCGTGCCTGATCGCCTGCGAGATGCTGGCAAAGACCGGGCTTTGGAGGTAATCCCTGGCAATTGCAATGGCTTTGCGGCGCATATTGCCCGAACTGGGCAGATAATCCTCATCGATCTGAGCTCGCAACACCTTGCTTGCTTCATCCTTCGCGAGGACGAGCTCCAAACGACCTTGAGTGCCGGTGGCAGCCAGGGTGAGGAGCAGACTGAGAACGCGCGAGGAGGTGACGATGTCTTCCCCAATCAATTCCGAGTGATTCACCAGAAAGGTTTCCAGTTGCAAAAGAAACGTATTCATCTCCGCAATTGCGGGTTGCCAACTTTGGGGTTTATCTGCCACGAGGATGGCGCGGTTGAGACGGTTAAACTCTATTGCCAGTCCAGCACTGAATTCTGATGTTCCGGTAGTCGGTTGCATAATTTCTCCTTGTTAATTGTGGTTTTCAGGGCGGGGAACCAAGCCCCCGGCAGAAACGTTGAGGACTTCGATCTTTGCACCAGGTGGAGTGCCTGTCTCGCGTTGGATCAAATCGCAGACTTCCCAGCAGATCACAGCCAGTTCATGGGTGTTGTGGCGGGTGTCAGTCTCGATCATCAGGCGGTATTTGGGCTCTGTGCCCGAATAGCGCGAATTGAGCTGAACCAGGCCGGGTAAGCGGTGTTTGATCTCATCCAGCTTGGACTGTAGCGGAGCCATGGTTTTTAGGTCGAGCTTGTTGGCAACGTTGCAGGATGCCACCATCTGCGGGTATTTTTGGATCCTGGCAGCAAGTGCTGCCATAGAGGGCTGATCCTGCTGGAGTAAAACACGGAGCATAAAGACTGCCGTGCGTAAGCCATCGCCGGTGCGATGAAGCTCATCGAGCAGGATAATATGGCCGGACTGTTCGCCACCCAACCCCAATTTGCCCTCAGCGTTATTTTCTGTGGTCAAGCCAAGCAGTACTTCGGTGACGTATTTGTCACCCACCGGGGTTTGGATCAGTTCAAACTGATGCTCTGCCGCAAATTGGTGTAAAGAGCCATTAGCCATGACAGTTGTGACCAGGGTGTTTGCCAACAGTTTATTTTCCTTGTGGAGCGCATCAGCCAGGATTGCCAGCATATGATCGCCATCAATTAACTGACCCTCCTCATCCATCAGGATCACGCGGTCGGCATCGCCGTCAAAAGTGATGGCAAGGTTGGCTTGGTGCTCGTTGATCAAAGCTGCCAGGGCTTCCGGTTTGGAGCGGGCATATTCCGAACCAGCATGGACGTTGATGTTGACCCCATCCGATTCAGTGTTGATCGCTATTACTTCAGCGCCCAATCCCTTGAATAGTTCTGGACCAACGCGATACGCTGCTCCGTTTGAGCAATCCAGAAGGATTTTCATCCCGCTCAGATCCAGACCTTCCTGGGTGGCAAGCAGATCTTCCAGATAGAGGTCATAGAATTTCGTACCATCCACGCGAAGTCCAGTTTCAGGCTGGTCCAGCTCTGCCTCTGGCAGGGTCGCGAGATAGGCTTCAATGGCGGCTTCCTGGTCCTCAGAGAGTTTCATGCCCTGTGGATTCAGAAATTTGATACCATTTTCTGCAGCTGGATTATGGGAGGCGGAAATGACCGCGCCGGCAGTCGCGCCGAGCTCACGTGTCAGCCATGCAATTCCAGGTGTGGGCAAAATCCCCAGATCCATCACGCGAGCGCCACTGGTGAGAAGACCGCGCGTCAAAGCATCCTGCAGCAGCGGACCTGAAACGCGTGTATCTCGCCCGATCACGAACAAGTCTGGACCAGGCGTTTCAAGGCTGAGCACCTGCCCAACAGCAACTCCAAGGCGATACACAAATTCTGCAGTCATCGGCGGTGTGCCAGCTGTGCCGCGAATGCCATCCGTGCCAAAATATTGATTATTTGCCATATAAGGCTCCTCTATTGAAAAGTGACGTCAGCCACAACCGGCAGGTGATCGGAAATCGAGCGCGAAAGAGGTGTACTGACGACGTAACAGGTGTAATCCACCAACCGTTTGGCTGGATAGAAATAGATGTGATCAACCGCGCCGGCACGGGGGTGAGTGGGGATGCTGTCTTGTGGGATTAAGTGAAGAATGCCTTGCTCATTTTCCAACATGTCATGCAGGGTGTACTCATCTGCGGTGGCATTAAAATCACCCATCAGGATCATTGGCAGTTGTGGAATTAGCACATGCTGCTCAACCAGGCTGATCACGCCGCTGATTTGCTGCGAGCGGGTGATCCTGGCGGCATCCACCACCTCAGTCCAGGCGTTCTCTCCCCGTTCACCAACCAGGGTGGTCAGGTGCAGGTTGAGGATGAATGGGTAAGGGGCTTGCTTGAGTCGGGTGAGAATTACGTAACGCGGGTCGGTATCGCGCGAGCCCTCATAACTGACTGGCTGAAAAAGCGGCACGTTGCGCGGCACGCCGACTTTGTTGGTGTCGCTTAAGCGGCTAAAGGCAATGTTCGAAAAGATCGCGTTGCCCTTGGACCAGTCCCACCAATCGTTGAATAAACCGTTCACCATCAAGTCCTTCTTGACCTGCATGTGACGTTTCATGGAGAGGGTCTCACCATAGAAAGCATGCTGAAAACTGCAATCGGTGTGGATGCGGTCGACCATGCTGTGGGTAATGCCATCCGCGTCGATGTAATGGGCGATCTCCTGGACGCCAAAAACGTCCGGCTTGATTTCTTCAATTAACTGAACGAGTGCCTCAGCCTTATTCTCCGTTTGTTCAGGAGAGCCAGTGAAGTTTTTTTCCCCGCCGCCCAGATTGAGGGTCATCACCCTTAATTTTTGCATAAGCACCACTTTCTCCGATAACCTGAGAGGTATTATACCAATCAACCCCTCCCACTTGGAGGTGGAGTGTGGCTATGCACAAGGGCTTTACATTGCCTGCCTCACTCAATAAAATTAGGTATGAAAAATTACCCTACCCAAGACGATGTCACCCCCAAACAACTTTACCTGGATCGAAGGCAGTTCCTGAAACACGCAGCCATTTTTGGCGCTGGTTTGACTTTGGCTGCCTGTGTACCCGGAGAGACTCCCGGTGCGGAACCAACCACGATCACTGATGAGATTACCGAAAAATCTGAAGCCCTGAATTTCAATAATTACTACGAATTTTCACTTTCAAAACGCTCGGTGACCGAGTTGGCGAAGGATTTTTCGATTGATCCCTGGCAAGTGGAAGTGGGCGGATTGGTTGCTAACCCTGCCACCTACACCATTCCGGATTTAATAGATCGGTTCAACATTGTGGATCGCACCTACCGCATGCGCTGCGTGGAAGGGTACTCCATGGTTTTACCCTGGTCGGGCTTCCTGCTCAAGGACCTGCTTGAAGAGATACAGCCTCTGCCAGAGGCGAAGTATGTTGCCTTCGAATCGGTTCTGCGTCCTGAGGAAATGCCCGGGCAAGTATCCATGCGCAGTTACCCCTGGCCTTATCGCGAAGGGTTGCGATTGGACGAAGCGATGCACGATCTGACCATGATGGCAACCGGGATGTACTCCGAGCCACTTTCCAAGCAAAATGGCGCGCCCCTGAGAGTGGTGGTGCCCTGGAAGTACTGGTTCAAGAGCCCCAAGGCTATTCAGCGCATCACGCTCACAGACAAACAGCCCCCCACGCTTTGGAACACCTTAAACCCGCGGGAGTATGGCTTTCTTGCCAACGTCAATCCGGCGGTAAACCATCCACGCTGGTCCCAGGCGACAGAACTGCGCCTTGGCGATAGCGAGCGGCGCGCGACCTTACTCTTCAATGGATATGACGAAGTCGCGCCCCTCTATGAAGGCACTGACCTGCGAGTTTGGTATTAAGCTCCTTGGGTTAACTTGGTTCTGTCTGCCTGGGAACCGATCTTTAGTTGACACTGATTTGACTTGTTTATAACTTTTGTTTCAATCTAAATCAAATCTATATAAGAACTGGATATAAACTCAATCAAGAGAATGTAAATTAACAACATCACCGTTGAAGTGGTGAAATAAACACAAGGAAAATACAATGAAAAAGAAAATTTTGGGCTTAGGATTGACAATTTTGGTGCTCAGCGCCTTGGTACTCACAGTTGGTGGTTCGGTTTTTGCCCAGGAACCCACCCCTGAGGTTGAAACGACCGCATTGCCCGCTCCTGTTGTCACCCGTTGCGGGCGATCCTTTGGTCCGGGCGAAGGAACATGCGCTGGAACTTGCGACGCGGATGGCGATGGCGTTCCTGATCAGCTCCGTCTGCAGGACGGCACCGGAACCGGCATGCAATATGGTCAAGGTTTTGGACCAGGTAATGGCACCTGCGCTGGAACCTGCGACGCTGATGGCGATAGCGTTCCTGATCAGCTGCGCTTGCGCGACGGCAGCGGAACCGGCATGCAATACCGGCACGGTGCGATGCACGGTGGTCAGGGTATGGGACAGCACATGGGCCAGGGTATGGGACAGCATATGGGCCAGGGCATGGGACAAGGCATGGGCCAGGGTTTTGGACAAGGCAATGGTCAGGGCAATGGACAAGGCGCCGGACAGTGTGACGGTTCCTGCCAGGGCGACTAAAACGTCGCTTAAGTAAATCTAATTTCCGACGATCCACCTGGCAGCACCGGGTGGATCGTTTCGTTAAAACACGATGATGGATATTAATAAGACTCGTATACAACTTCTATACCATGGAAAAGAAAAAACAGGCAAAATGAGATAGAATCAGCTCAATAATGGAGTGTGATTTAATCAACAAAATGACAACAACGCAACGCATTACTGACGATCTGGAGGCGATGCTGGCAGTCTTCCCTCCGGAAGTTGCCCAGGCTGTGCAGTCCAGAGATAATTTTGATAACCTGCTTGAGGTCATCCTGGACCTTGGGCGCAATCCGAGCGCGCGCTTCACAAGCGGCGAAGTTGAACTGCTCGACGAACCGGTCACACACGACGACCTGAAGTATGTCACGGATCGCATCGGTGATTTTGACGCTGATAATCGCGCGGGCATGGAACGCACGCTGCACCGCATTTCGGCAATCCGCAATCGCCGTGGTAAAGTTGTCGGTCTCACCTGTCGGGTGGGGCGGGCAGTTTATGGCACGATCGAGATCATCGAAGACCTGGTTGAGTCTGGTCTCAGCATCCTGATCCTGGGAAAACCGGGAGTAGGCAAAACCACCATGCTGCGCGAGGCAGCCCGTATTCTGGCTCAAAAGCACCGTGTGGTAATCGTGGACACCTCGAACGAAATTGGTGGAGATGGCGACGTGCCTCATCCAGCAGTTGGGCAAGCCCGCCGCATGCAGGTGCCCAAGCCATCCTTGCAACACGAAGTGATGATCGAAGCGGTCGAAAACCATAACCCGGAAGTGATTGTGATTGACGAGATCGGGCGTGAGCTCGAAGCACTCGCTGCCCGCACGATTGCCGAGCGCGGCGTGCAGCTGATCGGAACTGCGCATGGTAACGGTCTCGAGAACCTGCTGCTCAACCCGACGCTCTCAGACCTGGTTGGCGGAATAGAATCCGTCACCCTATCTGATGACGAAGCCAGGCGGCGTGGCACCCAGAAAACAGTGCTCGAACGCCGTTCACCCCCAACCTTTACGGTCATAGTTGAGATTATCGACCGGGAGCGTGTGGCAGTCCATCGCGACGTAGCCAGCTCCGTGGATGCGATCCTGCGTGGCTATCCCATGCTGCCAGAAGAGCGCTACCGTGATGAGTACGGCAAGGTCCACATCGTCAAGACAACCAAACCAAATATGCCCACGGTTTCCCAGTCTCTGCGGCGCAACAACGGCATGGAAACTGCTCCCTTCCAGCGCAACGGTGGTCAGGCTGCGGCGCAGAACAAACAACACGCCCAGCGTTACAGCGCGATGAATGAGGCTCGTGACGAGCAGGACGACCTCGGTGGGAATACCAACACCGTTGAAAAGCGCATTTATCCTGTAGGTGTTCCACGCAGCCGCTTGATCCAGTCGATCAGGGAGCTTGGCGTCCCAGCGATGGTGGTCAAGGATCTCAAGGATGCGGACATTCTCGTGACCCAGCGTCGATATTACCGTGACCGTCTCCAGCCAATTGTCAATGCCGAGGAACGCGGCATCCCTATCTTCGTGGTCAAGTCGAATTCCATTGGTCAGGTCGAACAGTTTTTAGCAGATTCCTTCCCCGGGCAGTTAACCGTCCGCAGGGAGGGGGGCTCGTCGGAGGCGATTGAACAAACTATGCAGGCGATCGAGGGGCTCGATGAGGGGCAGAAATACGTTGACCTTCAGCCCGCGCCAGCTTCTATCCGCCGGCAGCAGCACGAAATTGCTAGACAAGCGCAGCTATCTTCAGAATCCTTTGGAAAGGACCCCAATCGCTTCGTGCGGATTTTCAGGGATTAATCTATGTTCATCACATTAGAAGGTCCGGAAGGTAGTGGAAAGAGCACCCAAATCAAGCGTTTAGCGAAACGCCTTGACGCGATGGGCTATCCGGTGATCACGACGCGCGAACCTGGTGGGACGCCGATCGGAGATCAGATCCGCCAGGTTTTGGTGCGGATGGAAAACAAGGAACTTCACCCCCGGACTGAGATACTACTCTTCCTGGCAGCCCGCGCTCAGCTGGTTGAACAACTGATAAAACCAGCTCTTCAGGATGGTAAAATCATACTTTGTGACCGATATGGCGATTCAACCCTTGCGTATCAGGGGTATGGACACGGCTTGGACCTTGAAAAGTTGCGCCAGATGCTAGATTTCGCGACCGACCATCTGAAACCTGATCTGACAATCCTGTTGGATTTGGATGTGAAGATGGGTTTGATGCGAAAGAAGGCTGAGGATGAATGGAATCGGCTGGATGCCTATGAGGTTCTGTTTCACGAACGTGTGCGTCAGGGCTATCTGAACTTAGCCCATGAAGAACCCGAACGCTGGCGGATAGTGGATGCCTCCCAGGGGATTGACGCCGTGCAGGAAGATTTGTTTCAGATCATCCTCGACGCGATCAAAAACTATCAATGAACGACTGGCCTGCCGACGCAGGTTCGGATGAAAGGATATCAGCATGAAAAAATATTCAAAACTAATTATGGTTTTACTGGTGGCAGCCCTGGCACTGAGTGCCTGTAAAATTGCCACGATTACACCCCCCGAAGTGGAACCGACTGCTACTGTGGCAGCGACTGAGGCACCGACCGCGGTGGTTGTTGAGCCAACTGAAGACCTGGGACCGCAGCCAACTGCGGACACCCGCCTGACTGGCGATGATGGCAACATGGTTTGTACCCTGACGGAGCCTTTTTTACAAATGCTAACCAGAGGACAAGAGCCATCCAAATTCCCCGAAGTATCAGAACAGGATTGGGTAAAAGGGGCGGAAAACCCGACAATAACCATCGTGGAATACACAGATTTTCAATGTCCCTATTGCCAATTATTCGCTCTTGAGGCAGAGAAATTACTGGAAGCTTTTCCGGATGATGTCCAGTTGGTTTACCGCCCACTACCACTGGATGGCTTGCATGCTAATGCCAGACAGGCTGCTTACGCAGTTGAGGCGGCGGGTGCACAAGGCAAGATCTGGGATCTTTACCTGTCACTGTTTAATAATCAAGCGGTATTTAGCCCATTAACTTCTGAAGAATTCACTGCTTGGCTGATGGCAGAAGCAGAAGGTCTTGGTTTGGATAAAGCGCAATTTGATGCGGATTTAACCAGTGAGACTCTCAGAGCCAAAGTAGATGAAGAAATCGCTAATAATTTTGGTCTCGGCCTCAACAGCACTCCCACGCTCTTGTTGAACGGTAGCCGATGGGAGTATGACTGGTCATATGCCATGCTTTCCAATGTTGTAAAAGTAGTGAAGGCTGAGGAAGACCTCACCAAAGAATGTCCTTCGTTTGAGATTGATCAGGAGAAAACTTACACCGCCACCATTAAGACCGAAAAAGGTGACTTGGTAGTAGAGCTTTTTCCCAAAGAAGCACCTCTGGCAGTCAACTCCTTTGTATATCTTGCGCGCCAAGGTTTTTATGATGGGGTGACTTTCCATCGTGTCATGCATGACTTTGTGGCTCAAACCGGCGACCCGACTGGTACGGGTTGGTCTGGGGCTGGATATCAGTACCGTGAAGAAGTGGTTGAAGGCTTGAATTTTAGCCAGCCGTATATGCTTGGCGTGGCTAAAAACGCCACTCCGGGAACCAGCGGCAGCCAGTTCTTCATCACCTACGTGCCTGCAGACCAGCTCAACGGTGGATATACTGTTTTTGGAAAATTAATTGAAGGCGAAGACGTCCTGCTACAAATTACTGAGCGCGACCCTCAGCAAGCCCCAGATTTTGATGGAGACAAGATCATCAGCATCACCATCAATGAGAAATGAACCTGGACCAACCAGCTAAAGAAAAGTACTACGACAGGATTGATATCGCCCAACTGGCGGTATCAATCCTTGTCTTTTTTGTTAGCCTGATCTGGGTGGGGCTGGCAGGGCTTGCTGCGTTTGGGCAAGTTACGACCGATTATGGTGCCACACTTGCCATGGAGTCCGGTGTTGTTGTTGCCCTGGTGCTGACAGGGCTGGTGTTTCTTGTTATTGCATCTATTTCGATTGTTACCACCATCCAAAAAATTACAGGTAATGCCCGAACCCCCAAACCACACAGAAACAGAATGACGATCTGGTTAATTACGACCTTGGTCCTGGTATTTGGGCTGGCAGCACTTACAAGGCTTGCCCCACCAGAAAATAAAGCCGTCGCACTGGCAGTTCTGGCAATCCTGGGAATAACAATCCCTGTTTTATTGCTCCTGCAGATTGGTTCCCGCGGTCAACGGGAAGTCAACCCAAAACGCGATTCAGGCATTCTGGTTTTCTCGATTGGGATTTCAACGCCTTTGATCGTTCTGGTGGAGGTGTTGGTTTTCATCATCGTGGTGATTGTGTTTGTTGGCGGGTTGCTGGGCAAGCCCGAATTCGTTGATTTTTTCAATACGATCCGGAATGACCCAGGATTGTTGCAAAATGACCCCGCTTCGTTGCTTTCTGAATTTGGAAATTTATTCAACCTGACAAGTTTAATAGGTTGGCTATTGCTGGCAGTTGCCGGCATCATGCCGCTGGTTGAGGAACTATTCAAGACTTTGGGCGTGTGGCTGCTGCAGGTCCGCAACCCTGACCCGGCAGAAAGCTTTCGGGCAGGGCTGCTTTGTGGAGGTGGATTTGCCCTGTTTGAAGGGTTGCTGAGCGTTAGCTCTATTCAGGGCAGCGCAATCGCGTTCGTGGATTGGGCGGGGTTGATCCTGGGTAGGTTTGGCGGTAGTCTGCTGCACATCCTGACTGGCGGGATTATCGGTCTGGCGATCGGAAAATTCTGGCAGAACCGCAAGTTTGGCTCGTTGGTGCTTTCCTACCTGGCAGCCTGGCTGCTGCATGCTACCTGGAACGCCCTGGCGATCTTTGGCGGCGTTAATCCACTGATACACGAAAGCCAGGTGCAGGCTGTTTGGCCATATGTGGGTCTTGTGATCTTATTCGTGGGGATGGCGTTCGCCTACCTGCGCCTGTTGAAAAACGTGGGTACGGTAAAAGTGCTTTCTGTTCAACCCACTGAATTCGGAGGGTAGGCGATGGAACGGCTACGCGTGATGAGAGAGTTGCGTTACCTGGTTGACCACCTGGTGGATCTTAAAATTGTGGGTGGTGAGAACGTTCAGGACGGAACGGCATACATCGTCGCGACCAGTCACATCAGCCGGCTCGACACGCCATTCCTGATGCTTTCAACACACCGCCAGGACATCATCGCTATGGTCGCGCGGGAATATGAGAAAGCGCCTTTCTTTGGATGGTTTCTGGATAAGCTCGGCGTGATCTGGATTTCGAGAGATGGATATGACCTCGGCGCGTTTCGTGAAGCGTCCATCAAATTAAAAGAAGGCTGGATTGTTGGAATCGCTCCTGAAGGGACGCGATCAAGAACACAAACGCTGCTGGAAGGCAAGCCTGGAGCCGCATTATTGGCGATTCGCAACCAGGTCCAGGTGATCCCTACTGCGGTGCTCGGCTCCACCAGTGTGATCCAGTCCCTTTTACGCCTGAAGAAAGCGCAGGTGGAAGTGCGATTTGGCAAACCAATCCTGCTTTCGCAAGTGCACGATGAGCGAACGACCAAAGACCGGCTGCAGCAGGCAACCGATGAGGTCATGTGCCACATTGCCTTACTCCTGCCAGAAGAGCGCCGCGGATTTTACGCCAACCACCCGCGCCTGTTAGAATTGCAGGCGGAACAAAACTCACCCCAAAAGACCGAAATCTTCCCCGATGGAGAAAAACCATGATCCCAATTCGAGATGAGATAAAGACCCACCGAGTCCCAGTTGTCAATTACGTTTTGATTTTAATCAACGTGGCAGTCTTTTTATGGGCATATGTTTTCAACGCAAACCCTGACGCCGTTTATTCGGAATTCGCCATGTTCCCAAGCGATATCCGCCAGGGGCTGGATGTGGGCGACATGCGGGACATTCTCACCAGCATGTTCATGCACGCCGGCTGGTTTCACCTGTTGGGCAACATGCTCTACCTTTGGATTTTTGGCGATAACATCGAAGACCGGCTGGGTCACGTCAGATATTTGCTCTTCTACCTCGCTGGCGGGATATTTGCCGCGTTTGCTCACTACTTCACCAACCCAACCTCAACCATCCCCACGGTAGGTGCCAGTGGCGCCATAGCCGCGGTATTGGGGGCATACCTGGTGATTTATCCACACAGCCGGGTCTATACCTTCATTCCTATAGGTTACTTTGCCCGCCTCAGGCTTGTTCCCGCGGTTGTCGTGCTGACTCTGTGGTTCATTCTCCAGCTCTTCAGCGGGGTCGGCTCGCTGGGTCTTGGCGATCAGGGTGGCACAGCCTATTGGGCGCACATTGGAGGCTTTGTTTATGGGCTGTTGGTGGGGCTCTTATTCAAGCAAAGCGGGCGTGACCCAAAACCCGCCCCGCCGAGTTGGAACTGAGAAATTCAAGCGAACTGGTAGGTAAAATTAATACAACTCACCACTTGTGCAAGAAAAAGCATTCATAGTATAATAAATGACTAGCGTTAAGGAAGCATCATGCTTTCTAAGCGCGTTTTGTATTAACCCAGCCTGTTTCGGGGGTTTGGGAATTAGATTGCTTAAGGAATATTGAAGACATGCCAAGCTCATACTTAACCCGTGATGGATTTGAAAAATCTGAACAGGAACTGGAATTCCTTCGCACTATAAAACGCAAGGAAGTCGCTCAGCGTTTGCAGGATGCGATGGAAGACGGCGAGTTGATCGAAAACGCGGAATACGAAGCCGCCAAAAACGAACAGGCTTTCACGGAAGGTCGCATTAAGGAGCTGGAACTCCTGCTTGCCAACGCCCATATCATTGAAGATAGCGAAAATGAGCACGGTCTCGTGACTGTTGGTTCAAAAGTGACCATCCTTGAAGAAGGTAGTGAGCCGGAAACCTACAAGATTGTAGGTCCTGTCGAGGCAAACCCCCGTGAAAAGCGCATCTCCAACGAATCTCCGATTGGTCGCGCTTTGATCAACCATCGCGTTGGCGATAAGGTAAAAATTGAAGCTCCAGGTGGTGCTTACACCGTGGAGATCCTCAAGAGCGAGTAATCCCTTGAATTCTCAAAGCCCCACCCTTCATCACGGTGGGGCTTTATTTAATGTAAAGGACGAACCATGCTAACCGATAACTTTTCCGAACTCGAGAACCTTCGCCTGGCAAAAATGGAGCAACTGCGCCAAAACGGGATTGAGCCTTACCCGACCCGGTCTTATAAGAACAGTAGCAATGCTGACGCCATCAAGGCGTTTGAAGCACGCGAAGCTGCTGGCGACCCCGAAGAACTGAAGCTGACTCTGGCTGGTCGCTTGCGCGCCATCCGCAACATGGGCAAGCTTTCTTTTGCCCACATCGAAGATCGCAGTGGCAAGATTCAGCTCTTTATGCGCATCAACGAACTTGGGCAGGATAAGCTCGATGAGTTCGTGCGCTTCTTTGACCTTGGCGACTTCATTGAGGCCACTGGTACCGTGGTGCGCACAAAACGTGGGGAAGTAACCCTGCAGGTGGAAGATTTTAGAATGCTCTCCAAAGCGCTCTATCAGCTTCCGGCTGCCAAGGACGAGGTGGTTGATGGAGAGGTTATCCGCCACGCGGCTCTGACTGACCCCGAAACCCGTTATCGCCAGCGCTATGTTGACCTGGCTGTCAATCCAGAAGTGCGAGAGATCTTCCGCACCCGCACGGCAATCATCAAAGAATTACGCGAATTCCTCGATGAACGCGGCTTCCAGGAAGTTGAGACCCCCATCCTGCAGCCTATTTACGGTGGAGCGGCAGCCAAGCCTTTCACTACCTACCACAACCAGCTTCATCAGCAGCTTTTCCTGCGCGTGAGCTTCGAGCTCTACCTAAAGCGGTTGCTCGTTGGTGGGCTGGACCGCGTGTATGAGATCGGCCGGGACTTCCGCAACGAGGGCGTGTCCTTCAAGCACAACCCCGAGTTTACCCAACTTGAGTTCTACATGGCGTACGCCGACTACAACACGATCATGGAAATGACCGAGCAGATGGTCTCGCGGGTTGCTCAGCGTGTTTTGGGTACAATGATCATCCATTGGGGTGGGCACGAGATCAACCTTACCCCTCCCTGGAATCGTATGCAAATCCGCCAGGGTCTGATAGACCATGCTGGCATCGACATACAGGAGTATCCCACTGCCGAAGGGTTGGCGGACGTTATGAAAGCCCGTGATATCCCCCTCAAACCGGGAACTCCTCGCGGCAAGCTGATCAACACCCTGATGGAAACCTATCTTGAACCGGTCATGATCCAGCCGACCTTCCTCTACGACTACCCGCGCGACATCTCGCCCCTGGCAAAGGCAAAACCCGAAGATCCCAACACGGTGGAACGTTTCGAAGGCTACATCGCCGGGGTGGAACTTTGCAATGCCTTTACTGAGCTTAATGACCCCCTCGATCAGGAAAGTCGTTTTCTTGAGCTCGGACGTGCTTATACCGAAGATGATGAAGAACGTAACCCGATGGATGAAGACTTCCTGCGCGCCCTGGCGTACGGCATGCCCCCAGCCGGCGGCTTTGGCATCGGTGTGGATCGGTTTGTCATGATGCTCACCGGTCAACATACTCTGCGTGAAATCATTCTCTTCCCTCCATTACGCGAGGAAGAAAACTCTGCCCCCGTACCAGCAGAATAATTGGATGTTAGCTGATGACAAAAAAGAGTGCCCCAGGCACTCTTTTTTGTAGTTTATCGCCGGTTGGGAGTAATTTTTCCAAAAGATTGTATAAAAATCTTTGCATTTCCTCTTTGTTCTTGGCAACTTTTGCGCTAAAATCTAATTGTAGTTTCGGCTTGTTGGCTTGAGTCTTGCAATGAAGGCAATCATGGAAGAGTCTGAACTGATATCGCTTGCTGTTGGTGGGGACCTGGACGCCTTTAACCAGCTTGTCCTCCAGCACCAGGAGGTCGCATATAACGTGGCCTATCGCATTATGGCGGACGACAACGCGGCTGCGGATGCCACGCAGGAAGCCGTTATCTCCATGTATCGCAAGCTCGACACCTATCGCGGTGGATCCTTTAAGAGCTGGTTCTTGCGGATTGTCACGAATGCTTGCTATGACGAGTTGCGCCGGCAGCGGCGCAGACCAACGGTCCCGATCGAGCCGGAGACCAATGAGGGCGAACTGGTGGAATCCCCAGAGTGGTTGGAAGATAAATCCGCCGGTCCTGAGGACGTCCTCGGGGCTTCTGAGATCGAAAATGCCATCCAGCACTGCCTTTCCGGGCTGGAACAAAAATTCCGCGTGGTAATCACCCTGGTGGACGTCTCAGGAGAGGATTACGAGACAGTCGCGCGAATTATCGGCACCCCCATCGGTACGGTCAAGAGCCGTCTCGCCAGGGCGCGCCTCAAAATGCAGCAGTGCCTGCAGGGTTTCAGGGAACTTTTACCAGACCAATTTCGTCATATTACCGAGGAACATGATGAACTGGCAAGCTGAAATATCTGAAAAGGACATGACGCTTCTTTGCGAGTATCTCGACGAGGCGCTGTCCATAAAGGACCGCGCTAAGTTTGAGAAGCGCCTGCAGCAATCCCCCGAGCTAAAACAAGCCCTGGAGGATATGACTGCGTTAAAACGCAGCATGCGCAGCCTGCCCTGCAAACCGGTTCCTCACCACTTCACCCTCACTCGCGGCGAAGCCGAGAAAGCCCGGCGGGGTCTCTTCCTGCTGCCAAGTTTTGGTTGGGCGAGCGTGGTCTCGATGATTTTACTGGCTGCGATTTTTGGCAGTGAGTTTATTTTCACCAATTTCTCCGTCCCACAACCTGCGGCTGAGCCTCTTGCGATGACCATACAGAGCGATATTGCACCTGAAAGCGCTCTGAGAGATGCTGTATCGGAAGATGGTCAGCCCATTTACCTGCTAAACTGGGGATCCGTAGGCGGAAAAGGTGGCGGTGGCGCAGGCGGTAGCGGCTTGTTGATGGGTGGCACGGCGTACGGCATGGGAGGCGGGATTGGTGGAGGTCCTGCCGAAGATATCGCCCTGGCTGAACCAGTAGAGCCGGCTGAACCAATGCAGCTTGAGGGAGTTGTCGAACCGACTGAGGTTGCGAGCACGCCTGCTGGCGAAAAAGTCTCTGTTGAACCCTTGATCTTTGGGGTCCGTGAGGACCAATTGGGGCAGGTGATAACGATCGAACCTGCAGACAATCCTGCACCAATGGTAGCGGCTGCGCAAGAGGTTGTTGAACCGGAAAAAGAGCCGATTATCCCGACGAATGTAAAGTGGATCCTTGCTGGTCTTGCTGCCGCGTTCGGTCTGGTCTGGCTGCTGCTGAAATTCAGACGATAGTCCCACTGAATAGAATGAAAAAGTCCGGGACGCACTCCCGGACTTTTTTTACCATCAAATTAATTATAGACCAACAGCCGTTCGCAAGGCGTCGGCTCTGTCGGTTTTTTCCCAGGTCAGGTTGAGATCATCGCGACCGAAATGGCCATAGGCAGCCAGCTGGCGGTAGATCGGGCGCAGCAAATCCAGGTCGTGGATGATAGCCCGCGGGCGCAGGTCGAAGACCTTGGTGATTGCCTGGGCGATCTTCTCATCGTCCACCGCACCGGTACCGAAAGTTTCGACGTTGACGCTCAGGGGGTGTGAGACGCCGATGGCGTAAGAGACCTGCACTTCACAGCGTTCAGCCAGACCGGCTGCAACCACATTTTTGGCCACCCAGCGGGCTGCATAGGCTGCGGAGCGATCAACCTTTGTTGGATCTTTTCCGCTAAAAGCGCCGCCACCGTGCCGACCCATGCCGCCGTAGGTGTCCACAATAATCTTGCGTCCGGTCAGACCGGCATCGCCCATTGGTCCGCCGATAACAAAACGACCGGTTGGGTTGACGTAGACCTTGGTATCCTCATCCACCAGTTCAGCGGGGATTACAGCCTTGATTACATGTTCGAGGACGTCCGCCTCGATGCGTTCGTGGCTGACTTCCTCGTGATCCAGCTGGTCAGCGTGCTGGCTGCTGATGACGATGGTATGGATTCGGGCGGGTTTGCCGTAGTGATACTCCACGGTTACCTGGCTCTTGCCATCCGGGTACATCCAGGGCAGAGTGCCGTTTTTGCGCACTTCCGCCATGCGGCGGGTGAGCTTGTGGGCATAGTAGATGGGCATAGGCATCAGGGTTTCGGTCTCGTTACAGGCAAAACCGAACATCATACCCTGGTCGCCAGCACCGCCGGCTTCGATGAAAGCATCGTTGTATTCAACTGCTTCCTTCACGCCGTTCTGGTCCACACCGCGCGAGATATCCGCGCTCTGATTTGCCAGCGCCACTAAAACGCCGCAAGTGGAGCCGTCAAAACCCTTCTTGCCGCGGTCGTAGCCGATGTCGTTGACCACTTCGCGCACGAGAGCGTCAATATCGACATAGGTCTTGGTGGTCACTTCGCCGTAGGTCAGCACAAAACCGGTCTTGATGGCTGTTTCGCAGGCTACCCGACTGGCTTTGTCTTCCGCGATCATGGCGTCCAGGATCGCATCGCTGATCTGGTCGCACATTTTATCGGGATGACCTTCGGTGACCGATTCAGAAGTGAACAGGTACTTGGGTGATTTCATAAAAGTTGTTGTCATTGTGTAAACCTCCTCAGGTTACGTATAAAAAATGCCCCTGCAAGTGAGGGGCATTCCGCTTGGTATGCTGTAGCCTCTCATCTTCCAGATTGTCTGCCGGAATTGGCACCATACACTAGGTTGGTTGCCGAGGTTTCAAAGGGCCGGTCCCTCCACCTCTCTGGATAAGAGCGCCGCAAGGGCTATGTAATTGCAAGTGTTATACCACATGCTTATCAGGTAGACAAGGGAAATAAAAACCACTTGTAGCGAATTTGCCTGTGGAAAAACTTGAGGATGGGTAGGGTGGGTTGGCGTCACTAAAAAAAATGGACCAACTTAATCCTGTTATAGCCAACCCACCGGGGAGCAGCATATAATTGGTGGGTTGGCTATTGTGAAGTCAAGACAGGTCAAGACAATCTGACGCCAACCCACCCTACGAAGATTATGCCGCCAGGTTCTATGCTTCTCCCAACTTTGGAAAAAATAGGTTATGCTTAAGCTTTGTTCAGACACGGTAGGAGGTCAATATGATTGATGAACTGATAAGAGAGTCCAAACAGCGCATGCAGGGCGCTTTGGACGTGTTGGAAGATGATCTGATAGCGATTCGCACCGGTCGGGCTTCTCCGGCTTTAATCGAAAGGCTGCAGGTTGAGTACTATGGTTCCAGCCTCTCATTAATTCAGCTTGCCACCATCAGTGTGCCTGAAGCACGTCAGCTGCTCATCCGTCCCTTCGACGCCTCATCGTTTAAAGCCATCGAGCGTGCCATCCAGGCTTCGGATCTGGGTCTCACCCCCAACAGCGACGGCAAGGTGATCCGCCTCAACCTGCCGCCCCTCACAGAAGAGCGCCGGCGCGACCTGGTGAAGATGGTGCATTCACGCCTTGAGGATTGCCGGGTAGCCATCCGCAACA